>NZ_FOQJ01000020.1:0-66945 GCF_900113725.1 Bradyrhizobium sp. cf659
CGTAAAAATAGCCCTGAACCGTCGAGTATGGCGGGAACTCCTTCGGCAAGGCTCGCCACTGGCAGCCGCTCGACAGAATATAGAAGATCGCCTGCACGATCTCGCGCAGATTAACCTCCCGCGGCCGGCCCAATCGCCGTCGCGGCGGCATCTTCCGGGAGATCAACGCCCACTCTGCATCGGTCAGATCACTTGTGTAACGCAGTCCACTGCGCTGATACTTGATACGAGCGGCTTTGGTCCACGGCATGGTGTCCTCCCTCGAATCTTTGCAAATCCGAAGGAATCACAGGCCAGCTAAAGCCGCTCACCTTTTTCGGTCAGGCTCTCAGGATGACGGGATAAGTGGAATTTGACGCAGTAGAAACTATCGCATCATCATCCGCGCAATCGCTTCCCCGATCACCACCGTCGTGAAGTGGGTGTTGGCCCGGCAATCCGAGGGCATGATCGAGGCGTCGGCGACGCGCAAGCCCGCGATGCCCTTCACCGTGCCGTCGGGGTTGACGACACCGTCGGCATCGTTGACGCCGCTCATGCGACAACTGCCGGCGGCGTGCTGGATGTCTCCGGTCTCACGGCGCAGCAGCGCATCGAGCTCGTGATCCGGCAGCGCCGCGGCTTGCGGAAGCGTCAGATCGGTGTCGGTCAGCCTGATCCAGTCGGCAATGCCTGATAGCGCCGGCTGGGACGTGATCACGGCCAGTCGCTTCACCGCATCCATCATGCGCAGCATGTCGCGGGGATCGGCCAGCATGTTCTCCTCGACAACAGGATCGATCGCGGGATCGGTCGAGGCCAATTTGAGCGTGCCCCGCGAATACGCGTTGAACAGTCCGGCGCCGATCGCGCCGGGCACACCGATGCCGCGGTGGTTGAAGGCAATCAGGATCATGTCGCGCTTGCCGCCATTGGCGAGGCCGGACGAATAGGTCACGCAGCAATTGGTATGGCGGGTGTCCGGGTCGGCGGGACGCAGATTTTCGTGGAGCTGGATCGTGGCGCGAAACAGCGGATGGTCGAAGAAGTGGCGGCCGACCGGCAAATCGCGCTCGACCGCAATCCCCATCGCCTTCAACTCGTCGGCCGGGCCAATGCCCGAGCGCAGCAGGATCGCCGGGCTGTGGATCGCGCCAGCGCACAGCACGATCTGGCGCGCACCGATATCGCTCGTGCCCTGCCCCTCGATGTGGACGCGGACGCCGGTCGCACGGCCGTCGCTGATCAGCACGCGATCGACCAGCGCATGCCCGCGAATTTCCAGATTGGCGCGGCCGCGCGCGGGCTCGAGGTAGCCTTCATTGGTCGTGATGCGGCGGCTGTCGCGGCTGTTGATGGGATAGCAGGCGACGCCCTCGCCATCAGGGCCGTTGACATCTGCGCACCAGGGATAGCCGCTTGCCAGCGCGGCATCGCGCAAGCCGCGATCGATCGGTCCCCACTTCTCGGGTGGCGCGCGATAGACCGGCAGCGGTCCGCCGCGTCCATGTCCCTCGGCGTCGCCGAATTCCATGTCGTCCTCGATCACCGAGAACAGCGGCATCACCTCCTTCGCCGACCAGCCGGTGCAGCCATTGGCCGCCCATTCGTCGAACGCATCCGCAACGCCGCGGATGGCGATCTGGCCGTTCATCATCGACGAGCCGCCCAGCCCCTTGCCGCGCCAGTAGAAGCGCGGCTCCTGCCCGGCCACGCGGCGCGTCAGGAGATCAGGCCACTGCCATTTCTCCTGATACTCGCGCTTGTGGATGATCGGGATGGGATTCGGCGTCATCACCTCCCAGGGCGCCTCGTCGGCGCGCCAGTCGAGGCCCGCTTCGAGCAACAGGACGCGACGTGCGGGATCCTCGGAGAGCCGTGCCGCAACAGCGGCGCCGGCGGAGCCTCCGCCGACAACAATGACATCGTACATCGTGTTACTTCTCAACGTTCCAGAACACCGGGATGGCGGACGGTATCAGATTGCGAAGCGCCGCGCGAGAAAGCGCCGGCTGGGCGAACTGGCCCCACGGAATCCCGGGCGCCTGATCGTACATCACCGTCTGGATCTCGGCCGCGATCTTCTTGCGATCCTCCTCGGCGGGCGCCTTGGCGAAGGCTTCCATGAGTGGTGTGATGCGCGCATCGCATTGCCAGCCGGTGAAGTCGGCGCAATTGAAGGCGACCATGACGTTGGTCAGCGGCGAGCCGAGATCGAAGCCGCCGGCGTGAACGCCATAGACGCTCCAGCCCTCCTTCTTGGCGCGGCGCGCCAGCACGCTCGCCCAATCCATCACCTGGAGATCGACGTTGAAACCGGCCTGCTTCAGCCGCTCGGCCAGCACCTGTGCCGAGACGCGCGGGGCTTCGAGGTCGTTGGCCTCCATGACGACAACGGGCTCGCCGGCATATTTCGTCGCCTTCAGCGCGGCCTTCGCCGCTTCGATCGACGGCTTTGCGGCGGCTTCCGTGCCGGCCTTGCTGTCATAGGTGGTGCCGCATGTGAAGAAGGTCGCGCAGGGCGTGGCGTATTTGGCATCGAGACCGAGCGCATCCAGCACTTCGCGCTGGTCGACCAGCTTCCACAGCACGCGCCGGATCGCGGGATCGTCGAACGGTTTCGAAGCAGCGTTGAGGCGATAGGCGCCGGCGAACATGTTGCCGCCGGTGAAATTGACCAGTTTCACGCGGGAGTTCTTCTCGAGCGTCGGCAGCAGATCGAACGGCGCGTATTGCATGAAGTCGACCTCGCCGGCCTGGAGCGCGGACGCCGCGGTCGCACCGTCCGGAATGACGCGGATCTCGAGCGTGTCGACATTGACGCGCTTGCCGCCGGCGAGGAAGTCGGCGGGCTCGGACCGCGGCACATAGTCGGCGAATTTCTTCAGGATCATGCGGTCGCCGGTGCGGTGATCGGCCTTGCTGTAGATGAACGGGCCGGAGCCGACGATCTCGGTGATGCGCTGGTCGCCGGGCGTCTTGGCAATGCGCTCGGGCATCATGAAGGCGACCGGGCTGACGGGATTGCCGAGCGCGTCGATGACGAGGCCGGACGGCTCCTTCAGCGTCAACACGAACGTCTTGGCGTCCGTCGGCTCGAGCGAGGCCGTGATGGCGAAGATGCGGCGGCCGAGCGCGCTGCGGGTGCCCCAGCGGCGCAGTGACGCCACGCAATCGGCCGCCGTGACCGGCTGGCCGTCATGCCACTTCAAGCCGTCGCGCAGCGTGAAGCTGTAGGTCAGGCCGTCGGGCGAGACCTTCCAGTCCTGCACCATCTGCGGCTTGACGTCGCCCTTGGAATCCTTCGCGAACAGCGTGTCGAACACCATGTAGCCGAACGTGCGCGAAATATAGGCCGTGGAAAAATGCGGATCGAGCGTGACGATCTCCGCCTCGAGCACCGCAACGAGATTGCCCGCCGCATGCGCCGGCGCCGCAACCAGCGCGAGGGCAAACAGCGCCGGAATGAAAGACTTTGGTTTGAACATTGGTGCCTTTTGCTGCTTCTTGAGAGTTCGTTTGCAGCCGAAGAAAAAGCAATGTTCGTGCCCGATCAACGGAGACACTTATGCGCTCATGACTATCAGCCAAGCGTTTGCGCGCCACACCGTCAGTGTCATCGCCCGGCTTGACCGGGCGATCCAGTATTCCAGAGACGGCGGAGGGATACGGAGAAGCTGCGGCGTACTGGATGCCCCGCCTTCGCGGGGCATGACACCAGTGCTGTAGAAGTAGCCCGCCCTACTCGATCCCCCGGCTGAACTTGTTCGACTTCGGGAATCCCTTCGGCGGCAGGCGGCCGGCGTCGGCGCGGGTGCCCTGCCACTCGGCGAGCTCCTTCATGGTCGCGGAGAATTCGCGGCCCGCGGAGTCCTTCCAGGTCAGGCCTGCCTTGGCGTCGAACACGACGACGTCGGAGAGACCACCGTCCTTGTACTTCTGCAAGCGGACGCCGCGGCCGCGGGCCATCTCCGGCACCTGGTCGAGCGGGAACACCAGCATCTTGCGGTTCTCGCCGATGACCGCGACGGTGTTGCCGACCACCTCGGTGACCGTGCGTGCCTCGTTCGGCATGTCGACGTTGAGGACCTGCTTGCCCTTCTTGGTGGTGCCGACGCAGTCGTCCTCGTTGACGACAAAGCCCTGGCCCTCGTGGCTCGCGACCAGGAATTTGCGTCCACCCTTGTTGACGAACAGCGCGACGGGCGCCGCCTCCTGCTCGAGGTCGATGAACAGGCGGATCGGCTCGCCGTGACCGCGCCCGCCCGGAAGTTTCGCGACATCGAGCGAGTAGAACTTGCCGTTGGTGGCGAACAGCAGCAGCTTCGACGTCGTCTCCGCGAAGAACGCGAAGCCGAGCTTGTCGTCCTGCTTGAAGGCAAGGCCCGAGAGATCCTCGACATGCCCCTTCATGGTGCGGATCCAGCCCTTGTCGGAGACGACGACCGTCACCGGCTCGCGCTCGACGAAGGCCTCCTCGATCGCGGCGAGATCGTGCTCGGGCGCATCGGCAAAGGTGGTGCGGCGCTTGCCGAGCGGCGTCTTCGGCCCGAACATGTCGCGGACCTTGCCGACCTGCTCGCCGACCTTCTTCCACTGCTCGGCTTCCGAGGCGAGCACCGCATTGATGCCCTTGAGCTCGTTGCGCAGGTTCTTGTCCTCGGTGCGGATCTCCATTTCCTCGAGCTTGCGCAACGAGCGGAGCCGCATGTTGAGGATGGCTTCGGCCTGCACCTCGGTGAGCTTGAACGCCTTCATCAGCGCCGGCTTCGGCTCATCCTCGGTGCGGATGATCTTGATCACCTTGTCGATGTTCAGATAGGCGATCAGGAAGCCGCCGAGAACTTCCAGCCGATGCTCGATCTGCGCCTTGCGGTAGTTGCTGCGCCGGATCAGGACGTCGCGCAGATGGTCGAGCCATTCACGCAGGCACTCCGCGAGCCCCACGACCTTGGGGATGCGGCCCTTGATCAGCACGTTGAGGTTCAGCGGAATCTTGTTCTCGAGCTCGGTCAGCCGGAACAGCGATTCCATCATCAGCGCCGGATCGACGTTCTTCGACTTCGGCTCGATCACGATGCGGACGTCTTCGGCCGATTCGTCCCTGACGTCGCCGACCAGCGGCAGCTTCTTCTGGTCCTGGAGCTCGGCGATCTTCTCGATCAGGCGCGACTTCTGCACCAGGAAGGGGATCTCGGTGACGACGACGACCCAGGTGCCGCGCGCGCCCTCTTCCTGCTCCCACCTGGCGCGAACGCGGAACGAGCCGCGGCCGGTGGTGTAGGCTTCAGCGATGGCCTGCTTGGAATCGACGCAGATGCCGCCGGTCGGAAAGTCCGGGCCCTTGACCCACTTCAGCAGCGCCTTGGACTTCGCGTCGGGCTTCTCGATCAGATGCAGCGCGGCGTCGCACAGCTCGGCGGCGTTGTGCGGCGGGATCGAGGTCGCCATGCCGACCGCGATGCCCTGCGCGCCGTTGGCGAGCAGGTTCGGGAAGCCGCCGGGCAGAACGACCGGCTCCTTCGACTGGCCGTCGTAATTGGGGCGGAATTCGACGCCGTCCTCGTCGATGCCCTCGAGCAGAAGCCGCGCGACGTCGGTCATGCGCGCTTCGGTGTAGCGGTAGGCGGCGGGGTTATCGCCGTCGATATTGCCGAAATTGCCCTGGCCGTCGACCAGCGGGTAGCGCGAGGAGAAATCCTGCGCGAGGCGCACCATGGCGTCGTAGATCGCCTGGTCGCCGTGCGGATGGAACGAGCCCATCACGTCGCCGACGATCTTGGCGGATTTCTTGAAAGCCGTGCCGGGGTCGAGCCTGAGCAGGCGCATGCCGTAGAGGATGCGCCGGTGCACCGGCTTCAGGCCGTCGCGTGCGTCCGGCAGCGCACGATGCATGATGGTGGAGAGCGCATAGGCGAGATAGCGCTCTTCCAGCGCCTCACGCAGCGGCACCTCATGGATTTCGGCCGGTTCCGGCGGAATCAATCGTTTTCCCATGCCGCCCGGTTAAACCGTGGAAGCGAATCGGGCAAGGATGGATTGGTTCCGCGGGCGGCTTACTGCCCCGCCCAGCCTGCGGTCACAGTCTGGGTCGTATGGGGATTTTGGGCCTGAGTCGTGGTCGGCGCGTTGGTCAAGCAGCGCCGGGCAGCCTCGATCTCCGCTTCCGTCGCGCCCTTGGACCGGGCCCATGCCTCTGCGGCTGCTGCCGAATATTTGGCCACATAGAACCTGACGACCGTGCAGGAGGCACGGCGGACCAGTCCTGTTTGTTCGCCTGCGAGGGCGTCCGGCGCCAGCGCAATCAGCGCTGCCGACACAATAAGTCCCTTGATCAGCATCAGGTTATCCCCGGGTTGGAACCCCACGGGCCAATCCGGGAAACCCGGTTTGGTTCCGGGATATTTCGCCTGATCAGGCAATACAGAGCCGCGCTGACGTCATGGCGCCGGGATCGCCGCCCTCGCCTGCTGCCGCATCAAGGCGTTGATGAAGCCGGCCCGCGCGTCGGAATGGACTTGCCCGCGCGGCTCCAGCACGTGGCGCAGCAGGAACAATCCGGTCAACCGAAAGCCGTCCTGGAGATCCTGGTCGGTGAGCTCGCTCGCGGTTTCGCCCTGGCGCAGGAACGGCGGCAGGCGCAACAGCCGGTCGCGCCATGGCTCGCCCGCGCCCCGCGACACCGCACCACCGGATTTCGGCGAAACGTAGATCAGGTCCGTGGTCTCCCCGGTCACCGCGCAATTGTCCAGCGCGAGCCCGAAGCCGAGCTCGGCGAGCATCGCCAGCTCGAAATGGATCACGTGGACGGCGGCGCTGCCGATGTCGTCGAAATCGTCGAGCGAATGTTCGAGCCGCGCAAAGATCTCCTCGTGCGGATCGCGCTCGGGAAGAAGCCGCGCAATCGAGGCGAGATGGGTGATGCCGTAGACGCCGTGGGACGAGGCCAGCAGCGTGGCCGCACGCAGCTTCAGGCCCTCGACCGCGTAGGTGCCGAGATGCTCGTCGAGCCGCGCCCGCCACACCGCGCAGACGCTGTTGCCCGGTTGCAGCAAGGGCCGCATCCGCGAGCCGGCGCCGCCGCGGACGAGGCCGAGATGGCGGCCGTGTTCGCGCGTCAGCAGCTCGACGATGGCGCTGCTCTCGCCATGCCGCCGCACCCCCAGCACGATGCCTTCGTCGGTCCATTCCATGGGATGAAGCTTACAGGATTTCAGCGCCGATCGCACTCACTCGTGCCCCGGACAAAACGCGGCGCACAAGCGACGCGTTGCCGAGCCGGGGCCCATCGCTCCGCACCGACTGGGTCCCGGCTCTGCGGCGCAGCGCTCACGCGCCGCACCTTGTCCGGGACACCAGAACTCACGCGTTGAACCAGCCCTGCGCGTCGCCGCTGAAGGAGAAATACAGGCCCATCGTCGTCAGCACGCAGGAGACGATCTCGATGGCGCTGTCGAGCTCCATGCCCTTCTCGCCGATGATCTGGCCGAGCGAGATCACCGACAGCACCAGGGCCGCGGCCAGCACCCAGCGCGGCCAGTTCTTGCGCCAACGCGCAGCCAGCCAGACGAAATAGACCAGCAGCAGGATCATGCCGCCGGCGAGCAGCGTCGCCGTCATGATCATCTGCTCGGTCATCTCGGCATTGGGCGTACGGTCCTGCACCGCCACTGACAGCGCATCCAGCATCAACGACGCATAGAGCAGCGCTTCGAAGCGCCGGACGTTCGTGGGCACGCTCATCGGATACCGATCTGTTCTTGCTTATTCTTTGGGAAATTCCAGGCCCATCTCGCGATAGCGATCGGGATCGTCGCCCCAGTTCTCGCGCACCTTGACGAACAGGAACAGGTGCACCGGCACGCCGAGGATCTCACTGAGCTCCTTGCGCGAGTCCGCGCCGATCGACTTGATGGTGGCGCCGCCCTTGCCGAGCACGATCTTGCGCTGGCTTTCGCGCTCGACGAAGATCGTCTGCTCGATCCGCACCGACTTGTCCTTGCGCTCCTCCCACTTGTCGGTCTCGACCGTGGACTGGTAGGGCAATTCCTGGTGCAGCTTGCGATAGATCTTTTCGCGCGTGATCTCGGCCGCCAGGTGCCGCATCGGCGCGTCCGACATCTGGTCCTCGGGATAGAGGAACGGTCCCGGCGGCACCATCTCGGCCAGCGTAGAGCGGATGTCGTCGACGCCGTCGCCGGAGATCGCCGCGATCATGAAGGTTTTGGCGAACGGCATGCGCTCGTTGGCGGCCTGCGCCAGCGCCAGCAGCTTCTCGCGCTGGACCAGGTCGACCTTGTTGATGACCAGGATCTTCTCGTGATTGACGCTGGCTGCCTTGGCGAGGATCGCCTCGGCCTCCTCGTCGATGCCGGTCTTGGCATCCAGCAGCACGCAGACGAGATCGGCGTCATGCGCCCCGCTCCAGGCGGTCGAGACCATGGCCCGGTCCAGCCTGCGCTTGGGCGAGAAGATGCCGGGCGTGTCGACCAGGATGATCTGCGCGTTGTTCTCGATGACGATGCCGCGGATCAGCGCGCGCGTGGTCTGCACCTTGCGCGAGACGATCGTGACCTTGGCACCGACCAGCGCGTTGACCAGCGTGGACTTGCCGACATTCGGTGCGCCAATGAGCGCAACGAAGCCGCAGCGCGTCGCGGCGGGCGCCTCGCCGCTTGCTTCAACCGTCATTGCCGCCGCCAACGCCTTCACGTTCGATCATCACCGAGGCCGCCACCTTCTCTGCCGCGCGCTTGCTGCCGCCGATGCCCTCGGCCGGCGCCAGTCCCGGCAGGTCCACCGCGACGCGGAACTGCGGATCGTGATGCGGGCCGGTGCGCTCGACCTCGCGATAGACCGGCGTCGGCAGTCCCTTCCCCTGCGCCCATTCCTGGAGCACGGTCTTGGGATCGCGCAAGGGACGCCGCGGCTTGTGCATGCGCTCGGTCCAGTTGCGCTTGACGAATTCGGCCGCCGCCGCATGGCCGCCGTCGAGGAAGATGGCGCCGATTACGGCCTCGCAGATGTCGCCGAGCACGCTCTTGCGCAGGCGGGCGTCGGCGCTGGGGCCGACCGAACCGAGCTTGATGTCGTCGAGCAGCCCGAGCGATTTGGCGACGTCCGCGCAGCTCTCCTTGCGCACCAGTTCGGCGAGCCGCTTGGACAGCTCGCCTTCGTCGGCGTTCGGGAAGGCGTGGTAGAGCATGTCGGAAACGACCAGCCCGAGCACGTGGTCGCCGAGGAATTCCAGCCGCTGATAGCTGTCGCCGCGCTTGCGCCCGGACTTCAGCGCCGAGACATGCGTGATCCCCTGCATCAGCAGGTTCGGGTCGGCGAAGCTGTGGCCGATGCGCGCCTCGAGCGCCGCGTTCGCATCCGTGCCCTTGGCCTTGCTGCTCCGCGCCCGCTTCTTCTTGGCAGGCGTCTTGGTCACAGCTTCGCCGTCAGGAGCGGCTTGCGCTTCGGTCGGCTGGGTCGTGATGTCCTTGGCTTCGTCTTTCATCGGACGATTTTGAAGAAGCGATTCCAGCGCACCGCCCACGGCCAGCGCCAGAACATCCAGGCATGCTCGCCTTCGGCGATGGAGAAGAAGATCATTTGGGCGCGGCCGATCAAATTCTCCTGCGGCACATAGCCGACCTGGCCGAGGAAGCGGCTGTCGGTGGAATTGTCGCGATTGTCGCCCATCATGAAGAAATGGCCCGCTGGCACCGTGTAGACGTTGGTGGTGTCCATGTAGCCGTTGTCGGCGCAATCTAGCGTCTCATAGGACACGCCGTTCGGCAGCGTTTCCTTCCAGCGCTTCACCCGGGAGATACCGCCGCCTTCGGAGCCGCACGGATCCTCGCCGACATATTCGCTCATGCGCTGCCGCTCGACCGGGGTGTCGTTGATGTAGAGCAGCCCGTCCTTCATCTGGACGCGGTCGCCGGGAAGCCCGATCACGCGCTTGATGTAGTCGGTGGAATCGTCCTTGGGCAGGCGGAACACGACGATGTCGCCGCGGTTCGGGTCCGAGCCCCAGACCCGCCCCGAGAACAGCGGCGGCGAGAACGGGATCGAGTAGTGGCTATAGCCGTAGGAATATTTCGAGACGAACAGATAGTCGCCGACCAGCAGCGTCGCCTTCATCGAGCCGGACGGAATGTTGAACGGCTGGAACAGAAAGGTGCGGATCACGAGCGCGATCAGGAGAGCGTGGATCACGACCCGGATCGTTTCGCCGACGCCGCTTTCAGTTTTCGTTCCCGAAGTCACGCTCATTGCTCTCTCAATTCCGGCCGGCGGTCACAGAGCGCCCTCCTCCCGCGAACAGCCCATTGCTTCGCGGCCCAAGGAGATTGTCCTGATTCTGATAATGAGGGCCAATTCCGGCGTAAAGCCGAATTCGCCCAGCCTGATTTGCGTCCGCGGACTTTTAGACGGTTGTCGGAGACCACGCAATCAAGGATCGCATCAAAACTGTATAAGATATTGATTTTTAATAAGAATTATAAAATGAGCCTGGAACGGTCAGGACTTGGCCAGCGGAACGGCTGAAATGATGACGAAGGCCTGTGCGAGCGGCCAGTCATCGGTGATCGACAGGTCGATCCGTGCCTCGAAGCCGGCAGGCGTCAGGGCCTGGAGCCGGACTAGGGCGCCGCCGGTCAGCTGCATGGTCGGCCGTCCTCCCGGCAGGTTGACCACCCCCATGTCGCGCCACCAGACGCCGCGCCTGATCCCGGTGCCGAGCGCCTTCGAGCAGGCCTCCTTGGCGGCAAAGCGCTTGGCGTAGGTCGCCACCACCATCTTCTCGTTCTTGGCGCGCCGCTCCGCCTTGGCCCGCTCGGCCGCGGTGAAGATGCGGTCGAGGAAACGCTCGCCATGGCGCTCGATCACCTTGCCGACGCGGGTGATGTCGATCAGGTCGGAGCCGATGCCAATGATCATGCCCGGCTCCGTCCGCGGTCCATCGACGCGCGCATGCTGCGCACCGTCTCGGCAAGACCGACGAACAAGGCTTCGCCGATCATGTAGTAGCCGATGTTGAGCTCCATGATGTCAGGCAGAGCTGCGATCGTCTCCGCCGTCGCATAATCGAGCCCGTGGCCGGCGTGGACCTCCAGCCCCGCTTCCTTCGCCAGCTTCACGCCCGCCACGATCCGCTGCCATTCGGCCCCGGCCTTCTCGGTGTGGCCGTCGACGACGGCGTCGCACCAGGCGCCGGTGTGGATCTCAATGACAGGCGCACGCAGCCGCGCCGCCATCTCGATCTGCGCGGGGTCGGCGGCGATGAACAAGGAGACGCGGATGCCGGCATCGTTCAGCCGGGCGATGTAGGGCGCGAGCGCATTGTGCTGGCCGACCACGTCCAGTCCGCCCTCGGTCGTCACCTCCTGCCGGCGCTCCGGCACGAGGCACACCGCATGCGGCCTGGTGGCGAGCGAGATGCGCATCATGTCGTCGGTCGCCGCCATCTCGAAATTGAGCGGCATGGAGATCTCGGCCTTCAGCCGCGCCATGTCCTCGTCGCGGATGTGCCGGCGATCCTCGCGCAGATGCGCGGTGATGCCGTCGGCGCCGGCCTCGATCGCCAGCAGCGCGGCGCGCACCGGATCGGGATTACGGCCGCCGCGCGCGTTACGCAGGGTCGCGACATGGTCGACATTGACGCCGAGGCGGAGCGGAGAAGCGGGCATTCTAGAACTCTCTCAACTTGTCATGCGCGGGCCTGACCCGCGCATCCATCCTCTTCGAAGAGATGGGTTGCCGGGTCAAGCCCGGCAACGACGAGCTTCATCCATTAACACGTTCGACGCGGGCGACGACCGCCTTCGCACGCAACTGGGCCAGGATCGCGCTCAGGTGCTTCAGGTCGTAGACTTCGAGATCGATCGTCGTCTCCGTGAAGTCAGGCGAGCGGCGCTGCATGCTGATATTGTCGATGTTGCCGTCATGCTCGGCGATCACCGTCGCGATCTGCGCGAGCGCGCCGGGCTCGTTGACGTTCTCGACCCTGATGCGGGCCGGGAAGCGCTGCGGCGCGGTGTCCTCGATGTCCCAGCGCACGTCGAGCCAGCGCTCCGGCTCCTCCTCGAAATCCTTCAACGCCGGCGCCTGGATCGGATAGATGGTGATGCCCTCACCCGGCGTGACGATGCCGACGATGCGGTCGCCGGGCACCGCGCCGCCGTTCGGCGCGAACTTCACCGGCAGGTCGGAATTGATGCCGCGGATCGGGATCGCGACCGGGGTTCGCGGCGGCTCGGAGGCCGCCTTCTCCTTGAGCTTGGCGGCAAGCCCCTTCTTGATGCCGTAGCGGGCGACGCGCTCCTCCTTGTAGTCGGGATACATCGCGCGCGCGACGTGGGAGGCCTTGATCTCGCCGCGCCCCACAGCCGCCATGACGTCCTCGATCGAGGTACGCGCAAGCCGCGGCAGCGCGCCCTTGAGTTTGTCGTCGGCGTATTCGATCTTGGCGCGCTCGAACAGGCGCTCGACGATGCGCCGGCCGAGACCGACATATTGGTCGCGCACGGCGGTGCGCGTGGCGCGGCGGATCGCGGCGCGCGCCTTGCCGGTGACCGCGAGCGTCTCCCAGGCGGACGGCGGCGCCGATTGCGCCTCCGAGGTCAGCACCTCGACCTCGTCACCGTTCTGGAGCTCCGAGGACAGCGGCGAAAACTTGCCGTTGATCTTGCAGCCCACCGCGCTGTTGCCGACGTCGGTGTGCACCGCGTAAGCGAAGTCGATCACATTGGCGTGGCGCGGCAGCGCGATCAGCTTGCCCTTCGGGGTGAAGCAGAACACCTGGTCGTGGAACAGCTCGAGCTTGGTGTGCTCGAGGAATTCCTCGGGGTTGGCACTCTCCGAGAGGATTCCGACGGTGTGGCGCAGCCAGGCGAACGCGTTGGATTCGCGCTTGAGGAACTCGGTCGGCGAGCCCGCGCCTTCCTTGTAGAACACGTGCGCGGCAATGCCGCGCTCGGCGATCTGGTCCATCGCCTCGGTGCGGATCTGGAGCTCGGCGCGCTGGTTGCCCGGACCGATCACGGTGGTGTGGATCGAGCGGTAGTCGTTCTGCTTCGGCGTCGAGATGTAGTCCTTGAAGCGCCCCGGCACGACCGGCCAGGTGGTGTGAACGATGCCGAGCGCGCGATAGCAGGCCTCGATGTCGTTGACGACGACGCGGAAGCCGAAGATGTCGGACAATTGCTCGAAGCCGACCGATTTGCGCTCCATCTTGGTCCAGATCGAGAACGGCTTCTTGCGGCGGCCATAGACCCTTGCGCCAAGGCCCCGGTGGCGCAGATTGTTGGAGAGCTGGGCCTCGATCTCGCCGATCAGATTGCGGTTGCGCTCGGCGAGCGCATCGAGCCGCTGCATCACCACCGAATAGGCCTCGGGGTCGAGCGTGCGGAAGGACAGATCCTCCAGCTCCTCGCGCATTTCCTGCATGCCCATGCGCCCGGCGAGCGGCGCGTAGATGTCGAGCGTCTCCTCGGCAATGCGCCTGCGCGATTCCGTCGGCACGAATTCCAGCGTGCGCATGTTGTGCAGGCGGTCGGCGAGCTTCACCAGGAGCACGCGGACATCGTCGGCAATCGCCAGCAACAATTTGCGCAGGTTCTCGGCCTGCTTGGCCTCGCGCGACACCAGTTCCAGCCGCTTCAGCTTGGTCAGGCCCTCGACCAGCGCGCCGATCTCGGGCCCGAAGATCTGGTCGATCTCGGCCCGCGTCGCCTCGGTATCCTCGATCGTGTCGTGCAGCAGCGCAGCCACGATGGTGGCGTCGTCGAGCTTCAGGTCGGTGAGAATCGCCGCCACTTCGAGCGGGTGCGAGAAATACGGATCGCCCGAGGCCCGCGTCTGCGAGCCGTGCGCCTTCATGGCGTAGACATAGGCGCGGTTCAGCAGATCTTCGTTGGTGTTGGGATTGTAGGACCTGACGCGCTCGACGAGGTCATATTGACGCATCATGCGCGTACGCGGCTTGGCCGGGCGCGCCACCGACGCAGTCGGGGCCACGGCAACCGATTCGGTTGCGGCCTGCATCTGCGTTGATCTGCGGCGTCGATACACCATGCCGTCCTGCCTTCAAACGGACCTCGATGCGGCCCGTTGTATACATCTTAGCTCCGATCCCGCGCGCGTCCGATCAATTCGGTGACAGGTGCGCGGCGCGAACCGACAACACTATGGTAACCACGAAAACGCCAACAAAAGCAAAGGCCCGAACACAGGTTCGGGCCTTTGATAAGATCACAAGAATTCGACGATTGCGACGGGACGATTTACTCGTCTTCCTCGGGCTGCTCTTCCGGCGGCGCGAGGCCCTCGAGGCCCTTCAGGAGCTCCTCTTCGGTCATGCGCTCAACCGCAACTTCGGTGTCGTCCGCATCGACGCTGGCGCCGGCGGAACCGATCAGCGGCACCGTGTCGGGCTCGGGCTCGTCGACCTCGACGAACTTCTGGAGCGAGTGCACCAGCTCCTCGCGGAGGTCCTCCGGAGAGATGGTCGTGTCCGCAATTTCACGCAAAGACACAACAGGGTTCTTGTCGTTATCGCGGTCAACCGTTAGTTGTGACCCTGACGAAATCATGCGGGCACGGTGGGCGGCCAGCAGGACCAGGTCAAACCGGTTATCGACCTTGTCGATGCAATCTTCTACGGTGACGCGAGCCATGGACTGTCGCTCCGTTGTGGGTGGGACGAAATATGTGGATGATTGGGGCTAGTTATAGGGGCCAAGACAATTTCGCAAGGCCAATTTGTGATTTGGCCTCGCCAAATGGCTCTGCTACCCCCACATTGGGGCTGGGATGGGCGATTTCCAGGGCTGCCATTGAGGGCGGCTCCGGGTGTTTGAGTGTTCGCCATAACTATACCTTGATTGCCCCGACTTCTCCGGATTTGCGGTTTCGACGGGTTTCGGCGGCACTCTAGAACTGCGCGGCCTGCTGCCGCGCCAACAATAAACGATCAATCACGAGCACTTCGCGAGCAAACTGAATGTCACCTTCTCCTACCAACAAGATCGCGCTCTTCATCGACGGGGCCAATCTCTACGCGACGGCGAAAACTCTGGGCTTCGACATCGACTATAAGCGCCTGCTGAAGGAGTTTCAGAGCCGCGGGACGCTGTTGCGGGCTTTCTACTACACCGCCATCATCGAGGATCAGGAATACTCCTCGATCCGCCCGCTGATCGACTGGCTGGACTACAACGGCTACACCGTCGTCACCAAGGCGACCAAGGAGTTCATCGACGCCTCCGGCCGCCGCAAGGTCAAGGGCAACATGGACATCGAGCTCGCCGTGGACGCCATGGAGCTCGCCGAGCACATCGACCAGATGGTGCTGTTCTCCGGTGACGGCGACTTCCGCTCCCTGGTCGAGGCCGTCCAGCGCCGCGGCGTGCGGGTCACGGTGGTCTCGACCATCGCCAGCCAGCCGCCGATGATCGCCGACGAGCTGCGCCGCCAGGCCGACGTCTTCACCGACCTCGTCGAGCTGCAGTCCAAGCTCGGTCGCGACCCGTCCGAACGCCCCGCCCCGCGCGATCGCGGCGATCGCGAGGCCCGCCACCACGCCCCGCAATTCCTCCAGCGCGCGACCACGATGGCGCCGAGGGGCGATGACGACTTTGAGGAGTGAGGCGACCCGGTCAGGCCGCCAGCCCCCCACCCTCGTCCCCGATCGTGACTGTCCGCTCTGTCCGCGCCTGGTCGCCTTTCGCGAGGCGAACCGCGCGCGCGAGCCGTCCTGGCATAACGCTCCGGTCGCGCCCTTTGGAGACATCAAGGCGCGTCTCCTGATCGTCGGCCTCGCGCCGGGCATGCAGGGCGCCAACCGCACCGGCCGTCCCTTCACCGGCGACTATGCCGGCGACCTGCTCTACGCCACGCTGCTCGAATACGGCTTTGCCAAGGGCGCCTATCAGGCGCGTCCCGATGACGGGCTGAAGCTGGTCGACTGCCGCATCGCCAATGCCGTGCATTGCGTTCCACCGCAGAACAAGCCGCTGCCTGCCGAGATCAACACCTGCCGCCAGTTTCTCGCGGCTACTCTGGCGACGATGCCGAACCTGCGCGCGATCGTCGCGCTCGGACGGATTGCGCACGACACCGTGCTCAAGCCGCTGAATCTGAAGGGCTCGCAAGCCCCTTTCGGCCACGGCGCGGTGCACCAGGCCGGCGCGTTCAGGCTCTACGACAGCTATCACTGCTCGCGCTACAACACGAACACCGGCGTGCTGACGCCGGACATGTTCCGGTCCGTGTTCGCGAAGGTGAAGGCCGACCTCGACTAGCTCTTGGACTAGCCTTTGACGGGATTGGCCTTCAGCCAATCCAGGACATCGCCGGCGTTCCGGTCGGGCGGAAACACCGGATAGAACACGTGCGAGACCTTGGCGTCGTCGATGATCAGCGCGAGGCGCTTGATCAGCGTCAGGCCTGCGACCTCCATGGTCGGCAGATTGAGGGCGCGCGTCAGCGCCAGCTTCTCGTCCGACAGCACCGGGAACGGCAGATGCAGGCGCGAGGCCATCTCGGTCTGGTACGCGTTGCTCTGGGTCGAGAGGCCGAACACATGAGCGGCGCCGGCAGCCTTCAGCTCGGCGAACAGGTCGCGAAACGCACAGGTCTGCGGCGTGCAACCGCGCGCGCCCGGGATCATGTCCCAATCGTCGACCAGCGAGATCTTGCCGGGCTCCCCGGTGCGGGGATAGGCGAACACCACGGTACGGCCGGAGAGCGCCGACAGCATCACTGACGTGTCGTCGGTCGCGAGCAGGCCGATCGCGGGCAGCACCATGCCCGGCAGATGCGCGGCGCCTCCATCATCGGCCGGCGCCGGAATCCTGCTCCAGTCGACCTCGAGCAGGTTCTTCTGATTCATCCCGCTATCCCCTCGCCCGCAGCAGGCGGCCCTTCTCCCGGCTCCAGTCGCGCTTCTTCTCGGTCTCGCGCTTGTCGTGCAGCTTCTTGCCCTTCGCAACCGCCAGCTGCAATTTCGCGCGGCCGCGCTCGTTGAAGTAGAGCTTGAGCGGGATCAGCGTCATGCCCTCGCGGTCCACCGCACCGATCAGCTTGTTGATCTGCCGGCGATGGAGCAGCAGCTTCCGCGGCCGCTTGGGCTCGTGGTTGAAGCGGTTGCCCTGGAGATATTCGGGAATGGTGGCGTTGATCAGCCAGATCTCGCCGTTCTTCGAGTCGGCGTAGGATTCCGCGATCGTGCTCTTGCCGTTGCGGATCGACTTGACCTCGGTGCCGGTCAGCGCAATGCCCGCCTCGACCGTATCCTCGATCGCATAGTTGAAGCGGGCCTTGCGATTTTCCGCCATGACCTTGATCGGTCGTTCATTCTTGTCGGCCATGGCAAAAAAACCCGAGTGAGATACGCGCGGACGCTAACAGTTTGGGTGAAGCTTGCGCGTCAAGACTTCTTGAGGAGATCGCGGATCTCGGTCAGCAGCTCGACCTCGGCCGACGGCTTCGGTGGAGCGGCCGGTGCCGCCTCCTCCTTGCGCTTCAGCGTGTTGATGGCGCGGATCACCAGGAACAGCACGAAGGCAATGATGATGAAGTTGATCGTCAGCGTGAGGAAGCTGCCCCAAGCCAAGACCGCGCCTTGCTTTTTGGCGTCTGCTAAGTTGGTGGCGGTGACTGTCTTCGACAAGGGGGTGAAGTAGTTCGAGAAGTCGAGCCCGCCGGTGACGGCGCCGATCAAGGGCATGATCACGTCGCCAACCAGCGACGTGACGATGGCGCCGAAGGCTGCGCCGATGATGACGCCGACCGCGAGATCGACGACGTTGCCCTTCATGGCGAACTCGCGGAACTCCTTGAGCATCCGCCTGCCCGTTTCGTCGACCCCGCTCATGAAAGGCTCCCCGGAAAGGCTACCGCGTCAGTTGATCAGGCCGGCATGCACCATGGCGCTGCGCACGGCAACGCGCGTCGGCTCGGACACCGGCACCATCGGCAGCCGCAGCGTCTCGTCGAGCTTGCCGAGCAGCGACATCGCGTACTTGATCGGCGCCGGATTGCTCTCGATGAAGAGGTTGTTGTGCAGCGGCATCAGCTTGTCGTGCAGCTTCAGCGCGGTGGCGTGATCGCCCTTCTGCCAGGCGGTGTGGAACTCCGAGCACAGGCGCGGCGCGACGTTGGATGTCACCGAGATGCAGCCATGGCCGCCATGGGCCATGTAGCCGAGGATGGTCGCGTCCTCGCCCGAGAGCTGGTTGAAATCCTCGCCCATCGCCGCACGCTGCTGCGACACGCGGACCATGCTGGCGGTGGCGTCCTTGACGCCGGCGATGTTCTTCAGCTCCCACAGCCGCGTCATGGTGTCGACCGACATGTCGATCACCGAGCGCGGCGGGATGTTGTAGATGATGATCGGAATCCCGATCGCATCGTTGATCGCCTTGAAGTGCTGGTACATCCCTTCCTGGGTCGGCTTGTTGTAGTAGGGCGTCACCACCAGCACGGCGTCCGCGCCCGCCTTCTCGGCGTGCTGGGCCAGCTCGATCGCCTCCTTGGTCGAGTTGGAGCCGGCACCGGCAACCACGGGAACGCGGCCCTTGGCCTCCTCGATGCACCACTCGACGACCTTCTTGTGCTCGTCATGGCTGAGCGTCGGGCTCTCGCCTGTCGTGCCGACCGGGACCAGGCCGTTGGTGCCCTCGGAAATCTGCCAGTTGACCAGGGAGCGGAACGCCGCCTCGTCGAGCGCGCCGTTCTTGAACGGCGTGACCAAGGCGGTGAACGACCCCCGGAATTTCGTCTTGGCTGCCATGGACTTCCTCCGTACGCGGCGAGTTTTGAGAGCAAGCCCCATTCATATCGGGTCTATCCCGCCGGTAAAAGGGCCGCTCCCGCGCCACGCACCGTTTAGGCCGCGATTTTGCCGCGGTGATGGTGCAAACCCGCCCGCGGTAAGCGGCTGTTGGTATTTTGTCCGCATATTCAATCAAATTCAGCTAGATCTTGAGCCACTTGACTGATTCGGGGCGACGAAACGCCGTGACCTCATTTCCTCGTGCCACATGGCGATCTACCGGTCTGGTCGTCTGCCTGATGGCAGGCCTGTCGGTCGGCTGCGCCGCCTGGGCCAAGTCCAATGAGACACCTGCGGAAGGGGCCAAGGACACCGCGAAGCCAGCCGCCAAGGACGTCGCGAAGGGATCCGGCAAAGGATCGGCCAAGGAAAGTCCTAAGGAAACTCCTAAGGAAGCAGCCAAGGGAACCGGCAAGGACGCAGCAAAGGGCGCGAGCAAGGGGACGGCTGGCGCCCCGGCCAAGGATGCCGCGAAGAAACCCGTCCAGAATGCCGGCAAGGAGCCCGCGAAGGACAAGCCCAAGCCTGCGGCAACGGCGACCGCGCCAAAATCGCAGCCGACCGCCAACGGCTCACCCCCCAAAGCCGCACCCGCGCCGGCCGCGACGGCCACCGTCAGACCTGCCGCCGCTCCGGCCGCCAAACCGATCGCAGCTCCCGTGCTGGCTCCCGCAACCCGCCAGCACGCGGCACCTCGCAGGCCGGTCACGCCGGCCGCGGTCGCGGCGACCTCGTCGACGCCGCAAGCCGACAAGGACACGCTGGAGAGCGTCATCGACCTCGTGCGCAAGCGCAAGGGGGGCGACGCCACCAATGCCGCGGCCACGATCTCGGATCCCGTCGCGCGAAAGCTCGCGGAATGGATCATCCTGCGCAGCGAGGACAATGGCGCGACCGTCGAGCGCTACCGTGCCTTCCTCTCCGCCAATCCGAGCTGGCCATCGCAGACCTTCCTGCGCCGCCGCCTCGAGGCTGCGATGTGGGACGACAGGCGCGACGATTCAGTTGCGTGGTCATGGTTCGAGAACGAATCCCCAGTGTCCGCCAAGGGCCGCTTCACGCTCGCCAAGGCGATGCTGGCGCGCGGCGACCGCGCCAATGCCGAGCGGCTGGTGCGCGAGGCCTGGCGCAGCGATCCGATGTCGGAGGACACCGAGAACAACGCGCTCGACCAGTTCGGCGCCCTGCTGACGCCGGGCGACCAGAAGGCGCGGATGGACACCCTGCTCTACGGCAGCGAGAACGAGGCCGCGCTGCGCGCCGCAAAACGTCTCGGCGCCGGCTATGTCGCGCTCGCCAAGGCCCGCATCGCCGCCGTCAAGAAGGCGCCGAACGCGCACGCCTTGCTCGACGCGGTGCCGCGCGAGCTGCACAACGATCCCGGCTTCATCTTCAGCAAGATCCAGCTCCTGCGCCGCGAGGAGAAGTTTGCGGAAGCGGCCCAGCTCATGCTGTCGGCGCCGAAGGATCCGAACCGGCTCTACAATCTCGACGAATGGTGGATCGAGCGGCGCCTGCTCGCGCGCAAGATGATCGACACTGAGGAATTCCGCAGCGCCTATCTGATCGCGCGCGACGCGGCGCTGCCCTCGCGCGACATCTACAAGACCGAGCAGGAGTTCACCGCGGGCTGGATCGCGCTGCGCTTCCTCAACGATCCCGCCACCGCCACCCAGCATTTTGCCCGCATCGGCGTCGGCAGCGTCAATCCGACCACGCTGGCGCGCGCCGGCTATTGGCAGGGTCGCGCGGCGGAAGCGGCGGGCCGTCCGCAGGAGGCGCGCAATGCCTATGCGCGAGCGGCCGAGCAGTCCACGAGCTATTACGGCCAGCTCGCACGCGCGAAACTCGGCCTGCCGCAGATCGAGCTCAACAGCCAGCCGCGCGGCCGCGGCGCCGAACGGCTGGAGATCGTGCGCGCCGCGCAGCTGCTGTACGAGCTCGACGAACGCGAGATGGCGGTACCCATGCTCGCCGACATGGGCGAGAACGGAGATCCCGAGGCGCTGGCCGGCCTTGGCGAGCTGACCCAGCGCCACAGCGACGCGCGCGGCATGCTGCTGCTCGGCAAGGCCGCGCTCAACCGCGGCCTGCCGTTCGACTTCTACGCCTATCCCGTCAACGGCATCCCGCAGTTCACGCCGATCGGCCCCGAGGTCGAGCGCAGCATCGTCTACGCGATCGCGCGGCAGGAGAGCGCGTTCAATCCCTCGGTGGTCTCGCCGGCGCAGGCCTACGGGCTGATGCAGGTGACACCGGACGCCGCACGCTATGTCTGCAAGCGGCACGGCGCGACTTACGATCTCGGGCGGCTAAAGAACGATTCGATCTACAACGCCACGCTCGGCTCGGCCGAGCTCGGCGGCCTGCTCGAGGATTATCGCGGCTCCTACATCATGACCTTTGCCGCCTACAATGCTGGCCGCGGCAGCGTGAAGAAGTGGGTCGACCGGTACGGCGATCCGCGCGACCCCAAGGTCGATGCGGTGGACTGGGTTGAGCTCATTCCATTCTCCGAGACGCGCAACTACGTGCAGCGCATCATGGAGAACCTTCAGGTCTACCGCGCCCGCTTCGGCGGCGGCACGCGGTTGCAGATCGAGGCCGATTTGCGCCGCGGCACCGGCAGCGTGGAATAGCGGGGGCTTGATCGACCGGCTTTGTCCTGAGCCGTGGCAGCGATGCGGCAAGGCTTCGGTGTAGAATGTCGCGAGGGTGCGGACGGCCTCGCGATAGGGCTGGAACAAGCATCACCAATAGCCGTTGGTTAGCCCTCAAGAACCCGGAGAGATCTCATGTCCCGCGTGGTCGGTGTGCCCATGTTCGCAGCCGTGGCCTTGTCCGGCTTGGTCGTTGCCGGCTCGCCCGCCCACGGCAAGAATCGTCACCATTCCCAGCCACAGGCAACCGGCATTCAGGATCGTTATTGCCTGCAAGGACGGCGTTGGGGATACCCTGGCAACTGCCTGTTTTCCACCTACAGCCAGTGTATGGCGACTGCTTCGGGCACAATCGATTCCTGCGGTTTGAATCCAACCTACGCCTTCAAGGAGTGGAAGGGACCCAGGTGGTAGTCTGATCGCTCTCGTTGAAGGGTCAGACCGCACAGAAGCTGCGGGGCCCGATTCCGCAGAGGATTTCGCTTCTCACCCGGCCGGAGCGGACCGGCCACGGGGAGCGCGAGCCGGACCGGCTGAATCCGGCGGGGACCAATATGGGTTGGCCATGCACATCGCCGACAACCCCATCGCGGCAGCCCTGCAGTCTTCCCATGACAGGTAGCTGCAATAAATCCTGCTGCTGCCGCCCCACTCCCATTTCTGGAGGCACACGGGATAGCGGGGATCCAAGGGTTCGGCAGCCGCCGGCGCGAAAAACGGGGTGAGCGCAGCGACCATGGATGCCGCACCCAGCATGCCCAGCCCCCGTCTCCATATCCTCGAAAAATTCACGCTCAGAAACTCCCGTACCGCGTGCAGACGAACGGTCTGCCTTTTAGACGGTCTCCGCGAGACCCACAAAGAAAAACCCCGGCAGTTTCCTGCCGGGGTTCGCTGATCAGTCAGACGACCGACCTTAGAAGTTGCGCTGAGCGCGGAGGAGCAACTGGAGGTTGCCCTGATCCTTCAGCTCGTAGGTAGCGACCGGCTTCGCAACCGCGGCATTCGCCGTGGCCGCACCCGTGATCGTGCCCGAGTACTTCTGGTCGAGCCAGACGTAGCTCAGGTCGGCGGTGAAGGCCAGGTTCTTGACCGGGGTCCAGACCACGTTGCCGCCGATAACCGCGAGGTTGAAGTCGGGGTTACACGTGGCAGTGGCGGCGCCGTAGGCGGCGACGAAGTTGGCGCAGATCAGAGCCTTGCCCGTGTCGCCGTAGCGAAGCGAAGCATAAGCACCGTAGATCGACGAAGCCCAGTTCGGCGACCAGTTGTGGACGTAACCACCACGGAAGCCCCAGGTCTTGACCGTGTCGATACCGGTACCGGTACCGAAGACGCCGTCAGCCATACCGACGAAGCCGAGGCTCTGGTAGGCGATGCCGCTGCCACCGTAGATGAACATGTTCTGCGGCATCAGGCTCTGGAAGTTGTAGCGGGTCGCACCGTCGGTGTAGACGGCCTGCAAGTTGATCGAGTCACCCGCACCAGTCGGGATGTTCTTGATCGACAAGGCACCCTGCACCGCAAAGCCCCACTTGTCGTCGGGATGGCCGGTCGGCTCCGTCGTGCCGTAGTAGGCAGTGTGGAGTTCGTGCGCGGCAACCGACACCTGGGCGAGACCCCAAGCCTGGTCGACGCGAACCTGACCGACGATGTCGGGCGTACGCGTGCCGCCCCAATCGTTCGTGCCGTAGATGCCCTGGATGAGGGCAGCGCCAGCAGCCGAAGCCGAAGTGAAGCCGCTGAGACCACCAGCAGTGATGCTGGCGTTATAGAGGTTCGACTGACCACCTGCGGCGGTCGTCAGGTCCTGCAACGCCACCGAAGCGGTGATGCCCTGGCCGAAATCAGCAGTGTAGGCGACCTGGTTCACACCGGTCACGTTGTTGCTGCCGCCCGGAAGGAAGTCGGGACCACCAGCCGGATAGCTCTGCCACGGCGTATCGAAGATCGAGACGGTGCGGCCGAAGGTGAAACCAGCGAACTGGATGAACGCATGGTAGAGGCCGAGCGTAGCGGAGCCGGTCGAGAACGCCGACGGGTTGCTGGCGGTGGTCGCCTGGCTGTCCCAGGAGAAGACCATATCGGCGTAGGTGCGCACCACGCCATACTCGGTCGCCGTCCGCGTATCGACGTTGAAGTCCATACGAGCGCGGCTCTGGTAGTAGTTGTCCAGACGGTTGTTACCACCGGCGGGAGCGCCCTGGCCAATGCCGTAGTCGCTGTTCGTGTTCCCCAGCATGTCCGCACGGACGTAGCCGCCGAACTTGATGCAGGTGTCAGTGCCCGGCATGTAGTAGAAGCCGGCACCGTACAGGGAGCAGATCTTCACGTATTCGACCGCCTTGGCCTTCACGGGAAGATCGGCTGCCTGAGCTCCGCCAACGGCGATCAGACCCGCCGCCGTACCGAGCAAAAGGCTCTTAAAGTTCATGGTAAACCTCCAAGTTTGCTCTATAGGGAAGGTTCCGGATCCGCTGGGTGACAACACCCTAAGGTTGGTTCCCTTGTCCCTTGTAACCACCGCTTAGTCGCTTCGCGCCTTCGGACACACCCGCTGAAACGCGAGGGACTTAAGCGAACCACCTAGAACGGGACGACCTCGGGATGCCCCCCTCCGTCGCTCAGTCACAATTACTGAACGTCTTTGCACACACAACAAAAGAACGCTTCGGACCGGGCCTCCAACGCGTGTTTTCCGATGGGTGTTGCACAAATAACACGCAGTTGTGATCGAGGCGCTCGCGTAACCAATTGAGAGATATAGATAAATTTCTGAGGTTCCCGTCGCCTTGAAAAATCCCCGGTTTGGGCACCGCTCTCCATTGGCGCGACTGCGCCTCCCTCCCCCTCGAATCGAGCGCGCGAATCCCCGCCAATCTGAGTGGCCGCTCCTTCAGGCAAAAAGCCGGATAGTCACATGGAAACGGCTGGGAACTTCGAGAACCCGGCATCGGCTGCTCGCGGCTCGATCCGGATCGACCGATCGGCCGGTGTTCCAACCATCAGACGGATCGTATCGAGGGCACCTCGATGTGATCGGGCGGCAATCCGGCACGATACTGCCGAACCATGGCCTCAAACGCCTGTTCCAGGTTTCGGGCAAGCAGAGGCGTATCGAAGAGCGGCATCGTATGACGACGCTGTTCCAGAGTTTCCCTGATGCCGCAGAGCTTCTCGCGATCTAGAGCCAGTTCAATCGCGCGTTCCTCATATTCATCGCGAGAACGGGTGATGAGTTCGGCCAATCCGAGAGCATGCAGCAGGCTGGCTGCGACCCGGCCCGCATAGGTTTCTCCGGCCAGCGTCAGCACGGGCAGGCCGGCCCAGAGAGCGTCGCCTGCGGTGGTGTGAGCATTGTACGGCAGCGCGTCCAGGAACAGGTCTGCCAGGCGGTGACGCGCCAGATGATCCGCCGTCGAGGCAACGCGCGTGGCAAAGACCAGGCGCTGGGGATCGATGCCGCTTGCCTCGGCCGCTCTCCGCAAATTGGATCTTGCGACATCCGGGAGATCGGAAAGCCAGACGACGGAGCCGTCGACCTCCCTCAGGATGCGCATCCAGCTCCCAAAGGTCGCAGGATTGAGTTTGTAGGCGTTGTTGAAAGCGCAGAAGACGATGCCTTCGGCAGGCAATCCCTGCGCTCGCCTGTCGAGCCCGGCCTGCGAGATCGCGCGTCCCTCGGCATCGTGAGGCATGAAGCAATGCGGCAGCCAGACGACCTTCTCTGAAAAGTGCTTGCGATGCTCGGCAGGAATGACCCGCTCGTCGGCGATCACATAATCCAGCAATCCTCCGCCGACGGTGCCGGCAAAGCCGAGATAACCTGCGAGAACTGGAGCCGGCCGCTGCGCGAGAACGGCGAGCCGTGCTCCGAGCGTATGCCCCATCAGGTCCACGAGGATGTCGATTTTGGCCGCCTTGATGCAGCCCATGACTTCATCATCGCTCCGCCCGAAGAGATCGGTAAACTGGTCGAAGCTCCTCTCCAATCGCGCGCGCAGATCGCTGTTGTCGGTCGGGCCGATCGAGAAACCATGCGTTTCAAATCGGGTGCGATCGTGGGCCTCGAAAAGACCTGCGGCCAGATAGCTGACCGGATGGGTGCGAAAATCCCCCGACAGGTAACCGATGCGGATCTTGTCAGCCTGAACGGGGACAGCATCGACGGATTTGCGCGCGGCAAGACCAAGCATCCTGTCGATCCAGAAATCGGCGCTTCGTCGCTGGTCCTCGGCCGATGCCGCAATCGAGAGCAGCGCAAACGGCTGACAGCCCTCCTCGCCCGCGCGAATGGAGGCGATCAAGCGCGTTCTTTCAGCCTCGATCTCCGTCCAGTCGCAGCAATTCAGCTTCGAATAGAGCCTCGCGCCTTCCACCCCGGGCAGGCCGCGATTGAGCGAGAACGCCCTGTCGAAGGCCGCGAACGCGTCGTCGTGGCGACGAAGGTCGGCGAAGATATTCCCTCGCCCGAACCAGGCCTCCGCCAGGTCGGACCTGATGGACAGCGCCTTGTCGTAGCCGTCGAGCGCCTCCCCGTAGCGCTTGACGTCGGCGAAAACGTTGCCCCGGCCCAGCCAGGCTTCCGCCAGGTCCGGCGCGATGGAGAGCGCCTTGTCGTAGGCGGCGAGCGCATCATCGTGACGCCGCAGATCCAGGAAGACATTGCCGCGGCCGAGCCAGGCTTCGGCCGAATTCGCTTTGCTCGAGAGCACCGCGTCGTAGAGCGCGAGGGCATCGTCGTGGCGCTTGAGGGCCGTGAAGACGTTGCCGCGGCCAACCACGGCCTGGATCGAATCCGGCTTGATCGAGAGTGCTTTGCCGTAGGCCGTGAGCGCTTCGTCATAGCGCTTGAGATCCGCGTTGACGTTGCCCCGGCCAAGCCAGGCGGCCGCCGATTCAGGAGCGATGCCGAGTGCGCGGTCGTAGGACGCGGCGGCATCCGCGTAGCGCCTGAGCTCGTACAGGACATTGCCCCTGCCGATCCAGCCCTCCGCCAGATCGCCCCTGATGGAGAGTGCCCTGTCGTAGGCGGCAAGAGCCTCGTCGCGGCGCCCGCCACGAGCCAGCGCCGTGCCGCGGCCGAGCCAGGCTTCCGCCAGTTCGGGCCTGACGGAGAGCGCCCGGTCATAGGCGGCCAACGCCTCGGCATGGCGCTCGAGCTCGAGCAGCGACTTGCCTTTGTTCGCATGAGCGTCGGCGTAGTTCGGATCGAGGGCAATCGATCTGTCGAAGTCTGATATGGCGGCTTCGTATTGGCCGAGATCGTTGCAGGCTGCGCCGCGGTTGTTCCAGCTCTCGCGCACATTTGGATTGAGCCGCAAGGCCCTGGTGAATTGCTCGTGCGCGAGTGCGGGCTTGCCAAGCTGCTTCGCGATCAGCCCGTAATTATAGAAGGAAACATCCGATCCCTGATTGAGCTTGACCGCGCGCGCGATGAATGGCTCGGCCTCGGCGAACCGGTTCGTGTTCAACAGAACGATTGTCAGCAGGTTGAGCGCAGGCACATGCGACGGCTCGAACTTGATGACCCGCCTGAAGCCCTCTTCGGCCTTCTTGAGATCGCGCGCATTGAGGGCCGAGAGCGCCTCATTGAAGATTGCTGCGATGTTCTTCATCGACGGGAACCCACCTCTTGCACGGCGTCCCACTACGTCCATGGACCGACATCGCGCTCAGCACCCAAACCATGCCCATATTCACCCAATCGAGCGAAAGACCGGTGAAGTAGCTCACGCCGGCTCGGTTGAACATACGCCGGGCGCCATGTTTTCTCGGCCAAGGTGCAGGGGATATGGTCCATTCGGCTGGGAGGACCTCAGCGGAGCCGGATTTGACGGTTCCGGGACTTCCTTACGGCGACTCGCCGAGCTGCAAGCCAGCCGCCGCGGACCATGTGGGACGGCTAAGGCCGGGGATGCTCTGCCTTCAGCCCATCCGGGCCGCCGAGCGCACGGCCAATCCGCGAAAAATGGAAGAGATTTCAATTGGATACATCTGGCGGAGACGGAGGGATTCGAACCCTCGATAGGCCTTTACAAGCCTATAACGGTTTAGCAAACCGCCGCCTTCAGCCACTCGGCCACGTCTCCAACGCGCCGGGTATGCCCGACACGGCGGCGGGCTGCAAGCGGCAGAATTGGGACCAGCGGGTTTCTTTACACATGAAACCTCCGACAGGGACGGAATAAGGACGGGCGGGACTGGCTGACGTCCCGGGCCGGCTCGCCGTCCTCACGCCCGCACAGCGGGCAGCCCCCGCATCGGTTGGCCGGCATCGATACTCTCATGCGCGAAATCTCGGCCCGAGCGCGATGGTTTCGTGCCTCGAAGCGCGAGCGGCGCGGCCGTTGTTCTCCCCGGCAAAGGCGGCTAGAGTTTTTGCACCAATTCGCCAAGGCACGGCCCCGTCATCGGGGTCCAGAAACCCAATCACATGTCGCAGCAAAGCCGCAACAAGGGAGCTTCGGCCCCCTCCTCACTCCATACGTCGACTGTTCTGGACAAGGCCATTGCGGCGCACCGTGCGGGCAATGTGTCGGATGCGGAGCGGGCCTACACGGCGATCCTGAAGGGAAGCAGAACGCACCCCGTCGCGCTCCACATGCTTGGGCTGTTGCACGCACAGCGCGGCAATTTCGCGGATGCCGAGCCATTGCTCAAGAAAGCTGCCCGCGTCGATCCCGGCAATCCCGACGTCCTCTTCAACTATGCCAACGTGCTGCGTGCATTGGACAAGACCGACGATGCGCTCGGCTGGCTTGCGAAAGCGATTGCCCTGGCGCCGAAATTCGCCGGTGCGCATCTCAATCGCGGAGCGATCCTGATGGCACGCAAGGAGCTTCACGATGCCATCACGGAATTTGATCGCGCCATTGCGATCGCGCCGTCGAGCGCGGCGTTCGCAAACCGAGGTAGTGCGTTTCACCAGCTCGGTCGGCTCGACGAAGCGCATGACAGCTACCAAAGGGCCGTCGAGCTCGCACCGTCGAATCCACAGAACCATTTCCTCTTGTCTGAAGTCCTTACCCAGATGGGTCGGCACGACGAAGCGATCGGAGCGCTCGAAAGAACGGTCGCGCTGGACAAGGCTTTCCCGTTCGCATTCAGCAAGCTCGTTGGTTCCAGGCGGCAGCGTGCCGACTGGCGCAGTTTCGAAGTTGAACAGGCCGCTCTGGACGAGGCCGTCGAAGCCGGCGTGGCGGTCGACCCTCTTACCTTCTTTCATGCCTCGTCGTCTCCCGCACATCAATTGACCTGTGCGAAGACATTTGTCGCCAAGGTCGCTTCGGAACGAGGTGCCGCGATCCCCAGAGCGCCGTCACCGGTTTCCCGGCTGCGGGTCGCGTATCTGTCTGCCGATTATCGCAATCACGCCACCGCGAATTTGATGGCCGGAGTTTTCGAGGAGCACGACCGCGAGCGCTTCGAGGTCAGCGCCATCTCCTACGGACCGGATGACTGCAGCGAAATGCGCAATCGCCTGAAGGCGGCGTTCGAACGCTTTGAAGATGTCCGCGATCTTGCAGACGAGGACGTGGTCAAGCTGATACGCCGGCTCGACGTTGATGTTCTTGTCGATCTGGGAGGCTTCACCACCGGTGCGCGGCCAAAAATCCTTGCGTGCCGGGCGGCTCCGCTCCAGGTCAGCTATCTCGGCTTTCCCGGCACGATGGGCGCGTCATATATCGACTACCTCATTGCCGACAGGATCGTCATCCCTGAAGCAGAGCAGAAGTATTACACCGAGAAGGTGGTTTATCTCCCCGACAGCTATCAGGCGACCGACGCGAGGCGACCGCTCCTGCCAGATGGTCCGGCCCGGAGCGAGGTCGGACTGCCGGAAGATGCCTTCGTCTACTGCGCGTTCAACAGAGCGTCCAAGATCACGCCCGTGCTGTTCGATGTCTGGATGAGGCTGCTGACCAGGACCGCAGGCAGCGTCCTCTGGCTGCTTGATGGGGACCCCATCGCCAGGGAGAACCTGAGGCGTGAAGCCGTTGCGCGCGGCGTCGCTGCCGAGAGGATCGTGTTCGCCGCGCCCGTCCCTGCCTACGAACACTTGGCGCGCCACCGGCTCGCCGATCTCTTCCTCGACACGTTGCCCTACAATGCCCATACCACGGCCAGCGACGCCCTCTGGGCCGGCTTACCGGTCCTGACCTGCCTCGGCACTGCCTTCGCGGGACGTGTCGCAGCCAGTCTCCTGAATGCTGTCGGCCTTCCCGAGCTGGTGACGCGATCGCTGGACGAATATGAGGTTTTGGCGCTTCGCATCGCGCACGATGCTGAACTTCGCACCGCCCTCAAGAGCAAGCTGGCGACGCATCGGACCTCTTGGCCTCTCTTCGATACCGTCGGCATGACGCGACACATCGAAAGGGCCTTCAATGAAATGTGGCGCCGGCATTGCGCCGGCGAAGCGCCGGCCTCGTTTGCCGTCCCAATCTCATCGTGAGGCGCCTTGGCGCTAATCGCGCCAGTTCGGTTCCCTACGGCGGAGTAAACCGGGTCAGTGGGTGGAAACCCACGCCCTCGCCTCGCGCTGCGCGGCCGAGATCTCGGCGTCCGACATCTGCCCGGCGACTTCCTGGCGCAGCGCCACGGCGTCCTTGCGGCCCTTCAGGGCGGCGAGGTTGAACCATTTGTGCGCGGCGACGAGATCGACGAGGCCGGAGCGGCCGCTCGCCCAATAGATCCCGCGCTCGAACAGCACGTCCGACAGCGCGCTCGCGTCGATCGGCGTCGCGGTCTCCAGATCGAAAGTACCCTGAAACATAACGCATCCCCTGTTTCTTATGCCGCCTCGTTCCCCCGAGCGCGGCTCCCGTCCAACTCTGATTTGCGTGATCCCTTCTGGGATCATGCGCCGTTCAACTCTCCCCATGCCGTTTGCCGGCTTGTTGGAGGCGATGATGGCGGGCAAATTTGAATGGCAGTTTAAGTATCGCGATGAAGCAGACGTAAACGCGGGCGCCCGGCGCCCGCATGAAGAATGCAAAAAGCCTCCGTTTTGCAGGCACTTTTGCGATTCGTCAGATTCGGTTTACCTTGGGATTTTCGGACAACGATAACCATCGCGCGCGGTGGCGGGTCGCTGCGGCGTACATTCCGCCACTGATTGTCGTCACCCGCGACCCGGCCACGCCGGGGTTTGCGGTCCTGGGACGCTGAAGCTTCAGCCGACGGCAGGCGGGTGACCCGGTACTCCGCAGACGCCAGTCATCCATCAAGAGCCGCGGCGCGCTGGATCGCCCGGTCGCAGCCGGGCGGATGACACCGCAAATGGGGAAACGGCGCACGGACGCCACGTAACGACAAAGCCGCAGCCCTCGCCTGCCCCGAGGCAGTGCACAGCGGCGGCACGGTCACGCTACGACCAGATCGGCAATGTATGGAAAGGGAATGCCGGCAATACCCCGGCCTCAGGAGAACGAGGGCGTCGGCGAACACGTCAGGACCAGATTCCACTTTGACCGCGAGGCCACTCGTGAAATTGCAGAACCGGAAGAACCGGCCCCGCACCGAACGAAGAAAACTCGTTTCTTCTGCCGGACCGTGAAGAGAACGATCCGACCGTTGACCTGATGTCTCGCCGACACCCTCTATCGTCGACCAGAACCTTCTAGGAGGCGCTGATGACGTGCCGGCTGTCTAGCAGCCGGCAACTTCAGAAGTCGAAGTTACTTCTTCTTCTTCGCGACCTTGCGGGTCTTCTTCGCAGTCTTCTTCACTGCGCTCTTCGCCTTCTTCGCCTTCTTCGCTTTCTTGGCCATGTTGCCCTCCGATGTGTGAGATGGCTTTAATCGCTGCGTGCACTCGGGGATCGAGATGCACACTCATCCCGAATACACCAACACGACGAAAAAAACAGCTTCTCGCTTAAAGAAGTGTTGACGCAGCAAGGCGCGTGCGCTTGGCCGGCGCGATGCAAGCACACTGCATGACGTGTTCGTGCGATCGCGCAGAGCGGGCGCATCATCGGTGTTTGCGAGAGTAATGATTGCAAGAAAACACTATGCAGAAAGTATTTTCCTGCACGCACGCATTGCGCATGACCGACGCGATGACGCGCGTCGCGACGCGCGGGATCGCCTCGCGAAGGCGTTTCGCGGACTCTGAGTCGGAGATTTTGGCAACGAAAATATTTTCATGCTTAACGGCGCGAACGCTCGTCGGAGCGCGTGCAAGCCGCCGTTTTGCGCGAATCGCGTGACGGCGATTCGGTCGCCGCGGAGCTGTCGATCGGGATGAAGTTTGCCGCCGAGGACGCGCGCGAGCGTCGCATCGCGAACCGAAAGCGAGGTGACGACGCGTGTCCGTCACCTCGTCCGAACGCGTGAGGCTAGACGCCGAGCTTGGACTTGAGCAGCTCGTTGACGCTTTGCGGGTTGGCCTTGCCGCCGGACGCCTTCATCACCTGGCCGACGAACCAGCCGAGCGACTGCGGCTTGTCCTTGACCTGCGCGGCCTTGTCGGGATTGGCCGCGATGATGTCGTCGACCACCTTCTCGATCGCCGAGAGGTCGGTGACCTGCTTCATGCCGCGGCTTTCCACCAGCGCGCGGGGATTGCCGCCCTCCTGCCAGACGATCTCGAACAGATCCTTGGCGATCTTGCCGGAGATCGTGCCCTCGCCGATCAGGTCGATGATCCCTGAGAGTTGCTCGGCGGTGACGGGAGAGCCCGTAATATCCCGGCCTTCCTTGTTGAGACGGCCGAACAGCTCGTTGATCACCCAGTTCGCCGCCATCTTGCCGTCGCGGGCGCGATTGCCGAGCCTGTCGAGCACGGTCTCGTAGAACACCGCGCTCTCGCGCTCGGCGACCAGCACGCTCGCGTCGTAGGCCGACAGGCCGAAATCGGCGACGAAGCGCGTCTTCTTCTGGTCCGGCAGCTCGGGCAGCTTCGCCTTCAGCTCGTCGACGAAGTCTTGCGAGAACTCCAGCGGCAACAGATCGGGATCGGGGAAGTAGCGGTAGTCATGCGCCTCTTCCTTCGACCGCATCGAGCGCGTCTCGCCCTTGTTGGGGTCGTAGAGCCGCGTTTCCTGGTCGATCTGGCCGCCATCCTCGAGGATTTCGATCTGGCGCCGCGCCTCGTACTCGATCGCCTGTCCGATGAAGGTGATCGAGTTCATGTTCTTGATCTCGCAGCGGGTGCCGAGCGGCGCGCCCGGCTTGCGCACGGAGACGTTGACGTCGGCGCGCAAGGATCCCTTCTCCATGTCGCCGTCGCAGGTGCCGAGGTAGCGCAGGATCGAGCGCAGCTTGGTGACATAGGCCTTGGCCTGCTCGGCGTCGCGGATGTCGGGCTTGGAGACGATCTCCATCAGCGCCACGCCGCAGCGGTTGAGATCGACAAAGGACATCGCCGGCGACTGATCGTGCAACAATTTGCCGGCGTCCTGCTCCAGATGCAGCCGCTCGATCCCGATGGTCGCGGTCTTGCCGCCGTCCAGTTCGACAACGACCTCGCCCTCGCCGACGATCGGCGACTTGTACTGGCTGATCTGGTAGCCCTGCGGCGAGTCCGGATAGAAATAGTTCTTGCGGTCGAACACCGAGCGCAGATTGATCTGCGCGTTGAGGCCGAGCCCGGTGATGACAGCCTGCCTGACGCATTCCTCATTGATGACGGGCAGCATTCCCGGCATGGCGGCATCGACCAGCGACACGTGGCTGTTGGGCTCGCCGCCGAACGCGGTGGACGCGCCCGAGAACAGTTTCGAGTTCGACGTCACCTGGGCGTGGATCTCCATCCCGATGACCATCTCCCAGTCGCCGGTTGAGCCTTTGAGCAGTTTGTGGGGTGTCGCGTCAGCTTTCATGGCGAAGATGTCGTTCTGTGCTGGAGGATGCGGGTCGGACCCGGCCGGGCGGGAGCTACCACGCCCAACTAATTAAGCCGGGGCGGTAAGCGATGCAACCTGGCCCCCCCGTCCCCGATCGGCCGAATTGGGCGTGAAACTGCACGCAATCCGTGTCATGACAACCGCAAAAGGATCGACACGGGAGGGACATGATGGGCGAGCTATCGCTCCGGATGACTGACGGGACGCATATCGTTGTGCCGGCCACGCTCGGCGCCGTCACCACTTATGTCATCCTCGAGCAAGAATCGTGGTTCGAGAAGGAGACGGCATTTCTCGCAAGCTGGCTGAAGCCGGGCATGACGGTGCTCGACATCGGGGCCAATCTCGGCGTCTACAGCCTGCCGATGGCGCGGTTGATCGCGCCTCATGGCCAGGTGTTCGCCTATGAACCAGCCAGCGAGCCGCGCCGCCTGCTCGCGCTCAGCAAGGCCAAGAACGAGGCCACCAACCTGCATGTCGTCGCCGCCGCGCTGTCCGACGGTGAGCGCGAGGGTCAGCTGGTGCTGGGCAGCTCCAGCGAGCTCAACTCGCTGCAAGGCAGCGGTCCCAGCGAGAAGGTTCAGATCACGTCGCTCGACGCCGAACTGAAGTCGAGGAACTGGGGCGCCATCGACTTCGTCAAGATCGACGCGGAGGGAGAGGAAGAGCGCATTCTGGCCGGCGCGCAGGCATTTTTCTCCGAGCACTCTCCCCTGGTGATGTTCGAGATCAAAGCCGGTGAGAAGCAGAACGACGGCCTGCCGGCAGCGTTCGCCAGCATGGGCTTCGGCATCTACCGGCTCCTCGGCGGCGCGCCTCTCCTGGTACCGGTCAAGGTCGGCGAGCCGCTCGATCCCTACGAGCTCAACCTGTTCGCGGCCAAACCCGAGCGCGCCGCAGCACTCGCAGGCGAGGGTTTCCTGATCGAGACCATTCCGGTGTGGGAGCCCGACGACACCGCACGCGACTGGGCGCTTGCGCAGTTCAAGGCGCAATCCTTTGCGCCGATTTTCAATGCGCTGGCCGGCGGCGCCGCGGCTCAAGACCCGATCTATCGCGACGCTCTTGCCGGCTATGCGATCTGGCGCTCCCGGGAGCACGCATGGCCTCAGCGTTACGCGGCGCTGAAGTTCGCTTGCGATACGCTCGGCGCGCTCTGTCAGCAGCAAGCTTCGCTGTCGCGCCTCTCGACGCTCGCCCGCATCGCCGCGGACATCGGCAACCGTGCGATGGCTGTCAACGCACTGCGGTTCGCGGCGGAGGTGCTCAAGGGCGGCAAAGGCCGCATCCTGGAACCATTCTGGCCGGCAAGTCCGAGGTTCGATCATCTTGCGCCCGGGGACAACGTCGTCGGCTGGTTCGTGGCTGCAGCGCTCGAGCGGCTCGAACAGCTCGCGTCGTTCTCCTCATGCTTTGCACCGCCTTCCGTCGATCTCGACTGGCTGGCAAAGCAGCCGCTGGTTGCCACCGAGATCGAACGCCGCCGTGTTCTCCAGCGGGCGCGCGCAGGTCAAAAGGTCGCGGTCCCATCGCGTCTGCGCAAGGCGGCGCCGGACCACCTCAACGCCGCGGCCTGGCGCGCCGGCGCAGTGCCCAACACGAGCCTGTGAAGGCTCAGGCGCCCCCCGCTTCGAGCAGCGCCGTTGCGATCCGCTGCCACTCCGCCTCCAGTGAATCCTTTGCCGTGGGCTGGCCGGCCTGGCGATACCAGTAGCCGGCATTGCCGAGATCGCCTTCGACGCGGTGCAGGTACGCATGCACCCAGGCGGCCTCGCGGCTGCTCTCGTCCTGGACGATCTTGTGCGCGCGGTCCCAGTCGCCCTTCGCCGCCCACCAGAGACCGGCGAGCGGCGCGTTCAGGTCCGGCGCCGGCGCCGCGCCGTCGAGGCTCGCGATGAACGCGGCGACATTCACCACCACCTCGCAGGCGTGAAGCGGCCGGCGGCCTGCTCGATCACCTCGCCGAGCGAGAACAGCGTCTCCTCGTCGAAGGGACGGCCGATCAATTGCAGGCCGAGCGGCAGGCCCTGCGCGTCCTTGCCGGCGGGCACGGCGATGCCGGGCAGGCCCGCCATGTTCACCGTCACCGTGAAGATGTCGTTGAGATACATCTCGACCGGGTCGGCGCCGCCCTTCTCGCCGATGCCGAAGGCCGCCGACGGCGTCGCCGGCGTCAGGATCGCGTTGACGCCCTTGGCGAAGCAATCCTCAAAATCCTTCTTGATCAGCGTGCGCACCTTCTGGGCACGCAGGTAATACGCATCGTAATAGCCGGCCGAGAGCACGTAGGTGCCGATCATGACGCGGCGGCGCACTTCCGCGCCAAAGCCCTCGGCGCGGGTGTTCTCGTACAGCTCGATGATGTTACGGCCCTGCTCGCGCAGGCCGTAGCGGACACCGTCGTAGCGCGCGAGGTTCGAGGACGCCTCCGCCGGCGCCACGATGTAATAGGCCGGCAGCGCATACTTGGTGTGCGGCAACGACACTTCGACCAGCTCGGCGCCGGCCGCCTTCAGCCAGGCTGCGCCCTCACTCCAGAGTTTCTCGATCTCGGCCGGCATGCCGTCGAGACGATACTCCTTGGGGATGCCGATCTTGATGCCCTTCACGGACTTGCCGATCGCGGCCTCATAGTCCGGCACGGGGATGTCAACCGACGTCGTGTCCTTCGGATCGTGCCCGGCCATCGAGCGCAGCAGCATCGCGCTGTCGCGCACGCTGCGCGCGATCGGACCTGCCTGGTCGAGCGAGGAGGCAAAGGCGACGATGCCCCAGCGCGAGCAGCGGCCGTAGGTCGGCTTGATGCCGACGGTCGCGGTGAACGCCGCCGGCTGGCGGATCGAGCCGCCGGTGTCGGTCGCGGTCGCGCCCATGCACAGCAGCGCCGCCACGGCCGAGGCCGAACCACCGGACGAGCCGCCCGGCACCAGCGTCGTGTTGCTGCCGTCACGCCGCCACGGATTGCCGACGGGACCGAAGCACGAGGTCTCGTTGGCCGAGCCCATCGCGAACTCGTCATTGTTGAGCTTGCCGAGCATCACGGCGCCGTCGCGCCAGAGCTGCGAGGTCACGGTGGACTCGTAGGTCGGCACGAAATTGCCAAGGATTTTTGAGCACGCCGTGGTGCGCACGCCCTTGGTCGCGAACAGATCCTTGATGCCGAGCGGGATGCCGGCGAGCGGGCCGCCCTCGCCCTTCGCGATCTTCTCGTCTACGGCCTTCGCCATGTCGCGCGCGCGATCCGGCGTCTCCATCACGAAGGCATTGAGCACGCGCGCGGCTTCGATCGCGTTCAGATGCGCGTCGGTCAGCTCGAGGGACGTGAAAGTCTTGTCGGCGAGACCCTTGCGGGCCTCGGCGAGCGTCAGCGATGTCAAATCGGTCATTTATTGATCGGGCTGCAGAAGAACGGAGACAGGGTTTTGTCGTTGGCCGGATCGTCCTTCTTGGCGGCCGCTTTCGCGGCGGCTTCGATCTCGTCGAGCACGGCATTGACGGCGACATTGGGATCGGCAGCCTTGCCCTGCCGCTCCATCTTGTCGAGATAGTTCATGTAGGCCTGGTAGGCCTTCTCATCGTCGCAAAGCAGGCACATCGGACAACGTCCTGAATTAGAGGCTTACTCGACGACCTTCGGCACCAGGAAGAAGTGACCTTCGGTCGCGGGCGCGTTGGCAACGATATCGTCGTCGATCTCGCCGTCGTTGACCACGTCCTGCCGCTTCTTCATCTGCATCGGGGTGACCGAGGTCATGGGCTCCACGCCCTCGACATTGACCTCCGAGAGCTGCTCGACAAAGGCGAGCATGGCATTGAGCTCGCCCTGCAGATGCGGAACCTCGTCCTCGGAAACCGCAATGCGCGCCAGATGCGCGATGCGGCGGACGGTAGCGGCGTCGACGGACATTATATAAGGCCTCTCACGGCAAAACCTATGTGCCGTATAGCAGAGGCCGCTTTTGCGCCGCAACCGGCGCTCCCCGCCTATCTCCCCCTATCCAGCGAGCGCCTTAAGGCGAGCCAAGGCCGATTTGGCCAGATCCCGGGTCAATTCGGCCGCGGGGACCTCGCGGCCCAGGGCGATGGCCTGGCCGGCCCAGAGATTGGTGAAATCCACCCTGCCCTGCTTTTCGGCAGCCGCCTTGAGCGGCCCCAGTGCGGTCGCGGCATGGGGAAAGGGAGGCGCATCAGGCGAGATCGGGCCGGCCTCGCGCATCAGGCGGTTCTGCACGCCCCGCGCCGGACGGCCGGTCATGACATTGGTGATGACGGTGGAATCGTCCCGCGCTTCAGCGAGCGCCTTGCGGCCGCCCGCGCTGACCTTGGATTCCGGGCAGCGCAGATACGCGCTGCCGATCTGCACGCCGGAGGCACCGAGCGCAATGGCCGCGGCAATGCCGCGCCCGTCGGCGATGCCACCGGCCGCGATGACCGGCACCTTCACGGCATCGGCGACCTGCGGCACCAGTGCGAAGGTGCCGGGCTGCTCGGCAATCTTGTCGGTCAGGAACATGCCGCGATGGCCGCCGGCCTCGGCGCCTTGCGCGATCACGGCGTCGGCGCCGCGCTGCTCGAGCCAGACCGCTTCCTTCACCGTGGTGGCGGAGGAGATGACGAGACAGCCGGCCGCCTTGACGCGCTTGAGCAGCGCCGCGTCCGGCAGGCCGAAATGGAAGCTGACGACTTCCGGCTTCAGCTCCTCGACGACTTCGCAAAAGGCCGCGTCGAATGGCGCACGGTTGGCCGCGGCGATCGGTGCCGCCGGATCGAGGCCATGCTCGGCGTAATAGCCCGTGAGCCGCTGCTTCCAGCGCGCTTCGGCCTCGGTCGTGAGCTCGACCGGCGTATGGCAGAAGAAGTTCATGTTCACCGGCGCCTTAACGCGCTGGCGGATGAGACCAACCTGCTCGCGCGCCTTCTCCGCCGAGATCATCGCGCAGGGCAGCGACCCCAGCGCCCCGCCTTGCGCGGCCGCGATCACCAGCTCCGCATCCATCACGCCGGCCATCGGCGCCAGCACGATCGGGAATTCGGTCTTGAAGAGGTCGATCAGTCGACGGTCAGGCCACATGGTGTGTCTCTCTCGTTCTTACCCTCTCCCCTTGTGGGAGAGGGTGGATCGCCGCGATAGCGGCGAGACGGGTGAGGGGTTTGCATCCGCGGAGACAGACCCCTCATCCGGCGCGGATTGCATCCGCGCCACCTTCTCCCACAAGGGGAGAAGGAAAAGAAGAAACCGAGTTGCGCCGGCCGGCGAGATGTTGCTCGGCTTCGATGGCAATCCGCTCGACGAGCTCGGCCGCGGGTGGAATATCATGAATCAATCCGACCGCCTCGCCCGCGATCACCGCGGCGATGTCGAAATTGCCGGCCGCCTTTGCCGCGGCATACTCCGCCGCGACCGTGGCGACATTCTGCATCAGCTCGACCTCGCGGCCGATCCAGCGCCTGGCGTGGTCGTTGACCAGGCACCGGCCGGTAAACGGCGCCGGCCAGACGTTGTTGCGTGACAGGTCGAAGATAATGCCGCGCACGGTCGAGCCGCTGCTTGCGGCGCAGATGCGCCGCTTGGCCTCCTCGGCGCCGTCGGCCTCCTGGCTCGCATAGAAGCGCGTGCCGAGCAGCACGCCGCTCGCGCCCAGCATCATCATGGCGGCGAGACCGCGCCCGTCGGCGATGCCGCCGGCCGCCACCACGGGCACACGGCCCGCTGCGAGATCGACGATGGCAGGCACGAGATCGACGGTAGTGCGTGACGCGCCGTGACCGCCCGCCTCCGTGCCCTGCGCGACCAGGATATCGGCGCCGGCGTCGAGCGCCTGCCGCGCCATCGCCTCGTCCTGCACCTGGCAGATCAGGTGCGCTCCCGCGGATCTGATCTTGGATGCGAACGGCGCGGGATCGCCGAAGGACAGCATGATCGCGGATGGTCTGGCGGCGAGCGCAATGTCGAGCAACTCGGGCCGCTTGGCGAGGCTCCAGGTGATGAAGCCGACACCGAACGGCGCGCGCAGGCCGGCGAGCTTTGCGGTCTCCTGCTCCAGCCACGCCCTCTCGCCGTAGCCGCCGCCCAGAATGCCGAAGCCTCCGGCGCGGCTGACGGCCGCCACCAGACGGCTGCCGGCGACGACATCCATCGGCGCCAGCAGCACCGGATGCCTGATCTCCAGCAAGCTCGTCAGCGGCGTCGTAATGGGCATGGCTTCTCCCCGATCTGGACAGCGAGGGTAAGCGCGACTAGCATTCTCGAAAAATGAATTGTTGCGAACGCTATCATCTCAAAAACGAAACGGCGCCATGGAACTCAGCGATATCCAGACCTTCGCCGCGGTCGCCCGCACCGGCGGTATCACCCGCGCTGCCGAGGAACTCAACACAGTGCAGTCCAACATCACCCAGCGCGTCAAGGCGCTGGAGGCGGAGATCGGCACGCCGCTGTTCGAACGCCACAGCCGCGGCATGACGCTGACCGGCGCCGGCAAACGCCTCCTGCCCTATGCGCAACGGATGGCCGCGCTGTCGCGCGAGGCCATGCTCGCCGCACGCGACGACGGCGAGCCGAAGGGACCGCTGGCGATCGGTTCGATGGAAACGACAGCCGCCGTGCGGCTGCCGCCGCTGCTCGCCGATTTCCACCGCCGCTTCCCGGCCGTCCGCCTCTCCTTGCGCACGGCAACGACGGCCGACCTCGTCGCTGGCGTGCTCGAAGGCACGCTCGACGGCGCCTTCGTCGCGGGTCCCATCGCGCATGCCGACCTCACCGCGACCAGCGCCTTCCGCGAAGAGCTGGTGCTGGTCAGCGCGCGGCGCTGGGCCTCGCTCGCCGAGCTGCGCGCCGGCACGCCGGAGTCCGGTCCGACGGCGCTGGTGTTCCGCACCGGCTGCACCTATCGCCAGCGGCTTGAGCAGATTTTCGTCGAGTTCGGCTGGCCGTCGGCCGCACGCTTCGAGCTCGGCACGCTCGACGGCATGATCGGCTGCGTTGCCGCCGACATGGGCGTGACGCTGCTGCCGCGCACGGTGGTCGAGCGCAGCGCGATGAACGGCAGCGTGTCGATCCACCCGCTGAGCACCACGCACGCGCGCGTCGAAACGCTCTTCATCCAGCGCAGCGCCGGACATCAATACAGCGCGCTTCAAGGCTTTGCGGCCTGCCTGAAAACGGATGACGACGTCATCGCGGCCTGAGATGCCAGCGCCGGAGCGCCACCACCGCCCAGATCGCCTCGACCAGCCCGAACGGCCAGGCGCCTTGCAGGAAGCCGTAGGCCGAGCCGAGCGCGCAGGACATCGCGAACAGCAGCACGAACCAGTGGCTGCGATCCTCCATGGCGTAAGTGACCAGCATCGCGGTGACGGCAAACAGGCCGAATAGCGTCAGCGTATCCATGTTCCGGGTTCACTCCGCAGCGCGACGCATGCTATGCGCTGATGCCATGCCGGCTCTTATCCTGCCCCTCGTCGATGCTGCAACCCACTGGCCCGAACGCGGCGGGTTGATCGGCCTTGATCTGGGCACCAAGACCATCGGCGTCGCCGTGTCGAACCAGGACCGGCGGTTAGCTACCGGCGTCGAGACCATTCAGCGCAAGGCGTTCAAGCAGGACGCCGCCCGGCTGCTCGCGATCGCCACTGAGCGCAAGGTGGTCGGCTTCGTGCTTGGCCTGCCCATCAACATGGACGGCAGCGAGGGCCCGCGCGCGCAATCGACCCGCGCCTTCGCCCGCAATCTTGCCGGGCTCACCACGCTCCCCATCGGCCTCTGGGACGAGCGCCTCTCGACCGCGGCGGTCGAACGCGAGTTGATCGGCATGGATGTCAGCCGCGCCAAGCGCGCCGAGGTGATCGACGAGCACGCCGCGATCTTCATCCTGCAGGGCGCGCTCGACCGTCTCGCCAACTTGCGCGCCGGAAACGGCTGACCCCATGGCCGTCGTGATCGCGGCGCTGCTGCCGGTCTTCATCCTCATCGTGCTCGGCGGCGTGCTGAAGCACAGCCTGATGCGGCTGGACACGCAATGGCACGGGCTGGAGCGGCTGACCTATTTCGTGCTGTTTCCGATGCTGCTGATCCAGACGCTGGTGAAGGCCGACCTTTCCAAGGTGCCAGTCGCCGGCGTCGGCGGCGCGCTGCTGCTCTCGGCGCTGGCGATGTCGCTGCTCTGCCTCGCGCTGCGCCCCGCGCTGGCGCGGTTCGACATCGACGGGCCGGCCTTCACCTCGATCTTCCAGGGCGCGACGCGCTGGCAGACCTATGTGGCGCTCTCCGTCTCCGCCAACATGTTCGGCGATGTCGGGCTGGCGCTGGCATCCGTCGCGATGGTCGCGATCATCCCGCTGGTCAACGTGTTCAGCGTCGCCGTGCTCGCCCATTACGCCGCGCCGGAAAGACAGTCCGCACGCGCGATCGTGACGACGGTGATCCGCAATCCCCTGATCTGGGCCTGCGCGATCGGGCTCGTCGTCAATCTGACGCACCTGCCGCTGCCGAAGATCTGGCATGAGGTTGCGGATGCGCTGAGCCGGTCATCCCTGGCGATCGGGCTGCTCGTCACCGGTGCGGGCCTGCATCTCAAAGGCCTCCTGCATCCCAGCCTGAGCGCGACGATCGGCGTCGCCTTCAAGCTGGTCCTGATGCCCGTGCTGGCGCTCGCGCTTGCGGCCTGGTTCGGGCTATCAGGCAACAGTCTGGCAATCGTCGCGATCTGTGCAGCGGTGCCGACCTCCCCCAGCGCCTATGTGCTGGCCCGTCAGATGGGCGGCGATGCGCCGCTGCTGGCACAGATCATCACGCTACAGACCATCCTGGCGGCGGTCACGATGCCGATCGCGATCGCGCTGGTGGCTTGAGGCTCGTCATTGTGGGCGCCTCCCTCTCCTCGTCATTGCGAGGAGCTCTTGCGACGAAGCAATCCAGAATCCCTCCGCGGAAAGATTCTGGATTGCTTCGCTGCGCTCGCAATGACAGTGTGGGTCTACTTCCTAGCCCCCCAGCCACATCGTCAGCACCACCGCAGTCATGTTGTTCAGCGCGTGCAGCACGATCGTGAGCCAGAGCGAATTGGCGCGATGGCGCATGTAGCCGAACCACAGGCCGATGGTGAAGACCTCGGCGAGGAAGTACATGTCGTACTGAAGATGCACGACCGTCCACACCAGCGACGACAGGATGATCGCGCCGGGGACGCGCAGGAAGCTCGCCGACCAGCCGCGATAGAGGAAGCCGCGCGCCAGTACCTCTTCCGACATCGGCGCCGCCACGCTGAAGGCGAACAGCAGCAGGATGGCCGCGCCCTTGTCGCGGCCCGATTTCAACAGATCGGTCATGAAGCCCGGTGTCGCCTCGCGGCCGAGGCTTCGCGACATCGTCTCCCAGGCCACCACGATCAGGATGAGACCGACCACGCCGAACAGAAGCTGCTTCCAGGACGGCCAATGCAGCGCGAGATAGTCGACGAAGGAGGCCTTCTTGATGCGGATGGCAAGCCATACCGCCGCCAGCGTCGCCGGCAGGCCCATGATGACCGACAGCGCGAGCGCCGCCGGCTCGCGGCCGACCGACTGGATCGAGGCCATATCGATCGGAAGGCCGCGCAGCGCGGCCAGCAGCAGGATCGCCCCGACCTGGCCGACGAACATCGCGACGAAGATGAGAAGGCCCCACAGCGCCGTGCCCCAGAACTTCCAGACGCGCGGCGCGTGATCCGCGGGCGTCATGGTGAGTGGCGGATGCTCGGGATTGAGGGAGTCCATCAGGGGGCTTTCGTTAGAAGATCACCGTCATTCCGGGGCGGTCCGGAGGACCGCCCCGGAATGACGGAACAAAAAATCACGGCAGCGCCCTCTGCAGCAGCGCGCGCACGTCACTGCTCTCCAGCTCCACCGCGCCGTACATGCTGGCGTGGTTCGCGGCGAGGCGCGTGGCGGCAAACAGTTCGGCATGGCGCGGCGACACGCCGTTGAGTGCCGCGGCCGCGGCAAGCAGCGCCAGCTTCTCGACCGCGAGCCGCGCGACGCGCTCGCCGTCGGCGCGGCGGAAGGTCTTGCCGATGAACGCCGCCGCCTCGCCTGCGCCCGGCAGACCTTTGGTCTCGGCGGCAAGCGATTGCAGCACCGCCATCGCCGCCTCCGGCTCGCGCGACAGCGCGCGCAGCACGTCGAGGCACATCACGTTGCCCGACCCTTCCCAGATCGCGTTGACCGGCGACTCCCGGTAGTGGCGCGCCAGAATTCCGTCCTCGACATAGCCGTTGCCGCCGAGGCACTCCATCGCCTCGTAGAGGAAGGCGGGCGCGCTCTTGCAGGTCCAGTATTTGATCGCGGGCGTGAGCAGCCGCATATAGGCGGCCTCCGCCGCATCGTGCGGGGTGCGATCGAAGGCGCGGCAGAGCCGCATCACCAGGGCGACGCTGGCCTCCACATGCAGCGCCATGTCCGACAGCACCGCCTGCATCAAGGGCTGATCGGCCAGATGTTTCTGGAACACGCTGCGGTGACGCGCATGATGCAGCGCATGCGCGAGCCCCGAGCGCACCAGGCCGGTGGAGGCAATCGCGCAATCCTGCCGCGTCAGCTGCACCATCTGGATGATGGTGCGGATGCCCTTGCCCGCCTCGCCGACCGCTTGCGCATAAGCGCCGACGAACTCGACCTCGGAGGACGCATTGGAACGGTTGCCGAGCTTGTCCTTCAAGCGCTGGAACTGGATCGCGTTGACCGACCCGTCGGGCGCAAAGCGCGGCATGAAGAAGCAGGTCAGCCCCTCGTCGGCCTGCGCCAGCACCAGGAACGCGTCGCACATCGGCGCCGACATGAACCATTTGTGGCCGGTGATGCGATAGGCGTCGCCGTCACGCACCGCGCGCGTCATGTTGGCGCGCACGTCGGTGCCGCCCTGCTTCTCGGTCATGCCCATGCCGAGCGTCATGCCGCGCTTGTCCCACCACGGCGCGAATGTCGGATCGTAGCTCCTGGTCGACAGCACCGGCATCACGCGCGCCAGCAGATCCGGCTGCATCGCCAGCGCGGCGACGGAGGCGCGCGTCATCGTGATGGGACAGAGATGCCCGGTCTCGACCTGCGAAGCGATGTAGAACTTTGCCGCGCGAATGACCTCGGCGGCATCGCCCGCAGGCTTCCCCTCCGCCGTCCAGGTCGAATTGTGCACGCCCGCATGCGCGCTATGCGCCATCAGCTCGTGATAGGCGGGATGAAACTCGACCTGGTCGCGGCGATTGCCCTTGGCGTCGAAGCTGCGCAGTTTGGGCGTGTTCTCGTTCGCCGCGCGCCCGCGATCGGCCATCGCGGCCGAGCCCCAGTGCTTGCCGAACTCGGACAGCTCCCGCTCCGTCGTAGCGCCGCCATTGGCCTTGACCGCCTCGACCAGCGGCCGGTCCACGGCGAACAGATCGACATCCTCGAACGGCGGCGATTGGTTGAAAACCTCGTGAGTTGCGAAGCTGGGCTGGGTCATGTGCGCTTCCGATCAAGCCTATCTCAGCACGGGCGCTACCACCTCTCCCGACGGGAGAGGTCGCGCCGGAGGCGCGGGTGAGGGGTTACGCTCGACCGAGGGACCAGATCCCCTCACCCGGCGCTTCGCGCCGACCTCTCCCCTTGGGAGAGGTGATCCGACTCGCGGCTGCTTCCGGCTCAATTGAACTCTACCTCGTTCGCGGCTGGATCGGGAAATCATAGGCCGCACCGCCTGCCCCCGGCAGGGAAAAATGCCACCACTCCTTCGAATAGTTCACAAAGCCTTGCTTCGCCATCGCGGCCAGCAGCCGCTTGCGCCAGGCGCGCTGGTCCGGTGTGATCGACGGTGCTGCGGTATGGCCCTTCGTGTCCGTACAGTCGTAGCCAGTGCCCATGTCCACGCTGCCCTCCGGCGGCCGCGCCTCGACCGGCGCCGTGCAGTCGGCATAGGTTTTCGACGGATCATACTTGCCGGAATTATCGGCTTTGAGATCGACCAAGGTGAGATCGAGCGCCGCGCCCGTCGAATGCTGCGAGCGGCTTGCGATATAGCCGAGGCGAAACAGCTCGGTCTTGGGTATCCTGGGATTGTAGCGCCGCTCGGCGGCCGTCTCACGGCCGTTCTGCGACCATGCGACCATGTCGAGCGAGGCCCGCGCCGGCCGGTAGCAGTCGAACATCTTGAGCGACAGGTTTTGCGCGGCGAGGTCCTGCTGGACCGACTTCAACCGCAGCCCGACCTCGCGCTTCACCACGCACTCGCCGGCGCCGTAGCCGGCGAGCGGACGGCCGACGAAATTGTTGGATGTGGCGTAGCGGATGTCCTGGATGATGGTTGGATCGATGTCGCGCAGATAGGCGAAGCCGCCGGGGAGCGATTGGGCGTGGGCATCGCCAACAAATGCGACGACCAAGAGCGCTGTCAGAGTTGTCTTCAACGGAAGCCTCCACATCGTCATGGCCGGGCATAGCCGTCTGAAGGACGGCGTCGCTTCCGCTCGCCTATGTCCCGGCCATCCACGCCCATTTGCGTCAAATGCGATAGAAGAACGTGGATGCCCGGGACAAGCCCGGGCATGACGGAGAGGATGAGCCTGCACCGACAGATCAGGGGATAACTCCCCGCCCCGGCATTGGCCCTTGCCCCCCCAGCCATCCCCGCCTATAGCTCTCGTTTTAATGACATCGAAATCGACCTTCGTCCTCGGCCACCGGCATTTGCTGGGCATCGAGGGCCTTTCCGTGGCCGACATCACCGGCCTGCTCGACCTGTCCGAAGAATATGTCGAGCTCAACCGCCAGGTTGACAAGAAGCGCACCGTCCTGCGTGGACGGACGCAGGTGAACCTCTTCTTCGAGGCTTCCACCCGGACCCAATCCTCGTTCGAGCTCGCCGGCAAACGGCTCGGCGCCGACGTCATGAACATGTCGGTGTCTTCCTCGTCCATCAAGAAGGGTGAGACGCTGGTCGACACCGCGATGACGCTCAACGCCATGCACCCGGATATCCTGGTGGTCCGGCATCACGCCTCGGGCGCGGTGGAACTGCTGGCCCGCAAGGTTGACGGTTCCGTGATCAATGCTGGCGACGGCGCGCACGAGCATCCGACCCAGGCGCTGCTCGACGCCCTGACCATCCGCCGCAACAAGGGCCGGATCGAGGGCCTGGTGGTCGCGATCTGCGGCGACGTGCTGCATTCGCGTGTGGCCCGCTCCAACATCATCCTGCTCAACACCATGGGCGCCCGCGTCCGCGTCGTCGGCCCCTCCACGCTGCTGCCGCCCGGCATCGAGCGGATGGGCGTCGAGGTTGCGCGCGACATGCGCGAGGGGCTCAACGGCGCCGACATCGTCATGATGCTGCGGCTCCAGCGCGAGCGCATGAACGGCTCCTTCGTGCCGTCGACCTCCGAATATTTCAACTATTTCGGGCTGGACCAGAAGAAGCTCGCTTATGCCAAGCCGGACGCTATTGTCATGCATCCCGGCCCGATGAACCGCGGCGTCGAGATCGACACCGCGGTCGCCGACGGCGCGCAATCGCTGATCCGCGAACAGGTCGAGATGGGCGTGGCGGTGCGCATGGCCGTGCTCGAAGCGCTCGCCCGCAATTTGCCGAACGCGTGATGCTCATGCTGACTGACCGCCGTCCCATCCTGCTCGCCAACGCCCGCGTCGTCGATCCCTCCAGGGATTTCGACGGCCCCGGCGATGTCCTGATTGCCGACGGCATCATCCGCGAGACCCGCCGCGGCATCGGCGCCGCCGGCGTCCCCGAGGGCACCGACGTCGTCAACTGCGCCGGCAAGATCGTGGCCCCCGGCCTGATCGACATGCGCGCCTTCGTCGGCGAGCCCGGCTTCAGCCATCGCGAGACATTTGCTTCGGCGAGCCAGGCGGCGGCGACCGGCGGCGTCACCACCATCATCTGCCAGCCCGAGACCGAGCCTGTCATCGACAATTCCGCGACCGTCGACTTCGTGATGCGCCGCGCCCGCGACACCGCAATCGTCAACATTCTGCCGATGGCGGCGCTGACGAAGGGAATGCGCGGCGAGGAGATGACCGAGTTCGGCCTGCTCAAGGCCGCTGGCGCCATCGCCTTCAGCGACGGCGACAGAAGCGTCACCAACGCCCAGGTGATGCGCCGGGCCCTGACCTACGCGCGCGATTTCGACGCGCTGATCGTGCATCACACCGAAGATCCCGATCTCGTCGGCGAAGGTGTGATGAACGAGGGCGAGTTCGCCTCGCGGCTCGGCCTGATGGGCATTCCGAACGCAGCGGAAGCCGTGATGCTGGAACGCGACATGCGCCTCGTCGCGCTGACCGGCGGGCGCTATCACGCCGCCTCGCTGACCTGCGTCGACTCGCTCGAGGTCCTGAAGCGCGCTCGCGACGGCGGCCTTGCCGTGACGGCCTCGGCCTCGATCAACCATCTTGCGCTGAACGAGAACGATATCGGGCCCTACCGCTCGTTCCTGAAGCTGTCGCCGCCGCTGCGCACCGAGGACGACCGCCGCGCGCTGGTCGCAGCCGTCGCCTCCGGCCTCATCGACGTCATCATGTCCGATCACAATCCGCAGGACGTCGAGGTCAAGCGCCTGCCGTTCGCGGAAGCAGCTCCCGGCGCCGTCGGCCTTGAGACCATGCTGCCCGCCGGCCTGCGGCTGATGCACAATGGCGAGCTGGACCTGAAGACGCTGATCCGGGCGATGTCGACCCGGCCGGCCGAGATTCTGGGGCTGCCAGGCGGAACCCTGCGCACAGGCAGCCCGGCGGATGTGATCGTGATCGACCCCGACGTCCCCTGGGTGGTCGATCCTGCCGAGCTCAAATCGCCCTGCAAGAACACCCCGTTCGACGAGGCCCGCTTTACAGGCCGCGTGGTGCGCACCATTGTCGGCGGACGGACGGTCTACGAGCATGTCTAGGGTGACGGTTTTGGCTGTCGCCCTGCACCGCAACAGCGGATCGGGACGGAATCATGCGTGGCGTCGCAGTTCAGCATGGAGATGCGGCCAAGGGATTTGCAGCCATGGGTCTTGAAGCTTTTTTGCCGGTAGCGCTCGTCATTGGCTACCTCCTCGGCTCGATTCCGTTCGGGCTGGTCCTGACCAGGCTCGCCGGCACGCAAGATATCCGCTCGATTGGCTCCGGCAGCATCGGCGCCACCAATGTGCTGCGCACGGGACGCAAGAGCCTTGCTGCGGGCACCCTCTTGCTCGATGCGCTCAAGGGCACGGTGGCGGTCGTGATCGCCGGCTACATCGCCGGCCCCAATGCCGCGATGGTGGCAGGCCTCGGCGCCTTCCTCGGCCATCTCTTCCCGGTCTGGCTCAAGTTCCGCGGCGGAAAGGGCGTCGCGGTCTATATCGGCATCCTGCTCGGCCTGTTCTGGCCGGCCGCATTGGTGTTCTGCCTGCTTTGGTTAGCTACCGCCTTCACCACCCGCTATTCCTCGCTCTCGGCGCTGGTGGCGTCCTTCATCACGCCAATTTTCCTGTGGTGGTTTGGCCACCTCGCATTGTCTGCGCTGTTCGCCGTGCTGACGCTGCTGCTGTTCTACGCGCATCGCGAGAACATCAAGCGGCTGCAATCGGGCAAGGAAAGCCGGATCGGCGAGAAGGCGTAACGCCGGGAAAAAGTACGAATACCGCCGCGCCCCTTCCGCATTATATGCCAAATCCTGTTCGCAACTCGAAAGCCAATCGTGGCCAGAGTGGCGAACGAGTTCCATGCCTGTCATCCTGACTGCGGACATGGCGTTACGCGGTAGCTCAGAATGAGCGAGAAGATTGTCGGCGCGCATATCGACGGCGGTTCGCAAGGTGCGACGCGCACCGCGGCGAGCCGCCTGCTGTCCATGACGGACATCTGGTCCGATGCGCCCTCGCCGCCGCCGGCTCCAGAGCCCGCCGCCGTCCGATCGCCAGCGCCGCCGCCCGCTCCCGTCGCGCAAACGCCGCAGCGTATCGAACTCGCGACCGTCGCAGCGCCGGTCGCGCGCGATCAGGTCCCTTCAAGACAATGGCCACCGCGAAAACTCTCGCTGGCGCTTCAGGGCGGCGGCACCTTTGCCGCCTTCACCTGGGGCGTGCTGGAGCGGCTCTTGGAAGAGCCCGATATCGAGATCGACTCGATCAGCGGCGCCAGCGCCGGCGCCGTCAATGCGCTGCTGCTCGCTTGCGGCCTCGCCGAGGGCGGCCGTGAGGCTGCGCGCTCGCGGCTGAACCGGTTCTGGGTCCGCCTGATGCATGAGGCCTCGTTCCGCTCGCTGATGCTGGTCGGCGGCTTTTCGCCGGCGGGAAGCTCGGTCGCGTTCGGGCCGACGCTGCGCTCCGGCCAGTTCGATCCGTTCGATCTCGATCCGCTGCGGCAGGCGCTGTCGCGCGACATCAATTTCGCGGCGCTGCGCGCGGCGAGATCGCCCAAGCTCCTGATCGCGGCGACTCGGATCCGCGACGGGCAGCAGCAGATCTTTCGCAATGACGCCATCACGACCGACGTCGCGCTGGCCTCGACCTGCCCGCCCCTGGTCCACTGCGCCGTCGAGATCGACGGCGAGGCCTATTGGGACGGCGGCTTCGGCGGCAATCCGCCACTGCTGAAGCTGGCGCAGGAGACGGCGGCGACCGACATGCTGCTGGTCCAGCTTACCCCGTCCCGCGACAGCTACGTGCCGATCACGCTCGCCGCCATCGACCGCCGGCTCGACCAGATCACCGCAAACGCCGCGCTCAATGCCGAGGTCGCGGCGATCGCATGGGCGCAATCGCACGCCGGATGTTCGCTGCGGCTCTCCACGATCGCGGCGGAAGACTCGATTGAAGGCCTGGCGCAGCGCAGCTCGGCCGATCTCGGCCGCGGTTTCATCCGCCTGTTGCACCGGAGCGGTCGCGAAGCCGCCGGGCGCTGGCTCGGGCAAGGCGCAACGATCAGTGCAGCTCCGCCTGCATCCGATCAGCGCCCCGCCTCCGCAGAACCCGCGCTAGCCTGATTTCGCCAGCGCATCCTCCAGGAACCACGCCGTCGCAAGCGCATGCGCGTCGTTGCCGAAGCGCGCGATCACCTGCACGCCGATCGGCAGGCCATTGACCTTCAGCACCGGCACGTTGACGCAAGGATTGCCCATCAGCGTCCAGAGCCGGTTGTAGCGGGGGTCGCCGGTGCTCGCGAGTTCCTTGGCCGGCGCCGTGCCCGGCGCCGAATAGGTCAAGAGCACGTCGACGCCCTCGAACACTTCGCCGAGCTCGCGGCGGCCGCGGCGACCGGTCCGGCGCGCCTCGTCATATTCCTTCGGCGTCAGCCCGACCGTCGCATCGAGACTGGCGCGCAGCATCGGCGCGATCTCGTCGTGATGCTCGGAAAACTCCCAGGCGAGCGCGCGATGTGCCTCGAAATCCTGAATGATGGGATGGATGCGCCAGGCCTCCCGCACCGACTCCGGCAGATCGATGGTCTGCACACTGGCCCCGGCCCGCTCGGCCACCTTGATCGCGGCTTGCAGCCCCTGCTCGGCCGCCGGCTCGACAGCGCCGGCGAACTCCTGCCTGACCACGCCGATCCGCGGCGCCTTGGCCGGGACGATGCCGGAGAATTCGCTGCGACCGGTCATCGCCAGCAGTCCGCGCGCGAGATCCTCCGCGCGCGCGCCGAACAGGCCGACCGTGTCGAGCGCCCACGAATAGCACTTCACGCCGACGGTCGGCAGCATCCGGAACGACGGCTTGATCGCGGCCGTCCCGCAATAGGCGGCGGGCCGGATCACCGAGCCGCCGGTCTGGGTGCCCAGCGCCAGCGGGATCATGCCGGCACCGACCGCCGCCGCCGAGCCCGAGGACGAGCCGCCCGGCGAATGGCCGGTATTGTGCGGATTGAGCGTCGCCGTAGGATCGCGCGAGGCGAACGCCGTGGTGGTGGTCTTGCCGATGATGGTGGCCCCTGCCCGCTTCAGCATCATCACGACCGGCGCGTCCGAGCGCGGCTGCCAGCCGCGATAGATCTGCGAGCCCATCTCGGTCGGCATATTGGCGGTGTCGATGATGTCCTTGATCCCGACGGCGATGCCGCGCAACGGGCCGGAGGCTTGCGCTCTTGCCGATTTGTCGTGGCGGACGAAGGCATGGACCTCCTTCTCCCGCGCCTCGATCGCCGCGTGCGACTGCGCGATGGCGGCATCGGGCGAAAGCTCTCCGCCATCGATGCGGCGCTGGAGGTCGGCAAGTGAGATCATGGCAAAACCCTTCTTATTGGAATCGCTTTTAGCATCGCGACGAGGTCGCGCAAGCGCACGGGAGGCGACCGATCCATGCGTGCGGTCAACCGAAGCCAACGGCTCGCCCCGCGCATTCGCCTCCGCGGCGCCGCCGCCGCCAAGATCAAAAATGGAAACAGTACCTTTCAATCATTTCTATTTCGGTCGCAATTCGATCGGGCCAGGTTGAGGACACAACGCAGGGCCCTCGGCGCGCACCTTCTTCGCGCCACCGCCGCCGGACCCCAAACAAGCACAGGAGCGACTATCATGGATACGACCCGTTATGCTTCCCTCGTTGGCCGGCTGCTGATTGGCCTCCCGTTCGCAATGAGTGGCTTCAGCAAGCTCGCCGCTTATGGTGCGACGACCGCTTACATCGCCTCTGCAGGACTACCGGTGCCGCCGGTGGCTTATGTGATCGCAGTGCTCGTCGAACTCGGCGGCGGTCTCTTGCTCATCGCCGGCTATCAAGCCCGCTCGGTCGCGCTGGCACTCGCCATATTCTCGCTGGCCGCAGCAGCCTCGTTCCACAACAACTTTGCCGACCAGAATCAGATGATCCATTTCCTCAAGAACGTGATGATGGCAGGCGGCCTGCTTCAGATCTTTGCCTTCGGCGCCGGTGCGCTCAGCCTTGACGCTCGCGTCTCGCGGGGCGGCGTCGGCGTTACTCAAGCCGCGCACGCTCGCTGAGCGGACAAGCTTGCGGAAGACCCGCCGACTGCGGCGGGTCTTCCGGTCGTGCGTTTGACCGTGACCTCTGCGCACGCCGCTGTTGCCCACGCCTTCAGGTTGTTCCATTCTGCGGCTACAAGGAGACGCCGTGGACGCCATCAATCCCAGTGTGGAGCTGACCGAAGCCGAGCGGATCGACCGCCTGCGGCTGATCCGTTCCGACAATGTCGGGCCGCGCACCTTCCGCTCGCTGGTCGATCATTTCGGCACCGCGCGCGCCGCGGTGGCGCGGCGCGGTCGGGACGGATCTGTAGCGCGGACGAGGCCAAGGCCGAATTGGCTGCCAGCCGCAAATTCGGCATCGCCTGGCTCGCGCCCGGCGAGGACGGCTATCCGGCGCGGCTGGCGACGCTCGATGACGCGCCGCCGCTGCTCGCCGTGCGCGGCGATGTCGCGACCTTGATGCGGCCGATGATCGCCATCGTCGGCTCGCGCAACGCCTCCGGCGCCGGGCTGAAATTTGCTGGTCAGCTCGCGCGTGAGCTTGGCGAGGCCGGCTTCATTATCATCTCGGGCCTCGCCCGCGGCGTCGACCAGGCCGCGCATCGCATGAGCGTCGAGAGCGGCACGATCGCGGTGCTCGCCGGCGGCCATGACTGCATCTATCCGCCCGAACACGGCGATCTGCTCGCAGCGATCCTCGACCACAATGGCGCGGCGATCTCCGAGATGCCGCTCGGCCACGAGCCGCGCGCCCGCGACTTCCCCCGCCGCAACCGGTTGATCTCGGGCGCTTCGCTCGGCGTGGTCGTGGTGGAGGCGGCGCACCGCTCGGGCTCGCTGATCACCGCGCGCATGGCGGCCGAACAGGGCCGCGAGGTGTTCGCGGTGCCGGGCTCGCCGCTCGATCCGCGCGCCGCCGGCACCAACGATCTGATCAAGCAGGGCGCAACGCTCGTCACCGAAGCGGCCGACATCATCAACGCGGTCGCACCGATCATGGAGCGGCCGCTGATGCATCGGGCGCGCGAGCCCGACAGCGAGCCGTTCGAAAGCGATCCGCAGACGCACGACCGCGACCAGATCATCGGCCTGCTCGGCCCCGTGCCGATCGGCCTCGACGATCTCGTGCGGATGTCCGGCGCCTCGCCGGCGATCGTGCGCACCGTGCTCTTGGAGCTGGAGCTGGCCGGCCGGCTCGAACGCCACGGCGGCGGATTGGTGTCGCTGCTATAGAACGAGATGGGTGTGGGCTGAGTTGGTACGCGCCCATAACTCGGATCGCCTCTCCCGCAGGGAGAGGTCGGAGCGCATCGAAAGATGCGATCCGGGTGAGGGTTTACGGTCTCACCGAATGCTGCGGCCCCTCACCCGGATTGCTTCGGACGATGCTTCGCATCGCCGGGCGCAATCCGACCTCTCCCCGCTGGGGAGAGGTGACGCCCACTGACGGCCGACTGACCCCAACGCTTTAGCCGTCGCCGCGCTTGTCGAACTTCGTCCGTGCAGCCTCGATCTGCGCCAGATGCTCCATCGCCCACTTGCCGAGCGCCTCCACGGGCCGCGACAGGCCGCGGCCGAGATCGGTCAGCTCATAGTCCACGCGTGGCGGAATGGTCGGGAAGATCGTGCGCGTGACGAGGCCGTCGCGCTCCAGCCCGCGCAACGTGAGGGTCAGCATCCGCTGCGAGATGCCGTTGATCATGCGCTTGAGCTCGTTGAAGCGCTTCGGTCCGTCGCCGAGCATCATGATGACGAACACGCTCCATTTGTCGCCGACGCGGGACAGCACGGAGGCAACCCCGCGGCAGTCCGCATGGTTGGGATCGGGCCTTTGATCCGACCTTGGCGAAGCAGGCAGATCGATGTGCGCAGGTTTCAGGGATGTGCCCATGGCTCAAAAAAGTGCGTTCTTGCGGGGATTTCGGCAGTCACTCATGTAGTCCTGGTTACAAACATATACCATGGGTGACCTCAATGAAACTCCTCCATATCGACTCCAGCGTGCTCGGCCCCCACTCCGTCAGCCGGCAGGTCTCCGCCGCCATCGTCGACCGTCTCAGGCAGGCGACGCCCTCGCTGGACATCGTCTATCGCGACCTGACCCAGACCCCGCTCGCCCACCTCTCCGGCTCGCATCTGGCGGCCGCGCAAGGCGCCCCTGCGCCGGCGGAGCTCGGACCGGACCTTGCCGCGAGCGCAGCCGCGCTGGACGAATTCCTGACCGCCGACATCGTCGTGATCGGCGCGCCCATGTACAATTTCACCATTCCGAGCCAGCTCAAGGCCTGGATCGACCGCGTCTTGGTGGCGGGAAAGACCTTCAAATATGACGCGAACGGGCCGCAGGGCCTTGCCGGCGGCAAGCGGGTGATCGTTGCGATCTCGCGCGGCGGCTATTACGGCGCCGGCTCGCCCGCGGCGGCGCTGGAGCATCTCGAAACCTATCTGCGCGGCGTGTTCGGCTTCATGGGAATCCAGAACCCCGAATTCATCATCGCCGACGGCATCCAGGTCGGCCCGGAGCACCGTGAGAAAGCGCTGGCCGGCGCACTTCAGGCAGCCACCAGCCTTCAGGCGGCGTGAGGCTCACGCCGATCGCAACAGCCGCTGCCGGATTCCGGCGGCGGCTGCCAGATCGCACTGGCTAAAACCAGGCGCCCTGAATGCCCAGGATGACGGCCACGAGCGAAATGAACAGGCCGATGCCGGCGAAAAGGGCCACCCCGATGAGCTCCGATTTGTCGGAGCGTCTGGCGGGAATGGCGGAACGTTCGGTGAAAATACGCGGTGCTGAAATCGACGAAAAAATGCGAGCTGCCTTTGGCATCACGGGCTCCCTGAAAATGAGTCTTGTGACCCCTGCCCGTAAAAGGGTCTTGGCAGCTTGCGCCAAGGTTCAACCACATCACGCAAGGTTCAGAAAATACATCCTTCAAGACCAGGGATCCGGCCGGCGCAACCGATGTGGTCGCACCGACCGATTCAATTTGCACTTGATTTGATCAGCCGTGATAGATCGGCGCGCCGCTCGGCGAGGCCACCGCGCCGCCGTCGACGAAGATCTCCTGGCCCTGCACATGCGCGGAATCATCGGAGGCGAGGAACAGCACCGTCTTGGAAATGTGATCGGGTTCGCCGATGCGGCCGAGCGGCGTCGACAGCGCGATCCGCTTCTCGAACGCCTTCTCGGCTTCGGGCGTTGCGATCGCAGCGCCCCAGATCGGCGTGCGGATCGCGCCCGGCGCAACGACGTTGACGCGGATGCCGCGCGGCGACAGCTCCGAGGCCATGATCCGCGCCATCGCCCGCACGCCGGCCTTCGCTGCGCCGTACGCCGAGTAGCCGGGAATGCCGAGCACCGAGATCACCGAGCCGTTGAGGATGATCGAGGCGTTGTCGTTGAGATAAGGCAGCGCGGACTGAACCGTGAAGAACACGCCGGTGAGGTTCGTGCTGATCACCTTCTCAAAGACCTCCAGCGTCGCCGCACCGAGCGGCGTGCTGCCGGGAATGCCGGCATTGGCGAACACGATGTCGAACTTGCCGAACTTCTCGGCGCCCTGCCTGATCGCAGCTTCAGTGGCGGCGATGTCGGTGGCATCAGCGGCAACCGCGAGTGCGTTCGGACCGAGCTCCTTCGCGGCGGCCGCCAGCGTCTCCTTGTTGCGCCCGGTGATCACCACTTTCGCGCCCTCGGCCACGAACAGCTTTGCCGTCGCAAGCCCGATGCCGCTGTTGCCGCCCGTAATCAATGCCGTCTTGTTCTTCAGTCTCACGCTCGCCTCCAGTGGTTGCATAATGAAACTACGTTGCCATCTAGGGCATTCGGTTTTATGATGCAACCACACAAGCGCGTGATCTGCGCCGGGACCCGGCGACTGTTGTGGGATCGAGACGATGGTGAAACGAACCAGCTTCGAGGGCGATACCTGCCCGATCGCGCGCGCGCTGGAGGCGATCGGCGACTGGTGGTCGCTCCTGATCATCCGCGAGGCGCTGTTCGGCCTGCGCCGCTTCGGCGAGTTTCAGAGCAAGCTCGGCATGGCGAAGAACATCCTGGCCGCGCGGCTGCGCGCGCTGGTCGATCACGGCATTCTGGAAACCGCCCCCGCCTCCGACGGCAGCGCCTATTCTGAATATGTGCTGACGCCGAAGGGCCGCGGCACCTTCCCGATCCTGGTCGCGCTCCGGCAATGGAGCGAGGCGTTCGACGACCACCCCGAGCAGATCGCCACCATCCTGGTCGATCGCGAGAAAGGCCGCCCGGTGCGCAAGCTCGAGCTGCGCGCGGAGGACGGCCGGCTGCTCAGCTCCGCGGACACGACGCTGAAGCCACGGCCGGCGCCGCGGCGGCGCGCAACAGGATGACATCGCGCACGATCTCTCCTCATGGTCGTCCCGGCCTAGTGCGCAATTGCGCACGGGGGCCGGGACCCATAACCACAGGGAGAGGTTAGGCGAAGACTCGTGGTTCGGAATTGGCCCCCCGCTCAGATCGATAGACCTCGCGGTATGGGTCCCGGCCCCCGTGCGCAATTGCGCACTAGGCCGGGACGACATGAGAACCTCACGACAGCTTGCGCCTGGTGCGCAGCCGCAGATGCTCGTCGGCCTCGAGCTGCGTCATCCCTAGGAGATAATGCAGCACGTCGAGCCTGTGGCGCTCGGCGAGCTTGCGCAACACCGCCACCTGCTCGGCGATGAAGGCCACCGCCTCGTCGGCGCCGCCCTCCCCCGGTTCCTCGTGGCGCGAGCCTCCCGGCGCGCCTGATGCGGCGCGCGCCCGTTTCCTTCCTGGCTTAGTCACCAGACCCCACCCCGAATCCATGCCCCGCGGGGACATTACGCCCACATCGATCGCAACTCCAAGGTGGTATTTTGCAACTTTCTCGATATGAAACTTTTCCCATTGCGGCGGCTTTCTACACCCCTCGATTTGACAGCGACGGTCCCACCACCCATGTTCGCTTCGAAACGGCCGACCCGAATCTCGTCGAATTCGGCCCAGAATTTCCCCGTAAGTTACTGGAACTACATGAATATCGTCATTGTGGAGTCGCCGGCGAAAGCCAAGACGATCAACAAATATTTGGGCTCGTCCTACGAGGTTCTGGCCTCATTCGGCCATGTCCGCGACCTCCCGGCGAAGAACGGTTCCGTCGATCCCGACGCCAATTTCAAGATGATCTGGGAGGTCGACCCCAAAGCGGCCGGCCGGCTCAACGATATCGCCAAGTCTCTGAAGAACGCCGACCGCCTGATTCTCGCCACCGACCCTGATCGCGAGGGCGAGGCCATCTCCTGGCACGTGCTGGAGGTGCTGAAGGAGAAGCGCGCGCTCAAGGACCAGAAGATCGAGCGCGTGGTGTTCAACGCCATCACCAAGCAGGCGGTCACGGACGCGATGAAGCATCCGCGCCAGATCGACGGCGCGCTGGTCGACGCCTATATGGCGCGCCGCGCGCTGGACTATCTGGTCGGCTTCACCCTCTCCCCCGTGCTGTGGCGCAAGCTGCCGGGCGCCCGCTCGGCCGGCCGCGTGCAGTCGGTGGCGCTGCGCCTCGTCTGCGACCGCGAGCTCGAGATCGAGAAGTTCGTGCCGCGCGAATATTGGTCGCTGATCGCAACGCTGCTGACGCCGCGCGGCGATACGTTCGAGGCGCGCCTCGTCGGCGCCGACGGCAAGAAGATCCAGCGTCTCGACATCGGCACCGGCGCGGAAGCCGAAGACTTCAAGAAGGCGCTGGAAGCGGCCGCCTACGCGGTCACCGCGGTCGATGCAAAACCCGCCCGGCGCAATCCGCAGGCGCCCTTCACCACGTCCACGCTGCAGCAGGAAGCCAGCCGCAAATACGGCTTTGCGCCGGCGCACACGATGCGCATCGCCCAGCGCCTCTATGAAGGCATCGACATCGGCGGCGAGACCACCGGACTCATTACTTATATGCGTACCGACGGCGTGCAGATCGATCCGTCCGCGATCACCCAGGCGCGCAAGGTGATCGGCGAGGATTACGGCAACGCCTATGTGCCGGAGGTCCCGCGCCAGTACCAGGCCAAGGCCAAGAACGCCCAGGAAGCGCACGAAGCGATCCGCCCGACCGACATGTCCCGCCGCCCGGACAGCATGAGCCGCAAGCTCGATTCCGATCAGGCGCGGCTCTACGAGCTGATCTGGAAGCGCACCATCGCGAGCCAGATGGAAGCGGCCGAGCTCGAGCGCACCACCGTCGACATCACCGCGAAGGTGGGCGGCCGTACGCTGGAGCTGCGCGCCACCGGCCAGGTCGTCAAGTTCGACGGCTTCCTCGCGCTCTATCAGGAAGGCCGCGACGACGAGGAGGACGAGGACTCCCGCCGCCTGCCCGCCATGAGCGCCGGCGACGCCCTGAAGCGGCAGTCACTCGCCGTCACCCAGCATTTCACCGAGCCGCCGCCGCGCTTCTCGGAAGCTTCGCTGGTCAAGCGCATGGAAGAGCTCGGCATCGGCCGGCCCTCGACCTATGCCTCGATCCTCCAGGTCCTGAAGGACCGCGGCTACGTCAAGCTTGAGAAGAAGCGCCTGCACGGCGAGGACAAGGGCCGCGTCGTGGTCGCGTTCCTCGAGAGCTTCTTCAGCCGCTACGTCGAATACGACTTCACCGCCAATCTGGAAGAGCAGCTCGATCGCATCTCCAACAACGAGATCTCCTGGCAGCAGGTGCTGAAGGATTTCTGGAGCGGCTTCATCGGCGCCGTCGACGAGATCAAGGATTTGCGCGTGGCGCAGGTGCTTGACGTGCTCGACGACATGCTCGGACAGCACATCTATCCGCCCCGCGCCGACGGCGGCGACATCAGGCAGTGCCCGAGCTGCGGCAATGGCCGGCTGAATCTGAAGGCCGGCAAGTTCGGCGCCTTCGTCGGCTGCTCGAACTATCCGGAGTGCCGCTATACCCGCCAGCTCGCCGCCGACAGCGAGGCGACCGCCGACCGTTCGCTCGGCCAGGATCCCGACACCGGCTTCGACGTCTGGGTCAAGGCCGGCCGCTTCGGGCCCTATATCCAGCTCGGCGAACAGAAGGACTATGCGGAAGGCGAGAAGCCGAAGCGCGCGGGCATTCCGAAGGGCACCTCGCCCGGCGATGTCGAACTCGAGCTTGCGCTCAAACTGCTGTCGCTGCCGCGCGAGATCGGCAAGCATCCCGAGACCGGTCAGCCGATTACCGCCGGCCTCGGCCGCTTCGGGCCGTTCGTGAAGCACGAGAAGACCTATGCCAGCCTCGAGGCCGGCGACGAAGTCTTCGACATCGGCCTCAACCGCGCGGTCACGCTGATCGCGGAAAAGGTCGCCAAGGGCCCGAGCCGCCGCTTCGGCGCCGACCCCGGCAAGGCGATCGGCGATCATCCGACGCTCGGCACCGTCACCGTGAAGAGCGGCCGTTACGGCGCCTATGTCACCGCGGGCGGCGTCAACGCGACGATCCCGGCCGAGTTCGAGAAGGACACCGTCACGCTACCGCAGGCGATCGCGCTGATCGACGAGCGCGCGGCCAAGGGCGGCGGCAAGACCAAGGCGAAGAAGGCGGCGAAGCCGGCCAAGGCCAAGAAGGCTGCGGCGAAGGCCGCCGACGGCGATGATACCGCGCCAAAACCCAAGAAACCGGCCGCGAAGAAAGCTGCGGCCAAATCCGAATCCACCAGCAAGGCGCGCGCCGCCGTGTCGTCGACTGCCAAGACGTCGCCGACGAAGGCCGCCGCCAGCAAGAATCCTGCAAATACTCCGGCCAAGAAGAGTGCCGGCAAGAGTTAGAGGTTAAGTGAAACGCAAGAATGACCGTGGCTTTCCCGACAGGCAAGCCATCGTCGCCTTCATCAAGGCAAATCAGGGAAACGTCGGCACCCGCGAAATTGCGCGCGAGTTCGGCCTGAAGAACGCCGATCGCGTCGAGCTCAAGCGCATGCTGCGCGAGCTCGCCGACGACGGGACCATCAAGAAGAAGCGCCACAAGGTCTCGGAGCCGGACAGCCTGCCGTCGACGCTGGTCGCCGACATCACCGGCCGCGACGCCGATGGCGAACTGATCGCCTCCCCCACCGAATGGGACGAGGTCGAAAGCGGCGAACCGCCAAAGATCCTCATCGTCATGCCGCGCCGGCCGAAGCCCGGCACGGCCGCCGGCGTCGGCGACCGCGCGCTGCTGCGCGTCGACCGCCTCGACGAGACCGAAGGCCCGGCCTATCGCGGCCACATCATCAAGGTCTTCGACAAGGCCAAGAGCCGCATCCTCGGCGTGTTCCGCGAGCTGCCCGAAGGCGGCGGACGGCTCGTTCCCGTCGACAAGAAGTCTGCCGATCGCGAGCTGAACATCGCCGCGGCCGACACGCAAGGCGCGCAGGACGGCGACCTCGTCAGCGTCGACATCATCCGCTCGCGCGCTTTTGGCCTCGCCTCCGGCCGCGTCAAGGAGAAGCTCGGCTCGGTCAAGTCGGAGAAGGCGATCAGCCTGATCGCGATCTACGCGCACGACATCCCCCTGCAATTCCGCCCCGCGGCAGAGCGTGAGGCGGAAGCCGCAGAACCCGCGAACCTGAAAGGGCGCGAGGATTGGCGCGACGTTCCGCTCGTCACCATTGATCCGCCCGATGCGAAGGATCACGACGACGCGGTGCATGCGCAGGCCGATGACGATCCCAACAACAAGGGCGGCTTCATCGTCAACGTCGCCATCGCCGATGTGAGCTTCTATGTCCGGCCGGGCACCGCGCTCGACCGCGACGCGCTCGACCGCGGCAACTCGGTCTATTTCCCCGACCGCGTCGTGCCGATGCTGCCGGAGCGCATCTCCAACAATCTCTGCTCGCTGGTGCCGGGCGAGCCGCGCGGCGCGCTCGCGGTGCGGATGGTGATCGGCCCTGATGGCCGCAAGCGCTCGCACACCTTCCACCGCATCCTGATGCGCTCGGCGGCCAAGCTCAATTACGCGCAGGCGCAGGCCGCGATCGACGGCCGGCCTGACGACACCACCGGCCCCCTGCTCGATCCGATCCTGAGGCCGCTCTACGCCGCCTATGCCTGCGTCAAACGCGCCCGCGACGAGCGCGATCCGCTCAACCTCGATCTGCCCGAGCGGAAGATCCTGCTCAAGAGCGACGGCACGGTCGATCGCGTCGTCGTTCCGGAGCGTCTCGACGCGCACAAGCTGATCGAGGAGTTCATGATCCTCGCCAACGTCGCGGCCGCCGAGATGCTGGAGAAGAAGTCGCTGCCGCTGATCTACCGCGTGCATGACGAGCCGACGCTGGAGAAGGTCCACGCGCTCGCAGAGTTTCTGGAGACGCTCGACGTTCCCTTCGCCAAATCAGGCGCGCTGCGCCCCGCCCTGTTCAACCGCGTGCTGGCGCAGCTCGAAGGCCACGACCACTTTCCGCTGGTGAGCGAAGTCGTGCTGCGCGCGCAGGCGCAGGCCGAATATTCCGCCGAGAATTACGGTCATTTCGGCCTCAACCTGCGCCGCTATGCGCATTTCACCTCGCCAATCCGCCGCTATGCCGACCTCGTCGTGCACCGCGCGCTGGTCCGCGCGCTCGGCCTCGGCGAAGGCGCGCTGCCCGACAGCGAGACGCCGGAAAGCCTCGGCGAGGTCGCCGCCCACATCTCGGTGACCGAGCGGCGCGCCATGAAGGCGGAGCGCGAGACCGTGGACCGGCTGATCGCCCATCATCTGGCCGACCGCATCGGCGCCAGCTTCCAGGGCCGCGTCTCCGGCGTCACGCGCGCCGGCCTGTTCGTCAAGCTCACTGATACCGGCGCCGACGGACTGATCCCGATCCGATCCCTTGGCACGGAATATTTCAACTATGACGAGAGCCGCCATGCGCTGGTCGGCACGCGCAGCGGCACCATGCATCAGCTGGGTGACGTGGTCGACGTCCGTCTGATAGAAGCAGCCCCCGTCGCAGGCGCGCTGCGCTTCGAATTGCTGTCGTCGAGCGGCGAGACCGCGCCGCGCGGCCGCAGGTCATCCGGTCCGCAACGCCGCCCCTCGTTCAAGGCGCATCCCGGACGCAGTCCGGATAAAAAACGCAAGCCAGCGAAGCCGAAGTCCGGCAAGGGGAAGACGGGCAAAGGAAAAAGTAAGGGCAAGGGTCAGAAGGGCAAGGCATGGTGACGATGAGCACGGCCCCAAAAATCTGGACGCGCGAGACCGGCCTCGTCGAGAAGCGCGACGTCTGGACGGCGATGAAGCGCGGCTTTCGCGGCCGCTGCCCGCGCTGCGGCGAAGGAAAACTGTTCCGCGCCTTCCTGAAGACATCAGACAATTGCACGACCTGCGGCCTCGACTTCACGCCGCATCGCGCCGACGATTTGCCCGCCTATCTCGTCATCGTCATCGTCGGCCACATCGTTGTGCCCGGCATCCTCTGGATCGAGACCAACTACACGACGCCGGTCTGGCTCAGCTTCGCAGCCTATCTGCCCTTCACGTTCTTCGCCTCGCTCGCGCTGCTCCAGCCGGTCAAGGGCGCCGTGGTCGGATTGCAATGGGCTCTGCGCATGCACGGCTTTGACGACAACCCTCCGGATGGTATTCCGCCGGTGTAAGCAATAAGCAAAAAACGGTTTGGGTGAGGACATGACGGACACGTTGCAGGCAGCTGAGAAGGCAAGGATCCACGAGGGCAAGGAAGCCGACCATCATCCCTATTTCCGCCCGAAGGATGCGGCGACACTGATCCTGGTCGATCGCAGCGGTGCCATTCCAAAAGTCCTGGTCGGCAAGCGCCACGACAAGGTGGTGTTCATGCCCGGAAAATTCGTCTTCCCCGGCGGCCGCGTCGACAAGGCCGATTACCGCGTTCCGTGCGCTGCCCCCATCACCTCCGAGCTCGAAGCCAATCTCGCCAAGGGCAGCCCGCAGACGCCGGCCTCACGGGCCAAGTCGCTGGCGATCGCCGCGATCCGCGAGGCCTGCGAGGAGACCGGCCTCTGCCTCGGGCGCAAGGCCGAGGGCAAGGCCAGGCTCGAAGGCCCGTGGCAACCATTCGCGGATGCGGGGCTGCTACCCGACCCCTCCAGCCTGTTCCTGATCGCGCGCGCCATCACCCCGCCCGGCCGCGTCAAGCGGTTCGACACGCGCTTCTTCACCGCGGATGCCTCCGCGATCACCCATCGCGTCGAGGGCGTGATCCATGCGGATGCCGAGCTTGTCGAGCTGGTCTGGGTCGAGCTCGGCTCGAAGCCGCTCGCCGATCTGCATCCGATGACGCGCAACGTGCTCAACGAGCTCGACACGCGCCTTGCCACCGGCCCGCTCCGCCACGACGCGCCTGTACCGTTCTTCCATTTCTACGGCGGCAAGATGCAGAAGGATATTTTGAGCTAGGCCGTCATTCCGGGGCGCGCGAAGCGCGAACTACGATGCGCAATTGCGCATCTGAGAATCCATTCATCCACAATCCCCGCGGCCAGATGGATTCCGGGCTCGCGCCAAGAGGCGCGCCCCGGAATGACGAGGAAGTTCCTTCTCAGTCCGCGTCCGGCTCGGTGCCGACATAGTCGCGCGCCGGAAGTTTGAGCGCCCGCTCGAGTTCGTTGGCGAGCATGTCCGCCTCCTCGCGCCTGGTGAAGCTCATCAGGTTGATCGGCTCGGTGCCCTTGCTGCCGCAGAGATTGACGTCATAGGTCGTCAGATCCGCGTCGTAATCGTCGGTGATGCTGATGAAATGATAGTCGGCGAGATTGCGGTGCTTGCGAATATTCAGCGGGCCGAACTGGCTGGTGATGACGATCTGGCGCAGCGTCTCGTTGAGCACGACGAAAGTGCGGAAGGTGAGCAGGATCAGGCCGGGGATGCCGACGAGCAGCCCGAGGCCCGTGAATACCAGCACCGGCACGAGGTCATCGGCGAGCCGGCCGAAGCCGGAAAAATCCTGGCGCAGGCCGAGCGCGACATTCCAGAGCAGATAGCTGCTCGCCGCCAGCAGCGGCAGCGACAGCAGCCGGCCGATCCAGGGCATCGGACGATCGATGCGGACCATGCCGCCATCCACTGTCATCGCGCCTGCCATTGATGGTCTCCTCACGAGGTCATGGCTTGGTCGGAGCGAGCGGCGGATTGGTTCGAAGAGGCGCCCCTCTCTCCCCGTCATTCCGGGGCGCCGCGTAGCGGCGAGCCCGGAATCCATCGGGCCGCAGAGACTGCCGAGGGATGGATTCTCAGATGCGCAATTGCGCATCGTAGCTCGCGCTGCGCGCGCCCCGGAATGACGAGTTTGTGCTGACCTGACGGCGAAAAATAAAAGATTCTTCCCACCTCTCCCAATGGCAGAGTTCCTCCGCGTCCCTATGTCTTCCCGAACGACACCCAGAACGGACTGAAGGCGCGCGATGGCACAACGGCAACTCAAGCTTGGCGCGTTCATGCGCCCGATCAGCATCCACACCGCCGCCTGGCGCTATCCCGGCGCCTGGCCGGACGCCAATTTCAATTTCGGTCACATCAAGACGCTGATCCGCAAGCTCGAGGCCGGCAAGTTCGACGCCTTCTTCATGGCCGATCACCTCGCCGTGTTGAACATGCCGGTCAACGCGCTCAAGCGCAGCCACACCGTGACGTCGTTCGAGCCGTTCACGCTGCTGTCGGCGCTCTCCGCTGTCACCGAGCGGATCGGCCTGATCGCGACGGGCTCGACCACGTTCGACGAGCCCTATCACGTCGCGCGCCGCTTCGCCTCGCTCGACCATCTCAGCGGCGGGCGTGCCGGGTGGAACATCGTCACCACCTCGAACCCGGACGCGGCGCTGAATTTCGGTCTCGACGACCACATGGAGCACGCCGAGCGCTACAAGCGCGCCCGCGAATTCTACGACGTCGTCACCGGCCTCTGGGATTCCTTCGCCGACGACGCCTTCGTGCGCGATGTCGAGAGCGGGCTGTTCTTCGATCCCGCGAAGATGCACACGCTCGATCACAACGGCAAATATCTGAAGGTGCGCGGGCCCCTCAACATCGCCCGCCCGGTGCAGGGCTGGCCGGTGATCGTGCAGGCCGGCGCCTCCGAAGACGGCAGGCAGCTCGCGGCCGAGACCGCGGAAGCCGTGTTCACCGGCGGCGGCAGTCTCGCCGACGGGCAGAAGCTCTATGCCGACATCAAGGGCCGCATGGCGAAGGTCGGCCGCGACCCCGAGCACCTGAAAATCCTCCCCGGCGCCTTCGTCGTGGTCGGGGACAGCGTCGACGAGGCCAAGGAGAAGCGCGCGCTGCTCGACAGCCGCGTGCATTACGACAGCGCCATCGCCTCGCTCTCGGTCATTCTCGGCACCGATGCCTCCGGCTTCGACCCGGACGGGCCGCTCCCCGAAATCCCCGAGACCAACGCCAGCAAGAGCGGCCGCCAGCGCATGGTCGACCTCGCCGCGCGCGAAAAACTCACCGTGCGCCAGCTCGCCCAGCGCGTCGGCGGCTATGGCGGGCTCGCCTTCGTCGGCACCGCCAAGACCATCGCCGACCAGATGGAGGAATGGCTGGTCGGGCGTGGCTCGGACGGCTTCAACATCATGTTCCCGTTCCTGCCCGCCGGCCTCGACGATTTCGTCGACAAGGTGGTCCCGGAACTCCAGCGCCGCGGGATTTTCCGGAAAGAGTATGAAGGGGCCACTTTGAGGGAGAATCTGGGCCTGCCGCGGCCGAAAAACCGGTTCTTCGAGGCCTGATCGGCCCGATTTGAGTGGTTTTCCGCGCTAGAGCCCCTGGCGTGGCTCTAGGTTGTTGTTTTTGACGCGTTTTCTTGACGCGAACCGGTGCCCACTTCGCTGGAAAACGCTTCGAAACCTTGACATCAGGCGGTTTCTGGCTAGGTTGCCGGCCAACGCGGGCCGTTTGGCCGGCTCCAGATTCCATTCATTTCTGAGGTTCTGAACATGGCCAAAGCGGTCACCATCAAGGTCAAGCTCGTGTCCTCGGCCGACACCGGCTTCTACTACGTCGCCAAGAAGAATTCGCGCACCATGACCGACAAGCTGGTCAAGAAGAAGTACGACCCTGTCGCGCGCAAGCACGTCGAATTCCGCGAAGCCAAGATCAAGTAAGATCGCGGGATACGCTGAAGGACTTTGACGGGGCCTCACGGCCCCGTTTTTATTTTGTCCTTCGTGTCCCGGACGCGCTGCAGCGCTCTTGCGCTGCTGCGCTGAGCCGGGACCCAGAAGGCAACACTGTATGATGCGGCAACATGGGCCCCGGCTCTGCAGCGCACCGCTCAAGGAGCGCTGCGCTGCGTCCGGGGCACGAGACTGAAGTTGACGGACCAGTCATGCTCCACGCCGTCACTGCGATGAGCGCTTGCGGCGGGCCTTAAGGTCCCGCCTTTATTTGATCCGTCATCCTGAGAGCCTGACTCAAAAAGCGTGGGCGTTTTCAGGGTCTGGCCAAGCGGCGAGTTAGGAGCCTCAGATGGGCGGCGAGCAACCAGGCTAGCTCGGTGGCGGCGGAGCCTTCGAAGTCTTTGGAGAGGCGACGACATCTGCCGAACCATGCAAAGGTACGCTCGACGACCCAGCGCCTGGGCAGGAGCTGGAAGCCTTTGACCCCGAGCGGTCGCTCGACGATCTCGATCGTCCATGGTCCGCAGTCGGAGAGTGCGTTGACGAGCTGTTTGCCGCGATAAATCCGATCGGCAAAGACATGCTCAAGCCTTGGGAAGCGGTCTCGCAAGAGCTCCAACAGAG
>NZ_FOQJ01000012.1:0-262015 GCF_900113725.1 Bradyrhizobium sp. cf659
TTCTCCGCAACCGAGGCCTGGTTGCTGACGCCGAGCGAGGCCGGCTGCTCGTTCACGTCGGTGACGTTGATTGTCACGTCGGTCGTGGCTTCCTTGAAGCCGTCGCTGGCGTGAACGGTAATCTTGTAGGCATTGTCGTGATTTTGGTCGGCCGCGGCCTCGAAGTTGGGCGAGGCCTTGAAGGTCACGGCGCCGGTCGCGGAAATATCGAAAAGGGCGGCATCATCGCCGGTCAATGTAAAGTGAAGCGTATCATTCTCGGGATCTGTGGCGAGTGTCTGATACACGACGTTCGCAGCAACAGTGTTTTCCTTTTCGGACCCGGAAGACCCCGACGTGATGATCGGCGCAGAGTTATCCCTGACACCATTCACATCGCCCAGCGCAGCGTTGTCGATCTGGATCTTGATATCCGCTTTGCCGTCGCCAGTCGTGTCGACATAGAGGAAATGCGTGTTGCCGTTACTGTCTGCCTTGTCGGTCCAGACGCTGTGCGCGAGAGCGGAATTGGCCACACCCGACTGCGCATCACTCTGAACCGCCCCTCGCCAGACCAGATGATTCGGACCAGATCCGGTGAGCTGTGTCGTCCCGCCGGCCCCAACCTGGGTGTCCGCGAGCACCGTGAAATCGATCTTGTCCTTGCCGTGCTCGAAGTTCTGGATGATGTCCCAACCATTCGGCGAACTCACCGGAGCGGGCCCACCAGCTGCGTAGGGAGAATCGACCGCACCGCGGTAAAGGAAAATATCGGTGCCGACGAGCTTGTTGCCATCGATTCCACCGTACAGCACGTCGCCACCGTTGCCGCCGACGAGCGTCGTTGTGCCCTTGCCGCCGTGCAGAATGTCGGAACCGTTGTTTCCGTCCAGGTAGACGTTTCCGCTACCGGCCCACAGAATATCCTTGCCGTTGCCGCCGAAGTAGGCGTCGTTGCCCGAGCCCTTGCTGCCGTCGATCGTGTCTCCGGCATTGTTCGCGTAGACGATCGTGGCCTTGTCGTCGTTGTCTGCGATGGCCTGGCTTTGATTGCCCGTGATGGTCTTCGTGGTAACGCCGGCATCGTAGTTGGAGACTGTTTCGGTGCCGTCGCTGTACACGGTGATCAGAACAGTGCCGACATTGTAGGAATAAAGTATGGCCTTGTTGCCGGGGTTGTTGCTGGGCATATCAAAAGACTCCGCTAAAATAAGGTCGCGTCAGACGCAACAGCGACGTTCCAAAGTCATTCCAATTGCAAAGAAGGCAGTTCGGTCATCGACCAGCGGGCGCGCCATTGCGCCAGCGGCGTTTCACGCCGTTGGGACTACGTGATGGATGGATGCGAGTGACGCCCGGGAGCGGGTGGCCTGCAAATCAGGCCTCCAGGACGTCTCGATTCAAAAAACACTCAGCCCCTCAGCAAAGCGCCTTAACCAATTATTAGGCAAAGGCTATCGTGCACGTTCGCGTTGAGGCAATAGTTTGAAAGTCGGACGTCGCGATTTTGTTCGCTCAAAAAGACACGCTTCGCTCAACGCTGAGCGGCTCATTGCAGCACCCCAATACCAATTTCTGTTAAACCGCATTATGGTACCGCCGTGATTCTGGCTCGAAAAAAACGCACTTATTCCCTCGTCCGCATCGCGATTCACGCAGAGCGTGCGCCAGGCAGGCGCGCAAAGAGAAGCAGCGCGCCGACATGAGCAAGCCGGAGAATCTCGACGGAATGCCAAGATTGCTGCTGGATGGGATCTCGATCGGCGCCCTGCTGTTCGACCCTCATTCAGGCCGCATCGCATGTGCAAACGACGCAGTGCAAAAAACTCTGAATTATGGTGCGGAGGAACTACCTCAGCTTTCGCTGCACAATCTCGTACATCCCGAACACCGCGACGTGTGGTTCGCGAGCCTGAGAAGCCTGTTGAACAGGATGTCCGATCAATGCCGCTTCGATGCCAGGTACCTGACGAAGGACGGTCGTTTCGTGCGCATGAGGACTGTGCAGTCCGGCATCAGGGGTGAATGCGGTGCAGTGGAGTGGATCAGTTGTCTGCTCGAGGAAGCCCCTGCGAAACCGGACGAAGCCGCCTGCACCCCGGCAGGCGTCACGATCTGGCGCTGGCGCGTTCCCGAGCAGCCCGATGGAGCGGGTGCATATAGCGTGCTGGCTGGACCGGTGCCGGCCTCGCCCGAGGCCACCATCGAAACGCTGACCAAGATGATCCATCCCGACGATCTCGATCAGGTGCGAGGCCTGCTGCGGCGCGGGCTCAGCGGGGCGGCAGGCATGCTCGCATGCCGGCAGCTCGACGGCGATGGCCGTGTGCGCTGGACCCAGCAGGCGGTGAACCCGGTGAGCGAAAGCCGCGGGCAGGTGACGCACTTGATCGGAATAAGCGTCGATATCACCGAAAGACGAGGACGCAACGAGACGTCCGAGAACATGCTTCGCTTCATCCAGCACCTGCAAACCCATTGGAACAGGCCGCTGGTCATCGCCGACGTCGCCCGCCAGCACGGCGTCAGCCTGCGCACCGTTCAGAAGCATTTTGCTTTGCGCGGGATTACGGCTGCTGATTTTCTGAAGCGCATCCGCCTCGTTCATGCCTACGACATGCTGGAAGAGGCCGGTTCGCGGACGACCGTCACCAAGGTCTGCGCGAAATGCGGCTTTGGCAATCTCGGTCACTTTGCGCGTGACTACCGCAGCGAGTTCGGCGAATTGCCCTCCGACACGCTGCTGCGGGCCAAGATGCACCACCGCACCCTGTCACGGGAAAGCAACAGATGAGCGCCAAGCACGCCCCGACGGCATCGTGGGAGACACTGCGGTTTGACGCTGTTGGTGATTTTTGCTCTGTTAGCCGGTGATTTTAAGAATCCATTGGGGGCAACGATGCGCAATTTGATGGCCAAGGGTCTCGCGGCAGCCATTGTCATGGGAGGCGGCTTGGCCGGCAATCCTGGCGCGGCCGCCGCCGCCGACATGGCGCTGCGGGCTTCACCGGGCGCGATCGGCAGCTGCTCGGAACTCGTCTTCAGCTGCGAAAACGGCAGGCAATACCCCCTGTGCCCGATCGCGGTGTCCGTTGCCGGTGAGGTTGTGACGGCATCGCTGCATACGGGCCACTCCGGCGGCGTGCGTGTGCGTCTGGTCCCGATGGGAGTCGGATATCGCTATGCCGGTCCCGGCGTCTGGGTCGACGGCTTCCGCGGCAATGCCTTGCTCAATTTCGGCAAGCACAGCCAGATCGCCTGCACGATCGAGAACTACTGATCGACAGGACCGAGCGGCGCCTCCGCAAGGCGCCGCGCATCGGCCCCGCCCGTCACCCCTTCGCGCGAACGACCACTGCCCGCGCTCGCGGGTACATGTAAGCCTTGGGACGGACGTAGACCGGACAATAATTGTCCCACTGGTATTGCTGCCAATTCCATTTCCAGCAGCCGGCCGCGATCTCGGGATCGGGATACCAGTTCAGGCGATACGGTTCATCGCCGAAAGGGTACGGCCTCACCTGCGCGCTGGCGGGCAATGCATACAAACAGACGGCAGTTGCGATCGCAACAAGACATGACTTGTACATGACTTTCTCCGAATATGTCGGCATAGTGTCAAACCGATAGGTCGGGATCAAGCTCGGAAACCTCGGTCAGTCCCGGCACTCCCCTCCTCGGCCAGCGGCCAGCCACGAGGCCATTCGCCTGGTGCCCGGGCCTCTTTTGGAAGTTTGTTGACCGGACGCGCCGATCGCGAGCGTTCGGAGCATTGCATTCGAAGTGATTTACCCGCCAGCCCTACGACACAAGCATTGTTCATGAAACAATCTATTTCCCTCAATGCGAAGCTTCGGTGGCCGGACGTCAAGGACCACTACGTCGTCATCTATGAGGGGCATGTGATCGGCAACGTCCATCGGTCCGGAGACAGCTGGGCCTGGTCGATCAGCGTCCCCATGGGCTTGCCTGACTGGTCGGTCGGGAACGCTTCCAGTCTGCACGAAGGCATCAAGACACTCGGTAACGCCTGGGCCGGCATATTGAAGTCGACAAGCGCCGAGCGCCTGCAGCGGGCGTGGGATCTGGAACGAGCTGCGGAAAGCCGAAACACCGGCTTCGCATCCAACATCTAGCTGCGGCCCGCGTTGACCTGCCTAAGCGCAGCGTTTATTCGCGGCCAGAAGTCCTGTATAACGCTCGTGAGGAGGAATCGCGATGAAAGCTTTCATCCTTGCCTGTGTTGCGACGATCGTAATCACGGTGGCTGGAGTTGCCGTGCTCGACAGCGTACAGCAACCCGTCGCAGAAGCGTTTGCGACGACGGGCGTGCGTCTTTAAGCAAGGCTCCGTCGGCTCTATTCGGCTGCGGACGCAGCCTGGCGAGGCCGCGGCTGAGAATCGTTCGGGCCGCTCCGTGCCAACTCCTGGTCGAGCCACAGGCTATGGTGCTCGCGCGCCCAGTTGACATCCACTTCACCTGATCCCATCGCCTCGAAAGCCCCCTCCATCCCGATTGTGCCGATGTAGATGTGAGCGAGCATCGCGGCGATAAACAGCACGGCCACGACGGAGTGAACGATCTGGGCAATCTGCATGCCCTCGATTCCCGTCGCGTAGAATGGGAACATCAGCTGATACCCGGTCGCGGCGACGAGGCCACCGCCGATCACAACAATCCAGTAGATCCCCTTTTGCCCCGCGTTGAAGCGGCGAGCCGGCGGATGATCGTGACCGATCAGGCCGCCTCCGCGCTTGATCCACTCCAGATCCACCTTGTCGGGGAAATTGCCGCCGATCCACATCAGAAAGATCAGCACGACGCCAATCGTGAAGGGAAAGCTCAGGTAATTGTGCGCGAATTTCGCCCATTGCGACCATTCAGAGAAGGCGTCAAATCCGATCAGCGGAAGCAGCAGCGGCCGCCCGAACGTGATGTTCAGTCCCGAGATCGCCAGGATCACGAAGCAGGTCGCGGTCATCCAGTGCACGCCGCGCTCAAAGGTGTTAAACCGTACGATGGTGCGGCCGGATCGTCCGCTTTCGAGGCGGATCATGCCGCGTGTCAAATAGAAGATCACCAGCACCGCCAGCATGCCGAGCACGGCAACGCCGCCGATCCACCGCAGCACGACGTTGCGGAATTCACGCCACTCGCGGCCAGCAGGTTGCATCAGCACGCTGGAGCGCTGGTCGGGGATGCTGACGCGTCCCTGGATCCGGTCCATCTCCTGCAGCAACTGGCGCTCGTTGACCGAGCTCGCCGTCGGATTGATCTGCTGGGCCAGCGACGGTGCCGGAGCCGCCATGATCAACAAAAGCAACGCCCACGCGCCGATGGCTGGTCGAATGAACCTTGCAAATGAGGACATGGACTCCTCCCCGGCATTTGTGCCGCGTCGCCCGCGGCCTGCTTCAGGACTCGATCGTCTCGCGATATGCAGTCTTCCAGCCCCAGGCTCCTGAGCCGTAGCCACGCTTCAGCACACGCTCCTTATAGATCTGGGCGATGATCTCGCCGTCGCCGGCGAGCAGCGACTTGGTCGAGCACATCTCGGCACACAGCGGCAGCTTGCCCTCGGCCAGGCGGTTCGCACCGTATTTCTCGTACTCCTCCTTGCTGCCATCGGCCTCGGGGCCGCCGGCGCAATAGGTACATTTGTCCATTTTTCCGCGCGAGCCGAAATTGCCGACCTTCGGATATTGCGGCGCGCCAAACGGACAGGCGTAGAAGCAGTAGCCGCAGCCGATGCAGAGATCCTTGGAGTGCAGGACCACGCCATCGGCGGTGGTATAGAAGCAGTTCACCGGGCACACCGCCGCGCACGGCGCATCCGTGCAGTGCATGCAGGCCATCGAGACCGATCGTTCGCCCGGCTTGCCATCGGCGATGGTGACGACCCTGCGGCGGTTGATGCCCCAGGGGACCTCGTGCTCGTTCTTGCAGGCCGTGACGCAGGCGTTGCACTCGATGCAACGGTCGGCGTCGCAGAGAAACTTCATACGTGCCATCGTCGTTGCTCCTTATGCCGCCGCGATCTGGCAGAGAGTGACCTTGGCCTCCTGCATATTCGTCGCGGGATCGTATCCGTAGGTGGTGATCGTGTTGGCGCTTTCACCGAGCACGATCGGGTCGGTGCCCTTCGGGTAGTTGCCGCGGAGATCCTTGCCCGCAAGCCAGCCACCGAAGTGGAAGGGCATCCAGGCAACCCCCTTGCCGACGCGCTCGGTGACGAGCGCCTTCATCCTCGCCCGGGAATTGTTCTCGGCACCCGTGACCCAGACCCAGCCGCCGTCCTTGACGCCGCGCTCGGCGGCGTCGGCAGGATTGATCTCGATAAACATGTCCTGCTGCAATTCGGCGAGCCACGGGTTGGTCCGGGTCTCCTCGCCGCCGCCCTCATATTCGACCAGCCGGCCGGACGACAGGATGAGCGGGAACTGTTTTGCAATTCCCTTCTCCACCGCAGCCTTCTGCACGGAGAAGCCGATATTGGGCATCCGGAACTGCTTGGCGTCGGGCAGCGTCGGGTATTTGGCGACGAGATCGACGCGCGGCGTGTAGATCGGCTCGCGGTGAACCGGGATGGGATCGGGCAAGCCGAAGGCATTCATGCGCGCCTTGCCGTTGCCATAGGGAACGCAGCCATGCGCCAGTGCGACGCGCTGGATGCCGCCCGACAGGTCGAGCGACCACGACACCGCGTCCGGAGTGGCGGGGTTGACCCTGTTGATCACGGCCATTTCCGCTTCGGTGAGCTCGGTGTCCCAGCCGAGCTTCTTCAAGCTCGCGAGCGTGAATTCCGGATAGCCGTCCTGGATGCCCGACCCCAGCGAGTATGAGCCGTCCGCGAGCAGGCTCACCTTACGCGTCGTGCCGTCCGGCAGCTTCTCCTCGCGCTCGATGCCGAACCGCGGCCGGAACGTGCCGCCGCCATCCATCACATGCAGATTGGTATTGTAGAGTAGCGGCGTTCCGGGATGCTTGACCTCCGGTGATCCCCAGCATGGCCAGGGCAGGCCGTAATAGTCGCCGCCGACCTCGGGATCGTCCTTCGGCGCGCGCATGGTCAGCATGTCGAACTTCGCCTGGTTCTTCATGTGCGCCTTGAGGCGCTCGGGCGATTGCCCGCAATAGCCGGTCGACCAGCTGCCGCGGTTCATCTCGCGAAGCACATCCTCCGCTTCAGGAAGATTGTTCTCGACCTTGATCTTCTTGAACATTTGGTCGGCGAAGCCGAACTTCTTGGCCAGGCGGTAGATGATTTCGAGATCATCCTTCGACTCGAACACCGGCTTCACGATCTGCTCGCCCCATTGCAGCGAGCGGTTGGAGGCGACCCGCGAGCCCTTGCACTCGAATTGGGTGGCGACCGGGAGAATGTAGACGCCATCCTTGCGCCCCGCCTCGACTGCGAGCGAGGCCCAGGTCGTCGGATGCGGATCGGCGATGACGAGCAGCTCCAGCGCCTTCAGGCCATTGAGGGATTCAGGGATACGGGTGATGCTGTTGGAGGCGTGTCCCTGCACGAACACCGCCTTCACGCTGTCCTTCTGCGCGACCTGATCCTTCGGCAGCGTCACCGCCTCGAACCAGCGGGTCAGCGGAATGCCGGGGGTTTCCATGATCTGCTTGGAATCGAACCGCGACTTCAGGAAGTCATAGTCGACCTCCCAAACCCGCGACCAATGCTTCCAGGCGCCCTCGGCGAGACCGTAGTAGAACGGCAGCGTGACGATATCGAGCCCGACGTCGGTCGCGCCCTGCACGTTGTCATGGCCGCGGAAGATGTTGGCTCCCATGCCCGCGCCGCCGACATTGCCGGTCATCAGCAGCAGGATGCAACTGGCACGCACGTTGGCGGTGCCGACGGTCTTCTGGGTCTGGCCCATGGCCCAGATCAGCGTGGCCGGCTTCTCGGTGGCAAACATCTTGGCGACGCGCTTGAGCTGCTCGCCGGGAATGCCGGTGACGCGCTCGACTTCTTCCGGATTCCACTTTTCCACTTCCTTGCGGAGATCGTCGAACCCGTAGACCCGCTGCCGGATGAACTCCCTGTCCTCCCAGCCGTTCTGGAGGATGTGCCACATCATGCCGTAAAGCACGGGGATGTCGGTGCCCGGCCGCATCCGCACGTACTCCGTCGCGTGCGCGGCGGTGCGCGTCAGGCGCGGATCGATGACGACGAAGTTGGCCTTTTGCAGTTCCTTGCCCTCGAGCAGGTGCTGCAGCGAGACCGGATGCGCCTCTGCCGGATTGCCGCCCAGGATGACCTGCGTCTTCGCATTGCGGATATCATTGTAGCTGTTGGTCATCGCGCCGTAGCCCCAGGTGTTGGCGACGCCGGTGACGGTGGTCGAATGGCAGATGCGGGCCTGGTGATCGGTGTTGTTGGTTCCCCAGAATGCGCCAAGCTTGCGGAACAGGTAGGCGCCTTCATTGGTCATCTTGGCCGAGCCAAGCCAATAGACGGAATCGGGGCCCGACTTCTCACGTACGGTTTGAAGTTTGTCGCCGATCTCGTTGATTGCGGTATCCCAGGACACGCGGGTCCACTGCCCTCCGACGAGCTTCATCGGATAGCGCAGCCGTCGCTCGCTGTGCACGAGCTCGCGCACGGATGCGCCCTTGGCACAATGCGAGCCGCGATTGATCGGAGAATCCCAGCTCGGTTCCTGGCCGATCCATACCCCGTTCAGGACCTCGGCCGTCACCGTGCACCCAACCGAGCAATGCGTGCAGATGCTCTTGCGGACGCTCGCACCTGCGGTGAGCGGACCGGCCATCGCCGCCGCCGCCTTGCGCACGCCGCCGACCGGCAGCGTGCCGAGCGCGGCAAGCGCGCCACCGGCGAGACCGGATTTGCGCAAGAAGCTGCGGCGGTCGAGACCGCCGGCCTGCCCCGCAAGGGACTCGGCAACGGAACCATGGCGCAGGGAACGGTGGTTTGCTCGCTTGATCAGCACGGTCAACCTCCCTTAGCCGGATAACGATTGACGCGATAGAAGGCCTTGACGTGATCGGTTTCCTTGTAGCGCGCCTTGCGCTTCTCATCGTTGGTTTCGCTATCAGCCTGCGCAGACCCGACCAGCGGTGTCGCGAGCGTCGCACCGGCGCCCACCGTGCCGGCGCCGACCTTGCGCAGGAAATCGCGGCGCCCGACTGTGGCTTTCCTGTCTTCACTCATCGCATCTCTCCTGGACCCGCCGGTGCAGGTCAGTTGGCGAACGTGAATGCCTCCGTCTCGATCTCGATAAAGGCGCGACCGAGCGCGCCGACCGCACGATAGAAGACGGCACTCTCCGCGCCCTCGATGTCGGCGAACAGCCGCCCTATCCAGGGCCCGACGTGTTTGTCAAAGAATGCGCGCTGCGCCTCGAACGACGCAGGGAAGCGGCCTCCCGCGAAACCTGCCATGATCTCGCACAGGATGGCGGCGTGATCTTCCGGCTCCGAATTATTCGCGGCGCGCTCGATCCCGGACGCGGCGAGATCGGCGCGCAGGCGCGACAGCGGCCGCTCGTTGAGAAATCCCGTCAGATAGTAGGAGGCATAGGGCAAGAGCTCGCCGCGGCCGAGACCGACGAACAGATCGAAATATTCGCGTTCGGCCTCTGCTGCGTCTGCATTGGCGGCGGCCGCGGCCAGCTCAGCATGCGCGCGCCCGAGTGGCGTCGCATCACCGGTCAATGCGGCCAGTTGATCGAGCAGCCTTCTTGACGGTGCTGCGGACAAGAGGGTCGCGAGCAGCAGATATTCCTGCGCACGCGCCGCATCGACGGGTTCAATCAGCCCTTCGGACAGAAGCGGCTCGCCGTACAGATCAGGCCGCAGGTCTTTGCGCGATACGCCGGTAGCCGCTTCGACCGCAATCACCCGTTGTGCGGGCACCTGGTTCCAGTTCGAAACGGAGGGTTGGCTGATGCCGATTTTGCGCGCAAGCCCAGCAACGCCGCCAGCGGCGTAAATGGCTCGCTCAAGGCCATCATCACGCACGTGGACCTCCCATCCAAGTCCCAGGTGCTGATTTTGCTTTTGCTACAAAGCACTAGACGAAGCGTAGTCCCGGCCCAACGGAGGGTCAATCGCCTCCCATAGTCCGAGGCTATGGCCTTTCGTCGGGGGCCCTAGCGGGGCAACGCGCCGCCATGCGTGCGGCGGGGAATCGACAGTTGTTCGCTTCCAGTGTTTTCGGCGATCGTTAGTTGCGTTGCAGCAGGAACAGGTGCGGGCTCGGTGGGCGCAGCTTCTTCGGCGACGATCTCGACATTCGGTCTCTCGACCTGGCGCAATTCCCGCGAAGAATCCGTGACTTCAACCGGAGTCTCAGACAGCGTCTCGACTGACTTGCCAAGGCCGCCGACGATTCTGTCCACGAACGCGGCCAGCTCTGCTTCCGAACAATCCAGCGGACCAAAGCCCGGCATCGCGGTCGGATCGTTGAAGTCCCATGCGCTTTCCGCAAGCCCCACGAAGTCGCGAATGGCGGGATCAGCGCTCCAGGCGCGACGAAGCGCCGCACGCGTCAGCTCCTGCGGAATCCCTTTGCGCAGGAACGCCTTGATGTCGGTCGCTGACGTGATCAAGTCGATCGAAGGCAGGCTCGAGAGGTCGAACTCCGCTTCGTCGTCCTTCGCGGCGGGCGGCGGTGCGGACTGCATGTCACCGCGCATTGCCGGATCGGATTGCGTCGGGTTCGCCTTGGCCTCCTGCTTGCGACGGGACCAGCGCGCCAGGAACCTATCCTCACTCATTCGTGTCCGCCTTCATGCTGCCGGCGCGCCAGCGCCTCCGGATCGGCCTTCCGCCGCTTGCGTTTGAAGAACTCCCGTTCGACGTGGTGCTCGGCAACGAAGCTTTCAATCTGCTCACGCAGCAATTCCGGCATGGGGACGGCCTCGACCAGATTCGCACCGGCCTCCGTGAACGCCTCGCCTTCCGCAGGATCGGCGGTGGCGGCAGCCACCGAATAAGGCCAGGCGCCTTCCGCAGGCGACAACACTGTCCAGATGCTCGGACTGCCCGAAGCGAGATTGTCGCGATAGCGCGCCGTCTCGGAACTGTAGAGATCAACCGCAGCACTGCCCGCATAGAACAGCGTACCACCGCCCTCTTCGCGGAGCACCGTCCAAGGCTTCGTGTCGGGCTCGTCCGGCAGCACGGCGACAGCGCGCCAGACAAAGTCGGTCCACGGCGAGTCCGCCTTGTACCGCCCGACCACGATACCGACGGGGATGCGCACAAGCGGCAGCGCAGCCGGGCTCATGTCACCCTCTCCAGGTGTTTGATCGGCAGCCCCGTCAGCAAATTCTGCGGCTTCATCCGGAGCTTCTGTTCGGAGTTCATCGACAGGAAGAGATAGACCGGCTCGCCCTGCATCTCGTCCGCGGCAACACTCGGGTCTGCAAACGTCAGACGGAACAATGAAAGCACGCGGCCGGCGCTGCGGTCGTCGAGTTGCTCGCCATGCCAGAGACGGTCGCCGAGCCTGGTCGCATCGGCGTCGAGCCCAACATACCAGGTGAGCCGCGCATCACGCAGTTCGCGCAGCGGCTCAATGCTGACGTCGATCCCGAGCAGATGGGAGATCCAGCGCGCCATCGCCTGCGCCAGCGCCCTCGGCCCGCGCCCGCCCGCGGTGAGATCGAAAGCCATGTCGAAATGGTCGCTTCGGTGCCAATAGTCGTCGGCGTTGCCCTCGCTCAAGACGTCCAGTTCGGCATCGGTCACGGCCCCCAGCATCGACATCAGCGAGAGCACCGGGGTCGGGCTCTGCCCACCGACGACCTCCTCATCGCCGAGCAGCAAGGCCCGTTCATGCGGCAGGATGCGCTGCGGGCGGAAGAACAGCTCGGCTGCGCGCAGCACGAACGGGTCATCGCAGCCGTCCAGCGCATTGCGCAGGATGACATGCACGAGTTGATTGACGAACAGCGGCGGCAATCCGTTTCCCCCCGACCGCACGGTTGCAAGATAGGCGGCCTCCAGGGTCGGATGCCGCACCAGGAGATCGCGAACGGCAAGCACGAGCCGCCAGTTCTCCCGGGCATCCGCATCGACAATCGCTGCGATCTCGTCCGCACTGACCGCCCGGCGGGGAGCGGCAAGCAGCTCGCGGTGCAGCCGCCGCTCGACCGGGCATGCTTCGTCCGGCGGAATCAGCTCGGGCCGGACAAAATAGACCTTCAGGAACTCGTCGGTGACGCAAAGCCCGCCGCCCGCCTCGCGATCGAGCAGATGGTGGCCGCACGCGATCCAGAAATCATTCATCGATGCCGCGGCTCCTGGCTCATGTCGGCAAGCCTGACATTGCTGTCGGGTTCGACATCATCCTCGACTTCCATGAACGAGAACGCTTTGCTGTGCCCCTGCCCTTGCCGCAGCTGCAGCCTGCGGAACGTCTCGCGGACTTCGCCGTCACTCACCGAGCGGTGGACGGCAATGAGCGAACTGATCGGATGCGTGCACAGCGACCGCACGAAGGCGACCTCCTCTTCGGCGGCCGTCCGCGCGGTTGCCGGATCCGGCGCGCCGAAACGATCGATGAGTTGCCCGGCGAGGAGCTCGACCAGCGCCCGGCAATCGCTCTCCGTTGCCGGCACAATCTGCACCAGCGTCGACCAGCCCCAGGACTGCACCCCGAGGAAGCCGCCGCGGAACGCCGCGCGCGCCTTGCCGCTCAACGTCGCCGGATCCTGGTCGCAGAAGCGGAACGCGCCGGAGACGGCCCATTCGCCGGGCTCTGCCGCCGCCTCGAACACGAAGGTGTCTGAGGGATCGAGCGCGATGGCGCGCAGCAGTTTCACGGCACTTGTCACGTCCTTGGCCCTCCGAGCTTCGGATCGAACCAGGATGGCTTGGCGAGCGCCTTGACGAGCTCGCTCCGCTCAACCTTGCCGGTACCGACGCGGCGCGTGAGGAGATCGCCGCTTTCGTCGATGCTCAGGACGGTTCGCCGCTCGCGGGGAACCCGGCTGAGATAATCGCGTGCGACGCTGTCAAAGCCATCGACCTGCCAACGATCAATCACCCGCATCAGGTGCCGTGCAAAACTCTCGGTCACCTGCGCGGCGCCCGCTTCGCCGAACCCCTCCTCATCCAGCGCGGACGCGAGCAGATGAACGCCGCCCCCTTGATCGGCCATTGCGACCGTCCGGATCATGGCGCCAAACACCAGCCACGCGGGCGGCTCATTCTCGCGCGCGGACGATGGCCACCCCATCCGCCCCCCGCCGACCAGTCCGCCGTCGATCTCGACGGAGCCGGGCCAGCCGATCGCAACCGTCTTGTTGGGCGGCGCATAGGCGCGAAGCGCGTCGGTGAGCGCGACCATGCCGGCGTAGAAAGCGCGCCGCGCGGTGCTCAAGAGTTCACCTGGCTCGAGCACCACGGCGAATTCGGCGAGATCGAACCGCCCGACGCACACCAGCGTGCCGGCGCCGCGCTCGGGTGCAATGCGGCAAGCGTGGGCAAAGGCGTCTCCGCTCTCACGCAACCGGACCAGCGTGAAGGGCGGCGGCAGTTGGATCGGTTCCACCAGGGAGACGTGGCTGGTTTGGGTCGACCGCAAGGCCTTCTTCCACTTTCCTTTTCTTCCCGATAGTGAAAATCTATATGAGGTGCAGGAATAGCGCGAGTCCGTAGACTGGCGCCGCACCGGCGGAGGGATTCACCTGGAGCAGCCAGCGAAGACCGTCCTGATCTGCTCGTGTGAAGACACGATGCGCCTCGACACGGCCGCGATCCGGCGTGGGTGCCCCAACTGTGAGATCAGAATCTTTCGCCATCTCTGCGGCGCGGAGCTCGACCATTTTCGCAACGCAGCAAAGGCGGATGGCCCGCTGACAGTCGCCTGCACGCAGCAGGCTGCGCAATTCACCCATGAGATCGGCGAACGCCCTGGCGGGATCACCTTTGTCAACATCCGCGAGACGGCAGGCTGGTCGCGCGACGGTGCGAATGCGGGCGCGAAGATGGCGGCGCTGCTTGCGGCGGCTGCAATTCCCGCACCGGACTTTCCGCTGGTCACATTGTCGAGTGACGGCATCATCCTGATCTATGGGCGCGACGAGGCCGCAACCGAAGCCGGGCGGCTGCTCGCAGACCATCTCGATGTCACGGTCATGCTCAAGCCGCCGACAGACGTTACGCCGCCTGCCGCGACAGTGTTCCCGATCGTAAAGGGCAAGATCCGCAACGCGCGGGGACATTTCGGTGCCTTCGAGCTCACGATCGACGACTACGCTCAACCGCGCCCCTCTTCGCGCGACCGCTTCGTGTTCGAGGCCCCGCGCAACGGGGTGACCTCGCGCTGCGATCTGGTGCTCGACCTCTCCGGCGAGCCACCGCTGTTTCCGGCGCACGACCTCAGGGACGGCTATCTCCGCGCCGATCCGAGAGATCCGGCGGCGGTGCTGCGCGCGGTGCTTGCCGCTCGCGATCTCGTCGGAAGTTTCGACAAGCCGAGATATGTCGACTTCACGCCCAGCCTCTGCGCGCATTCGCGCTCGAAGCTGACCGGATGCCATCGCTGCCTGGATCTTTGCCCGACCGGCGCGATTACGCCGGACGGCGACCATGTCGCCGTCAACGCAGAAGTCTGCGCAGGTTGTGGGCAATGCGCGGCCGCCTGCCCCACAGGAGCTGCATCCTATGCGCTGCCGCCCGCCGACACCCAGTTGCAGATCCTTCGCGCCATGCTGCTCGCCTATCGCGAAGCTGGCGGCACGCATCCGGTGCTGCTGCTGCATGACGGCCAGCACGGCACGCCGCTGATCGATGCGCTCGCCCGTCACGGCGACGGATTGCCAGCCAACGTGCTTCCCCTCGCCGTCAACGAGTTGACGCAGGTCGGCCTGGAGGCCGTTATCGGCGCATTCGCGTATGGCGCGGCGGCCGTGCGGTTTCTCCTGCGCGCCAAGCCGCGACACGGCGTGACCGGATTGTTGCAGACGATCGTCATGGCCAAGACCATTCTCGCCGGGCTCGGATTTGAGGGCCACCGCGTGACCGCGATCGAAACCGACGATCCCGACACGCTGGCTGACCAACTCACGGGGATTGGCCCCCTCGCCGGCCTCGAGATTCCTGCGACTTTCCGGACGGTCGGCAAGCGCGGCGATCTGCTTCGCTTTGGCCTGAGTGAATTGCATCGCCTTGCGCCCAAGCCGGTCGACGTGATCGCCTTGCCCGAGGGCGCACCGATCGGCGCGATCACCGTTGACGCCGGCGGTTGCACGCTGTGCCTGTCCTGTGTTTCGGCCTGCCCGACCGGCGCGCTTCGCGCCGATCCCGAGCGTCCCGTCCTCAAATTCGTGGAGGACGCCTGCGTGCAGTGCGGTCTGTGCCAGAGCACCTGTCCTGAGAAGGTCATCACGCTCACCCCGCAGATCGACTTCCGGGCAAGACGCGCGCAGGCGCAAGTGATCAAGGAAGAAGAACCGGCCCTGTGTGTCCGCTGCGGCACGCCCTTCGGCGTGAAGAGCACGATCGATCGGATCGCGACGAAGCTCGAGGGGCGCCATTGGATGTATCCCGCCGGGGACCGCCGGACCGAGGCCTTGCGGATGTGCGCCGATTGTCGCGTCATTGTCATGAGCGAACAGCAGTTCGATCCGATCCAGGACGTTCCGGAACGCGCGCCACCACGGACGACGGATGACTATCTGCGCCAACGCGAGAACAAGGAATAGCCGCATGCCTCGTTTCATGATGGTTTCTTCGACATGCCTTGCCGTCACGGTTCTCGCCGGCACAGCGGTCGGAGCTGCCACCCTCACCAAGGCGGAGAAGGTCGCGCTCAAACAGGCGATCGTCGCCTGCAAGGCCGAGGCAAAGGGCAAGAAGATCAAGTGGCTGTCACGCCGGAAATACGTCAACCAGTGTGTCGTGACGGCGCTCAAGGAACGTCCCAGCATCGACGTGGCTCGCATGCTCGACGAGAACCCGGAGCTAACGAATATTCCCGTGGAGCGATGGCCGGGGTATTAGGGCGTCGCCATTGGGACCTCGCCGGCTTCGCTTGAGGACGCGCAAGGCGTTGCTGCCGGCTACTTCGACGTCGCACGCGCCAGAAAGTCCGTGAGCGCACGGCGATCCTCGGCCGAGCCGATCTTCTGCTCCGGCATCTTGGTGCCGGGCGTGTAGGCGTTCGGCCCGATCTCGAACAGTTTTGAGACGGTCTCCGGGGTCCAGACGATATCCATCGCCTTGAGCGCGTCGGTGAAGCGATAGCCCGGCAGCGAGGCGATCTTCCGGCCAAAGAGTCCCGCAAGCGTCGGCCCGGCACGCTGTACCTCGCTCTCCGACAATGTATGGCAAGCGACGCAGGCCCTGAACATTTCGGCGCCGTGATCGCCGACATAGGCAGCGAGCGGATCCGCCGGCGTGCCCAGCACGTTCGACCCGATCGCCGCGCCGGTCAGAGCATTCCAGCGCCCGATCTTGCCGTCAGCACCGCCAGTCAGGAGCGTCGCGCCATCGGGCAGGAACGCGACCGACCAGACCGGCGCGCCGAGCCCGGCGAGCGTGCGCATCACGCTGCGCGCCTTGCGATCGACGATCGCAACGGTGCCGTCAATTGCCCCCGTGGCGATCAAAGCACCGTCTTGCGAGATCGCCAGGGCCACGACCGGCCTGGCGCCAACCATGACCTCGCCACTCTCCTTGCCATCGGCGGTCATCATGCGCAGCTTCCCGTCTGCCGCGCCGGTGACGATTTCGCCATCAGGCGAAATGGCTACGGCATTCAGCGGCGCCGGCATCACAACGATCTCGGGGCTGCCGCCAGGCAGCGGCCAGATCCACACCGTCAGATCGTAGCCAACGCTCACCAGCGATTTTCCGTCGGGGGCAAAGGCCACACCGTTCACGCCTTGCGAGTGACCTTGCAGCACGCGCGTCCCACCGTCGGACAGGGATGAAATCCGCACGGTGTGGTCCCACGAGGCCGATGCGAGCTTCGATCTATCGGGCGAAACGGCGAGTCCGACAATGGGTCCCGTATGACCTTCGACAACATGGTCTGGTTGCAGCCGGCCCGGCGTCCAGATAGCAATCTGGCCGTCCGCGCCAGCCGTTGCCATTCGTCCGTCTCCGAGGAAGGCGGCCGCGTTCACCGCACCCGAATGGAAGCGAAGGACCTGCTCGGCGGTCTCGGTTGCCAGGGACCATCGGATTGCTGCAGTGTCGAAGCTCCCCGACAGAACTGTCCTGCCATCGACCGAAACGGCGATTGCGCGGACAGGCCCACCGTGCCCCGCCAACTGCGCCTGCGCGGGCCGCAGCGGGAGAAGCAGCGATGCCGTCAGAAGGGCGGTGGCGAGACGCAAGGTCAAATCCATTGGCCGTCGGAGACACTCACAGCGAAGCACTCACCGTGCCATTCTGCCCGGCTTTTGCACCACGGCCAAATGCCGTCCCGTGACGTCAGGCGATCGTTCTGCGGATATCTTCCGTGGCGTGTCTGTGGCCGACAGGCCTAGCCTCTGGGCAAAAACGCACCCATTTGATCTAGCTCAACGAGGGTAGCTCGCATTCGGTTCCAGGTGCGACAAGCGGCGCCTTGATTGGCGATCGACGTGGTCGCAGTCTTGCCAAGGACGCCTCATGGACCGAGGCTGGACATGCAAGTACACCCGAAAACCTATCTGCAGCTCATCTCGCGGTTGTGGCACTTTCGCGCGTCGCCGCCGCGAAACCGCGATCCCGGCAGCCAGGGCGCGTCGCCACTGCTCATCTACATCGCCGTCGTGTTGGCGCTGCTCCTGGCCGTCCTTGAAGTCGACATCCACAGCGCGCGGCTTCAATCCTTGGGACTGCTCGGCGATCCCATCGGAATCAACCCGATTTTCATGGGTCCTTGAGACGGCGCTTGCGACCGTTCGAAGACATACGAGCCGTCCCAAGACGTCCAGCTCGACCACTATTGGTTGAGACGCGACGGCAGTATTCCTTCTACTCCTGTGTTCCCCTTGGAAACACAAGGGATCGATCTACGAAATCTTCAACCGGCAGTTTGCTTTGTTGCGCCTGTCTTTGCATCTCCTGCACCGGGGGCATCCCAGCTACCGATGCGCGACTCGCCGGTAATGGATGCGATCGCTGCATATTCGTCGCGGCCACGAAAACCGCGAGCGCAGCCAGGCCAGAGATCATCAGGAGCTTCATGCGAACCTCCGTTGGTTCTGAGAGAGTCGAAGCTCTGACTAGTGCAGGACTCGAAGTTCCCGTGTGAGATCCCTCACATCTCTCGTTCTCTTGATCATCGCTTGAGCGGTTGCCCCACGCCGCGCGCCGTCAAAGATGCGCCAATCCAACATGGGCAAGTTTGAGCCAGCTTCAGCCACCGAGCTCCAACTCGGTCCCTTCACCGAACGAGCATCTTCTTGACGCCGGCCAGTCCGACGCGAAGGAACGGATCTGAGTGGATGTAGAAATACCGCACGCCGTGATCGAGCCAGGATGGCAATTCGTCTGATGTCACGAGCGTGCCCGCGACCTTTCCGGCCGCCCTGATCTTCTTGACTGCATAAGCCACCCGCTCGACGACGGCCTGCGGCCGAGGCTGCCCGAACGGCGGCGCTGGCGGATAACCCATGTTCTGGGACAAGTCGCCGGGGCCGATGAAGAAGACATCGACGCCTTCGACCGCCAGCAAGGCATCGATATTATCGATGGCCTGCGGCGTTTCGATCATCGCGATGATCAGCCGCTTCTCGTGGTCGGCGGGACATGCATAGCGGACCGCGTCCACAACGGCGCGCGCCTGATCGGCGGTATCGACCATCGGCACCATCAACCCGTCGGCGCCGGCATTGAGATACCGAATCAGGATCGGTCGCTCGTGGGAGTGCGGACGGACGATCGCGGCGCCGCCTGCGCCGCGGATGGCCTGAGCCGTGACCCGCACGTCCTCAAAGCTCCAGGTCCCGTGCTCGCAATCGACGAAGATGGCGTCGGCACCGAGCTCGACCAGACGGACGGCGAGGCCCGATGACGCGTGGTGCGGCGTGAACATGGTGACCGCCTCGTCCTTGGCTAGGCGCGCGCGCAATTTCGCTCCGTTCATGGGAGATCCTTTTCTCTAGCTCTTCGGCTTGTCGGCAAGGCCCGCGGGCGCTCCGACCCAGCGCGCCGTCTCGATATCGGCAGAGGTGTCGCGCATGAAGGTCGGGCAGATATGCAGTTCGGGGATCACCGCGCCCTTTTGCAGGCTGGCGCAGAGCAGTACCGCGCGCGCGACGTCGTGCGGATTGAGCATCACGGCACGTTCGCTATCCAGAGGCGGTCTCGCGCGATTGTCCATGATCGGCGTGTCGGTCTCACCCGGCAGGATCGTCGTCGCGCGGATGCCCTGATTACGAAACGTATTGTGCAGGAAGGTCATGAAGTTCTTCACGCCGGCCTTGGCCGCACCATAAGCGGCGCCGCCGAGCAGGTTCGGATTGACGACCGCGAGCGACGACACGGTGATCACCGTGCCCTCCTTCTTTGCGATCATGTCCTCGAGCACGGCTTGCGTCAGGTTGAACACGGCGGTGAGATTGACGTTCACCGTGGCGTTCCACTCCGCCTCGCTGATGAAGCGCGCGTTCAGCACCCTGCTGGCGCTGCCGGCATTGTTGACGAGAATATCGATCGCCCCGACATTTTGCTTGACCCAGGCAACCGTCTCCAGGATCGCCTCCCGCGAAGCCACGTCCATCGCGCGAGCGACGGCCTTGCCGCCGGCCTTCTCCACGACGCTCACGACCTCCCGTAACGGGTCGATCCGGCGCCCCGTCACGACGACCGTTGCGCCCTCCTGTGCCAGCAGGATCGCGGTCTCACGCCCGATTCCCGTCCCCGCGCCGGTGACGAGCGCAATCTTGCCATCGAGCAAACCCATGCTTCCCCTATTCGGCGGCGGTCGCCGCCACGTTTGAGCGGTGATAGCCGTAAATCTGCCTTGCGGCCGCAGGCGTGATCAAGCCTTCCGCAATGTCGAGCTCGACCGAAGCCGCCGTGCGCTCGGACGTACATCCCCATCCGCCCCCGCCCGGTGTCTCGACCTCCAGGCGGTCACCCATCTTCAGGACAACCTTACCCTTCGGGAATTGCGGTTCGCCATTCTTGTACACCTTGCCGGCACTGCCGGACTTGCCGCCAACGACACCGAAGCACGGATGACGTACGCGCTCCGACGCGAGGTAAATGTTCATCGGATTGCGCCCGAGATTGCGCAGCACGACGCGCTGGCCGAGGCCGCCACGGCTCCTGCCAGCACCGCCCGAGTCCGGAATGAGCTCCTTGCACTCAGTAAGCGCGGGGACGGCAATCTCGAACATCTCGATCGCCGTGACCTTGCAGTTGGACGGAAAGCTCAGGGTATCGAGACCGTCGAATTCGGCGCGCGCGCCCTGCCCGCCGTGAAAATTCTGCACCGAGCCGTATTGCGTGCCGTCGTCGCGCCGGCCGACGCAGTTGGCGGCCCAGATCGGCGCGCCGCCGCTGTCGCCCATCACCTTGTCCGGCACCACGCCCTCCAGTGCCTTGAAGATGAGCGACGGAATGACGTGCCCGATGAGGTTGCGCGAATTGCCCGCGGTCCATTCCTCTGGATTGAGAATCGAGCCGAGCGGCGCCTCGTCCGTGATCGGCGTGATGCAGCCCTCGTTATTCGGAGTATCCGGGTCGAGCAGGCATTTCAATGCATAGACGGAATGGGCGTAGCGATAATTGGTCCGGCAGTTGATCGAGTGAAGAATTTGCTCGGACGTTCCGGCGTAATCGACGTGAATGGAATCGTCGCGCACGATCACGGCCGCCTTGAGCGTCACATCAGTGTCGTAGCCGTCGAGCAGGACCTCGGCGGTGTAGGTCCCGTTCGGCCATTGCCGGATCGCCCGCCGCGTCTGCGCTTCGGATCGCGTGTGGATCGCATCAGCCAGTTCGTCGATGCCATCGAGATCATACTCGTCGAGGAATTTCACCAGTTCGCGGCCCATCACATTGTTGGCTGCAACCATGGATTCGAGATCGCCCATCACTTCGGTCGGCAGCCGAACCGAGGCGGCGATGATATCGAGCACGTCCTGGTTGGGAACGCCTGCTTTATGCAGCTTCACGATCGGGAAGCGGATTCCCTCCTCGAAGATGTCGCTGGCTTCGGAATGCAGGGGAGCGCCGCCGATATCGGGCAGATGCGCGATCGAACCGGCATAGGCCACGACCTTGCCCTTTTTGAAGATCGGCGTGATCATCGTCACATCAGGCAGATGCCCGGTGCCGATCTCCGGATCGTTGGTGGCGAGCACATCGCCTTCTTCCAGGGTCTCAGCCGGAAACCTGGGCAGGAAATATTTTTGCGCGGCCACCGGCAGCGAGGTGATGAACACCGGAATCGACCAGGTGCATTGCGCAAGCGCGCGGCCGCGGCTGTCGAGCAGCACGGTCACATAGTCGTGGTTCTCGCGCACGATCGGCGAGAACGCGGTGCGGCCGAGCACGATGTCGGCCTGGTCGGCGATGAAGATCAATCGATTCCACATCACCTGGAGATTGATCGGGTCGTTGAAATCGGCAGCGTTCACGGACATGGTGCGTCGTCCTCAGGCGATATTGATCACGAGATTGCCGTTGATGTCGACGTGAGCCGTGCCGCTCGGTCCGATGACCGCGGTGGACTCCCGCTGCTCGACGATCGCGGGCCCCTGGATCTCTTCGCCGACCGGCAGCTTGTAGTGGTCATAGACTGGCGTTTCGACGAAACCGCCGCGCTCGCTGAAATAAACCGAGCGCGTGCCCTTTCTGGCCTCGGCGGCATGTCGTGTGTGCGGGCGGGTCACCTGATCCTTCTGGCCGCTGGACCGCAGCCGCCAGGTGATCACCTCGACCGATGAGCCCGCAACGGTGCGGCCGAACAGCTCGCGGTAGAGCTTGTAGAAATTGCCGAGCAATTCCTCGTGGAACTGCTTTGGCGGCAAGCTGCGATCCGGCAGCACGACCGTGATCTCGTGACCCTGGCCGACGTGGCGCATGTCGACCGTGTAGGTGTTGGTGATCGTCTCTGGCACAACGCCAGCGGCACGGACGACCTCGGCGCCCTGGACGACGAGATCGCCGAGCAGGCGATCCATCGCCGCGAAATCCCAATTGTCGACCTGCATCGGGAAGCTTACGGACAGATCGACCGCGACCGGCGCGATCAGCAGGCCGATCGCCGAGGTAACGCCGGCGCCCGTCGGGCAGATGATGCGCTTGATGCCGAGCTTGCGCGCGATTCCATAGGCATGCACCGGACCCGCGCCGCCGAAGGCGACCATCGGCAGGCTGCGCGGATCGACGCCGAGGTCGGTCGCATGCACCGCCGCCGCCTTGCTCATGGATTCGTTGACGAGATCGTGGATACCCCAGGCGCAGCGGGGAACGCTGACGTCAAGCGAGGATGCAAGCTTCGTCATGGCCGTGAGCGCGGCATCTTTCGACACCTTGAACGAGCCGCCGACGAAGGACTCGGTGCCCATATAGCCGAGCAGGATATCCGCGTCCGTCACCGTCGGCTCGGTGCCGCCGCGCTGATAGGCGGCCGGTCCCGGCAGCGCGCCCGCCGAACGCGGTCCGACATCGAGCAGGCCGAGCGGGTTCTTCGCGGCGATCGAGCCACCGCCGGCGCCGATCTCGATCATGCGGATCGACTGGATCTTCAGCGGAAAGCCCGAGCCTTTGCGGAAGCGATGATAGTGCGCGACCTCCAGATCGGTGCCGACTGTCGGCTCGCCGTTCGGGATCAGGCACAGTTTTGCAGTGGTGCCGCCCATATCGAAGGACAGTACGCTGCCCTCGCCGGCGATGCGGCCGAATTCGGCGGCCGCGACCGCGCCCGCGGCTGGCCCCGATTCAATCAGGCGCACCGGCAGCTCGGCGGCGCGGCTGCTCGGCACGAGACCGCCCGACGAGGTCATCCACAGCACCTGTCGATTGATGCCCTTGGCGGCGAATTCGCGTTCGAGATGGGCGACGTGTCCGGACATCTGCGGCCGCGTATAGGCGTTGACGACAGTGGTCGAGGCGCGGTCGAACTCGCGCACCTCCGGGCAGACCTCTGATGACAGCGACACGAAGACGTCCGGGTCCTCTTCACGAAGCAGCGCAGCGATTCGCTGCTCATGATCAGGATATTTGTAGGCGTGCAGCAGGCAGACGGCGACGGATTTGATGCCCTCCTCGCGCAGCCGGCCGGCGATCTCGCGGACCGTCTCCTCCTCCAGCGCGGTGATGACCTCGCCATCGGCCGCGATACGCTCGACCGCACCAAAGCTGTTGGCACGCGTCACCAGCGGATCCGGATATTTCAAATTCAGATCGTAGAGGTCGTAGCGGCCTTCGTTGCGAATGCGCAGCATGTCCTGGAAGCCGGCCGTCGAGATGAAGCCGGTCTTGACACCCTTGCGCTCAAGCACCGCATTGGTGACGACGGTGGTGGCGCCAAGCACCTGCAGCCTGTTGAGATCGACGGCACTACCGAATTGTTCGAGCAGCTCGGACACACCTCGAACCACGGCCTCGGCAGGGTTGATTGGCGTGCTCAGCACCTTGTGGAGATGCAATTCGCCCTTGTCGTCGAGCAGCGCGAAATCGGTGAAGGTCCCCCCGGTATCGAATGCGAGCTTGGCCATATGTATCCTCGAAGCGATTGTCTTCGAGCGTAGAAAATGCGGTTGCGGCCGACCACCACAACTCCCCTCTGCCGCCATAGGTTTTGTTTATGGCCTGGCGAAACCGACGCGCTGCGGCTACCGCGCATGCAGGCAAGTGGCTTTGACGTTCAGCCGTGGCGCCTAGACCGATCGAATGCCCTGCGGATGGCTGCGCATTAGCTTCTCGACCACGGTTAGAAGCACCGATCGCGTGGCGAGCGCAGGCTCCGACAAGGGCAGATGGTCGGAGATGCACAGCGAGACGGTTGCCTCGATCGCGGGGCGAACCAGCCGCCGCACCTCGACACCGCCAAAGCTCGACGCGCTCGCGGCCACCGAGGCCGGCAGGATGGTCGAGCCGAGGCCCTCGGTCACGGCCGCACCGAGCGCGGAGACGGATTCGATCTCGGAGACGACGTTCGGCGCCACCCGGGCCCGCGCCAGCGATTCGTCGATCAGCCGACGCAGGAAGTGCCCCTGGCTCGGCAGCAACAGCTTGACGTTGGCCAGCGCCGACAGTGGCAGCGGCTCGTCCGTCGGCTTCTTCGCACCCGGCCCAGCAGGCGAAACAAGAAACAGCTCCTCGCGGAACAGCGGCTGCAGCTTGACACCCTTGATCGGGCCGGAGCCATAGATCATGGCCATGTCCATTCTGCCGGTCATGATCAGCTCGCTCAGCACATGGCCGAAACTGTCGTTGATATGGACGATGATCTGGGGATGCAGCGTCGACATCTCCTTCAGGATCGGCAGCGACAGAGTGCTTGACGCCGAGTAGGTCGCAAGGCCGATCGAGACGCGGCCGGCCAGCGCCTTGGTCGATTGATCAATGTCGATCTGGGCCTGCTCGATCTGCTTCAGCAGCAATTGCGCGTGACGGTAGAGGATGAGGCCAGCCTCGGTCGGCACGATGCCGTGATTGCTGCGGAGAAGCAGCTTGTGCTTGAAGTGACTCTCGAGCGCTGCGATCTGCTGCGACAGCGCCGGCTGCGCCGTGCGCAACAGGCCGGCGGCGCGCGAGACGCTGCCGGCATCGACCACCTTGACGAAGCTCTTGAGCTTCCTGAAATCGACGCTCATCTGTGTCGAACGCTGGTCCTCAACCGAACGGGCGGCGCCCGCTCAGCCGCTCATGAAAACACGGTCTGGATCGATACTATCCTTTATCTAGCCTATTGATTTCAATCGGTTTCTTCGCTTGCGCGCCGATTTGGCGAGCAAGTCCGGCTTCGCACTCAGCGCAGCGCCCCGCAGGCCCTCTCGATGCGGTCGCAAGCGGCCTTGATCGCCTCCATCGAAGTTGCAATCGAGAGGCGGAAATAAGGTGAAAGCCCGTAGGCCGCGCCCTGCACGGCGGCGACGCCGACATCATCGAGCAGATAGAGTACGAAATCGAGATCGCTGTCGATGACCTTGCCGCCCGGGGTGGTCTTGCCGATCACGCCGGCGCAGCCGGGATAGAGATAGAAGGCACCGTCAGGCACCAGGCAGGACAGGCCGGGGATCGCGTTCAACCGCGCGCAAGCATAGTCGCGGCGTTCCTTGTAGAGCTTGACGCTGTCGCGAACGAACGACTGGTCGCTCGTCAGCGCATGGGCGGCGGCGGCCTGGCTGATCGACGAGGGGCACGAGGACATCTGCGATTGCAGCTTGTTGATGGCGGCGACCAGCGGCGCGGGACCCGCGGCGTAGCCGATCCGCCATCCGGTCATAGCATAGGTCTTCGACACGCCATTGGCGAGCAGAACGCGGTCCTTGAGCTCGGGCACCGCGGCGGCAAGCGTCGTTGCCGGCTCGTCGCGATACCAGATCTGGTCATAGATATCGTCGGACAACACAAGGACGTTGGGATGACGCAGCAGCACGTCGCCGATCGCCTTGAGGTCGGCGCGGGAATAGGCCGCGCCGGTCGGGTTCGAGGGCGCATTGAGGATCAGCCAGCGCGTCTTCGGCGTGATCGCGGCCTCCAGCGCATCCGCGGTCAGCTTGAACCCCTGGTTCTCGGAGCAGCGGACGATGACCGGCTTGCCGTCATTGGCGATGACCATGTCGGGATAGGAGACCCAATAGGGCGCAGGGATGATGACCTCCGCCCCCTCCTCCACGCTCGCCATCAGCGCGAGGAACAGGATCTGCTTGGCGCCGCCGCCGACGCAGATCTCGTTGTCGGCATATTCCAGCCCGAGGCGGCGCTTGTAGTCGGCGATGATCGCCTTGCGCAGGGCGACGGTGCCGTTGACGGCCGTGTATTTCGTCTCGCCGCGGTCTATCGCCTCATGCGCCGCCGCCTTGACCTGATCCGGCGTATCGAAATCAGGCTCGCCGATTGCCATGTCGACGATGTCGCGGCCGGCGGCCTTGAGCTCGCGCACGCGCGCGGAAGCAGCCGTGGTCGGAGATATCTTGATGCGCGAGACGCGCGCGGCCGGCACGAAGATCGTCACTGTGGTCGTCCTTTGCGTTGCGAATGTATCCGCGCCCGCCAAGCGGGTGCCAAGTCAATATTCGAAGTCAATGTTCGACGTCGGTCTCGCCGCGCATGCGGCCGGTAAGGAAGAGCTCGCCGAGCTCGTCGTGGGTGACGTCGGCGGGACGGCCATCCCAGATCACCTTGCCGAGCCGCAGGATGACGGCGCGTTGCGCAACCGCCATCGCCTTCTTGGTGTTCTGCTCGACCAGTAAGATGGTCTGGCCTGCGGCGTTGATGCGCAACAGCTCGTCGAAAACGATGCCGATCGCGGTCGGCGACAGCCCGACCGACGGCTCGTCGACCAGCAGGATCTTTGGCCGCTGCAGCACGGCCATCGCGACCTCAAGCAACTGTTGCTCGCCGCCGGACATATTGCCGGCAAGCGTGTTGCGGCGCGTCTTCAGGATCGGAAAGAGATCATAGACATAGTCGCGCTCCGCCTTCACCCTGCTGTCGCGCAACGTGTAGGCCGCCATCTGCAAATTCTCGTCGACCGTCATGACCGGGAAGTTGCAGCGCCCCTGCGGCACCCAGGAGATGCCCTCGGCCAGGATCGCACGCGACTTCAGCGCCGTGATGTCCCTGCCCTGCCAGTCGATGGTGCCGCCCTTGATCGTCGTCATGCCATAAAGCGTCTTGAGCAGGGTCGACTTGCCGGCGCCGTTCGGCCCCATCAGCGCGACGAACTGTCCCTGCGGCACGTCGAGGTCGACGCCGTTGAGAATGTCGAGCGAGCCGTAGCCCGCCCGCAGACCCTTGATCGAGAGAGAGGGTTCAGCCACCGAGATAAGCCTCCCGCACCGCCTGGTTCTGGACGATTTCGTCCGGTGTTCCCTCAGCGAGCTTGCGTCCCTGATCGAGCACGACCACACGCTTGCAGAGGCTCGTCACCACGTCGATGTTGTGCTCGATGATGAGGAAGCTCACGCCGAAGGAGGTGTTGGCAAGGCGAATACTCTCGACCACGCGCTCGATGAGCTTCGGATTGATGCCGGCCATGGGCTCGTCGAGCAGAACAAGCTTCGGCTCCGGCATCAGCATCGAGGCGAACTGGATCAGCTTCTGCTGGCCGCCGGAGAGCTTGCCGGCGGGCTGGAAGCGCACATCCCAGAGGCCCGCGATCTTGATCAGCTCCCGCGCCCGCTCCCTGAGCGCCGCGACGCGATTGCGCGCGGCCGCCCCGATTCCGAAAGTCGACAGAACCCCGGGGAAGCTGAACATCTGGCCGGCGATGACGAGGTTCTCCTCGATGTCGAGCGCGGAGAACACCACGGTCTTCTGGAACGAGCGCAGCATGCGCCCTTCGCGGGCGATGTGGTTCAGCGACCAGCCCGTGATGTCCTGACCATCGAGCTTCACCGCACCCGCGCTCGGTGTGGCGAGACCGGTCACGCAGTCGAAGAAGGTGGACTTGCCCGATCCGTTGGGACCGATCAGCCCGCAGATCTCGCCGCGGTCGACATGCAAGTCGACACCGTCGACCGCGCGCACGGCGCCGTAGGATTTGCAGAGGCCGGAAATGTCGAGGATCGGCAGCCCGTTCATTTGCGCTTCTCCAGGAAGGACCAGAAGCGCCCGATCAGCGGCGCGAACCCGCTCGGGAACCAGAACACCAGCCCCAGCAGGAAGAAGCCGTAGGCGATCATGCGCAGCTCCGGGGCAACGCGCAGCGCTTCAGTGAGGCCGACGAACAGCAGGCTGCCGAAGATGACGCCCGAGATGGTTCCCGCCCCGCCGCCGAGCACGATGATCAGCATGGTCGTCGAGTAGTACATCTGGAAGGTGAGCGGGCTGACCACGGTCAGGTAATGCGCATACAGACTGCCACCGAGCCCGGCAAAGATCGCGCTGATCATGAAGACGACCAGCTTGTAGTGCCAGGTCGGGATGCCCACGGATTCGGCCAGCGTCTCGTTCTCGCGAATGGCTATCATGTTGCGGCCGGCCGGCGAACGGACGATCAGGTAGACGACGATGGTCGCGAGCACAGCGATGACGAGGACAAGATAATAGAATCCGACCGTTCCGGAGACTGTGAACGAGGCCGGCCCCAGTGCGAAGTAAGGCTTGGGAATTGCCGCCAGCCCCATGTCGCCGCGTGTCAGGCTGATCCAGTTCTTGGCGACGGCCTGGCCGATGATGACGAAACCGAGCGTGCACATGACGAACGACGTGGCCCGCAATCTCAGTGCGGGAATTCCGAGCGGCAGCGCGATGAGGCCGGTCACGACGCCGGCGGCAAGGAAATTGACGTAGAACGGCGTGCCGAAATGCACCGCCAGCAGAGCCGAGGCATAGGCACCGATGCCAAAGAACGCCGCCTGCGCCAGCGACAGCAGTCCGGTATAGCCGAGCAGCAGATTGAGCCCATGCGCCGGCAACAGGAAGATCAGCGCGATGATGATGGCATGTAGCGGATAGTTGCCGAGAAACAGCGGCGCGATGCAGGCCAGCGCGATGAGTGCGACGCCGAACGGAGCGCGAAGATCCCTCCGCGTCACGACCGTGCGTTCGGCTGATGTCATGGGCTGCCCTCGGACGATCTCAGTCAAATGCCAAATCCCATCGCTATCAGAAGCGCGCCTGCGCGGAGAACAACCCGTGCGGGCGCCACATCAACACCAGCATCAGAGTTGCAAAACCAACGGTGTCGCGGAACTGCAGACCGACATAGGTGGCGACCAGGCTCTCGGCGATGCCGAGGATCATCGCCGCGACGAACGTACCGCGGACGTTTCCAAGTCCACCCATGATGATGATCGGCAGCGTCTTGAACGTGATGAGCTCCCCCATGCCGCCGTAGACGCTGACGTTTACCGGTGCGGTCAACACGCCCGAGAGTGCTGCGAGGGCAGCACCGAGGATGAAGGTCCAGAGTGCGACATGGCGGACGTCCATGCCGACAACCGCGCAGCATTCGATATTCTGCGATACCGCACGCATCGCCTTGCCCATCCGGCTATAAGTGACCATCAACTCGAGGCCGACGAACACGATCAGGCCGACGATGATGATCAGGATCCGCTGTTCTGCGAGCGTGAAGCCGAACAGCGTCACCGGCTCGATATAGCCGCCGGAGAAGAACTTGTAGCTGCCCCCGAACGTCAGGATGACGGTGTTCTGGAGGATCAACGCAACGCCGAGGGTTGCGAGCACGCCGGCCTCGGCCGGAGCCCCCACGATCCGCTGCATCACGAAATTGCCAACGACGACGGCGATCACCGCGGTGGCGACCACGCCAATCACGATCGCCACGGGATAGGGCAAATCGAAATAGTCGATCGCGAACCAGGCTCCGAAGGTTCCGAGCATGTAGTATTCGCCGTGGGCGAAATTGATGGCACGCAGCACGCCAAAGATCATGGTCATGCCGACGGCAACGATCGCGTAAACCGATCCGGAGACGATGCCGTTAACAACCTGCTCGATGACCGTGTAGAACATGTGCGCTCGGTCCTATTTCGGATAGTCGATCTCGGCCGAGTAAGCTCCCTTGATGGAAGGCTTGCCATTCTCGATCTCGAGAAGGATCATCGGCAAGCGCGCCTGATTGTGGTCGTCGAAAGTCACTTCGCCGACCGCACTCGCATAATGGATATTGGAAAGCGCGTTACGGACCTTCTCGCGATCAATGCTCTGGGCCTGCTCGATCGCCTTGGCCAGTAGATGCGTCGTTTCCCAGTGCACATAAGCGTGGTTGTTGGGCGCTTCACGGAACTCGGCGGTGAACTTGTCGACGAAGGCCTTGCTTCTCTCGGACTCGTAGGCCGGAAGCCAGGCCGCGGCTTCGATTGCGCCCTCGAGCGCCTTCGGCGCCGCCTTGATGGAGCTCGCTGTATTGAACTCGGCGTTGCCGATCAGGGGGATCTTGCCGGCAATCCCGGTTTCGATCATTTGACGTCCGACGATGGGTGTGGAATCGGCATTGCCATACATGATGATGGCCTGGGCGCCGGAATCGCGGATCTTGGACAGGACGCTGCGGAAATCCACCTCGCCTTCCTTGTAATAGTCTTCCGTCAATATCTGGCTCTTGAAGCGCGGCAGGTACTTCTTGGTAAACTCAATGGCTGCGCGCCCGTAGTCGGTGTCGACCGACAGCACGGCGTATTTGGTGAATCCCTTCTTTTCGGCGGCGTATTGCAGCACGACGAGGGCGCGGTTTTCGTCGGTCGGATAATTGCGATAGGTCCATTTGAACCCGCCGACGCCCGCCTTGTAGGTGATCTTCGGATTCGACGAGGCGGCATTGAGGAGAAGCACACCGGCATCCTCCACGACCGGCTGCATTGCGAGCGTCACCGAGCTCGATACGTCGCCGATGATGAAGTCGACCTGGTCCTGGTCGATGAGGCGCCGGGTTGCCGAGACGCCTTCGACCGGAGTACCTTGGCTGTCGCCAGCCAGGATGTTGATCTTGCGCCCACCGATGCCGCCGGCGCCGTTTATTTCCTTCGCAGCCATCTGGGCACCGCGCATCGAGAAGGCGCCGTAGCGGGCATTCGGGCCGCTCATCGGAGCGACGAGACCGAGCCTGATCGTCCCATCTTCGCTTCGCGCCGCGAAGGCGCTGGAGGAAACGCTCTGTAGTCCAATCAGGGCGGTTCCGATGCAAAATCCTCGTCGGCTCAACTCGATGGTCATTTGCCCGCTCCGTTGCTGCTACAAAATGATGCGCCCGCGAACGCCGCCACTTCTGTGGTCTTGCCCTTGGAATTCTTTGCTGCGGCCGACGGTAAAAAATAGATTTACGTTCGATGACAGGGGAAGCACGACTGTCCTCTGCCGCCATAGCGAATTCTTATGGCGAGCCGCTCACTCGAAATCCGGTCCGTCGAAATAGCCCCCCGCAATCTGGAGCAGATAGCTCTGCGTCGGGCTAACCTTTCCACGACGACCGGAGTTGAGAGCACAGGACGGATCCATCTCGGCCGTAGTGGTTGATGGAATCGGACCATGACTTGAACTGATTGGCGTTCGCCGACAGGCAGCATGGTACATCACGCTCGGCGCGATGCGAGCGCGGCGTGCTCGATCAGACAGAATAGGTACGCGACCTTGCCAATAGTCCATGCCTGCGACCGCCGGATGTGGTCAAGCTATCGGCCCGATCGTTACGATCAGGCGACTCAGCCGAGGCGATCGTCGATGTAGCGCCTGAGCGCGGACGCGGCATTCAGCATGTGCGCACGCATTCGGCGCGCTGCGGTCTCTCCGTCACCTTCTGCGATCGCCTGCATGATGGCATCATGCTCGTCGCGGGACTTGCGAATGCGATCGCCCTGCCGCAATTGGGTGCGGCGGAAGGCGCTGAGCCGCGAACGCACGTCCTGCGCCTGCTCGGCAAGAAATGAGTTGTGCGTTGCCCGGTAGATGCATTCGTGGAATTCCCGGTTGAAAGCGTCATAGGCATCAACGTCGTTCGCCTCGACCATCGCGAGCGAGCCTTCGTGAAGCTCGATCAGGTGGCTGCGTTCGAGCGGGGTCATGCGGTAGGTCGCAAGGCGGACGCACATCGCCTCGACCTCGGCGCTGGTCTCGAACATGTCCATGATGCGCTCCGGCGTCATCCGCGCAACGACGAGGCCGCGGCGGCCGCGCACCTCGACGAGGCCGCTGACCACGAGCTGGCGAAGCGCCTCCCGCACCGGCGTGCGGGAAGCTCCAAAGCGATCGGCAAGCTGCTGCTCTTCCAGGGCGGAACCGGCGACGAGTGCGCCTGAGGCGATCTCGTCGGTGAGCGCGTTGCGGATGCGATCGGAGAGCAGCCCGCCATCGTCTTCCGCGCCGACTGCGACCTTCAGTACTTCTGCCATTCAGCCTCCCGTGATCGCACGCACCGCGAAGTAAAGGATCGAGGGGGCGACCAGGCACCCGAGCCCGGTGTGAAATGTCGCCGTCAGCGCACCGTAGGGCACCAGACGCCGGTCCGTCGCCGCCAGCCCCCCGGACACGCCGCTGACCGTTCCCATCAAGCCGCCAAACACCATTGCACTGCGCGGATTGTCGAGGCCGATCATCTTCGCCACGAAGGGCGTTCCGATCATGACGATCACCGCCTTGAATACACCGGTCGCGATCGAGAGCGCAATAACCGGCGAAGATGCGCCGATCGCAGCCCCCGTGACCGGCCCGACGATGTAGGTGACCGCGCCGGCGCCGATCGTCGTCATCGAGACGGCATCGGTGTAGCCGAACGCCGCGGCAACGAACACGCCCAGAATGAACGGGACGACAGTTCCCAGCCCGAGCGCGACCGCACCGATCGCCCCGGCCTTGCGCGCATGAACGACGTCGACCTCGAAGGCGGTGGCGACGATGGCGAAATCCCGCAACATCGCTCCGCCCATCAGGCCGATCCCGGTCAGCGCCGGCAGGTCGGCGACGCCTTTTTCGCCGCCAGTGGCGATGCCGCCGAAAAAGGCCAGCACGAGACCCAGCATGATCGCGATTGCCGAGCCGTGGATGCGTCCGAAGGTGAGGTACTTAGAGATCACTCCGGAGATCCACATCAGGATTCCGACGGCCGCAAAAGCGGTGAGCAGCGAGTTTGCAGCGAGAACATGCGATATCATCGTCATCCGATCCTCCCGGACTTGAAGTGGGGCACAGTCGCCTCGAGCGCCTCTCGCGCCTCGATCTCGTCCATGGTCTCGACACGGCCGCTGAGCCTGCCGATCAGGGCCACCATCGCGAAACACACGGCGACCGCGCCGATCCCCGCAATGACGACGATGGGACCGCCCTTTGCGGCAGCGACGACGTTCTGCTGCGCTGCCATGGCGACCACGATGGGAATGTAGAAGCTGCCCCAGAACTCGACGCCGGTCTTGAGACCGTGGCTGAGCAGGCCGTGCCGCACCAGCCAGAGCCGGGCAGCGATCAGAAACATCATCGCAATGCCGACGCCGCCGACATTGGCCTTAACGCCGAGGGCGATGCCGAGCAGGTCCCCCAGAAAGACCCCCAACAAGGTGCAGATGGAGAGCAGCGCTACGCCGGAAACGGTCACGGGCGCCTCCCCTGAGCGAACGGAGCTCCGGCCACGCGACTTGGGTAATTTGTATGCATTCGCATCGTAAATCTCCTCCTGTGTATGCGAACATCTATCGCTTATGAAGCTGTGCATACACTAATTGACATTAAGACGCAATACGCATACATTCGGCACCAATGAAGCTAATCCCGCATGCCAAGGAGCCCGAGATGAGCGATTGGGGTATGCAAAAGGCCGCCCTGAGAGAGCGCCTGGCGGCCGGCCAGCGGTACGCCAACGGCAAGGTCGTCCCGATCCCGAGTCTGCCGGCGTTTCTGAAGGCGGTGGTCCGGTCAGGCGACCGGGTGTGCCTCGAGGGCGACAACCAGAAGCAGGCCGACCTCCTCGCCGCGGCGCTCGCCAACCTCGACCCCGCTGAGATCAGCGACCTGCACATGGTCCAGTCCGGCGTGGTCCTGCCCGCCCATCTCGACATCTTCGAGAAAGGCATCGCGCGGCGGCTCGACTTCTCCTATTCGGGCCCGCAATCGGCGCGCATCGCGCGCATGCTGTTCGGCCGCAAGATCGAGCTCGGCGCGGTCCATACCTATCTCGAGCTGTTCGCGCGCTACTTCATCGACCTCACGCCGAACGTCGCCCTGATCGCCGCGGTGAGCGCCGACAAGGACGGTAACCTCTATACGGGGCCGAACACCGAAGACACGCCGACCGTCGTCGAGGCAACCAGCTACAAGAACGGTCTCGTGGTGGCGCAGGTCACCGAGATCGTCGACAAGGTGCCGCGCGTCGATATTCCCGGCGACCTCGTGCATTTCGTGGTCGAAGCCGGCAGGCCGTTCTACGTCGAGCCGCTCTTCACCCGCGACCCCGCCGCCATCACCGAGACCCAGATCCTGACGGCGATGCTCGCCATCAAGGGCATCTATGCGCCCTATGGCGTGCGCCGGCTCAATCACGGCATCGGATTCAACACTGCCGCGATCGAGCTGTTGCTGCCGACCTATGGCGAGAAGCTCGGCCTCAAGGGCAAGGTCTGCACGCATTTTGCGCTCAATCCGCATCCGACGCTGATTCCGGCGATCGAATCCGGCTGGGTCGACCAGATCCATTGCTTCGGGTCGGAAGTCGGCATGGAGGACTATGTCGCCGCGCGCTCCGACATCTTCTTCACGGGGCCCGACGGCTCGCTGCGATCCAATCGCGCCTTCTGCCAGACGGCCGGCCTCTATGCCTGCGACATGTTCATCGGATCGACACTGCAGATCGATCTCGAGGGCCACAGCTCGACGGTGACGACGAGCCGCATCGCGGGGTTCGGCGGCGCGCCCAACATGGGATCCGATCCGCGCGGCCGCCGCCACCCGAGCGAACCCTGGCTCAAGGCCGGTGCCGAGGCGGCGCCCGATGCCGCCCCCGCCCTGCGCCGCGGCCGCAAACTCGTCGTGCAGATCGGCGAGACCTTCGGCGAGCGCAATGCTCCACTCTTCGTCGAGCGGCTGGATGCGCTCGAGCTGGCGCGCGAGCTCAAGCTCGATCTCGCGCCGGTGATGGTCTACTCGGACGACGTGACCCACATCGTCACCGAGGAAGGCATCGCCAACCTCCTGATGTGCCGCAGCAAGGACGAGCGCGAGCAGGCGATCCGCGGCATCGCCGGATACACCGACATCGGCCGCGCGCGCGATGCGAAGCTGGTCGAGCAGCTCAGGCAACGCGGCGTGATCCGGCGTCCCGAGGATCTCGGCATCGATCCGCTCGATGCCGACCGCCGCCTGCTGGCGGCACGTTCGATCAAGGGCCTCATGCTGGCCTCCGGCGGGCTCTATCGTCCGCCCAGCCGCTTCCGCAACTGGTGAGGAGTTTTGCATGGAAAAGCTCAGCTTCAGACTGACCGCAGCCAGATCCGCCGGCGGCACCCGCACGCAGGCGATCGTCGGCGTCGTCGCCTCCGGCAATCTCGAGGTGCTGCTGGAACGCACCTCGCCAGCCGACAAGTGCACGATCGACATCGCAACCGCAGCCCATGGCTTCGGCGCAGTGTGGGACGCCGTGGTCCGCGACTTCGTCGCCCGCCGCCCTGCCGGCGGCCTGCGCATCTCCATCAATGACGGCGGAGCCCGGCCGGACACGGTCGCGCTGCGCCTTGCGCAAGGCGTCCGCAAGATCGAGGAGCCGGAACGATGACACAGGCGGCAACCAACAATGCTTCGCTGAGCTGGTACGAGGCGAGCGCCCGGCAGCGCATCGACGCGCTGGTCGATGCCGGCAGCTTTTGCGAATACATCGGTCCCGAACTGCGCGAGATCAGCCCGCATCTTTCGATCTTCGACCTGCCGGAACAGTTCGACGACGGTATCGTCATCGGGCATGGCCGCCTGGACGGCACGCCGGTGCTCGTCGCCGCCCAGGAGGGACGCTTCATGGGCGGCGCCTTCGGCGAGGTCCACGGCGCCAAGCTCACGGGGCTATTGCTCGCGGCTCGTGCGCATCATCAGGACGTGCTGATCCTGTTCGACACCGGCGGCGTGCGGCTTCAGGAAGCCAATGCCGGCGAGCTCGCGATCGCAGAAATCATGCGCGCGGTGATCGAGGTGCGGCGCGCGGGCGTCAGCGTCGTCGGACTGATCGGCGGCCGCGCCGGATGCTATGGCGGCGGCAGCCTGATCGCAGGCACCTGCTCGCGCCTGATCGTGTCCGAGCAGGGGCGGATCAGCGTCAGCGGCCCCGAGGTGATCGAGACCAACAGAGGCATCGAGGAGTTCGACTCGCGCGACCGCGCGCTGGTGTGGCGCACCATGGGCGGCAAGCACCGCTATCTCATCGGCGGCGCCGACATGTTCGTCGACGACGAGGCGCTGGCGTTTCGCCAGGCGGCGATCGACGCGCTCAAGATCAAGCGTGGCTGCGACACCACCGTTCTCGAGGCCGAGCAGAATCGCCTGGAGCGTCGGCTGCGGCGTTTCGGCGAAGCCGAGGACGCCGTCGATATCTGGCAGACGCTTGGGATCGACGCGCCGACCGAGATCCCCGCGCTTCCGACCGACGCGTTTCTACGCGAGGCAAAGACAAGGGAGAACGCCGATGACGCTCGATGACATCCTGACCGGCTTGTTCCCGAACGGCAGCAAGATCGAAACGACCGGCGCGATGATCGCGGGACATGCGACCCTGCCTGACGGCGGGCCGATCCACGTGCTCGGCATCACGCAAGGACAGCCGCTCGGCGTGGACGAGGCGATCGCGCTCGCAGGGCGCGTGATCGAGATCATCAAATCGAAGGATGGGGCGCCGATCCTGTTCCTGGTGGATTCCGCCAGCCAGCGCATGAGCAAGCGCGACGAATTGCTCGGCCTCAGCGAATATCTGTCGCATCTCGCCAAGGTGCTGCTGCTCGCGGAAGCGGAAGGACACCACACGGTCGGCCTGCTCTACGGCGGCAGCGCGGCGGGCGCGTTTATCGCCACGGCTCTTGCCACCGGCACGCTGGTGGCACTCCCCGGCGCGCATCCCGCGGTGATGGATCTGCCGTCGATGGCGCGGGTCACCAAGCTTCCGATCGACGCGCTGAAGGCCAAGGCGGAAGCAACGCCCGTTTTCGCGCCCGGGCTCGACAATATGGTGCAGACCGGCGGCATTCACGTCGTCTGGGATGAAACTGCGCCCCTGGCGCCGCAGCTTGCGGCCGTGCTGGAGCGGCCGGCAGGACGGGATGATCGCAGCCGGCTGGGTGCAGAGCGGGGCGGACGCCGAAAGGCGGCCGAGATCGCCGATCGGGTCGTCGCGCTCGCCGCGGTCGCGCAGCAGGGAGCGCAACATGGCTGAAGCGCTCGCGCGTCACACCATGGTGAAGGCTTCGGCAGCCGGATGGGCTGTCGTGATGAGCCGCCATCCCGAACTCGCCAGCGAACCGATCATCGACGGCTGGGCGCGTGCCGGCCATCCCCTTATCGTTCGCCGGCCAGCGTGCAGCGATGCCGCCGGCATGATTCCGCTCGGCCTGCCGCTGCCGCCCAGCCACGGCAAACGGCGCATCGCGCTCGCGCTCGCGCCCGGCGATATCATCGCATCTGCTGCGCCGCCAACCTTGGCCGATGCGGCCGCCGCGGCGCCTGCACACTGGCAGGAGACGATCGGCCTGCTGCTCCAGCTTCTGCCCGAGACCCGCACTTTCGGCAGCCTGGCCTGGCAGCACCTCACCGGCCTGCCCTATCTCTCCGACAGTTCGGACCTCGATCTGCTCTGGCCGCTGTCGTCGGCGAAGCAGGCCGACACCCTGCCGTCGGACATCGGCCGGATCGCGAAGCAGGCTCCGATGCGGCTGGACGGCGAGATCGTTGGTCGCGCGGGAGGGGTCCAATGGCGCGAGCTCATCGGAGCTGACGACGATGAAGTCCTCGTGAAAGGCCCCGCCGGCGTCATCAACACGACGCGCGCCGCATTTCTGTCGGGGAAGCTGTCGTGAACGTCGCGCTGAGATGGCAATCGACACCTGCCAACGCGCCCGATGCGGAGCAGCTCGGTGATCTGGCGTCGCTTTGCCTGAAGCTCGAGGTTGAAACCCATCCGAAACCGGGGCTCGTCAGCCACGTCGACAATGGCGCGCACTGCGACATGGACGCCGAGCTGCTGTGCCGCAGCGCCGACACGTTGAGGCCATTCCTCCGTGATCTGGCGCTTGCTGGAGCCGAGGGCGCCGGCATGAGCCGGTTGCGCGCGATCGGGGTCGCCGCCGAGCGCGCCATGCTCGCGGAAACCGGAGGCGTCAACACGCATCGCGGCGCGATCTTCGGATTGGGTCTGCTCTGCGCCGCGGCCGGATATCGCGGCGCGCTCGGCATTCGCAAGTCGCTCGGCGATCTGGTGTCGCAGCGCTGGGGCGAAGACATCCTCTCGGGTCCCATATCCTTGCGCAGCCATGGCGCCATGGCCTCGCGGCGATACGGTGCCGGCGGCGCCAGGGCGGAAGCGGCTTGCGGCTTTCCATCGGTCTACGAGATCGCCCTGCCCGCCCTGCATGCTGCACGAAAGCTTGCTCCTTGCGATGAGGAAGCAATCCGCGTTCAGACCTGCATGACGCTCATCGCCGACGTCACCGACACCAACCTCCTGCATCGCGGCGGAGCGGAGGGCTTGCGCTACGCCCAAGACAGCGCATCTGCATTCCTTGCCGCCGGGGGCGTCGGACGTCGCGGCTGGCGCGAGCGAGCCATCGAGATTCATCAGGCATTCGTGGCACGCAATCTCAGTCCCGGCGGCTCGGCGGATCTGCTGGCCATGGCCCTCTTCGTCGATCGGCTGGACCTCTGATGCTCGCCCTGCTCTGCGGTGGACAAGGCACCCTCTCGGACAGGATCTTCGATCTGGCCGCCGGTCAGCCTGCCGCAGAGCCCGTTTTCACCGCGGCAACCGCGCATCTCGGCGAGGATCCACGGGAGTTCGTCCGGACGCACAGCGCAGACGAGCTGTCCGCCAACCATGTCAGCCAGATCCTGACCGTCACATCGACGCTCGCGATCCATGCCTGCATTGCCGACCTCCTGACCGAACCTACGGCCGTCACCGGCTACAGCGTCGGCGAGATGACCGCCTGGAGCATTGCAGGGATATGGACCGCCGATGAAGCCTTGCGACTGACGGCTGTTCGCGCGCGCCTGATGGACAGCGTCGCCGGACCCGACGGCCGCCTCGGCTATGTCCGCGGGCTCGACCCGGCCGCGCTCGAACGCCTGCTCAGAAAGCATCGCTGCGAGATCGCGATCAGGAACCCCGATCGTCTCGTTGTCGTCGGAGGCGCCGAGCAGGACGTGATCGACCTCTGCCAGGAAGCGACCCGACAAGGCGCCACGCGCACAGGTCTTCTCGCCGTGAGAATCGCGTCGCACACGCGGCAGCTCGAACAGGCCTGCCGCCCCTTTCAACTGACGCTCGACGCCAGCACACGCTCCGCTATCGCAAATCAGCGAGTCCTGCTCGCCGGAGGCGACGGCGAGCGCATCTTCTCTGCCAGCAATGCAACAGCAAAGCTCGCCTGCCAGGTGGCGCGCCCGATCGACTGGTCGGCGACCCTGGAAGCGCTTGCGGAGCTCGGCGTCAGCAGGGTGCTGGATCTCGGTCCAGGACACGCGCTCGCCGAGATGATGCAGGCTTTCCTTCCCTCAGTCCGCTGCTACGCGGCGGACGGATTTCGCACGATAGGTGGTTTGCGAGATTGGTTATAGAGCCGCCACGGCCGTGGCACTCGCGCTTCCTGACGCAATTAAGGAGCTGCGTCCGACTGGGGGGCTGATGTTGCGGCGAGATGGCAGCAGTGCACCGGGGCGGATAGACGTCGCAATCGCGTCCGTCTTGAACATGATTACCCGACGGCCCAGGCCGCGTGCCGAGGAACGACCACCGTCACATTGTCGCCGACCGAATAGCCGCCAAAGGCGGGAGCATCGACATTGAGGCGACCGTTCTCGATCTCCACCACGATCGACCTTGTCGGGCCACGGAAGATCGTGTGAGCGATCCGTCCCGACCATCGCAGCCCATCCTTGTCGGTGCCGGCGGGCGCAATCCTGATGTCTTCCGGCCGCACCATGACCGTGACGGTTTGTCCTGGCGGCACTTCGGTTGCAGCCTCGCATCGGCCCTGCCAACCGTGCCCGACGACATCAAGCTGAACCCGACCTCCCTCCAGGCGCGCGCATGCCTCCACACTGGCGTCAAGGAGATTTGGGTTGCCGAAGAATCCCGCGACCGTGCGATTGGCCGGGTAGCGATAAATGTCCTCGGGTGCACCAACCTGCTGGATTCGTCCCTGATCCATCACGACCACGCGGTCGGACAACGCCATCGCCTCCGACTGATCATGCGTGACATACAGGGTCGTCATGCCGAGCCGCCGCTGGATCGCACGGAACTCGTCGCCCATCTGTAACCGCAACTTGGCGTCGAGATTACTCAGCGGCTCGTCGAGAAGAAGCACCTTCGGCTCGAACACCAGCGCCCGCGCAATGGCTACGCGTTGTTGCTGACCGCCCGACAGAGCCGGCGCAGGGCGCTCGGAGAAGCCTTCCATTTCGACGAGACGCAACGACTTTGAAACCAGATCCCTGATTTCGGCCAAGGGACGACGGCGCACCCGCAATGGATATGCAACGTTCTCGAAAACCGTCATATGCGGCCAGATCGCGTAGGACTGGAAAACCATGCCGAGGCGTCGCCGCTCCGATGGAACAAACACGCCCGAAGCCGCATCGCTGACCACCTCGTTCCCGAGGCTGATCCGGCCACTGGTATTCTGTTCAAGGCCTGCGACCATCCGCAAAGTGGTTGTCTTGCCGCAGCCGGACGGCCCGAGCAGCGTCACGAACTCGCCTTCAGCGATGCGAAGATCAATTTCGTTCACGGCCGCGAACTCGCCGAACTTCCGGCTGACTTTCTCCAGGACGACATTTGACATCAGACACCCAATCCAGTCACAAGGCGCCAATCCATCGCTTGATGACGCGGAGCTGCACCCATCTGAAAGCGATCACCATAGCCATCATGATGAGACCGATCACGCTCACCTGTTCCGCGCTGCCGTTGGCCCAGAGTTTCAGAAGCACGACCGACAGAACTTCCGAGCCAACGGAATAGAGCAACACCGAGGCGCTCAACTCGCGCATGATTCCGAAGAAGATCAGGACCCAGCCCACCGCAAAGGAGGGCCAGACCAGCGCGATCATGATGCGCCACATCGTCTGCAGCCAACCCGCCCCGTGCACGCGCGAGCATTCCTCGAGGTCGTAGGACAACTGACCGTAGGCGCTGGACATGACGCGCACCGAAAGCGGCGTTCCCAGCGAGATGTAGGCGAGCAGCAGTGCCCAGATCGTCCCATAGATAGGAATGGCATGAGGCAGCAACGCGAATCCCCACAGGAAACCCACGCCCAGCACAATGCCCGGCATCATCCACGGCAACCACGCCATTGCGTCGATCAGACGACGTCCGCGCCATTTGGTCCTGACCGAGACATAGGCGACGATACCGCCGAGCAGCATGGTTAGCGTAGCGCCGGCAAAACCCAACAGCATGGTATTGCCAAAGGCCCGCCAGAACTCACTGCTGCCCGCGACCGCCTGATAATGCTCGAGCGTCAGCATCTCCCATTCGTAGAAGCCGAAGAACTTGAAGAAGGATCCGATCAGAAGCTGGCTCACCGGCAGCACCACCGTGACGGCGAAGAACAGCGCGCAAAAGGCGAACGTCGCCCAGCGCCATCTGCCGAGCTTCATGACCGCGGGCGAATAGCCCTTCCCCGTCACGGTCTGGAAACTGCGGCCGCGCAGGATGCGCCACTGCATCAAGATGACCAGGAACATCAACGCCATGATCACGAAGCTTATCGCGGTGGCATATTGATATTGCGGTGGCGAGCGCTGGTTAATGGAGTCGTAGATATCAGTCGTGATGACGTGGATGCCGGCAGGCGAGCCGAAGAACAGCGGCGATTCGAAATTCTCGATTCCCCTGATGAAGCTGAGGATCGCGGCCCCGGTCAGCGCCGGCAGCATCAGTTGAAGCGTAACGGTGTAGAAGGTCCGCAATCGGGTGGCGCCGCACATCCGCGCGGCCTCCTCAAGGCTCGGGTCCATCGCCCGAAAGGCGTCGACGATCAGGAGGAAGAGAAACGGCACCGAATATTGCATCATGTGCCAGACGACGCCGCCATAGGAATAGACGTTGATCGGCGACGCGGTCGATCCGGTGATCCACTGGTAGAGCTGGTTCAACAGTCCGACCTGCGGATTGCCCAGCATGCCCCAGGCCATCGCGGTGAGGATCGGCGGAATGAAGAACGGCAGCGTGACCAGCACCTCCAGCGTTCCGCGAAACGGTGTGTCAGTCCTCGCCAGAATCCAGGCGAGCAGGACGGCCAGGATCAGCGACGGGATCGTCTTGGCCAGCGCGATGCCGACGGTATTGAGCAGCGTGAGCAACTTTTGCTGCGAAACGATGTCGCGGTAGCCGTCGAGCGTGAAGACGCCGGCAACGCCCGGCGGCGTCGAATGCAGGCTCCCATAGAGCAGCATCGACAGCGGGTAGACCGACAGGAAGGCGAGCACGAGCGCAAGCAGCGTCAGCCCGACGACGCGGCTGGCCGGCGCGCCGTTCAGGAATCGCCGCGCGTGAGGTAGCCGCGGCCGCGCTGTTACGATATCGGCTATGCGGTCGTCGGCCGAAAGAGCCATCTGCCAGCGCCTCAGGGGTAAAGTTTCTTGGCCAGCGACATCATGTCCGGCCGTTCGGACAATTTCGCCATGCCCATCAGCTTGGCGTTGGCATAAGGCTGCGCGTCAGGATCGGCGCGCTCGGCCGCGCCCTTCACGACCGGAAGCATCCAGGCGTTGGCGTAAAGCGCCTGGGAGTCGAGGTTGAGGAAATGCTGCATGAAGACGCGTGCCGCATTGGCATGCGGGGCGTTCTTCAGGATCGCGAGATCCATCTGGGCATAGGGCGCTCCCTCCTGCGGCACGATCACCTTGACCGGCAGGCCCTTGAGATCGGAGGCAAAGGCGAACACCTGGGTGATGTAGATCGGATATTCCCCCCGGGCGACGCGACGAGCGTCGTTGCGCATATCGCGGCTGAAGACGGGTTTCTGCTCGGCCAGCTTTTCGTTGAACTCGGCGCCCATGTTGTTCTGGAGCACCGCGAACAAGGTGTTGCCGCTGCCGAGCGGACGCATGTCGTCGGAAAGCAGCTTGCCCTTCCACTTCGGCGAATTCAGATCGTTCCAGCTCTTGGGAACGTCGTCGCCCTTGACAAGCCGCGTGTTGATCAGAATTCCCAACGGCTGGACATAGGCGGGGATGCTGTGCTCGTTGGCCTTGAACGGCGGCCGCAGGTTCGCGGCATTCGGGACCGGCAGCAGTTTCTGGATGAAGTCGCCGTTCTTGAGCTGCTCCTCGATCATGGTCGTCGTGACCATTTCCACGTCGCCAAGATAACGTCCCGCCGATTGCTCGGTTCGGATGCGTTCGACGAGTTCGCTGGCGCGCAAATCGAGGCTCTCGACGGCGATGCCGTACTCCTTTTCGAACGACTTGACGACAGCTGTGAAGTAAGGCGCGCCGAGCGCCATATTGTAGACGACGACCTTGCCCTCTTTCTTGGCGGCGGCGACGACGGAATCCCAGGATGCATCCTGAGCCGCCGCCGGGAATGCGAAACCGGCCGCCAGGGCAGCGAGGGCAATTCTCTTCAGCTTCAAGAACAATCTATCCTCCACGCGGTTTCTTATTTTGCCGATCGACCGCATCGATCAGGTGTCAGACTTCGATCACCACATATTGCTTCTCGATCACGACCGGGAACGTTTCGGCCTGAAGCTCGCCTTCGACGAGGGCCCCGCCCGATTCCACCTTGAGGTCGTAGCTGCGAACCTTGGTGCGGTCGGGTTCGCACCAGGATTTGCCGGTCCTTAGGTCGAACTCCCAGCCGTGCCAGGGGCAGCGCAACAGTTCGCCGCGCCGGCTGAACCGGTAGGACCCTGGCTCGCTGGATTCCACCAGACCGACGATGCGCCCCTTGCACAGCGATGCGCCCTCATGCGGACAACGGTTGCTGACGGCGAAATACTCCCCACCGACATTGAAGATGCCAATTTCCCGCCCTCCCACCTTCACCAGCATGCGCTGACCGGGAGGGATGTCGTCGACGGTTGCAACGACGTGCCGCGCCATCACGGCAGCCCGTAGAACGCCTGCGCGTTCCTGTAGAGAATCTGGTCGCGCTGCGCTTCGCTGAGGTTGGCGCGGAAGGCGTAGCGCGGATCGTCAAAGTCCCAATGCGGGTAGTCGGTCGAGAACAGCAGGCGATCCCAGCCGATCCGGTCGAACAGATCGATCAGTTGCGCGGCCGTTCCCGGCTCTTCCATCGGCTGGGTCGTGAACCACACCTGTTCCCGGATATATTCCGACGGCGGCCGCTTCAGGTGCGGCACCTCGCTGCGCAGGCGCGACCAGTGCTTGTCCATGCGCGCGGTCAGCGACGGGATCCAGCCGAGCCCGCCTTCCATGATCACGACGCGAAGCTGCGGAAAGCGTTCGAATACGCCTTCGAACACCAGGCTGGTCAGGATCGCCTGCATGGTTTCCGCCACCGTATGGTGCTCTTCCATGTAGTAGGACGCCCAGCCTCCGCCGGTGGAAGGATGGCCATTGGTGCCGCCGACATGGATGGCGATCGGCAGATTGCTGCGCACCGCCGCCTCGAAAATCGGCCAGTAGCGGCGGCGGCCGAAGGGTTCATCGGTCTTCGGCAACACCAGAATCTGGGTGAAATTCGGATCGCCCGCCCGCGCGTCGATCTCGGCGACCGAAGCGCTGGTGTCCTCCTGCGCGATCAGGACCGATGCCCGCAGACGCGGCTCGTTCTTCACCCAGCGTTCGACCTGCCAGGTGTTCATGGCCTGCGTCAGCGCCACGCCGAAATCCAGATTGCGCTGGCTGCCGGGGTTCCAGCGCAGCGGGATCAACATGCCGGTCTCGACCCCGTTGGGATCGAGATGCTGCGTGCGCATCAGCTCGAGGCTTGAGCCCGGCGGACCGCCCTCCTCGGGATAGGCATCGACCCGCGCCGCATCCGGCGACATCCGCGGATGCGACAGCGCTTCGGAAAACGCGTGGCGCAAATGGCTGCCATAGACCGAGAGGTGGTCGATCCATTGTTTGGCGAGATACGGATGAACCTCGGTCCAGGCGGTCATCGCGGGATGGATATCGCAATCGATGATCCGAAGCCTGGATCTGGCGGCGCTGCTTCGCTCGAGTTCGACGATGCTCATACGGCAATCTCCATGGCTCGATCGGCCTTCACCAGCCGCGGATAGGTCGCAAGCGCATTATCACTGACGATCTTGCGCAACAGCCCAGCAGAAAGCCCATCCGGCAACACCGCATCGCCGTCGAACTGCCAGTGCGGATAATCCGTCGAGAACAGGAACAGCTCGTCCGATCGCAGGTGATCGATCAGCCGCAGGATCGCCGCCGCCTCGTCGGTTGCGTCGATCGGCTGGACCGTGAAGCGAACGTGCTCGCGAACGATCTCCGATGGCGCGCGCGTCACCCAGGGAACTTCGGCGCGAACCCCTTTCCAGGTCTTGTCGGCGCGCCAAGCAAAGCCGCTCAGCCAGGTCAGTCCGGATTCGATCGCGACCACCTTGAGTCCGGGGAATTTGGCGAACACGCCTTCGGAGATCATGCTCTGCAACTGATTCTCGAAGGCGGCTGATTGCGACACATAGTCTTCGACGAAATAGGACGGCCATCCAACCGCGGTCGGCGCATAGCGGTAGGCGCTGCCGGCGTGAATTCCGACCGGCAGGCCAAGCTTCTCTGCCAGACGATAGATCGGCCACAGTTGCCGCCGGCCGAGCGTAACCTCGCCCGATACCAGCATCAGCACCTGCACGAACCGCATGTCGTCCGCGCGCCGTTCGATCTCGGCGACGGCGAGTTCGGTGCTATGGGCCGCAATCACGATGGAAGCGCGCAACCGGGGATCGCGGCTCAGCCATTCATCGCGAATCCAGTCGTTGGTCGCCCGGCAGAACACCGCCGCCATGTCCTCGCTATGCATGACCTGGACGCCGTAGAGGCAGTTGAGGATTCCAAACCGCTGCTGGTAGCGGTCCAGCACATGTTCCTGCATCGCCTGCAGCGAGGCACCCGGCTTCTCGCCATCCGCGAGCTTCCAGTCGGGACGGCACGACAACGGCGCGTTCTGCGGATAGCTGGTGAGAGCGAGGTTGAGCCGATCAAGCGCGCGAACGGACACCATTTCGCGCCAATATTCGTCGAGATACGGCAGCAGCACATTCATGGCAGGCACGGCCGGATGAAGATCGCAGTCGATCGCACCCGCGTACCTGGCCGAGGCCGTTGCATTGGCCATCTCGCCGTCTGTCATGAATACCACCCTGATGCGTCGCCGGTTCTTGGTCAGCTCTTGTGCCGGCGTCGGTATTATGTTGATGCATCAATAAATGACATGTCAAGCAATTTGAGGTAGATCAATGCGGCGGGAACCGCGGCATTGAGGTTGGCCGAGTTGCCGGGAGAATCCATTGATGCCTTCGACCAAGCCCCTGATGGTCAACGATGCGCCGCCGAAACGTACGCAACACTACGGCATCCTGGCGCAGGAACACGTTGCAATGCTGGTATCAAATATCGGCGCGCGACTGCTCCGCGGCACCACGGCCTATTATCGCAACGCCTTTGACCTGAGCCTGACGGAATGGCGCATATTGATGGTGCTCAACAGCACCCAGTCGCTCAATGTCAGTGAGTTGTCGGGGGCGGCCGATCTGGACAAGGCGGCCGTGAGCCGCAGCCTCGTCTTGCTCGAGGAACGCAAACTGATTTCGGTCGAGCAGACGCGAACCCGTGGCCGCGCCGCGTTCGCCAAGCTGACGGCCGAAGGACGGAAGCTGTCCGAAAAATTGCTGGAGGTCTCGCGTGAGCGCGAAACGCGGCTATTGAAGAGCTTCAGCCCTGCCGACAGAGAGCATTTGAAAGCGCTGCTTCAGCAGTTATCGCAGGCCTTGGCCGGCGTCGATTGGGATCGCTAGTTCACGACCAGTCGCGACGTCGTCCCGAGCCAGCCTCACGCTCCAATCCATCGCGATGCTGGACTGAAAACGGGCGAATTCAAATCCGCCGTCGATCCCAACCGGTCACTTCATCGACCGATTTTCGTGTTGGACGTTTTGTCGGGCGTTTCATTCGCCGACCAACCCGGCGCGTGTGCCGCTCAAAACTCGTTCTGCTTCCATGGAAATCCGTGAAGTATCGGCAGCGGCGCCTGCATCAGTGACGGGCGCCCAACACGCTGGCACCGACGACGAGCAGAGACAGGACACCTCCCCGAACGGTATTACCCGACTGCACGGCAACCTGCGATCCGTGCAGGCCAGATTTTCCGATTCAAAGACCAAGGCGGCCAGGATCCAGAGCGAGGGCTTTGCCCAGGCGCTCGACCTATATTATCTCGACCACGGCTCATATCCGGCGACTAATGTTGGATTAGCGGCGCTCGTACAGAAGTTCAGTCGTGTCGAACGATGGAACGGGCGAAGGGCAACGTGGTTCCGAACGCTCCTTGGGGCGCATGCGATTAAGTAGAAGATACCGCGAGCCCGTTCGCGCGTCACGCAGTGACCATGCGCCACAACGTCTCCACCAGCACGGCATAGCCCTTGTCGAGAGCTTCAGGTGCCGTGAATTCACGCGGATTGTGGCTGAGTCCGCCCTGGCTCGGCACGAATATGAGCGAAGCCGGGATGCGTTTCTGGATCGCCAAGGCATCATGCCCCGTGATGGTCTTGACTGTCATGGCCTTGCAGCCGAGATCGCTCGCAACGGCCAGGATCAACTCGACACCAGCCGGGTCGAGCAAGGGGGCCGATCGTCTGTCGTCGGCGGCGATCGAGATGCCGACGCCGATCTCGCGAGCCTCACGTTCGATCCGCTCTAGAAAGCGGTCACTGATGGCGACGACCACGGCTTCTTCTTCGTGTCGGATCTCGAACCAGACTCTGGCTCGGCCTGCCACCACATTCGGCGAATTCGGGTAAACGCTGATGCGCGCCGCTGAAGCGTGCGCGCCGGCTTCTTCGCGCGCGACTTCGACGTAGAGAGCTTCAATCGCGCGGGCCGCAGCGCGCAGGGCATCCCGGCGCATAGGCATAGGCATCGGCCCCGTATGCGAGTAATCCCCCTCGAAGACGACCGATATCTTGCGGGTCATCCAGGCGCCGGAAACCGCAGCAATGTCCCCTGAGACCCGCTCGAGCCGATCGCCCTGCTCGACGTGAAGTTCCACATAACGTACGGGACGATACTCAAGCGGCGTGACACCGCGGTAGCCGATTGCGGCCAGCGCAGCGCCGAGCGTGACGCCGTCGCCGTCCGCACAGGCATAGGCGTCCGGCAAGCTCAAGCTGCCGGCGAAAACGGAGCTGCCGGTCAGGCTGGGCTGAAAACGGGCTCCTTCCTCATTGGTCCAGTTCGCGACGGCCAGATTGCGTCGTGCAGCGCCGGGGTTCGCCAAACAGCGCTCCCTGATCGCTTCGACCGCGAGGAGCCCCGCCAATACACCGTAGGCCCCATCATATCGCCCGCCCGTCGGCTGGGAATCAAGGTGCGAGCCGGTGATCACAACGTCGTCCAACGCAGGGTCAAGAATTGCGACGCCGAACATGTTACCGACCGCATCGATCCTCGGGACCAGGCCGCGGTTGCCGATCTCGCGCAGGAAAAGGTCTCGCGCCTGCTTGTCGAGCGCCGTTGCCGCAAGCCTGCAAACGCCGCCGTCGTCGGTCGCGCCAATCGCCGCGAAATTTGCGAAGAGATCGTGCAGGACGGTCATGTTCCGAGATCGCCGCGAATGGCTGCAAGCGTTAATTGCTCGAACTCTGCTTCAGTCAACTGACGGGGATTGGCGCCCGCGGTCGGATCCTTCACCGCATCGGCGGCGATTGTCCGGGCGTCACTCTCCTTCACACCGAGCTCGGCCAAGGTATGCGGTACGCCAAGCCTCCTTCGGAAGGCCAGGATCCAGGACAAGACCGCATCGAAATCATGGCTCGGCAAATTCAGCGCGCGAGCTATGTGCGGAATCTTGTTGGCGATCGCATCCTTGTTGCAAACCACGACGTAGGGAAAGACCACACCATTGGTCAGCCCATGATGGGTGTCGTAGCGCGCACCGACCGGATGCGACACGGAATGGATCGCGCCCAGTCCCTTTTGGAACGCGGTAGCTCCCATCGACGCCGCCGCGAACATGTAGGATCTGGCTTCGAGATCGCGACCATTCTCGACCGCGCGTGGCAGATAGGTGTCGACGATCTTCATCCCTTCAAGGGCAATGCCGTCGGCGAGCGGGTGGAACGCCTTGACGCAATAAGCCTCGAAGCAGTGGGACAGCGCATCCATGCCGGTCGCCATCGTAAGAAACGGCGAGAGCCCGACCGCAAGCTCGGGATCCTCGATCGCGATCTTCGGCATCATCATGGGATGGAAGATGATCTTCTTCTCATGGGTGTCTTCGCGCGTGATCACGCCGGCACGGCCCACCTCGGAACCCGTGCCGGCCGTGGTCGGCACGGCGATGATAGGCACGATGCCATCCGTGTTGGCGCGGGTCCACCAATCACCGATGTCCTCGAAGTCCCATACCGGCCGCGACTGCGCCACCATAAATGCCACGCATTTTCCGACGTCCAGCGCTGAACCTCCCCCGACCGCGATCACGCCGTCATGGCCGCCCGCCTTGAATGCGCACACTCCAGCGCTCAGGTTCGCCTCGGTCGGATTTGTCTTGACGTCGGAAAATATGCCGAGCGGTATCCCCGCCTCGCGAATGCGGCTGACAATGCCGGCGACCATATCGGTCTTGGCGAGACCGTGGTCGGTGACCAGCAACGGTCTGGCAAGGCCGTATGTCCGGCAGGCCTCGGGAAGTTCGGCGATGCGGCCCGGACCCGTGATGACGCGCGTCGGAAAATTCCAGGCCCCGGTGATTTGGACGTCCATATGCGGCTCTCAGTGCTCGATGCGAAGGTGGAATGATTTTGGTCGGGTCAGCGCCTCAAAGCCGAGGCGCGACATACCGGCGCCGCGGCCGCTGTCCTTGACGCCGGTCCATGCGAGCGAGGGATCGACATGATCACAGCGATTCATGAATACGGTACCTGTGGCGGTCGCATCGCCAATGCGTTCGGCCGCGGCGGCATCTTCGGTCCAGACCGACGCTGTCAGTCCATAAGGGCTGTCGTTCATGAGCGCGACTGCCTCCCGGTCGGACGAGACCCTCATGATACCGACCACGGGACCGAAGCTCTCCTCCATCATCACCCGCATGGAATGGTCGACGTCGACGAGAACCTGGGGCATCAGATACGCCGTCCCCATCTTTTCAGCGGAGAATTGCTTCGGATCGATCAGCGGACGGGCGTTCCTGGCGAGAGCTTCGTCGATGTGCGCGCGGACTATGTCGGCGAAACGTGTCGCCGCCATCGGACCCAAGGTCGTATCTTGCAACAACGGATCGCCGAGCCGGTAGCGAGAGGTCAGATCGGCAAATGCGCCGACGAAGCGATCGTAGATCTGTTCGTGCACGTAGATGCGCTCGATCCCACAACAGCATTGGCCGGAATTGTAGAAAGCACCGTCCACGAGTTGCTCGACGGCAAAGTCAAAGTCGGCGTCGGGCCGCACATAGGCGGGATCCTTCCCGCCCAGCTCCAGCCCGAGACTGATGAAGGTCCCGGCAGCGGCCCGTTCGACCGCCCGCCCCCCCGGCAACCGATCCCGTGAAGCTCACATGATCGACCGAACGGGATGAAATCAGCTTTTCGGTCGCGGCATGGTCGAGAGTCAGCGTCCTGAACAGTCCCTTCGGCAAGCCGACCAGGTCCATGGCCGACTGGAGCCGTTCGCCGACGAGCAAGGTTTGCGCGGCATGCTTCAAGATCACGGCATTGCCGGCCAGCAGCGCCGGGACGATCGCGTTGACAGCCGTCAGGTAGGGATAGTTCCAGGGCGCGATGACCAACACAATGCCCGCGGGCACCCGTTTGATCATGCGCCGGATGCCGGCGCGCTCGCGCGGCACGACGGGGGCCAGGGCCTCATCGCTGAGCTCAACCAGCCCGCGAACGCGCTCCTCGAGACTGCGCAGTTCGCCGCCATAGCGCACAGGGCGCCCCATCTGCATGGCAAGTTCCGGAACGACCTCGTCGTTCTGCGCCCGCATCACGTCAAGGAAGGCAAGCATCCTGGACTTGCGCTCTGCGAGCGGGACCGCCGACCATTGCTGCTGGGCCTGCCGCGCCTGCGCAAGGGCCGCCGCGATCCCCGCGTCAGTCGCGATTGGGCGCCGGGCAACCTCGCTGCCGTCGATCGGTGAAATGCAGACAATATCGTTCACGGAAGGTCACTCGTTCGAGGGAAGGAGTAGCGAGATCAGATGATCTCGAAGTAGCGCGCAAGTTCCCAATCGGTGATGGCTTTGCGGAATTCGCGTTCCTCCCACTGCCGCGTCATGGCGTAGTGATCGACGAAGACGCCTCCGAACAGATCGCGGGCTGCCCGCGAAGCCATCAATCGCTCGGCGGCTTCCGACAGCGTGCGCGGAAACGCCCGCTCGGGCGGGTACGTTCGCTCATAGGCATTCCCGGCGATTGGCTCGCTCGGTTCGATCTTGTGCTCGATCCCCCAGAGCCCCGATCCCAGCGCCGCGGCGATCGCAAGGTACGGATTGATATCGGCGGCAGCGACCCGATATTCCACACGCTGACTCGCCGGTTTTCCGGGAATGACCCGCAGCGCACAGGTGCGATTCTCGATTCCCCAGGTCGCATCCGTCGGCGCCCAGAAGCCCGGTACCAGACGCGAGTAGCTGTTCACGGTGGATGCAACCATCGCCAGCAATTCCGGCAGCAATGCCTGCTGGCCGCCGACAAACCAGCGCATGGTGTCGGACATGTTGCCCGGACGCCCGCTCTGGTAAAATGCCGGATTGCCGTCCCTGTCGCGCAGCGAAAGATGCAGGTGCCCGGATTGTCCAGGATACGCGTTCGACCATTTGGCCATGAAGGTGAGCATCTTGCCCTGACGCTCGGCCCAGACTTTTGAAAAGGTCTTGAACAGCACCGCGCGATCTGCAGCCGCGAGCGCATCGGTGTACAGGATCGCAGCTTCCAGGACTCCGGGGCCGGTCTCGGTGTGCAGACCCTCGATCGGCATATCCATCTGGTCACACAGCTTGAGAAGCGAGCGATGGAATTCCGACTCCACGGAGGCGCGCAGCATGGAATAGCCGAACCAGCCCGGCGTGAGATTCTTCAGCCCGCGAAAGCCCTTTTCTCGCACGCTGTGGGGCGTTTCATCGAACACGAAGAATTCAAACTCAGCAGCCACTGACGGGGCAAATCCCATGCCTTCGGCACGATCGATGACCCGCCGAAGCAACCGGCGCGGGCAGAGCTTTTCCGCCTCGCCCTCGAACTCGCCGAGAAAGAACAGCATGTTCCCTTCCATCGGGATATCGCGGCAGGTCGCCGGATCGATGCGGGCAGTGGCGTCCGGAAAAGCCGTGTGCCACCCGGTAAACTTACCGGCGTCGTACATCTGGTCGTTGGAATCCCAACCGAAGATGATGTCGCAGAAGCTGAGGCCAGCCTCCAATGCGCCAAAGAACTTGTCACGCGCGAGATATTTTCCACGAATGACACCGTCGAGATCGACGACCCCAAGTTTGACGTGGGACAAGCCCCGTTCCTCGACCAGAGCCCTGGCATCAGCGGCGGTTTTTACGTTTCTTGCATCCATGAACTTGAACGAGCCCCTTAGGCCGACGCGATCGCGCGCAGCTCTTCGTCGCAAGCGGTGATGAACATATCCGCGTGATCCGTACCGAGACACAGCGGCGGACGAATCTTGAGCGTACTGCCGAATGGTCCGGCAGCGCCGATCAGGAAGCCGCGCTGGCGCAGGCGGTTGATCAGCATGATTGCGAGTTCCGGCGCCGGCTCCTTGCTGTCACGATCACGTACGAGTTCGAGGCCGATAAACAGACCGGCGCCGCGAACGTCCCCGATCTGGATGTGGCGATTGCCGATCTCGCGCAATCCGTCCATCAGATGACGTCCGACCTCGCGCGCATTCTCCAAGAGGCCCTCATCTTTGATCACGTCGAGCACCGCAAGCCCTGCCGCTGCGGCCACTGGATTGCCGCCGAACGTGTTGAAGTACTTCACTTCCGCCGCAAAACTATCGAGCAGTGGTGCACGCAGAGCGACACCTCCCATGGGAAAGCCGTTGCCCATCGGCTTGCCCATGGTCACGATGTCGGGGACAACCCCATGGCGCGCGAAGCCCCACATGGCTGCGCCGGTGCGTCCGAAGCCCGGCTGCACCTCGTCGGCAATGAACAGGCCCTGACGTTCGCGGACGAGTTTCACGGTCGGAGCCAGGAAACCGGCCGGATCGGCATAGACGCCGTCGCTCGAAAAGATCGTGTCCAGCAGCAGCCCTGCAAACCCGACACCGCTTCGCTCGAGATCGGCAATTGCCGCCGCAACACTGTCGGCGAAACGCCTACCGGGATCGCCGGCGGGATTGCGGAACATCTCGGGCGCCGGCACCACCCGCACATGGGACGGCAATGGCTGGCCGGGACGTGAGGACGGCGAAACGTCCGTCACGGCTGCAGTGTTGCCGTGATACGCCGTCTCCGTGACGATGAAGCCGGCCCGGCCGGTTGCGACCTTCGCGATCCGCAGCGCAAGATCGTTAGCCTCGCTCCCGGTGCACGTCAGCACCAGATGATTGATCTCGGGTGGGAATGTCGCCAGCAGGCGCTCCGCATAGGCATCCACCATGTCGTTGAGATAGCGCGTGTGGGTGTTGAGCACGCCGACCTGGCGGCGGATGGCTTCGACGACGCGAGGGTGCGAATGCCCGACCGACGGGACGTTGTTATAGAGATCGAGATATCGGCGGCCCTCGACGTCGAACATGTAGACGCCTTCGGCGCGCTCCATTCGGATCGGCTCCTGGTAAAACAGGACCGAAGCCTTGCCGAAGGATCGGAGGCGTCGTTGCACCGCCTCCCCGAGTTCGGCGTCCATCGCGGACGCACGGCTCTGGTCGAAGGCGTTCAACGCCAGAATTTCTCGTTCCTTTTGCACCGCACGCCTCCTCTGACCGCGCCTTGCGCAAGTCAAAGCGATCGCTGCAGCGATCGTGCCGCAGCCATTCCACGATCAACTTGGAGAAATGTGCGAATTCCCACAATGACAAGCTGATCGGAGGCAAAAAACATCGGAGCCTCAGGCATACAGCTTCAGGCCATCCGCTATATTCCTTTATTTTCAATGCATTACATCGATGCAGGCAATGACTTGCGGAGATACTAGGCATTCGACTGCTCAAAATTTGAGGGAGTTGCCACATAATTAGTGTATCTTTCCAATCTGCCCTCAGAAAGAATTCCTTGTGCCGACGGCTGGGCAGGTGAGGACACCTCAATGACGAGCGAGCCGCTACAGACCAGCGACGCCTCCGCGGCCGACAAACGGCCGCGAAAGAGCGATGGCGATCGCCTCTCGAAGCTGGCGCGACACAAGCACATCATCGCGCAACTCACCGCCGCCCCTACTCTGCGCGCGTCCGAGATTGCGGCGTCGCTCGGCGTATCCGGCGAAACCATACGCCGGGACCTCGTGGAGCTTCAGGAACAGAAGCTCATCAACCGAACCTATGGCGGCGCTTCCCGCCCATTTGCGCTCGAGCCGGCTCTCACCGATCGCAAGGCGCTCATGATCGCCGAACGCGAAGCGATCGCCGCCGTGATCGCCGACCTCGTTCTACCAAACGAAGTCCTGATGCTGGCCGCCGGCGCAACGACGTTTCATATCGCGAGACGATTGGCTTTGCGCGCGCGCGACATCACGGTCATCACGCACGACTATGCGATTGCCGGCGCGCTGGCGGTCAATTCGTCCATCCGGGTGCTGTGCTGCCCGGGCCGCTATCACCCGACCGAAGGCTACGTGTTCGGCACACAGACGATCGCCAGCATCAACAGCTACGAGGCCAACCGCGCCATCGTGAGTGCGACAGGCATCAGCGCCCGGGGCGCGAACGATGCGGATGACGAGGCCGGCGCGATCTATGGCGCGATGGTGAAGCGCGCTGCGGAAGCGATCCTTGTCGCCGATCACAGCAAGTTCGACCAGCGCGCTCTGACCGTGTTTGCGCATTGGACCGATATCGACCGTCTGGTTACCGATCGGCAACCGGAAGGATCTCTGGCAACGGCACTTCGTGAAGCCGGAACGGAGTTGATTGTTGCCCAACCCTGAGAAAGACCAAACCATGGCAAGCCTCACATCTCTTGCTTCTCGCGAGGAGTATACCGGCCTTGATGGTGACGGAGACAAGGGTCCTGCACTACACCAGCGAACCAGGATTGGACGCCTGGATCTTGAACTCGTCGAGCCGCATCGAGTCTTCACCTGTAGTTCGAAACGCACCTCCAGCATCCACGATGCTTCCTATGTGCTTGTCTTTCCCCTGACGGGATGTGTGGCATTCAGCCAGGACGGTCGCGTCGGTATTGCGCGGTCTGGCGAATATGTCCTGCTCAGTGAACTTGCCTTCTACGAATTGTCGTCCGACAAGGCCGCCCGCTTTCTGGTGCTTCGGATCCCGGCCGCGGAGCTGCGCGGACGCCTCGTCTCGATCGAGGATCACATCAGCCGACGTTTCAAGCCAAACGAACAGATGACCCGCCTTCTGGCCGGAATGATCGGAAACGTGGCCGAGCTGTTCATTGAGTTTCCGGCGCCGAATCCACAGGCGCTTGCGACCGAAGTCATCAGCTTCGTGGCGCTCACGATCGGCTCGGAGGATCGGGGCGCCGCTACAGACGTCCGCAACGCGCGCTATCATCTGCGTCGCAGGATCGTTGATTTCATCGAAAGCCATCTCGGCGACCAGTCGCTGTCACCGAAGAAAATTGCGGCCAGCAGCCGAATCTCGCTGAGCTATCTGTACAGTCTGTTCACGGACAACGAGACCACCGTCAGCCAGTTCGTGCAGACCAAGCGGCTGCAACGAGCCTACGAAATCCTGGTTGCTGATCCCAAGGGCCACCGTACCGTGTCAGAGGTCGCCTACGAAGTGGGCTTCAAGAACGTCTCGCATTTCTCGCGCTGCTTCAGCCGTCATTTCAAGGTGGCCCCGCGTGACGTTCGCCAGGCGCCGGAAGCCACACCGCAGCCGGGTACGCGCGCTGCTGAACCGAACGGATCGTCGTCGCCACGAATGGCCTCTTCACGCAAGGCTTTCGGATCCCCGTATTGGGACGTCCACAAGCAAGAGCTTCACGAAAGGGCCTAGAGCCGAATTCCCAAGGCCAGCCGTTGCGCCGCTCATGCACGACGTGCTTTCCCCTGGAGCAAGCATTGGACGACATTCAAGGCACGATTTCTGCGAACGAACTCGCTTCGTTCTTCCATGAACTCGCCGACGTGGCCGGCCGGATCGCGTTGACCCACTTTCGTTCCAGCGTCGATTTCGAACGCAAGCAGGATTTGACGCCGGTGACGATCGCCGATCGCGCGATCGAAGTGGAATTACGGCGCTTGATCAGCTCGCGCTTCCCCAATCACGGCATTCTCGGTGAGGAGATGGGATCAACCTTGGGCGATCGCTACACTTGGTATCTCGATCCGATCGACGGAACGAAGAGCTTCATCTCCGGAATGCCGCTGTTCGGTACGCTTGTCGCGCTCGCCGACGAGCGCGACGGGTCGGTTGTCGCCGGCATGATCGACATGCCGGCGCTGGCCGAACGGTGGTACGGCACACCCCGTGGGGTCACGTTCAACGGCAAGCCGGCCAAGGTGAGCCGCACGGCAAGACTGGAAGACGCACAGATCTATACGTCCTCGCCGGACTTCTTTACGTCGCAGGATTGGGCTCGCTATGACTTGCTGAGCAAGAAAGCCATGTTCCGACGATTTGGCGGCGATTGCTATCAGTATGGCCTGCTGGCGTCCGGCCATTGCGATCTCGTCGTAGAGACGTCGCTCAAGTCGTTCGACTTCATGGCATTGATTCCCGTGGTCGAGGGCGCCGGCGGAATCATACGCGACTGGGATGGGCGGCCCCTCACGCCGGACTCCGACGGACGCGTGATCGCCGCAGCGAACGAGAGCCTGCTCAAACACGCCCTGACTGTCCTGAAGCAATAGCCGCGAGAGGCGGCTGGGACCGGCGCCGGCTCACACCAGCCGCAACCAGCTGTCCCAGCGCGGGTCATACATCACGTCGTGGGCGCGCATGTATTTCCAGACGCCGTACTTCTGGTAGTCGAAATCCCAGGTGTTGAGCTTGCGGTTGACGACCGCCCAGGAGGCCCATTTCATGTCCGCGAGCGCACGGTTGAGAATGACGCGCGCAATCATCTGCGGACGGACCTCGCCCAGATATTGCTCGATGAGGGCTTCCGTCAGCTTCTCATCAAAGAACATTTCGGCAAACAGCACGCCGAGCTCGTAGCTGCGCTCATTGTTGGAGGCAAATTCGTAGTCGATCAGCTTCATCGGCCTGGGCGCGCCGGTTTCGGCCGAAATGAGGAAATTCCCCGGCATGGGGTCGTTGAAGCACGGTACGAGGTCGAGGCCCGACGCCAGGAAGGCTGACTTGGCCTGATTGTAGCGATGCATCAGCCAGGGCATGTCCTGCGGGAAATGCGACCCCAGTTCTTTGCCCTGCTCGATATGTTCCTCGATCATGTCGAAGATCGTCTTGGTCTGGCCGAGCTTGGGGCCGCCATGCAAACGGCGATAGAGATCGAGAACGTCGGACTGGATCGCGGAATCACCGAAATCCGCATTGGTGCAGGCGCGATAGCCCTCCAGAAATTCGCTGATCTCCAGCCCGTCCGCCGCATCGAAGAAGATGACCTCCGGCCCGACACCCATGGCATGGGCATTGCGCGCGGCCTCGTTGGCGGTGGCGCGATTGATGAACATTTCCGAGCCCTCGCCCGGCACTTTGACGAAATAGCGGCGCGCGTCGCCAGAAATCTCGACCAACCAGTTCTGGTTCGATAGGCCGCCGACCAGCGGCGCATAGGCGCCCTCCTTGCCGCGCCATTGCGGGACGCGAGCGATTGCGGCTTCGACGTTGCGTTCGTGACGCGTGGTCCCCTCACCAACCTTTCTGCGAACAGTCATGCGATCCTCCGAAGCATCTCGCCAAAGCGGGGCTCCCGAACCACCATGCGGCAACGCAAGAAGCGCCAGCTGGCGAATTTGTAGAACTCCAGCGTATTGCGCGCCGATTTGGCGGCGAGCAGCGCGCCGATCAATCCCCAGCGCAGATCATCAGCCACGCCATAAATCCGCGCACGGTTGAATGCCCCCTCCTCGAACGTCCCGGTGCTGCGGGTAAAGACGTCGCGCGCCTCAGGCTCCTGTGCACAGGCCTCGACGAGAAAGCTGCCAATATCCTCCAACGGATCGGTCGTTGTCGCGCGATCCCAGTCGATCAGACGAACCTCGCCCGCGTCGCAGATCAGGATATTCGAAACATTGCCGTCGCCGTGGATCGGCACCGCTTTGATCTCCAGCGTCCGGAAGGCGTCGGCCGCAAAGCGCAACTCCTTGACCAGCCATTCGGCATCCGACGGCAACTGGGCTTTCGCGGCCGCCGCTGCAGCATAGAAATGCTCGATCTCGTCAAAGACACTCTTGCGACGTGGCAGCGGTGGTCCGGATTGAAACAGACGCATCGCCGTCATGACGGCGTCGACGATGCCGGGCTCGAGCATCCGTTCCAATGTACCGACCCGCCAGCCCTGGTTGAGATCCTCCATCACCAGAAGGCCGGCCCTCGGGTCAGCCATCAGCACTTTGGGCCCGATGCCGAGATCGGATGCGCGCTGCGCCGCCTCGAAGGCGCAGGCCACGTCGATATAGAGCTCCGCGTCACGATTCATGCTCTTGATAAAGATGCTTTCGTCATCGCCCTTCCTGGTGGCGCGCCAGGGAAAGCCGTCGACACCTCGCCAGCTTGGCGAAGCCAGGATCGGGATGGCAGGTTCGATCACGATGTCTGCGGACCCCCATCCGGGGAGCCCGGCAACGCAATTCCGGATAGTGGCCAGTTCCGTTCCAGATTGACTCATGGCGACTTATGATCTCTTGCGGTTGCCGTTCAGCCGACCTTCGTGTCCGCCAAATTTGACCAAGACAGATGCAAAAGGGATGCCTCGCGCTCCACCAAATCATGCCGTTGAAGCAGCGGCTCTACCCCAGCGCGGGCTATTTTCGCTATCCGGACAGTGATCCGGGACGCTAGCCATTGAGGCCTACATGTCTGCTGAAGAATTGATCGGGATGAGCCTTGCCGAGCTGACAGAGGCTTACGCCTCGCGCGCGCTATCGCCGGTCGACGTGCTGCGGGCCACCCTCAGCCATTCCCAGAACGTCAATACCGCAATCAACGCCCTGTTCTGCTTCCGCCCGGAGCACGCCATGGCCAGCGCGCAACACTCTGAAGCGCGATGGAAGGCCGGAGCTGCGCTAGGTCCGCTCGATGGCGTTCCAATGACCGTCAAGGACAGCGTCGCCATGGTCGGCTGGCCCTACTTTCACGGTATCGGGGCCAACCGCTCCCTGCCGCCCTCAAACTACGATTCACCACCGGCGATCGCATTGCGCGAAGCCGGCGCGGTGATCTTTGCAAAAACCACGATGCCCGATTGTGGCCTGATGGCGTCAGGCATCAGTTCGCTGCACGGCATCACCCGCAACCCCTGGGGGCTTGCCTGGAACACCGGCGGCTCGTCGGCCGGCGCCGCCGCGTCGATCGCGGCCGGCGCCGGATATGTCTCCGTCGGCACGGACATCGCGGGCTCCGTTCGCCTTCCCGCCGCACATTGCGGCCTCGCCGGACTAAAGCCCACCCACGGACGTGTGCCGCATCTGCCGGCCGATACCATGCGCATGGCCGGTCCCATGGGCCGCAGCGTCGACGACATCGCGCGCCTGCTGACCGTGCTGACGCGGCAGGACGAGCGCGACACCTGGAGCCTCCCTGCCGACGGCGTGCGCTATCACGAGCGCCTCGGGCGCGATGTGAAGGGATTGAAGATCGGCGTCCTCACCGACATGGGCTTTGGCATGAAGCCCGAGGTGATCGTACGCGAGACCGTCGAGACGACCGGAAGGCTGCTGGCCGGCGCAGGTGCCATCGTTGAGCCGTTCGTCTCGCCGCTCGATCATGACGCCTACGAAGCCATCGACCTGTTCCTTCAGGTCCGTGGCTATCTCGAATACAAGTCCCTCCCTCAGCACAGCGATGCTCCAAGCGACATCAATCCCTATGTTCGCGCGTGGAGCCTGGGGGGAGCCAAGCACTCGGGTACGGACCTTTACCAGGCACTGGGGCGGATCGCCAAGATGAAGGCGGCGCTGCTGGCGGCGTTCGAAGGCTGGGACTATGTCATCTCACCGACGCTGCCGGTGGTGAATTTTCCGGCCGAAGAGCCAGGCGTCTCTCGCGAGATGCCGCTGGAGCACACGCTCTTCACTGCCATGTTCAACCAGACCTGCCAGCCCGCCTCCACGGTCTGCATGGCGTTTGATTCCCGGCATCTGCCGATCGGTGTCCAGGTCATCGGCCACCGCTTCGACGATCTCGGCGTGCTGCAGGTGACCAAGGCGCTGGAGGATATGCGCGCCGTCGCGATGGATTGGCCGTTCAAGCCCCGGCCCTGAGCCGGGGCTCCCATGGCCGGACAACAAAAATATCGAAAACAACCCCATGCACAGTAGACAACCGTCGGTGCGACCTTGCGGATTTTGCGAACCCATTTGACACGTCGGGCAAAACACCGGCACAATGCCATCATTGCACGAAACTAGTCTCTAGGCGGCCGCCTGCGCCTGATCGCCATCGAGAAGGTGGCAGGCCGCGAAGCGCCCGGGCGAATGCTCGACGAGCCTCGGCGTCTCCACCCGGCAGCGGCCGAATGCCTTCGGACAGCGCGAGGCAAAGCTGCAACCCGCCGGGATGTCGATCGGGCTGGGCGGCTCGCCTTCCAGCAGGAAATCGGAGGGATCAAACAGCTTCTGCTCCAGCGTCGGGGCCGCCGACAGCAACGCCTTGGTATAGGGATGCTGCGGATCGAAAAACAGATCGTGGTTGTCGGCAATCTCGACCATCTCGCCAAGATACATCACTGCGATCCGCGTGCAGACCTTCCGCACCATCGCCAGATCGTGCGAGATGAAGACGTAGGTGAGGTCGTTCTTTTCCTGCAATTTCGAGAACAGCTCGATCAGCCTTCCTTGCTCGCGCTGGTCCAGTGCCGACAAGGTCTCGTCGAGGATCAGAAGCTTGGGATCGAGAATCAGGGCTCGTGCGATCGAAATGCGCTGGCGCTCGCCGGTCGAGAGCGCGTTCGGCAGTTGATCGTACAGTTCGGCGGCGAGACCGACTTCGGCCATCGCCGAGATCACCCGCTTTCGCAAATCGGCGCGCTTGATACTGCCACGGATCAGGAGGCTTTCCTCGATCATGCGGCCGACCGTGGTACGCGGCGGCAAGGCATTGTAGGGATCTTGCAAAAGAAGCTGGAACTCGTTGCGCTTGCGGATCAGGTCTCGCGATGACAGCGCACCGAGCGAGGTCCCGTTCAAGACGATACTGCCGCTGTCGGGCGTCTCCAGCCACGCCAGCAGACGAGTCAGCGTCGACTTGCCGCAGCCGGACTCCCCGACAATCCCGAAATTCTCGCGCGGCATGATGTCGAGCGTCACGCCGCGCACGGCCTGCACGTTGCTGTAGGTGTTGAACGTACCGCGCTTGCGGGCACGATAGGTGCGATGGACATTCTCCACCCTCATCAACGGGGCTTCGCCTTGAGCCCGATGGCGGGCAAGCGGGCCCTCCGCCGTCTCCCACATCCGCGGCACGCTCGCGATGGCCTTGCGCGTGTAGTCGGATAGCGGTGAAGTCAGCAGTTCGGCGAACGCCTGTTGCTCGACGAACTGACCCTGGTGCAGCACGGCCGTTCGATCGCCGAACTGACCGAGTGTCGGCAAGGAGGAGGACAAATAGATCGTCGCCATCTTGTGGCGCGTGCAGAGGTCATGGAGCAGCGCCACGATCTGCGCGGCAATGGTGACGTCCAGCGGCTGGGTCACATTGTCGGCGATGAGCACGGCGGGTTCGGCGCAAATAGCATCCACGATCATCGCGCGCTGCATCATGCCGCCGGAGAATTTCGACGGGTAGTCCCAGTAGCGTTCCTTTGGCGATGGAATGCGGACCTCGCCGAGCAGCTGCATGACCCTGTCGCGGCATTCGCGCCCGTTCCATTCAGGCCTGACGCTGTGCAGCTTCTCCGCGATCTGGACCCCGACCGGTATGGTCGGATCGAGCGAACTCTGCGGCTTGGAGCCGATATAGGCGATGTCACGCCCGATCCGGACTTCGCGCGCTCCGGCGCCGAGGATGTCGTGTCCAGCGAAGGCGACCCGTCCCGCGCGATATTCCAGGCTCTCCGGCAACCAGTTCGCCAGCGCACGGCTGAGCACCGTCTTGCCCGCACCGCTCTCCCCGTAGATGCCGAAAATCTCCGACGTGCTGAGGCTGAAGCTGATGTGATCCAGAATTGGAGCCGCGCCCGGCGTCGTGGCACCGACCGTCAAATCGTCGATTTCGAGAATGCGCGAGAGATCCATCTCAGAGACCTCCATAGATGCGGTTGCGCGCCTTTTCCAGCGCCGAGCCCATGAGATTGATCGAGGTGAGCGCGACGGCGAGGAAGATGCCCGGGATGGTCCCGATCCACCAGGCATTGAGCAGATATTTGCGGGAATCGGCGATGATGCTGCCAAAGCTTGGGGTCGGCGGCTGAATGCCGAGCCCAAGGAAGCCCAGGATCGCTTCGAAGATCATCATGCGGGCTACATCGAGCACCGCAACGAACGCGATCGGCGGCAGGATGTTGGGCGCTGCGAACAGCAGCAGGATTCGCCAATCCCCTGCCCCAAGCACACGCAAGCCGCGCACATATTCCTTGCCGCGTTCGGCGACCGCGGCACTGCGGGCCACTCGGGCGTAGAGCGGCCAACCGGACAGCGCCAGCACGATGATGATCGTCGGGACAGTCGGCCGCGATACACCCAGAATCGTGATGGCCAGGATGATCATCGGAATCGAGAGCTGGGCGTCCGTGATCCGCATGATGATGGTGTCCCACCACTTGCCCTTGAAGCCCGCGAACAGGCCGAGACCGCAGCCGATGACGAAGATCAGGAGCACCGTGACGATGCCGACCAGCAGCGAATAGCGCAGCCCGATCAGGCTGCGCATCAGGATGTCACGGCCGAGCTGATCCGTGCCCAGCACGTGATCCCAGGTCCATTTGTCGCCCAGATAGACCGGCGCCAGAAATTTGTCCTTCACCACCATCTTGGTGGCGCTGACCGAGGACACCTCGGGATAGATCGCGGACGCGAGCAGCAGAGCGATGAAGACGAAGAAACCGACCTTGAAGCTCGTCATGCCCCAGGCTGCAGCCAGGATCCGCCGATTGACGGACCGGATGCGGGCCAATCGAGGCTCGGGCTCCGCAGCAATGACCGTGGTGGCCGTCATGGTCAGATCTCCACGCGAGGATCGATGAGATAGGCGACCAAATCCACGATGATATTGATGAAGACAAACACCGCGCTGGTCGTAATGGCGATGCCCTGGATGACCGGAAAATCACGCCCGACGACGGAGACGACGGTCAAATTGCCGAGGCCCGGATAATCGAAGATGTATTCGATCACCAGCACGCCGCCGATCAGGGTCGAAAGCTGGATACCGAGCAGGTTGACCAGCGGCACGGCGGCATTGCGCAGCGCATGGGAATAGACGATGCGGCGGCGCGACAGGCCGCGAACCCGGGCTTCATCGATGAACGACGCCTGCATCACCTCGCCGAGTGACGTCGTCAGCGTCCGGATGATGAAGGGCGCGATCTCCACCGCCAGCACCAAGGCCGGCAGAATGACATAGGAGAAGCCCTGGTAGCCGAGCGCCGGAAGCAGCTTCAGTTTGATCGACAGGAACAGGATCAGGACGATCGCGAGCCAGAAATTCGGGATCGACACGAACAGCGACTGCATGCCGAACGCCAGGGCGTTCTGCCATCGATGCTGATGCAACCCACCGGCTATTCCGACCGGAAACGAGATCAACAGCGCGAACAACAAGGCCATACCGCCCAACTGCAGCGTGAACGGTAAGCGTTCGAGAATAAGGTCGGTCACGAGCGCCATGTCCGACTTCGTCGGATCGACATATTGTCCGCCGGCAGCAATCATGCCGCTACGCGGCCGAAGATAGGATTGTCCGAGGTCGCCCTGGAGCAGACCGCGCATATAGCGGCCGTATTGAACGATGATGGGATCGCGCAGCCCCATCTTGGTCGCCACCCTCTCGACCACATCGGGCGGCGCCATGCCGCCGACGATCAGACGGACGGGGTCGCCCGGAACCACGCGCAACAGCGTAAAGATGATCAACGAGGTGATGAAGACGATCAGGAGGCCCTGCGCGATCCGCTTGACCAGGAATTCCAGGATCAACATCAGGAAGAGCTACCCTTGCATTCGTTGGGCGTTCCGGCAGGCAGGGTTGTCTGGCCTGCACCCGACCAGGGAAAACCGGCTGGTCGGACAAGTCCGACCAGCACCTGACCTCAGAAAAACAGGCAGGTCGGACAAGTCCGACCTGCCTGAGCAATCATCATGCCAGTGTGGCTTTGGTCATGTCCTGCATGCCGTTCGGGTAGATGTAGAGGCCGTCGAGCTTCTTGCTGTAGGCGTGGATGAAGACCGACGTGAACAACGCAAGTGCCGGCGCCTTCCTGGCGATGGTCGGCAGCGTCTCGGTCTGGAGGATCTTCTTGCGCTCTTCGATAGAGGTGGCGTTGCGCTCCTTGTCGAGCACCGCGTCGATGTCCTTGTCGACGATGCCGGTAATGCGCTTCGACGACGAGTGGAAGTGGGTGCGCAGCACCAGATCCGGCTCGGGCGAACCCGTGCACCAGCCGCAGTCGATCATGTTGCCTTCGCCACCGCCCGGCTTGTCATAGAGCAGATTGCCCCAAGCCGCGACTTCGAGGGTCTGGAGATTGACCTTGAAACCCTGTTCCTGAAGCATGCCGGTGATCAGTTCGGCATATTCCTTGGTCTTCGGATAGAACCCGACCGAGGTGTAATAGGTGAGTTCTGGAAGCCCCTGGCCCTTCGGGAAGCCGGCTTCCGCCAGCAGCTTCTGGGCCTTGGCTGGATCGAATTCTGGATAATCGGCGACCTCCGCATAGCCGAACTTCACCGGCGAGATATGCGCCTTGGAGTAGGTTCCGGAGACGCCGAGCACCTCCAGCACCTGCTTGCGGTCGATGGAGTGGCATGCCGCCAGCCGGATGCGCGGATCGTCGAACGGCTTCTTGGAGCAGCGGAAGAACAGATACTTGTTCTCGACCGACACCGCCTTGTGGATGTTGAATCGAGCATCCTTGGAAATCGTCTCGACCTGCTCCTGCTCCAGCCGCTCGATGATGTCCGCCGAGCCATTCAGCAACGACAGCGTCCGCGTCGTGGTGTCGCCGACGAAATGATATTCGACGCCGGGAATCTTCGGCGCGCCGAGGAAGAAATCGGCGTTGGCGGTGAGAACGGTCGTGTCGCCCTTCTGCTCGACGTATTTGTACGGCCCGGTGCCGTTCATGCGAGCCGACAACTGCGCCTTGTTGGCAACGTCCTTGGCAGACATGATCGGCAGGAAGGAGGAGAGATAATAGTAGAGCGCCGCCGGATAGCCGTGCGCCTTGGTATTGATGCGGCAGGTGAAATCATCGACGACGTCGACGGTGACGAGACCCGGATACCACTGCGCCGGCCGGTCGGGCTGGCAGCCATACTCGTAGGTCGCCTTGACGTCAGCTGCCGTGAACGGCGTGCCGTCATGAAACTTGACGCCCTTCCGAAGCTTGACTTCCATCGTCGAAGCATCGATCGGCGTCATGGACTCAGCCAATTCGAAGATCAATTCATCCGGCTTATCCGGCCGCATCGGCGCCCGCGTCAGATAGCCGAAGACGAATCCCTCGACGATCAACTGACCCAGATTGGTGTGCGTGGTCGGATCCCAATTGCCAGACAGCGCTTCGGCGCCAAGAAAGCGCAGCGCCTTGCCTTCAGCCGCAAAAGCGGAATTTACCAGAAAGTCCGGGTTGACCCGTCCGAAGCCGAACGCTGCGGCACCGGCAAGCCCCCCTAACATCACGTCTCTACGGTTGATCATGTCATATCCCTCGATGATTCTGGCAATGCTGAAACTGCTGCCGAGGGCGCGGGCACTCAGCCGTTTCGATCGTCTCGCGCCACTTGCCTCAACTTGCAAAGCGTAGACCAAAGGTCACGCCTGCCCGATTCCTGCTGCTCCACGATTCCGTTGCTGACACTCCCGAATGCGACGATTGCGCACGGCGTCTCCTGATCACCCAGAGCGCACCGCCCAACTCCGAGGCAGCCGCGCCTCTCCACTGTGCAGGACAGGAATGATGGAAGCTCGGAACAACGGTCCGGAGACGGTGAACCTATAATTCCCTTGTTTCGAAACGAGCGGAATCCCCGGCCTTGAAAAAACAGGAGTCCCTGACCCGCCACATCATTCGCGGCATCATTTCAGACCTCGACGGCGTGGCTTATCGAGGAGACACCGCGATCCCGAGTTCGGTAAGAGCGTTTCGCGTCTGGCATGAACAGGGCGTGCCGTATGCGTTCGTCACCAATAATTCGACAAAATCTGCCGCACAGTTTGCGGCGAAGCTGACCAGCATCGGCATTCCGGCAGAACCACGGCAGGTCTTCAACACCATCTCGGCAGCGATGGCCCTGCTCGCAAGACGCTGGCCGCAAGGCACTCCGGTCTTTGCGATCGGCGAACAGCCGTTGCTCGCAGCCATTGAAGCAGCCGGCTATGATCTGACCTCTGCGGACCCAGAAGTCGTGGTGCTCGGCTTCGATTCGACGCTCGACTACGCCAAGCTGCGGACAGCTATACGAGCCGCCTTGGCGGGAGCAGTGATCATTGCGACCAATCCCGACGTCCTCACGCCCGTGCACGATGGATATGACCCTTGCGTCGGCGTGCTGACCGCCGCGGTGGTCGCTGCGGTACCAAGTGTGACGCCGGTCGTTGTCGGCAAGCCACATCCGTTCCTGATCGAGCGGGCGCTCGAGTATCTCGGCACCGCAAAGCACGAAACGATCATGATCGGCGACCAGGTCGCGACCGACATCGCGGCCGGTAACGCCGCCGGCCTGCGGTCTATCCTGCTCGCCAGCGACGTGCCGTTCAATGCGGCCACAAGCATCGTCCCCGATCGCATCGTCTCGAGCCTTCTTGATCTCCTCGATGCCACTTCCGAGAGGGCCGGCTCACTCTCATGATGACTCCGAGCTTGATCGAGAGCATGCAGACCGAGCTCGGCGCAGCCTTGCCGCTCTGGGATCTCTCGTCACAATCGACGGTCTCCTTCCTCAGCCATTCCGAGAACACGACGTTTCTGGCGCAGGAACCGGCATCTGGACGGAGGCTGGTGCTGCGCGTGCAGCGGATCGGCTACCACACGCCCGCCGAGATCAGGTCCGAGCTCGCCTGGATCGATGCGCTGATAGCGGAGGACATTGTCGTCACGCCTCGCCCGGTCGCCGATGGTAAGGGGCGATCGCTATGTCCGATCATCCTGAACGGCTCGCCGCGACAGATTGCGGCGTTCGAGTTTCTCGGCGGCAAGGAGCCCGATCCATCAGACGATCTCGTCGCCTGGTTCGGCAAACTTGGAGTGATCAGCGCCAGGCTTCACGCGCACAGCCGCCGATGGAGGAGGCCGCCGGACTTTCAGCGCAAGGTCTGGGACTTTCACGCCATGGGCAACCGACCGTTGTGGGGCGATTGGCAGTCGGGCCTTGGTCTTCGCGACGATGGCCGAAAATTGCTGCAGAGGGTCGCCTGCGCACTCGAGCAACGTCTCGATACCTACGGAAACACAGGCGACCGATTTGGCCTCGTCCACGCTGATCTCCGATTGGCCAATCTTCTCGTCGACGGTGCGCGTCTCGGCGTAATCGACTTCGACGATTGCGGCTTCTCATGGTTCTTCTACGACTTTGCCGCCGCCGTCAGCTTCATGGAGCATGAGCCGATCGTGACCGAACTCCAGGCATCATGGCTCGACGGGTATCGCGCGATCGCGCCTGTTTCGCGCGAAGACGAACTCATGCTGCCCGTTTTCGTGATGCTCCGGCGCATGCTGCTGACGGCATGGATCGCGTCGCATTCGGACACCGAGACCGCACGACGGTTGGGAACGGATTACACCGATGGAACCGTCGCGATGGGCGAGCGATTCCTGCAAGCGCTCTGATGGCCGCCCGCGACGAGACCGGGTCGCTTGTCTTCTTCTCCAGCCTTTCCTTCGCCAGCACCTCAACCATGTCGGATAAGCTGCGAAGATGCACCTCCCGCCGACCTGGCGCGGCGCTATCGCGTACTTCAGAAGGCCTGCTCTCATTGGCTGATGCCGAAGAGTGGGCGAGACAAGCCGTCAATCTACGGACTAATGATCGCCTTGATGATTCCATCTCGCCGCGCGACCTGTTGCTCGAACGCGGCAGGTGTTTCGTCGAGCGAGAAGCGATGCGTGGCCAGCGGCGCAAGCTTGACCTGCCCCCCCTGCGCAAGCGCGATGGCCCGCGGATAGACCTCCGGCATGCGGCGTGAGAATTTGATCGACAAGCCTTTCCGGCGCGATTCGGCGCCGCTCAGGATGTACTGGTTGTTCTCGGGAATGCCGACGAGAACGACCCGGCCACCGATACGGGCGCAGCGCGCCGCATGCTCGAAGCCGTGCGAGGAGTCGGTCGCCTCGATCACCAGATCTACGCCGCGGCCTTCGGTGACGTCCCCAACCCCGGCGTAGCTGCGGCACGCCACATCCGCGCCGAGGTCGCACGCAATCGCGGTACGCTGCTCGACCGGGTCAATCGCGATGATCTTTCCGGCACCGGCGAGCCGCGCGAGTTGCACCAGCAACAATCCCACCGGCCCGCAGCCAAGCACCACCACGGTTTCCAGAAGTCGCGGACGCGCCAGATCCATGGCATGGATCGCAACGCCGAGCGTCTCCAGGATCGCTGCGCCGGCCGGGTCGATGCTGTCAGGCACCAAATGCACGGCGGATCTGGGCACGCAAACGAATTCGGCCATGGCGCCGTTGTGTGGCGCATAGCCGAGGAACCTCACGTTGGGGCACAGATTGGTGTGACCGCGGCGGCACCACTCACAATGGCCGCAGGGAATGGAAGGGTCGACCGCCACCAGCACATCAGTCGACAGTCCCGCCTTGCGCGCCGAGTCCGGCGTGAGGACGCCCGAGAATTCATGGCCCAGGACGAACGGCCTGACCTGCGTCGGGCCGGTCGTTCCGCCCTCGAGGTAGGAATGCAAGTCGCTGCCGCAGACGCCGACAGCCTTGACGCGAACGATGAGGTCGTCCTCCGCGACCGGCCTCGGTTCGGGGATATCGAGGATGCGGATATCGCGAATGTCCTGAAGCACCGCAGCGCGCATGTCGACGCCATCCCTCTCTGAGCAATTGTCTTGGTTACATTACATATGTCACCTCGACGTGACAAATGCTTTTGCGCACTCCGGAGCGCAGGTGGGCGGTCACGCCGGCATCAGCGTCGAAAGCGCGGGTCCAATGTTCGTTTGCGAAAAGAGCGGCTATTTCTGCTTGTCGATCAGTTTTAGCGCGGCGACGGCGGCGTTCTCGTCCGTCACCAGCACCTTGCCGATCCGGCCGCGCAGCACCGCGGCGATGATCGGCGCCTTGTTGAGACCCCCGGCGATTAGCATCGAGGTCGGCACGCGCGCCAGCTTCTCGAGCGGAAGCGCGATGGCACGGCTGTTGATGCCGTGATCGATGGGCCGGCCGGACTTATCGAGAAATTGTGCGAGCACGTCGCCGACGGCGCCCGCGGCCCGTAGATGCTCCGCACGTACGTCCGGCGGCAGCCCGTGCCGCACCAGCAGCGAGCGCGGCGTCAGATCTCCCATGCTCAATAGCGCAAGATCGATCCGCTCGACGCTCTTCAGCACCTCCTGATAGACCTCCTGGGCCAGGAAAGTATCGCGCGAGCGCCGGCTGCTGGCAAAAATGGGCGCGGCCAGATAGCTGCACTGGGCGTGCAGCCGGCGCGCGAGCTCGCCCGCGATTTCGAAGGTGTTGAGCTCGAGTCCGCGCGACAGCCCGCCCATCATCGAGACGATGGAGAGATCGGGATAGTCCGCGGGCGTGACGTAACGGATGGTCTCGCGCAGAGTCGCGCCCCAGCCGATACCGATGATGCGCGGGCGCTTCTGTTCGAGGAATTTCGACAGATACGCTCCGGCTGCCATCCCGATCAGGCTTCCGACCTGCTCGGGATTCTCCGGGCTCGGGATGACGACCGCGTCCTCGAGGCCGCATTCACGACGCAACCGGTGCTCCAGCTCCGTGCAGCTCGCAAAGGCGGAATTGAGACGGATGCTGACGATGCCCGTCTGCCGTGCATCCGACAGCATGCGATTGACGCGGGCGCGGGTCAGCCCCAGCCGCTCGCCGATCTCGGCCTGGGTCAAGTTCTCCATATAGTAGAGCCAGGCGACCCGCAGGATGGTTTGATCGGTCACGGCGCAGCCCCCGCAGCAGCCTAAAGCATGGTCAGACGTCGGATCATTTGAGGCGATCCTTCATCATTCGTCAAATGCGAGGCCGTGCGGGCGTTCGTCATGCGGCCTTCGCCCCCGGCGCGCCGTCCTCGACCACAAATGTCGTCAGCCGGCGCACGGCGCTCCTGGCGTCCCTGACGTCGTCGAGCGCCTCGAAACCCACGGTGCAATGCCGGGCGTCGAGCTCGACGGTCGCATAGCCGCGCCTGTCGCCGCGCGCATAGACGAGATGCGGATTCTCCGCCAATGCCTTGCGCACACTGCTCTCGCTCGGCCCGTCCGAGGTGATGGAGGTGCCGACGAACTCGGTCGCAATGGTCGGGCCATCGGGCCGGGCAAAATCATGCTTCAGATCGGCGGCAAAGAAAGCGTGGCGGTCGCCACCGATCACGATCGGGTTGCGGCGATGCGCAGCGAGCGAATCAAGCAGACGACGGCGGGCGTTGGGGTAGCCGTCCCAGCCGTCCATCCAGAAATGCGCGCCATCGTCCCCTTCCCGCTTGTCCTGCGCCATCAATGTCTGCTGCGCGACGATCGTCCAGCGACCTCGAGACTCGCGCAGGCGCGCATCGAGCCATTGTTCCTGTGTTTGGCCCAGCATCGTCCGCGTTTCGTCCGTCCGGCCCGCACAGTCAGTCACCCAGGTCGGACGCCCGTTTCCGACGCAGGCCGATGCCGAACGATATTGCCGGTCGTCGAGCAGCAGCACGTCGAGCATGTCGCCGAAGCGATAGTGCTCGTAGATCGTGGCATCCACGCCACGTGGGCGCGCTGTGGGCGGTAACGGCATGTGCTCGTAATAGGCCTGATAGGCCGCGGCACGGATCTTCAGGAACCGCGCGGTGTCGCGCACCGTGTAGGAACGATCATTGGCATAGTCGTCCATCACCTCATGGTCATCCCATACCGAAAGCCAGGGGAAGGCGGCGTGCGCGGCCTGCAGGTCGGGATCGCTCTTGTAGAGCGCGTAGCGGTTGCGGAATTCCTCGAGCGTTGTCGGGATGCCGACGCCGTGCTGGCGGACGTGGTGCGATCCCCAGGATTTCTCATAGATGTAATCACCGAGATGAACGACAAGATCGAGATCGCGCGCGGCCATGTCGCGGTAGGCGGCAAAATAGCCCTGCTCGTATTGCTGGCAGGATGCGAAGGCAAAACGGAACGGGCGCGCGGACTCGGCCGGCGCGGTTCGGGTCCGTCCGACCGGGCTAAGCGCTGGACCGGCGCGGAAGCGGTACCAGTAGACGCGATCGGGCCGCAATCCCGTCGCCTCGGCATGCACGGAATGCGCAAGCTCTGCTGTCGTCCGCACGACACCGCTGGAGGCGATCCGCGAGAAGGCCTCGTCATCGGCGACCTGCCATTCGACATCCACCGGAGCGTCGCCCATGCCGCCGCTGTCGAGAGGTTGTGGCGCAAGGCGGGTCCACAGGATGACGCGATCCGGCCGCGGACACCCGGACGCAACACCGAGCGTGAAAGGATCTGCGCTGAAAGAGATCGGCGCTCCTCGTATGAACCCGGCGGGCGCAGCGAAGGTGACGCTCGCCAGCGATCCCATGAGAAAGCGGCGGCGGGGAATCATGAATGCGCCGGCACGGTTTCAAGCTTGCGACGAATGCTCACAGCGAGATCAGGCCGATCGGTGGTAATCTGCCGCACCGGTTGGGCAAGCCAGTAGGCGATATCCTCCGGCTCATTGGTCACCCATGCACCGAGACGCCCGGATCCGAGCACGTTGAGGGCCAGCGGCAATGTGAGCCCCAGGAGCGATTTTTCGACCGCGACAATGCAGCCGGGAATGGCGGCAAATTGTGCCAGCGCGGACGCGATTCCGCCCATCATCTCCGCCGAACGGCGGTCGAGCGAGGCAAGCACCCGCGCCTCCGGCCACAGCCGGCGCACGGTCGTGATCACGCCGGGCACGAAGCAGGTGATGACAGTGCGCTGTTCCAGGCCCCGCCCCCTGATCTCGTCGATCAGCCGGGCCTCAAGGCCCGCATAGGAATTGCCGAGCGCGTCCGTCTTGATCTCGATGTGGAGCTCAAGCGTCGTTTCGCTGAACACGTCGAGCACCTCGCCGAGGGTCGGAATGCATTCGTCGCCGGCATCGCGAAGGCGCGTCGCCGTCAACCGTCTCAGGCTGCGCTCGCCAACCGGCCCGCTATCCAAGGTGGTGCGGTCGAGCAGCGGATCATGGATCACGACAAGCCCGCCATCCGCGCTCTGATGGACGTCGAATTCGACCGCATCTACGCCCTCCTTGCACAGGTTACGGAAGCCCGTAAGGCTGTTCTCCGGCCAAAGATTGCGCGCGCCGCGATGCCCGGCGATGAAAACCATGATCAATTCCTACTTGCTACTGTCGATAAGACCCTTGATGAACCAGCGCTGCAACAGCAGGACGACCAGCGCCGGCGGCAACATCGTGAGGAGCGCGCCGCTCATGGCGATATTCCAGGCCGGCTCGCTGTCGGAGCGGGGGATCAGGCCCTTCAGTGCAATGACGGCCGTTGCCATATCCTTATCGGTCGTGAACAGCAGCGGCCAGAGATATTGATTCCACCCGAACAGGAACAGGATGATGGCGAGCGCCACCATGTTCGGCACGGACAGCGGCAACAGGATGCTCCAGAAGAAATGCAGCGGCGATGCGCCGTCCAGCCTCGCCGCCTCGCACAGCTCGTCCGGGACCGTCAGGAAGAACTGGCGAAACAGGAAAGTGGCGGTGGCCGAGGCGATCAGCGGCAGGATCAACCCGGGATAGGTGTTGACCATGTTCCATTCGAGCGTGATCGCGACCTCGTGACCGCTGATCCAGCCCCACAGGTCCGCCAGATGCAGAATGTCGGCAAGCCATTGCAGCAGCAGCGCCGCATTGGCCACGGCCTCGAAAGTCGGCACGATCCGAACCTCGATCGGCAGCATCAGCGAGACGAAGATGAGCCAGAACGCGAGCATCCGGTAGCGGAACCGGAAGTAGGTGATCGCGAACGCCGAGAGCAGCGATACCGCGATCTTGCCCGCGGTGATGCCGAGCGCCACGACGATCGAATTGGTGAAGGTGCGGCTGAAATTGCCCTTGCTCCAGGCCAGTTGCAGGTTGTCGAGGAACTGGCCACCCGGGAGCCATGGCAGCGGCACCTTCTGAACCTCGGCCACCGTGAGCGAGCCCGCCACGAACGCGAAATACAGGGGTACGCAGACGGTCAGCGCGCCGCCAATCAGGATCACGTGACAGACCATGTTGAGGATCGGCGAGCGCTCCACCATTCGGCTAGACTCCGTAATTGACCTTGCGGTCGAAGTAGCGGAATTGCAGCAGCGTGCAGATCAGCGCGAAGCTCATCAAAAGAACCGATTGCGCGGCCGAAGAGCCGAGGTCGAGATTGACGAAGCCATCGACGAAGACCTTGTAGACCAGAATGTTGGTTGCACCGGCCGGACCGCCTTTTGTGACTGCATCGATGATGGCGAAGGTTTCGAAGAAGCCATAGATGAAGTTCATCACGGTGAGGAAGAAGATGGTGGGCCCGAGCATCGGCAGCGCGATCGAGACGAAGCGGCGGATCGGACCGGCGCCATCCACCGCGGCAGTCTCCATCAGCGACACCGGCACCGCGAGCAAGCCCACGACCAGAAAGATATAGTCGTAGCAGACGTGCTTCCATGACGCGGCGAGCGTCACCAGGATCAGCGCATCGGTCGGATTGAGGTTGGGGTCCCATGCAATGCCGAACCCGTGCAGCACCTGCGCGAGCGGGCCGACCGCCGGATTGAACAGGAAGGCCCACAGGATGCCAGCGATCGCGGGCGCAATTGCGTAGGGCAACAGGATGATGGTGCGATAGACCGAACGGCCGCGCACAATCCTGTCAGTGGCAAAGGCAAGGACGAGCGCACTCCCCAACGTGAGCACATTCTGCGCCACCGTGAACCAGAACGTCACCGCGATCGACTGGCGGTACTCGCCGCTCGCGAACAGTGCCTTGAAATTGTCGAACCACACGAACTGGACGTTGTTCCCAAAGGGATCGCTGAGCAGGACGGATTGCATCAGCGCCCGCAGCGACGGGATGAAGAAGAAGAACAGCAGGATCAGCAATTGCGGCAGCAACAGCAGCGTCGGCAGGCCGGGGCCGTCGCCGAAATTGGCTCGCTTAAGGCCGGCCTCTTGCTCGCGCCGACGCACCTTTCCAGACGTTCGGGATCCGCCGGCCGCCGCGCCCGTCCCGGCCTTGGACTGGTGGCCCCCGTGCCTTCTCTGAAGCACGGGTGCGCGCGTATCACGCCATGGGATGGACAGGCGCAACGTCATGGACGCTCGGTTTCCGGTGTCTTCCCGGCATTGAGCTTTTCGAATTGCCGCAAGATCTCGTTGCCCCGCTTGACCGCATCATCCATCGCCTGCTGTGGCTGTTTCTGGCCGGCAAAGACTGCCTCCACCTCCTGGCGCTGGGCCAGCATCGTCTGCACGAAATTGCCGAAGCGGAAGCCGCGCGAGTTCTCGTTCGGCGTACCACGTGAAAGCTGTAGAACGGCAATCTCTCTGGTTGGATGATCCTTGTAGTAGCCACGCTCCCGCGCAAGCGCATAGGCACGGTTGGTTGCGGGAACGTAGCCGGTCGCGCCATGCCACCACACCTGGGTCTCCGGCTGGGCGAGGAAGTTCAGAAAGGCCGCGACGGCGTCATACCGCTCCTGGGTATGCCCCTTCATGACCCAGATGGCTGCGCCGCCGATGGTGCTGTTGAGAGGCGGATTGATGTCGCTCTCGTGCGGCAGGAAGGTGGCGCTCCAACTGATGGTCGCATTGCGCTCGATATTGCCGTGCGATGCGGTCGAATTGACGAAGGTCGAGCACCGTCCCGACGTGAACAACTGCTCGGGGCTGAAGCCCTGGCCCGCGATCTGCATCACACCGTCATTAAGCCACTTCTTCAATCGCGCGACTTGCGAGACCACCTTCGTCTTGTTGTAGACGAACTCGGTACCGAGCCCGTCAAAGCCGTTTGCGAGCGTCCCGTAAGGCTGGTTGTTGATGGCGCTGTAGTTCTCGAGAAGGCTCCAGTAGAAATCGCCGGGCAGCACCGTGCCGCATTCGCTGATCCCTTTGGACTTGATGGTGTAAAGCTGGCTCTCCAGCTCCTGCCAGGTATCGGCCGGCTTGTCGAAGCCGGCCTTCTGGAAGTGGTCCTTGTTGTACCAGAAGATCGGCGTCGACGAGTTGAAGGGCATTGCCGACATCCGCCCCTTGTAGCTCCAGAAGCTTGCCACTGGCTTGATGAAGTCTGAAAAGTCGATCTTGTAGTCCTTCTGCTCCACCAGGTCCTGCACCGGAACAATGGCGCCCGAGAGCAGCATCGTCATGTAGCCGCGCTCGGCAATCTGCACCATTTCCGGCGGCCGCTTCGCGCGGTAGGCGGCGATCACCCCGTTGGTCACCTCATCGTAGTTGCCCTTGGCGACCGCGACGACTGTGTACTTGTCCTGCGACGTGTTGAACTTCTCGACGAGCTCATTGAGCCGATCGGCCAGGACGCCGCTCATGGCGTGCCACCACTGCACCTCGACCCGCGCATGTGCCGGACCGGCGAATGCCAACGCGCCGAACAAGGCCGCAATGAATGCGACTTTCCTACCCATGGGCAGCCCTCCCTGAAGTCCCGACTTATACATTTGTATTTCTATCATGACATATGTGTCGAGATGATGAAAGGGGGAGTCATCCCCTACGACAGGCAGTCGGGAAACGGCGCATTTTCCCGCGACGTGAATGCCGGTCGCGGCGGGGCGGAGCGGTCCCGCACCAGGCGGTAGCGCGGCGTGACCATGCTTTGGACGCGGTCGAGTTGGTGAAGGGAGTTAAGAAGCGCTTCTAATGGCCCGGCCGACTTTCTGCAGGGCCTCAAAGGCTCCGAAGCGCCGATCGCTCCAGTCTGCCAAAGTCGCCTGGGGCTGATGGACTTCTCCCAAAACCGACATCGCCTGCATCGCCTCGCCGAGACTGGCATGGTCACCCGAAGCAACTGATCCAAGCATCGCGGAGCCGAGAAGGACGGCCTCCGGAGATGCCGACGCGGCGACCGTCAAACCCGTCGTATCGGCGAGCACCTGTCGCACGAGGCGACTCTTTGCGGCGCCGCCGCTGACCACGATCGTATCAACCTCGATGCCCTTTTCCTGCTGGGCCCGAACGATCTGCCGGGCCCCGTAACCAAGACCGCACAATCCTGCAAGGTAAAGCGCCAGCAGGCTCTCTAGATCCGCGCGCATGTCAAGCCCGGCAATCAGTGCACGCGCGTCAGGATCCGCGAACGGCGCGCGATTGCCAAGGAATTCGGGGACGACATGAAGCTCGCCGACCAATTCCGGAATCATGTCGGCACCGCCGCGTGATTCGACTTCAGCGGCAAGCCAATCGGCAAGCGTCTGCTGCTTCTGACGTGCAGCATGTGTCGCCTGCGCGGAATGCGGATGCATCTGCAACAGATGCTCAATCGCAGCGCCGGCAGCCGACTGCCCACCTTCGTTGAGCCAAAGCCCCGGCACCATGGCGGAGAAATAGGGTCCCCAAACACCAGGAACGAAGGACGGTTGCGTCGTGGTTGACATGGTACAGGCGGACGTTCCGAAGACATACGCCATGCGCGTGAGCACCGTGCCGGCCGTACCGCGTGCGCCCACCGTACCAACACCGCCGGCGTGTGCATCGATGAGGCCTGCGGCAACGGGCATTCCGGCCGTGAGACCGACATCAGCCGCTGCCTCCGCAGTCAGACCCGCCGCCAGTCTTGTTCCGCCGGGTACGATCTCGGTGCCGATCCTGCTGAACTGCTCGTCCGCCAGCACACCGAGGCCAACCGACCGGAAAAAATTGCCATCCCAGCGGTTTTCGTGGCCCAGATAGGTCCACTTGCACGTCACGGTACAAATGGAGCGAGACAGGCTCCCAGTCGCACGCCAAGTCAGAAAGTCAGTCAAGTCCATGAACTGCCACGCACGGGAAAACGTCTCGGGCATGTTTTCGGCGAGCCACAACAGTTTTGGTGTCTCCATCTCGGGTGAGATGGTTCCGCCGGCATACTCAAGGACTTTCTCGCCTGTCTGGTTGATCCGGCGGGCCTGATCGGCTGCACGGTGATCCATCCAGACGATGACGTTGCGAGCAGGATCGCCGGATGGGCCGACGGGCAGTGGCTCGCCCCCCTCGCCCAGCACCACCAGCGAGCAGGTCGCGTCAAAGCCGATGCCGGCGATGCTATCCGGCGCGATGCCGGCCTGCCCCACCGCGCCACGCACGCTGCGGCATACGGCATGCCAGATATCCTCGCTCGACTGCTCGACGATGTCTCCGGCCTCCTGCCAAAGTGCAACAGGAGCTCGATCACTCGCAATGAGTCTGCCCGAGCGATCGAACACTCCGGCTCTTGCGCTGCCCGTGCCGACATCGACGCCAAGAAAATAGCGGTCAGCGAATTCTTTGGTCATGAGGCCACATCCAGATCGCCGATCGGAAGATGCTATAGATCGTTGCTCTGCGGCAGAATGACGAGGTCGCGGATGGTGACGTTTCTCGGACGCGTCAACATGAACAGCACCGCCTGCGCGACTTCCACCGGCTGCATCAAGCCGCCGGCCGCCATTTCTTCCTCGATCTTCTCTTTGGGCCAGTCTTTGATGAGCGCGGTCACAACCGGACCTGGCGCAACGGCGCCGACACGCAAGCCATATTTGGCGACCTGTCGGCGTACGGTGTGCACGAATGCCTGCACAGCGTGCTTGGAGGCAGTATAGATCGGCTCCCAGACGACAGGGACAAGACCTGCGATCGAACTGGTGACGATGATGTCGCCGCTCTTGCGCTCGACCATGTGCGGCAGCACCGCATGGATCGACCGGAAGAGCGCATTGACGTTCAGGTTGAGCATGCGGTCCCAGGCATCGGGGTCGCCGCCAAGCACCTCGCCGCCGACATAGGCGCCTGCATTCGCATGGAAGATGTCCAGTTGACCTGCCTTCTCCAGCACCTGCGACATCATGGTTCCCATGCTTTCGGGATCGGTGAGGTCGATACGTAACGGAATCGCCTGGTCGCCCAGCTCGACGCTAGCGCTGCTCAGCGCCTCCTCTGCCCGATCGATCAGCACCACCCGCGCGCCCGCCCCGATCAACGTTCTGGCGCATTCGAGACCGATGCCCGACGCGGCGCCGGTGATCGCGGCGACTTTTCCTGCAAGTTCCTGGGCCACGGCTGGTCCTTCTTGTGAGAGTTATTCAAGCTCGGCCATGGGACAGGCGTGAGCGCCGTGCCAGCGAATCGACGATGACCGCAATGGCAAGTACCGCGCCCGTGATCATGTACCGTAGCGACGAGGAGAGATCGAGCAGCGTGAGGCCGCTCGCGATGGACTGGATGACGATGATGCCGAGGAGTGCAGAATAGGCGCTGCCGCGGCCGCCAAATAGGCTCGTGCCGCCGATGACCGCGGCTGCGATCGCGTTGAGGTTGACATCCCCGGTCCCGGCCTGCTGGCTGGAAGATGCCAGCCGCGCTGCGGCAAGAATGCCGCCAGCGGCTGCCAGCGTGGAGCACAGCATGAACGCGGTCGAATAGACCCGGCGAACGTTAATGCCCGCCCGACGGGCCGCCTCGCGATTGCCGCCGACCGCAGACATCGAGCGGCCCCATTTGGTCCGCGTCAACGCGTAGTTCATGACCACGCACAGGCCGACGAACAGACCGAACATCCACGGAACGCCGCGCCCGAGGTTGAGATAATAGACGATGAATTCGAGTACGATGGTAACCAGCAGCGCCTTCAGCACCATGCGGCCAGACGAACTGGCCGATAGCCCAGCCTGCCGCCGGCGTGCGGCCGTCCGGTAGCCGGTCACGAACACAACCAGGCTCGCGGCCGCCGCCAGCACATAGGATACGATCGGCGGCATGACGAGCATCTGCCCGAAATTGACCAGCGGCGATCCGTAGGGAAGATTGATCGAGCCTGAAGAACCGAGCAGATACAATTGCAGGCCGAGCCACGCCAGCAGGCCCGCCAGCGTCGAGACGAAGCTCGGCATCCCCAAACGATTGAACAGAAACGCGTAGAGCGCACCGATGGCGGCGCCCAGTACCAACGCCGTGACGATCGCGACGGCCACCGGCCAATCCTGATCGACCCAAAGCACGCCCACAAGCGCCGAAGAGAACCCGCTCACCGAACCAACCGAGAGGTCGATTTCGCCGACCATCAGGATACAGACGATGCCCAGCGAGATGACCCCCACCGTCGAACAATCGAACAGCAAATTGACCAGATTGTTCGGCGCCAGAAAAACGGGGTTGAGACTCTCGAATGCCGTGCAGATGACGATGAGCCCGACGACCACCGGCAGCGAGCCGAGGTCGCCCGACCGCACGCGGTCCACAAAGGCGCTGAACATGGTCCCAGGTGTGTCCGTGTGCTTGACCCGCTCGTCATTGCGGTCGAGCGGCCGCGCCGTCGAAACCCGTTGCGTGTCGCCGGTCATCGCCGCTGCTCCGGCGATTGATGGGCGCGACGCCGGCTGGCGCGGCGCGAGACCGAGTTTTCGTCCGCGCCGGTAATTGCAGTGACGAGGTCCTGGTTGGAGGCGTCGGGTTCGAATTCGCCGTTGTTGCGGCCGAGGCGCAGCACCACGATCCGGTCGGCGACCGCGCGTACGTCCTCCATGTTGTGGCTGATCATGATGACGCCGAGGCCGCGGGCGCGAACGCGCTCGACGAGGTCGAGCACCTCGGCGGTTTGGGCAACGCCAAGTGCGGCGGTCGGCTCGTCGAGCAGGATGAGCTTCGGCTCGGTTAGCAGTGAACGCGCGATCGCCACGGTCTGGCGCTGTCCGCCGGAGAGCGACGCAACGGGCTCACGCACGCTCGGGATCCGCGCCGACAGTTCGCTGAGCAACGTCCAGGCGCGGAGCTCCATGGAAACCTCGTCGAGCCGCATTGGATTGAGTTCACGGCCGAGGAAGATATTTGCGACTACATCAAGATTCTCGCAGAGCGCCAGGTCCTGGAATACGGTGGCGATACCGAGACCGAGCGCCGCGGCCGGATCGGATAGGACAACATGTTCGCCATCGAAGGCGATCGTTCCAGAGGTGGGCTGATGCACGCCGGCAAGAATTTTCACGAGCGTCGACTTTCCTGCGCCGTTATCGCCCACAAGCGCCACGACCTCGCCAGCATGCACGTCGAGATCGACGTCGGTAAGGGCGGACACAGCGCCGAAATGCTTGGAAATTCCGCGAAGACTGAGAACAGGCTTGCGCAGTCCGCCCTGCGGGTGATCGACATCCGAGATCGTGGTCATTTCCAAGCCCGTGCCCTGGTCGGTCATCCCGGCCGCCGGAGCGGCCGGGACAGACGCAGTTACTGTGTTATGCCAAGTTTCTTGCAGCCGGCGGCATATCGGCCCGTACAGAGCTGATCGGCCGTCTGGATCTTCTTGTCGACGATCTCCGCCTTCAGGTTTTCCTGGGTGACGACCGCCGGCACAAACAGCTTCGACGGCGCATTAAAGAGCGTGGTTTCCGCGTTGGGCGTCTCGCCGGAGAGGAATTTCACCGCCGCTTGGGCAGCCGCAGCGGCCACGATCTCGCTGGGTTTGGAAATCGTGTTGTACTGATCGCCGGCGATGACGAGCTGAAGCGCGGCAATCGTCGCATCGTTGCCCGTAACCGGCGGTACCGGATCGACGCCTGCGGCCTTGAAGGCGGCAATTGCACCACCGCCCGTGCCGTCATTGGCGGCCACTACGCCGAGGATCTTCTTGCCGAAGCGGGTGACCTGGCCGCTCGCCCATTGCTGCGCCTTCGGCGGCGCCCAGTCCGGCGTGTCGTATTCGGCAAGAATTGGATAGCCGCTCTGATCAAGACCTGCGTGGATACCCTTCTTGATGAGTCCCGCAGCGGCATCGGTCGGCGATCCATTGATTTCAAGCACGCCCTCCCCCTCCTTCGCCGTGATCTTGGCCGCCTTCAGATGCTTGATGAGCGATTCAGAGATGGCCTTCCCGATGGCTTCGTTGTCGAAGGAGACGTAGAAATCGACCTTGGCGTCGGGAACCGGCCGGTCATAGGCAATGACCTTGATGCCCTGCGACTGCGCCATCTTGACCAGGGAGGCCGCGGCGGTCGAGTCGACCGGGTCGAGCACGATCACCTTGGCGCCCTGCGAAATCACCGAATTGAACTGCTGTTGCTGCCGTGCGGCATCTGCGCTGGCATTCTGGTAGATCACCTTGCAACTGTCGCAGAGTTTCTTCATCTCTGCCGCAAAGCCCGGATAGTCGTGTTGCTCGTAGCGGGTGGAGGCCTGGTCCGGCATGAGGAAGGCAACGGTCGCGTTCTTCACCTCTGCGGCCTGCGAAAACGGGACGGTTGTGCCGAGCAGCGACAAGGCCAAGGCAATTGTGGCCGCATCTTTCGGAGCGAACTTTTTCATTTCGGATTTCCTTTCCGGAACTGGGTGTTAGAGTGCCGTCATTGATCCTTTGAAGACAGGCCTTCGCTGCTTCCGTCGCCGACGGCGCAATGAGCGCCGGTGCTCCGAAGCCGCGCAGAATCCTGGACAGACGATTCCTGTCGCGGACTGCCATCGGCATGTCCGCGTCATTCTTCCGCAATGGTCCTCCTCCTTTGCTCCTCCCGGCTAGGCGGCGCGCGCCGCATCGATGTTGTGCGCCAACAATCGTCTGAAGCGCGAAGGCGGCATGCCTTTTTCGGCCAGAAACTGACGGTTGAAATTGGAGAGATTGTTGAAGCCGACCTCGAAGCAGATGTCGGTGATGGAAGCCTGCTCGTCGCTCATCAAGATCTGGCAGGCGAGATTGATGCGCAGCCGTTTGACGTATTGCACCAGTGACATGCCCGTGTGCCGGCGGAACGAGCGCGAAAATGCGCTTTGCGACTGACCGGCGATCGCTGCGAGCTCCGTTTCACCGAAAGGTTGCGTCAGGTTCTTGCGGATGAAGGCAAGTGCCTTGTTCATGCCCGCAGACATGTAGCCAGACGGATCGGGCAGATAGTTTGGGCTGGAGAGCGGACGCGCCTTTCGGGCGCGACCAAGTACCCCCAAGATCATCATGAACAGCTCGATCCGGCGCACGCCGTTCGCCGTCACGATCTCCTCCATGAGTGGGGCGAGCGCGTCGCTCGTGCTGCGGGTGAAAAGCGCGCCGCGCCGGGAGAATTCCAGCAACGCGGCAAGGCCCGAAAGCTCGGGCATGACCTTCATCAGGTCGCCGATGAATTCTTCGCTGAACTGAAGGATGCGCCCGCGCAGCGGGATGGTGCACTCCGCCGGCAGATCGCTCACCCAATTATGCGGCAGGTTGGGGCCGGTGAGAACGAGATTACCCGGCTCGAATTCGCCGATAAAGTCGCCGACGAAATAACGTCCGCTGGTGGCCACAACCTGATGGAGCTCGTATTCGGGATGGAAATGCCAGCGGACCGTGTGGAATGGGTAGCCGTGCGACCACGCCTTGAACGACTCGCCGCGCCGTATCTGGACAACTTCCAGGTCCGGTTCCATATCCCCTCCCTTCAGGCCGGTGCGGCTTGCAATGATCCGCCCCTGTTCCCTTATCGGCTGAATTTTGCTCAGCGCTTCCTCTTGCCGGGAGAGTAACGACCGGTACTTGGGCACGCCACCACGATTTCAATGTGCAACTGATACTTTTTTGATGCGCAACACCCGGCTCGACTCCGTAGCGCCCGACCGGACGATAGGCGTGGTGAGGCGACTGATCGCTAGTCTAGTGGACCCAGCTTCCGCTGCCCCCGTTATGCGTCGATGACAAGATCGGAAAGTGGGACGGCCTGGCATGTCAGGCAATGCCCCTCATCCAACTCCGCACAATCGACGAAATGACGAACCTCGCCGGTCTTTATCGGCACGGCACAGCTTTCGCATTGTCCGACACGGCAGCCGCTTGGAAGCGTAAGCCCGGCGCCTTCGGCTGCCGCGAGGATGCTGGTGAGCGGCGCCTGCGGCGACCATGTCAGCGTGCGGCCAGAGCGTGCGAAATGGATTTGACGCGGCACGAGGTCATCGAGCGCGGATGGCGCGGGCGAACGGAAACGTTCCCTGAAGATCTCGAAGGCAGGCACGCCACGCGCCTGGAGGCCTACGCTCACCTCTTCCATCATCGCATCGGATGCGCACATGTAGAAGCGCGCACGCTTGTGCAACAATTCCGGATCGATATCCGACACGGTGAACCGACCTTGCCGGTCAAACCGGTCGCCGCTTCGCGGCCGACTCAAATGCATGACCAGGGTCAGGTTCGGCAGCCTCTGCCGCAGCGCTTCAAGCCGATGCTGGAACGGTCTGCTCAGGCCATCGCGGCAGCCATAATGCAGCGTCACGCGCGGCTCGTCGGCGGCCCCCTCCAGCGTTTCGAGATAGGACAGGAATGGTGTGATGCCGATGCCGCCGGCGATCAGAACGACCGGAAATTCGTTGCGTAGCGGCAGGACGAAACCGCCTTTCGGTGACTGTAATTCGACGACGTCGCCAAGCGCGAGCGCATGCGCGATCGCCGTCGAGACCCGCCCGCCCTCGATGTGCCTGACGCCGATGTCGTAGGCCTCGGGTGACACGACCGCGGCTCCGGTGAGCGAATAGGAGCGGATCGCCTCGCCCATCCGGACGCTGACATATTGGCCCGGCCGGAAAGCCGGAAGTGAGCCACCGTCGACGGGCCGCAATGTCAGCCCGACCACATCGGAACATTCCTCGCGACGCTCCGCGACGGCGAATGACCGCCAGCCCTGCCAGGACGTACTCACCTCAGGTGCGACATCGCAGGCAAAAGAGCGCAGCGCCAGCGCGCCGCTCAAGGGATCGCGGCCATCTTCGGCGATGATGGCGTTGAAGCTCGCGCCGACAGGCTGTGTCTCGTCCGGGCGATAGCCCGGAAGGCCAAGATCCGGCGCCGGCTGCCACCAGCCATAATCGCTCGCCACCACATCCTGCGCGAGCGCATCATTAAAGGTGGCCCGCATCCGGATCGTGCCGATGCGGCTGCTCACGCGCATCCAGTCACCTTCCTGGATACGCCTGCGGCGGGCGAGTTCAGGATGAATCGCTGCCGTCGGCTCCACGCGCTTGCGACGCAGCGCATTGATGCCCCGATGCTGGCTATGGCAGAAATAGCCGCTATTGGCGGAGAACAGCGTCAGCGGAAACGCCTCGTCGCGCTGCTCGGCTGGTTCGATGAAGAGCGGTACCGCGGGATAGCCATGGCGATGCAGCAGTTCCGAATAGAGCTCGGCCTTGCCGGTTTGTGTGGCGAATCCGGTCGTCTCGTATTTGCGATGGAGATGCTCGAGCGGCACGCGAATGCCCTCCGGCCTGGCCCGTAGCGCTTCGAGGTCGAGTCCGAGCGGCGCGAGCAGATGCTCGAACCCCTTCTCGACATCGCCGTCGAAGAACAGCTCGCCCATGCCGAGCCGTTTGGCGAGCTGGAACACGATCCACATATCCGAACGGGCCTCGCCCTGCCGCGGAATCATCTGCGGGCGCAGCTGCACCAGTTCCTGCGCCTCGGGCGAAATCTCGAAGCCCAGGCGCAGCGCCTCGTGCTCCCAGGGACTCGAGACCGGCAGCACGATGTCGGCCATCTCGGCGGTCGGGTTCAGGAACAGATCGCAATGGACCTGGAAGTCGAGCGCCTTCAGCGCCTTCCGTCCACGCTCTGGCGCCGGATGCGACACGAGAAGATTGGAGCCGAACGCGAACAGCGCGCGCACGCGGTAAGGCTTGCCGGTCAGGGCCGCGTCATAGAAATCGCTGGAGGTGATCCAGCCGTCGGTCGGCGGGCCGAGCGGGCGCTCCGAGAGGCCGAGCGTGCGTGCTCTCGTCTCCGGCGGGATCATCGCGATGGAATGCAACGAGGGCACCGGAAGGCTGGGCATCCGGACATTGCCGCCCGGCGCATCGAAGCAGCCGGTCAGTGCATAGAGCGTTGCGACGGCGCGTTCGGTCTGTGAGGCATTGGTGTGCTGTCCGAGCCCGGTCCAGCCGTGATAACAGACCGATGCCGCAGCCGAGATCGTGGCCGCGAGTTGCTCGACCTGCGCCGCCGGAATGCCGGTGATGCGCTCGACCATCGCGGGATCGTAAGGCTCGGCCGCCGCGACATAGTGATCGAAACCTGTGCGGCAGGCGATGGGGCCGTCGGGCCCGATGACTTCGAAGCTTCCTTCGAGCGCAGCCGCAGCGAGCCCGTCCGCGGCGAGCACCGCACGACCTGCGGCCTTGTCCCAGACCAGGAAGCCGTCACCTGCCAGGCCAATATCGCCGGCGCGCAGAAAACATCCATCGCTGTTGCGGACCAGGAAGGCAGCATTGGTCCAGTGCCGTACGAACTCGGCGTCGAAGGCGCGGTTGACGATCAACCAGCGTGCCAGGCCAAGCGCCAGCGCGGCATCGGTGCCGGGGCGGATCCGCAGCCACAGATCGGCGTCGCGCGCCGAGCCGGTCCGGCGCGGGTCGATCACCGCAAGCTTGGCGCCCCGCGCCCGCGCGGCGCTGATCGCCTCCGCCTGGGCCAGCCAGACATTGGCGGGGTTGTGGCCCCAGAGCAGAATCAGTTCGGAATTGCGATAGTCCGCTGTCGGCAGGCCACAGCCGAAGGTGAAGGCGTGGGCGTGGTCCTTGTGCCAGTTGCAGATCTCGGTGGAGAAACAATTGTTGGGGCTGCCGAAGCCACGGACGAAGCGCTGGATCCAGTCCAGGCTGTCGGATGTCGAGGACGAGGACCCCGACGTCACGGCGAACGCGATCGATTCCGGCCCGGTCTCCTCCCGGTAGCGCCCAAGCCGCTCGGCGATCTCGCTCAGTGCCTCGTCCCAGGATATTGGCACGAAGCCCGGATCGGTGGCGCCCTTCGGCGCGGTGCGGCGCAACGGCGTCTTCAGGCGCCGGGCTGAGTGCGCGATCTCCGGAGCGGCCCTGCCCTTTGGACACAACGCCTTGCCGGTTGGATGAGCCGGATTCGGCCGCACAGCGACCAGCCTGTCATTCTCGACCACGTTGATGGTGCCGCAGCGGGAGCGGCACAGCGTGCAGAAGCCAGGCTTTTCCTGCTCGGACATCGTCAGGCTTTCGTTGTCGCGCGCCCTCACTCGGGAGACCGTACGAGAGAACTCGGATTGGCCAGCAGGCTCGCGGCCGCGAGATCCTCGATCGCCGCGCCGACCGATTTGAACAGGGTGATCTCGTTGCGGTCAAGGCGACCCGACTTCGTGCCATTCGTCAGTTCATGGAGATCGCCGCAGATGCTGTCGGCGCTCCAGCTTCCGGCGGCGATGGGTTGCAGCAGGTCTCCCGCCTCGGCGAGTGCGCCGGCATAGGTATCGACGAAGACGCGGCTGCGCAAAACGGCTTCATCGTCGCTTTCGCGCATCTGCGGCCTGAAAGCACCGACGAGGTCGACATGGGTTCCCGGCCGCAGCATTGCCCCTTTGACGAGAGGTTCGGTCGAGGTCGTGGCGCAGGTGACGATGTCAGCCTGCGGCAATGCCTCGGCAAGGTCGGCCGCACCGGCCGCGTTGACGCCCTGCCGGGCAAGCGTATCGGCCAGGGCCAGCGCGCGCTGAGGATTGCGTCCCCAGACCAGCACCTTCTCGATCGGCCGTATGGCGCGGTGGGCTGCGACGAGGTGAGGTGCGAGATGGCCGGTTCCGACGACAAGCAGCGTGCGGCTGTCGGCGCGCGACAGATAGTCGGATGCCAGTGCCGAGGCGGCCGCAGTGCGCCGGTTGGTCAGGGCTTCACCGTCGATCATGGCGCGCGGCTGGCCGGTCTGGCCATCGAGCAGGAAATAGAGCGACGACACCGCTCCGAGACCGCGTTCGGCATTCTGCGGAAACACCGTGACAAGCTTGACGCCGAGTGCTTCGCCGCGGATCCAGGCCGGCATCGTCAGGAGACTGGCGGGCGCACCGTCAACGCCGACCTCATAGGCCTGCCGCAACGGCATCGGCTCGCCGTCGCGCCTGAAAGCTTCACGCAATGCCTCGATCAACCTGGGAAAGGCAAGCGCGGCATGGACGTCGGCAGCGGAGTAACTGCGCATCATCGATATCATTCCGTCCTAATCATGAAAGCGCGCTGATGCCGGTGCAAATCCAGATGACTTCGGCATCCTCCTTGCTCAACGACACGATGGCGTGGCCCATCTTGCTGTCGAAATAGGTGCTGTCACCTACCTCGAGCGTGACGGGGGCATAGAATTCCGTGAACACCCGGACGGTACCGGACAGAACGCACAAGAACTCCTCGCCCTCGTGACGCACCCAGCCGGGGAAATCGTCCAGGCTGCGCGCCCTGATCCGCGCCTTGAACGGCAGGATGTGTTTTTGCGAAAGGTCGGTCGCCAACACCTCGTAGTCGTAGGTGTCGGTCGGGTGCGGCTTGCCCTCGCCGTTTCGGGTGACGCTGCGGCGGCCAAAGGGCGCGCTCTGGCGACGCTGGTCGAACAGCTCGACGATGTCGAGATCGACCCCCCGCGTGATCTTCTGAAGCACGTCATAGGTCGGCGACATCTGGCCGTTCTCGATCTTCGACAAGGTCGAACGCGCAACCCCCGATCGCTCGCTCACCTCTTTCAAGGTCAACCCCTTGTCGGTCCGTGCGCGCTTCAGTCTGTGACCGAGGTCGTCGTTTCTCTCGGCCGGCGCGACGTCGGCCGAGAAACGCGCGGGCACGATCTCAGCGGCCGCGGTCTCCCTCAGCGACGGTCGCGTCGCAGTCTTCTTCATCGCGGCTCTCTCCCTTTTATTGCGTATGTGCGGCCCCGGCGGCGCGGCCCGCCGGGGCTTTACCTCACTTCTTTACGAGGGGGCATTCACTCTGGGCAAGAGACTGGAAGGCCTGCTCCCCAGGGACGGTGGCCACGACATTATAGTAGTCCCATGACTGCTTCGATTCGGAAGGTTTCTTGACCTGGACCAGCAGCATGTCGTGGACCATGCGGCCATCCTCGCGCACCTTGCCGCCCTTGGCGAAGAAGTCGTCCACGGGTAACTCGCGCATCTTGGCAGCCACAGCCTTGGCTTCATCGGTGCCGGCGGCCTGGATCGCCTCGAGATAGTGCCGGATCGAGGAATAGACGCCGGCCTGCGGCGCGGTCGGCATGACCTTACGCACCTCGAAGAAGCGCTTGGCAAAAGCGCGCGTCTCGTCGTTCTGGTCCCAATAGAAGCCCTCGATGAACGAGATCCCCTGAGCGGTCGACAGGCCGAGGGCGTGGACGTCGGTGATGAACACCACCGGCGCGGAGACGGCCTGGCCACCCGCGATGATGCCGAACTCATTGGCTTGCTTGATCGCGGTCGTCATGTCCTTGCCGGCGGTGGCGAGAACAATGACCTTGGCTTTCGACGCCTGCGCCGGCAGCAGAAACGCCGAGAGATCGTTCGCGCCGAAAGGATGGCGGATAGTGCCCAGAACCTTGCCGCCGTTCGCCTTGATCGCCTCGCTCGCGATCTTCTCGAGCGAATGCCCGAACGCGAAGTCGGCGGTAATGATGAAGAACGTATCGTTGCCCTTGTCGATCAGGGCCTTCATCGGTCCCACCGCGTTGGAATAATTGTCGTAGACCCACTGAAAGCCGGTCGGCGAGCACTGCTTGCCGGTCAGATCCGTCGTGCCGGGAGACGAGAACAGCGCGACACGATTGGTGTCGCGCGTCAACTGCTGCACCGCGAGCGCGATCGCGCTGTTGGTGACGTCCGAGATCGCATCGACCTTCTCGTTCTCGATCCAGCGCCGGGCGATGCCGACGCCGATGTCGGCCTTCTGCTGATGATCGGCGCCGATGATCTCGATGGGCTTGCCGAGAACCTTGCCGCCGAAGTCCGCCGCCGCCATCTGCGCCGCCAGGAGCGAGCCCGGCCCGTTCAGGTCGGAGTACTGGCCGGACATGTCGGTCAGCACGCCGATCTTGACCACATCGTCGCTGACCTGGGCCACGGCCTGACCGCCGACGGCGACCGAACCGAGGCAAAGCGCGGCCGCGATCCCGCGTAGGAGTTTGGAACACGTCTGTTGCATGATCTATTCCCTGTTATCAGATCCGCTCTTCCGAGCGGGCTTGGCCCGGTCCTGTCCTGCTCCGCCGGATGGCGAAGCCTTTGTTCAAAATGTCTCAGCTCACTCCTGTGGCGCGACCGCCACCTCGCGGAGCGCGGCGGGCGCCGCCGCCGGTGTCCGGCGCAGGCGATGCCCGAGCTCGATCAATTCGCCGACGATGCCGCGCCGGAAGGCGAGCACGCAGAGCACGAAGATCAGGCCGTGAATGACGGTGACCCATTGCCCGAATGCCGCCAGATAGTTCTGCATCGCGACGACGATGAAGGCGCCGACGAGCGGGCCGTAGAGCGTGCCGACGCCACCGAGAAACGTCATCAGCAGCACTTCGCCCGACATCGACCAGTGCACGTCAGTGAGGCTGGCGAGCTGGCTGACGATCGCCTTGGTCGAACCCGCAAGCCCCGCCAGAGCCGCCGAGAGCACAAAGGCCACGAGCTTGTAGCGATTGGTTTCAAAGCCGAGCGACTGGGCACGCACGTCATGATCGCTGATTGCCTTCAACACGCGCCCGAACGGCGACCCCACCAGCCGCATGATCAAGAAGAACCCGCCGAGGAATATCACCAGCACGAAGCCGTAGAGATTTGCCGGCTGCGAAAGGTCGATCAGGCCGAACAGCATGCCACGCGGAATTGCCTGTAAGCCGTCCTCGCCGCCGGTGAAGCGCGCCTGGAGCGCCACGAAATAGACCATCTGCGCGAACGCAAGCGTCACCATCGCGAAGTAGATGCCGCTGCGACGAATAGCGAGCCAGCCGGTGACGAAGCCGAGCATGGCCGCCGTTGCAGTCCCGGCCAGGATCGCAAGTTCGGGAGATAGCCCCCAGATCTTGGCGGCATGGCCGCAGACATAGCCGGCCGAGCCCAGGAACATCGAGTGGCCGAAGGAGACGAGGCGCCCGTATCCGGCGACCAGATTGAAGGCGCAGGCGAACAACGCGAAAATCATCGCCTTCATCATGAAGCCGGGATAGACGACGAGCGGCGCGGCCGCGAGGCAGCCGGCGAGAGCCAGGAAGATCAGCGTCTGCGTACGCATTGACGGCGCCGTCGCCGAGAGGCCGGACTGCGGTTGGCCCTGCGCCGCCTCGAGCTTCGAGCCGAACAACCCCGCCGGACGGATCAGCAGCACCACCGCCATGACGACAAAGACAACCGTCGTCGAGGCTTCGGGATAGAAGGCTTTGGTCAGGCCCTCGATGATGCCAACGAGGAATCCGGTCACGATCGCGCCCATGATCGAGCCCATGCCGCCGATCACCACCACCGCAAAGACGACGATCAAGAGATCTGCGCCCATCAGAGGACTGACCTGGTAGACCGGCGCGGCCAGCACGCCCGCCAGCGCGGCGAGCCCGACACCGGCGCCGTAGGTCAGTGTGATCATGCGCGGGACGCGGATTCCGAACGCTTGAACCAGCATCGGGTTTTCGGTCGCCGCGCGCAGATAGGCGCCAAGCTTGGTGCGCTCGATGACGTACCAGGTGCCGAGGCAGATCACGACAGAGGTTACGATCACCCAGGCCCGGTAGTTCGGCAGGAACATGAAGCCGAGATTGCGGCCTCCAGTCAGCGCCTCTGGAATCGTATAGGGCTGGCCGGAGGATCCGAACCAGTTGCTGAAGGCGCCCTGCACCATCAGCGCGAGACCGAAGGTGAGCAGCATGCCGTAGAGATGGTCGAGCTTGTAAAGGCGCCGCAGCAGCAACACCTCGATCACGATGCTGATCGCACCGACGATGAGCGGCGCCAGGATCAGCGCCCACCAATAGCCGACGCCGAGATAATTGAGCAGAAGCCACGCGCCCATCGCGCCGATCATGTACTGCGCACCATGTGCGAAGTTCACGATGTTCATCATTCCGAAGATCACCGCCAGCCCGAGGCTCAGCATGGCGTAGAAGGCGCCGTTGATGAGCCCGAGCAGGAGCTGGCCATAGAGGACTGCGGAAGGGACGCCGAGGATCGTGGTCATGATGCCCTTTAAAGTCCGAGATAGCTCTTGAGCGCGCCCGATCTACCTTCGAACTCCGCGCCCGGAATTTCCTCGACGACGCGGCCGAGCTCCACGATGTAGTGCCGGTCGGCGAGGCCGGCGGCGAAGCCGACATTCTGCTCGACCAGCAGGATGGTGAAGCCGAGCGCCTTCAGTTCGGTGATCGTCCGGCCGATCTGGCGGATGATCACGGGAGCGAGCCCCTCGGTCGGCTCGTCGAGCAGCAGGATGCGCGCGCCGGTGTGCAGAATGCGCCCGAGCGCCAGCATCTGCTGCTCGCCGCCGGACAGCTTGGTGCCCTGGCTGTCGAGACGCTCCTTCAGATTGGGAAACAGCGTGAGGATCTGCGCGATCGTCATGCCGCCGGCCGCGACCTTCGGTGGCAGCAGCAGGTTTTCGCGCACGCTCAGGCTCGCGAAGATGCCGCGCTCCTCCGGGCAGAAGGCGATGCCCTTGCGCGCGATGTCGTAAGGCGCAGCGCCAATGAGTTCGTCACCGTCGAGCGCGATCGAGCCCGAGCGCTTGTCCAGCAGCCCCATGATCGCCTTCAGTGTCGTGGTCTTTCCGGCACCATTGCGGCCGAGCAGCGTCACCACTTCGCCGGTGCGGACACTGAAATCCATTCCATGCAGGACTTTGGACTCGCCGTACCAGGCCCGGAGGTTGCCGACCGCAAGGCTCTCACTCATTGTGCCTGCCCCGTATAGGCAGCCATCACGTCGGCGCGCGAGGACACTTCGGCATAGCTTCCTTGCGCTAGCACTTCGCCGCGCACCATCACGGTGATGGTGTCGGCGAGTTCGGCGACCACATTCATGTTGTGCTCGACCAGCAAGACCGTGCGGCCCTTGCCGGCCTCGCGGATCAATTGCGTCACTCGCCCGATATCTTCATGACCGAGGCCCGCCATCGGTTCATCGAGCAGCAGCACGCTGGGCTCCAGCGCGAGCGTCGTCGCCAGTTCGAGCACGCGCTTGCGGCCATAGGAAAGACTGCCCGCCATCGTCCCGGCATAATCGGACAGGCCGAAGCGCTCGAGCAACGCGTCGGCGCGCTCCAGCACGCCACGATGATGCGAAATCCGGCCGAGCAGATTCCAGGCGAGACCATGCTCGCGCAGCAGCGTGAGCTCGATATTCTCGCGCACGGTCAGTCCGGCGAAGACCGCGGAGATCTGGAAGGAGCGCACCACGCTGCGCTTGGCCATCGCCGGCATGCTGAGGCGGGTAACGTCCTGGCCATCGTGCAGGATCGTGCCGGCCGAAGGCGGAAGGAATTTCGTCAGAAGGTTGAACAGGGTGGTCTTGCCGGCCCCGTTGGGGCCGATCACGGCGTGCATGCTGTTCCGGGCAAGGCGGAAGTTGACGCCGTTGACGGCGAAGAAGCCGCCGAACTCGCGGCTCAGGCCGCGGGTCTCCAGAGCGTAAACGGCGCTGTCCGTCATGCTTTTGCCTGCTGACGCCTGGATCGCAGATTGGAGAAACGCGCTTGGACCAGACCGCGGGCCCATCCTTGATCAAAAGTTTCCTATCGTCAACTTATTTCCTATAGGATCACTTTGCCGCAATTCTGAATTTCGGGTCTACAGCCGCGCCTCGATCAGATGGACGAACTGCGCCCCGACCTCGTACAGCGCGGTCCTCGCGCTCCGGAAATTGGGCTTGATCGGCGACGATGCCGGAAGCGGCAGGTCCTTCTCGTCGAGTTGTCCGAGCGCGTAGAGGGCGAGCAAACGCCCGAACGTCGTACCGGGCGCAATGCCGCGCCCGTTGTAGCCGCTAAAGCCGAACACGTTTTCAGCGAGCTTGTGGAAGCGCGGCAGGTGATCGTCAGTCATGCCGATCAGGCCGTACCACTCCGCTTCGAACCTGACGTCACCGATTTGCGGGAAAAGCTTCTTGAGCGCCCGTCGCGCCCAGGATCGATGAACCGCAGCACCCGTCCCTCGGAGCGCGCCGCAACTTCCGAACACGAGGCGGCCGGCGCGATCGAAGCGAAACGAACTCAGCACCTCATTGGTGTCCCAGGCACCTTGCCGTTCGGGAAGAATGGATGCGCGAACGTTGTCGGACAACGGCTGGGTGGCGAAGTTGAAATAGGGCAGATGGATCTGCTCCGTTCTGACTTCGGACCAGGGCCCCGTCGCATAGGCGTCCGTCGCCACGATGACGCGATCGGCGATGACGTGGCCGCCCGCAGTGTGCAGCTTCCACTTTCCATCAATCTGCTCGGCCGAGGTGACCGCGCTGCGCGTGAATATCTTGGCGCCGGCGTTCAGGGCGGCGCAGGCGAGGCCCCGTGCATAGGCCAGCGGCTGAATCGTACCCGCGCGCCGATCCCACAACGATCCTGCATAGGCCGACGAGCCAATTTTCGTGGCGGTGTCGGCAGCGTTCAGCAACTCGACCGGCGCACCGCGACGGCTCCACTGCGCCACACGCTGCTCCAGCTCCCTCAACCCTTTGAGCCCGACGGCGCAATGGAGCGTGCCGGCACGCTCCACCTCGCATTCGATGCGGTGGCGCTCGATCAGATCGAACACCAATTTCGGGGCGTCGCCCAGCAATGCGAGCAGACGCTCGCCGTAATCGCCACCGAGCACATCGCCAAGGACGTCCGGCATCACCCACATACCGGCATTGACCAGGCCGACGTTCCGGCCGGCCCCGCCAAAGCCGATCTCCACCGCCTCGAGCAGCGCGACATTGGCGCCCGCCTCAGCGAGATGGAGCGCAGCCGACAGACCGGTATACCCGCCGCCGACGACGGCCGCGTCGACCCTGATCGATCCGTTCAGTCCGCTCGTTTCCGGGGCCGGTGGCGCGGTCAACTCCCAAAGACCGTGGGATCTGGCGTTGTCTAGCATCGGCTCCGACGTCCTCGTCTGTTACCGCCCGCAGGGTCGAGTTGTCCGAGTCGCGTTGACTGGATCATTCCAATTCAGCAAGTGAGATGCCGACCATTGCAGGGGCGCCGAATACCTGGACTGCGGGTCCGGGCGGTAATCTAGCGTTGCCAGTTGCGCCGGGCCAAGTCATGTTTGGTCAAGACCTCATTCGGTCGGAGAATGATGTGCAAAGCCCCCGTCGTTTCTTACCCTCGCTTCCCCTGCTGGCCGCCTTTGAAGCGGCGGCGCGGACCGGGAGCATCACAGCCGCAGCCAGGGAGCTGTCGCTGACGCAGAGCGCGGTGAGCCGCCAGGTCAAGGCTCTGGAGGAGCAGCTCGAGGTCGAGCTGTTTCATCGCGAGCGGCAGACCATCCGCCTGACCGTGGGTGGCGACGCCTATGCCCGCGAGATACGCGATGCGCTGCGAAAGATCAGCACCGCCTCGCTCAATCTGCGCGCCAATCCGTTCGGCGGCACGCTGACCCTCGCAATCCTTCCAACCTTCGGCACACGATGGCTGGCGCCGCGACTGCCCAAATTTCTCGCCGGCAACCCCGGCATCACCATCAATCTGGTCACGCGGTTGTCGAGCTTCGACTTCAGGCTGGAGCCCGTCGACGCCGCGATCCATTTCGGGCGCCCGGAATGGCAGGGGGGCGAACTGGCACTGCTCCGGTCGGAGACCGTGGTCCCCGCCTGCAGCCCAGAACTGCGAAGGCAATATGATTTCAAGGAAGCAAGCGATCTCCGGAAGGCCCCTCTCCTGCATTTGACGACGCGTCCGGACGCGTGGGAGCAATGGCTGACGCTGCACGGCGTCGACGCCTATGCCGTCCATGGCATGCTGCTGGATCAGTTCGCCACCGCATCGCAGGCGGCGATTTCCGGGCTCGGCATCGCCCTGCTTCCCGACTTCCTGATCGAGGAGGAGCTGAGCACCGGCAAGCTGGTGCGCGCCCTCGATCTGCCAATGAAAAGCGCCGAGGCCTACCATCTGGCCTGGCCGACCGATCGCGCGGCCCACCCGCCACTTGTTGCCTTCCGGGAATGGCTTCTCCTGGAAACGGCGCCGGACCGCTGATGGCTGCTCCCTGACAGGGGTGGGTGCGCTGGCTTATCGCACCCCTCTGCGCTTAACTCCCTATCATTCGCCATTGGAATGACTTGTTGAGCTTCTATCGTTTGAAAACGCCTGATCATTGTCCTTTCTACGAGGTGAGACATGACGCCGTTGAACGAATCCACTGACGGCGCCGTGGTCAATCGCTGACAGCCAGCCCCTCTGAAACAACGCCAGCCCCCGGAAAGAGCCACTCATGTCCGTCACGTTATCCAGTCAGACCGGAAAGCTCTCACTCAAGGCCGAGGTCGACGCGCTGCTGGTTGAACTCGGTGTCGATCCCGCCAGCTACGGCAATGGAACGCTGGTGGCGAAAACCCCGATCACCGGCGAGGCCGTGGCCCATGTCAGGGAAGTCGATGCCGCCGGCGCGACCTCCGTCATCGACAAGGCTCACGCGGCGTTCCTGCAATGGCGCCTTGTCCCTGCCCCCAAGCGCGGCGAACTCGTTCGGCTCCTTGGCGAAGAGCTTCGCACCAACAAGCGCGCGCTCGGCCGGCTCGTATCCATCGAGGCCGGCAAGATCGAGTCGGAAGGTCTCGGCGAAGTCCAGGAGATGATCGACATTTGCGACTACGCCGTGGGGCTTTCCCGCCAGCTCTACGGCCTGACGATCGCCACCGAACGCCACGAGCACCGCATGGCGGAGACCTGGCATCCGCTCGGCGTCACCGGAATCATCTCGGCGTTCAATTTCCCGGTTGCGGTCTGGGCCTGGAATGCCGCGCTGGCACTGGTCTGCGGCAACAGCATCGTCTGGAAACCCTCGGAGAAGACTCCTCTCACCGCGCTGGCGACGGACGCGCTGTTCGGACGTGCATTGAAGCACTTCAAGGCCGACGGCGGCTCGGCGCCTGAGGGGCTGTCGGCCGTGCTGATCGGAGGACGTGAAATCGGCGAGGCTCTCGTCAACAACGCCAGGGTCCCCCTGGTCTCGGCGACCGGCTCGACCGCGATGGGACGCGCCGTCGCTCCCAAGCTCGCGCAGCGCTTTGCCCGCGCCATACTGGAGCTCGGCGGCAACAATGCAGCGGTGGTCGCGCCGACCGCCGATCTCGACCTGACGCTGCGGGGCGTTGCCTTCGCGGCCATGGGGACGGCCGGCCAGCGCTGCACCACGCTGCGACGCCTGTTCGTTCACGAGAGCGTCTATGACAGCTTCGTGCCCCGGCTGAAGAAGGTCTATCAGTCCGTATCGGTCGGCAATCCCCTAACCGGCAATCTGGTCGGCCCTCTCATCGACGGCCTCGCCTATGAAGCGATGCAGCGTGCACTCAGCGAAGCCAAGGCCTCGGGTGCTGCCATCGTCGGCGGCGAGCGCGTCGCCGTCGCCGGTGCCGACGCAGCGTTCTATGTACGACCGGCGCTGGTCGAGATCGGCGGACAGACCGCAGCGGTCGAGCGCGAGACCTTTGCGCCGATCCTCTATGTCATGAAGTACAGCGACTTCGATGCGGTGATCGAATTGCACAATGCCGTTCCGCAAGGTCTGTCATCGTCGATCTTCACCAACGATCTGCGCGAAGCCGAAGCCTTCCTGTCGGCGCGAGGCTCCGATTGCGGCATCGCCAATGTGAACATCGGCCCTTCGGGCGCCGAGATCGGCGGTGCGTTCGGTGGCGAGAAGGAAACCGGCGGCGGGCGCGAATCCGGGTCGGATGCATGGAAGGCCTATATGCGCCGCGCCACCAACACCATCAATTTTGGCCGCACTCTGCCGCTCGCCCAGGGCGTCAGGTTCGACGTGGACTAAATACAAATGGGTGTGGAAAATCAGGCGGCTCTCTTCAGGCGCTTGAAGCGTTCCATCCGGAAGGGGGCAGGATCGACACAGGGTGTCGATCCGATCACCAGATCAGCCATCAGCGCGCCCGCACCAGGGCCAATGCCGAAACCGTGACCGGAGAAACCTGTCGCGAGATAGAAGCCCGGAACAGAGCCGACCGGCGCGATCACCGGTACAGCATCGGGCGTAACGTCCATGAGACCAGCCCACATCTTCGTGATCCTTGCGTCGCCGAACGCCGGGAAGGCCTCGCGCAGATGGCTCACGCCGCCCTGAGCGAACCGCCACGACGGATCTGGATCGAGAATGCGGACCTGCTCGAAAGGCGTAACCTCGTCACTATTCCAGCGTCGAGCCATCGACAACTCACGAAAGAACTGGCCGCCGACGCGAAGCGTCAGTTCATTCCAGCTCTTGATCAGCGTCGGCGTGTAGTCGCAGAACAAGCGGAAGCTGTCCGGCGTGATCGGGGCTATGTTTGCGTTGCGTTGGGCGACGGTAAAGCCGCCGTCCAGACGGCGACGGAAAGCGAAGTTGCCTGCACCGACGGCAAAATTCGGAACGCCGTCGACCGAGGACAGGCGGACGACGCTGCCAAGGATCTTCAGGACGGGAAGATCGATGCCCAGATTGCCGGCGAAGAGGCGCGACCAGGCTCCTCCCGCCAGAACCACAGACGAACAGCGGATCTCACCGCGTTCGGTCACGCAGCCGCTGACCCGGCCCGCCGATCGCTCGATGGAACGGACCGCACAATTGGTGAGGATATGCGCGCCCTTGGCGGCCGCTCCTCGCGCAATCGCCGGGGCCGCAATGAACGGCTCGGCCTTGCCATCGCTCGCCGTGTGCAACGCCGCGCGGAACGGCTTCGCCGCACCGGGAATCAGGGTCTCTAGCGCCTCGCCACTCACAAGGCGGGAATCGAGACCAAGCGGAATGGCGTGCTTCAACCACGCTTCATACATCGCAACGTCGGCATCGGTGTCGCAGAGATAGGCGATGCCGGCCTGTTGAAAACCCGTTTCGCCGTCGATGCGCGCGTTCATGCCGCGCCAGAGCCGAAGACTCTCGATGGCAAGCGGTAGCTCGGCGGGGTCACGCCCCATCTGGCGCACCCAGCCCCAGTTTCGCGACGACTGCTCCGCCCCGATCAATCCCTTCTCGCATAAGGCAACGCTGACGCCGCGCTCAACCAGCGAGAGCGCCGTCGATACGCCGATAATGCCTCCACCGATGATGACGACGTCCACCTTCGCGGGCAGTTCCTGCGGCGTGACGACGAGGTCGGGAATTATTCTGGACAAATTGTCCTCCTTCAAGACGAGCGCATGGACCCGTGCGCCGCTATTTCAGCGTCCCGGACGGTCGAGGAAATCGCGCAGGCGATACCAGCCGGCAAACAGCGGCACGAACCACGGCTTGCCCGAATAGAAGGGCACGGCTGTGAATGTCTCGCGGTCGAAGGCCGAGGGCATGTTCTGCTCACCGAGAATTTTGCGCGCTGTCTGGTAGCCGAGAAAGGTCATCAGCGCGACGCCGTTGCCGTTGCAACCAGCCGCGAAATCCGCGCCGTCGCGGGCGCCGAGATGGGCGATCTTGTCGACGGTCATGGCCACGCGCCCGCTCCAGGCATGAGTGATCTTCACGCCCGCAAGCTGCGGCCAAATGGCCAGCATGCGCGCATAAAGCCGCTTCGCGGCAAGCTTGTCGGGCATGTCGAAGATGCCCGGGCGTGAACCGAACAGAAGCCGCGTCCCGTCGGGCGACGGCCTGGCGTAGATCAAATCACGGCGCGTGTCGGACACCATGCGGGCCTGCGGAATGAGCTCGGCCAGGAGATCGGCCGGCAGCGGCGCGGTGGCAATCTGATAGCTCTTGACCGGCACGATGCGGCTGGCGAGGCTCGGTGTCGCATCGGCGGCGGTGTAACCGTTTGTGGTTGCGACGACGTGGGCAGCCCGAATGCTGCCGCGAGCGGTCGGCACGACTTTCTCTCCTCTCGCAGCATCCTGCACGACACCCGCACGCGCATGCGAGCGCAGCATGACGCCGGCGGCGCGCGCCCGGTCACGCAGCGCCTTGTGATACTTGCCCGGATGCAGACCGCCATATTGATCGATCACCATGCCGCCATGATAGTAGTCCGAACCGATCGCCGCCCGCTGATGCGCGCGGTCGAGGCAATGCACGGTCACGCCCGTCTTTTCCGCCAGGAGCGTGCCATGCCGCTTCAGCGTTTCGTAATCGCCCGTGGCGTGGGCGCCGAAAAAGCGGCCGGTGAGCGCAAGACCCGCATCCAGCTTCTCCGTCTCGACCAGCATCTTCAGATAATCGAAGCTTTCGTTGCTCTCGCCGATCAAGCGCGAGAAGAGCGCCGGATCGATCCCCTTGATCGCCCCACCAACCACCAGCTTCTGGCCACTCGACACCATGCCGCCCGAGCGCGTCGAGGCTCCCTCCCCGATCCGGTCACCGTCGATGACGACGACGGAGCGCCCGGCACGCGCCAGATGAGTCGCCGCATTCAACCCGGCATAGCCCGAGCCAATGACCACAACGTCGGCTCGCTCCGGCATCGGATCGAGATCGGTCTCCGGTTCCGCGGCCTCCCACCAGTAAGGCGTCTCCTTGAAGTCCTTGGCGTAGATGTCGTCAAAACGAGGCATGATGCATTGGGCCTTCCGGCCCACCTTTCATTGCACATGGGATGGCAGCACCGCGCAGCGCACGCCCAATCCCGACCAGTCGGCTGCATCGGGCCGGACCACACCCGTCCGCCCCGATGATGCGATCAGAGAACCTGACCGAGGAATTCGCGAGTGCGCGGGTCTCGCGGATTGTCAAAGAGTTCTGCAGGAGGCGCACTCTCCACGATCAGGCCATGATCGGTGAAACAAACGCGGTGCGAGACGTCCCGGGCGAACTTCATCTCGTGAGTCACGATAATGCAGGTGAGACCTTCCTCCACCAGTTCGCGGATCGCGAAGAGCACGTCCTTCACCGTTTCGGGATCGAGCGCAGCCGTCACCTCGTCGAACAGGATCACTTCCGGCTGCATCGCGAGTGCGCGGGCGATCGCCACGCGCTGCTGCTGGCCGCCGGAAAGCTGCCCCGGATAGCTGCCCGCCTTCTCCGAGAGCCGCACCTTCTTCAGGAGCTTGCGGGCTCGCTCCTCGACTTCGGCGCGATCGTGTCCGAGCACCTGGATCGGCGCCATCATGATGTTATCCAGTGCCGTGCGGTGCGGGAACAGATTGTACTGCTGGAACACCATCGCCACCTGATGGCGCAGCGCCCGCATCTGCTTTTCCGACCTCATTTCATGCACACGGTGTCCGCCGACCCGGACAAAGCCTTCGTCCACGGGAATCAGGCCGTTGATGCAGCGCAGAACGGTGGACTTTCCCGATCCGGAGGGGCCGATAATGCAGACTGCCTCGCCCTTCTGCACGAACATCGAAATGCCCTTGAGAACTGGGACGTCACCGAAGGACTTGCGGACGTTATCGAGCTCGATCAGCGCGTCGATGCGGTTCACAGGCTTTCTCCCTTCACCGCGCGCTCCCACCGACGCGCGACGGCAGCGATCGGATAGCAGTAGGCGATGAACAGGAAGAGGATGGTCAAATAGAAGTAGACGATCACCCGTTCGTTCTCCATGGCCAGCAAACTGTTCAGAATCGTCAGCACGTCCTGGATTCCGGTAACCGTGGCGAGCGCTGTCGCGATCATCAGCAGCGCGTAGAGATTCATCCAGCCTGGGATCATGCGCCGCAGCGCCTGTGGCATGATCACGTGGCGATAGATCTGGCCGGTGCCATAACCGAGCGAACGTGCCGCTTCCCACTGGCCGCTGTGAATGGACTGAACTGCACCCCGGATCACCTCGGAGAAATTCGCCGCCGTCGGCAACGCAAGGCCGATCACGGCCTTCACGAATGGCGGGAACGGAATGGTCGTGCCGAAGACGTGCATCTCGAACGGCAGGAAATAGAGCGTCGCAAAAAGTAGGACGAGCCAAGGTGAATTGCGCAGGAAATTCATCAGCAGAAAGGACGGGACCCGGATCGGTCCGAACCTGGCGAGCGTCGCAAGACCCATGATCGTACCGAGCACCGTCGCCAGTGCCATAGAGGCGATCGAGAGAATGATATTGAGGACAAAGCCGCCCGTGATCGGCCAGCCGGACGCCGAGCCGGTGAGAAGCAGAGGAAGCCGCACCAGCACGCGGCTCCAGTGCGCCGAGCCGCCCGCCGCGGCATCGACCGCGATCCAAACGACGACGCCAAGGGCGATCAGCATTAGAACGGCGCGCTTCTTTCCTTCATATGAGAGCACGGAGCCCACGATCAATGCTCCCTCCCGTAACCTGGGAAGGCCATGAAGGCTTCGAGTCTCGCCATTGCAAATGTGAGAATGGACACCAACACCACGTATATCAGGAGGACCAGAATCATGACCTCCAGCGTGCGAAACGTGTCATTGTAGATCTGTCCCGCATAGTACATCAGTTCCGGCACGGTGATGACGGATGCCTGCGACGTCGTCTTGAAGAGGTTGGTCAGGATGTTCGTCAGTCCCGGCAGGCAGATGCGCGTGGCGATCGGCGCCTCGATGCGCCAGAAGCGGGCCCATCGGCCGTACCCCAGTGAGCGCGCCGCATCGATGATCGACCGCGGCATGGTTTCGATGCCCGAGCGGAAGGCCTCGATCGCCAGCGCCCCACCGAAGAGACTGAGCGAAGTCGCAGCACAGGCAAAGGCACTGAGAAGCGGAACCGATAATCCCGTCGACGGATCGGTCACCCTGAGGCCGAGGGTTGAGAGGGTGAAATAGGCAAACAGCATCTGCAACAGCGGCGGCGTGTTGCGGAACACCTCTACGAATAACTCGATCAGGGCATCGAGCCAGAAGATCCGCAGCGTGAGCCCGAGGGCCCCGAGCATGCCGATGAGGATGGCGGCGCTCGATGAGAGCGCCGCCAGCTTCAGCGTGTTGACGACACCGGTCAGCAGCCATTGCTGGTACGCAGGATCCGCGAGCCAGGAATAGTCGAGACCGAACAAAGGCCGCTCCGTGTCCGTCAGTTCTTCTTCGCAGCCGCAGCCTTTGCCCGCGCCGCAATGTAGTCGGAGTGCGGCATGCCGAACTCGGTCTCCCACGCGATCAGCTTGCCTTCGGCCTCGGCCTTCCCGATGGCCTTGTCGACGGCTTCGTGGAATTCCGCGTCTCCCTTGCGGAGGCCGCCCGCCATCGGCTGGAATTCATAGGGTGCCACCGCGATCTTGTAGCTTGCCCAATCGGGCTCCTTGAGCTTCTGCTGAAGCGTCATGTCGTCAAAGACGAAGCCGATGCAACGATTGTCTTTCAACGCGCGATAGGCTTCCGGCTGGGTCTTGAAGGCCACGAGATTGATGCCGAACTCCTCGGTCATCTTCTTGTTGTAGTAGGAGCCCTGGATGCCGCAGATCGACTTGCCCCTCAGCTCTTCCCACTTTGAGATCGTCGCTTCCTTGGCCGCCAGCACAGACGGGCCGGCAGCGGAAACGTATTCCGTCGTGAAGTCGATGACCTTGCCGCGCTCGGCCGTGACGCCGAGCGTGGCGAAGATCGCATCGATGCGGCCGGCGGTCAGGAATTCGATGCGGTTGGAAGCGACGACAGGCACGAGCTCGATCTTGTCCTCGGAGCCAAGGAGCTCCTTGGCAACGTACTTCGCAAGCGAGACCTCGAAGCCGACGACGTCGCCCTTGTCGTTCAGATAGCCATAGGGCACGTAGTCATTCTTCACGCCGACGACGAGCTTGCCGCGTGCCTTGACGTTCTCAAGCGTGCCCGCCACGGCGGCGCCACCAACAAGGAAGGCAGCGAGCGCAAGCGCGGAAACACCCATCGTCCTTTTGAAGCCTGTCATCCTGTTCCTCTGGAAAAATCACGGCCTTCCAGCGCTTTTGCCACAGCGCCGCGTCAGCCATCAGCTGTTTGCGAATGGAGAAATCAGGTCGCTCAAAAAATATGCATCGTTCTCAAGCGACCTAATTTTCATCATTGGAGACACATCTTTCTCAATGTACAAGTTGCCAAGGTCACTTTTTTCATAATGTGAGATTCCATGCCGGCGATCGCCCAACCGCCATCCGGCGGAGCCCAGTTGCTCGACCGGACCGTCATCCTGCTGGATCTGGTCGCCGATGGCGGCGTCGAGGGCCTGTCGCTCAAGGACCTGGCGGCCCGCTCCGGGCTCAACACCGCCACCTGTCACCGCATCCTCAATACGCTGGTCGGTCACAAGCTGCTTGCCCGCGACGACAAGAAACGGCGCTACAGGCTGGGTGCACGCATGGCGATCTATGGCGTCCGCGCCGCGCGCGGCCCCGGCATCATCAGCCGCTGCGAGGTCGCGCTGTCCCGGCTCAGGCGCCGCACCGGCGACACGACCCACCTGATGGCCCGCTTCAACCACGATTCCGTTTGTCTCGACCGGCGCGACGGCGAATGCATCGTGCCGACGCTGACGGGATCGATCGGCGGCTTCGTGCCCCTCGGCGTGGGCCCCGGCTCGATCGCGATGCTCGCATTCCTCGACGAGGACGAGCAGGACTACATCATCCGCGCCAACCTCGGGCGCTACGCGTCCTATCGCAACCTCACCGAGGACAAGGTTCGACAGCTGATCGCCGACACCCGCCACCGTGGTTACGCGGTGGACGTGGGCGAACTCATTCCCGGCATTGCCGGAGTTGGATTGCCGATCATGAAGCCGAGCGAAAAGCCGGGCGCGGCGCTCAGTTTCACGCTGCTCTGCGCCAAGCTGAGGCCAGGCGTCCTCGAACAGTACGGCGCCCTCCTGAAGGAGGAAATCGACGCGATCGTCGGTCAGTAGGAAGGATCAGGGGCGCGTGGACCAGCTCGAAACAAGTTAGCGGATCTCGTTCACGTAGTGATGATGCGCAGTCGTGGCGCGGTGCTCGCTCAGAAGCGCAAGCGCACCGGCTTGATCGTACGCCTCCTCGTGGATCACCAGAACGGCGTTCGGCGAAGCTAGCGCAAGTAGACGCCGATCCTCCTTGTCGGCGAGCTCTGCCAGGAGCTTCTCGCGTACCGCCGCAATGCGAATGCCGTAGGCGTCGAGCAGATGGAGATAGAGCAGCGCAGGCACGCTCGCCGCCTTGCGCGGGAAATCAGGCACGCGGCGCGCAATGAGCCGTATTCGTGAATGCATCACCGGCACGCGGCCAATACGTCGGATGCGATGAAGACAGAGCAGCGGCTCACCAACAGCTTCCGTGAAGAGCACCGCCTCCTCTGCATCTGCCGGCCGCAGCACCACGGACAAGACTTCGGGCACGGAACGCTGGAGGCTGCCGTCTTCGCCATGAAGTCGGAAATACTGGAAGAAAAAGCGCAGGCTGTGTTGCGGCGCGCGGCCGGTCACGACCGTCCCGGTCTTGCGCCGACGCACCAGCATCCCGTCGGCCGTCAGGTCTGCGAGCGCACGGCGGATGGTGCCGACAGCAACTCCGTATCGCGCAGCAAGCGCAACTTCGCCGGGAAGCACCGTGCCCGGAGATAGTTCGCCCACCAGGATCGCCTCGGCGATCTGCCGCTTGACGTGCTCGTACAACGGAACCGGCAGGCTCGATGGACCGCTCGCCGCTGCTTTTGCCTGTTTACCGGTCACGCCTGCCTCATTCTTTGGAATTGACAGCAATCGGCTTCGCCTATTTCTTTATAGAATATAGAAATGAGCCGCCGCAAATGGTTTCTCCACCACCAGGCCCAGGACAGGCCAGCCCGACGCTGGCCCACGGTTTCGCCGAGATCGAGCGTACAGCTGAATGTGCGATCGACGATCTTGCGCGGATGGTGGCAATCGACACGACGTTCCCGCCCGGCGCGGGATACGAAGCGTTTGCCGGCTTGATGGAGAGTGCTGTTGCGGCGCTCGGCCTGGACTGCCAACGCGTCGATGTCCCCGAACATTTGTGGCGCGTGGCGGGCGGCCCGGCGCAAGGGCGCAGAACCAATCTCATCGCGCGCCGCCGCTCGGACAAGCCGGTGCTCGGGCTGTATTTTCATGTCGACACCGTACCGGCAGCGCCCGGCTGGACCTCCAATCCATTCCAGTTGACGCGCGAGGGCGATCGCCTGATCGGCCTCGGCGCCGCCGACATGAAGGGCACCATCGCGGCCGTGCTGCTCGCGCTGCGCGCCGCCGACACGATCGGCCTTCCACTCGGCTACGACCCGATGCTGCTGCTTTGCACCGACGAGGAAGGCGGACTCTATCCCGGCGTACGCTATCTGGCGGAGCAAGGTTTGCTCGAAGGCCACGTTCTCAACTTCAATGGCGCCGCGGCGCCGCGCATCTGGGCCGGCTGCTTTGGCCTCTTCACGCTTCTGGTGCGCGTCCGCGGCAGGACGGTTCACGCAAGCGAAGCCAGGACCGCTGGCTCAAGCGCCAACGCTATCGAGGTTGCACTGCCGATCCTCAATGCGCTTGCAGCATTGAAACCAGAAATCGCCGCGCGGACGTCCGCCCTACCTGCACCGCCGCATGCGACACATCCGCTCGCGGCCCAGCTTGATATTTCCGCAGCCCATGGCGGCCAATGCGGTGGCCAGATTCCATCGCTCTTTGAAGTTCTCGTCTGTCGGCGCTATGCGCCCGAGGAAGACTTTCAGGCCGCGCGTGCCGAAATCGAGAACGCCGTCCTTGCGGCGGCCCCCGGAGCCGACGTCGACGTGGTTCTCACCGGCCACCTCATGCCGACATCCGACCCGACAGGTCCGCACTGGTCGCGCTGGCAAGAGGCGCTGTCGGCTGGGTTCGGATATGCACCGGACGATTTCGCCAAATGGGGTGCGACGAGCTGTTCCGATTTCGGCTGGGTGCAACAGACCGGAATGCAGGAGATCCTGCTGACCGGCCTCGGCCGGCCGGAAAGCCGCGTTCACGCGCCCGGCGAATTCACCACGCTTGCCGACATCGTCGCGCTGGCGAAATCGGTCCTTGCCTATCTGTCCGCGGAATTCCGTCCCGCTCTGTCTCCCGAAACACTCACCGCCCGCTAACTCAAGGAGCACGCATCCATGCTGTCCGTCAGTCGTCGTCTTTTCCTTGCGGGAACCGCGATCGGCCTCGCCGGTCTGCCCAGGATCGCCTTCGCCGAAACCCCGAAGCGCGGCGGCGTGCTCCGGATGTCGGTCGACCAGGCAGCATCGGTCATCCATCCGATGCTGGCGCGCGTGAACCCGGAATATCTGGTCACCGAACTGCTCTACTCCAACCTCACCCGGCTGAAGCCGGACATGACCGTCGAGCCCGACCTCGCAATCTCCTGGGAGCCGAATGAGACAAGCACGGAGTGGATCTTCAAGCTGCGCCCTGGCGTGACGTTCCACGACGGTTCACCACTCACCTCTGAGGATGTCGTCGCCACCATCAATGCCATCCTCGATCCGAAGACCGCCTCCCCCGGCAGAACCAATGTTGGTCCAATCAAGGACGTCGCGGCGGTCGATCCGTTGACCGTCAAGTTCACGCTGTCCGGCGCCTACGCTGATCTGCCGGTAGCTCTGACCTATCTTAACGCGCGTATCGTTCCGGCGAAGATCATTGCCGGCGACCTCGCGAGCCTTTCGACCACCGCCAACGGCACCGGCCCATTCAAGCTGGCATCCTACGAGCCCGATCGCCGGATCGTCGTCGAACGTAACCCCGCTTATTATGATCCGGCACGGCCCTACCTCGACCGCATCGAACTGCTCGTCTATCCGGACCGCACCGCCGAAGCGTCCGCAATGATCTCCGGTGAGATCGATTTGCTGCTCACGACCACGCCGGGTGAATATGAGCGCCTCGTCAAGGCCGATGGCGTCAAGGCCCTGCGTACCCCATCCGGCCAGTTCCTGAATATCAACCTTGGATGCGACCAGAAACCGTTCAACGACGTGCGCGTTCGCCAGGCCCTGGCATTGGCGGTCGATCGCGAGGCAACCGTGGGCTTCGTCGCGAGCGGCTATGGCACGCCGGGCAACGACACGCCGCTGAGCTCCGCCTACCACTTCTACAAGAACATTCCGCTGAAGAAGCCCGACATCGCCAAGGCGAAAAAGCTCCTGGCCGACGCGGGCTATCCCAACGGTATCGATTTGACGCTGGTCGCATCCGACAAACCGTCAACCCGCACGCAGCTCGGCGTCGCGGTCCGCGAGATGGCCGCCGCAGCCGGCTTCCGCATCAACGTGCAGACCATGCCGCATGCCACCTATCTCGACCAGGTCTGGAAGAAAGGCAATTTCTACGTCGGCTTCTACAACATGCAGCCGACCGCCGACGCCATCTTCAACCTGCTCTACACGTCGAACGCAGCCTGGAACGAGACCCGCTGGAACAACGCGGACTTCGACACAGTCATCAGTGCAGCCCGCGTCGAGACCGATGAAGCCAAGCGCACGGCACTCTACGCCAAGGCACAGGACATGATGAACGCCGACGTCCCCTCAGTGATCTCGGCATTCTTCGACCTGCTCGCGGCACAACGGGCCTACGTCGACGGCTACGTCCTGCATCCGCGCGGATCGGTATTCCGGCTCGACATGGTCTCGCTCGGCGCCGGCGCGCCGAAGCGCGCCTGACACCGGAGACGCTCGGGTGACGCTGGCCTGGTTTGCGCGCCGTTTGATGCTGATGGTCTACACCGTCATCGTGGTCTCGATGCTGGTGTTCGCCATCACGCAGATTCTGCCGGCGGACGCCGCCCAGTCGCTGCTCGGCGAAAACGCGACGCCCGAAGTGCTGGCCGCGCTCCGGGAAAGGCTCGGGCTCGGCGATCCGGCCTGGCTGCAATATGCGCGCTGGGCCCGCCACGTCTTCACCGGCGATTTCGGCATCTCGATGCGCACGAGCCTGCCGGTCGGCCCGGAAATGCTGGCGGCCCTGTCGCGCTCGCTGCTGCTTGCCGTGTCGGCCATCCTGGTCACGCTGGCTGTTGCCGTGCCGCTCGGCGTAGTCGCGGCGCTGCGGCAAGGAAGGCTCACCGACACGGGCGTCAGCCTCATTGCCTATCTCGGGGTCTCGCTGCCGGAATTCGTCACCGCGACGCTGCTTGCCCTTCTGCTGGCCGATACGTTGCACTGGCTGCCGGCAACCGGCTACGTCTCCCCGCTGGAAGATTTCGGCGGCGGCATCCGTCATCTGGCGCTGCCGGTGCTCACTGTCTCGGTGATCCTCGTCGCGCACGTCATGCGCATGATGCGCTCCGAGACGCTCGACGTGCTGAAATCGGACTATATCCGCGCCGCGCGCTTGAAGGGCCTGCCGGAACGCACCGTGCTGTTTCGCCACGCCCTGCGCAACGCGCTGTTGCCGGTCGTCACCATCATCGCGCTCGACGTCGGCTACCTGCTCGGCGGCATCATCGTGATCGAGGAGATCTTCGCCATTCCCGGCATCGGACGGGCGCTGATGGTCGCCATCACCACGCGCGACCTGCCGTCGATCCAGGCCGGCGCGTTGATCATGGCCGCGACCTATGCCGTCACCAACACGTTCGCCGACATGGCCTATGCGTTTCTCGACCGGCGGATCCGCTATGACTGAGCTGTTCATCCGCCTGATACGAAGACCACAGGGTTTTGTCGGCATCGTGCTCTTGGCGCTGATCGTGGCCGCCTGCCTGTTCGGGCCCGCATTGGCGCCCTATGCGCCGGAGAAGATCGATTTTCTCGGCCGGTTTCGCGCACCCGGCTGGCAGAACTGGCTTGGGGCCGATCAATTCGGCCGCGACATCCTGAGCCGCCTGATGGTCGGCGCGCGTTCGACCGTGCCGCTCGCTTTCATCGCCACCGTCGTCGGCAGCGCAGCCGGCGCGATCATCGGCATTGGCTCGGCCTATCTCGGCGGACGAACCGACGAGGCAATCATGCGCACCAACGACGCCGTGATGGCGATCCCAGGCCTCCTGATGGCCCTGCTGCTGGTCTCAACGCTCGGCAACGGCGCCGGCAATGCCGTCATTGCCATCGCGGTGGCCTTTGCGCCCGGCATGGCCCGGGTGACCCGCTCGGCCGCGCTCAACGTACGCAATCAGGACTACGTCAAGGCCGCCATCGCGCGTGGCGAGGGAGCGCCCTGGATTATCTTCCGCGAGATGTTGCCGAACGTCATGGCGCCGATCGTGATCGAATCCACCATCCGCGTATCCTTCGCCGTCATGCTGTTCGCAACGCTGAGCTTTCTCGGCGTCGGCGCCCAGCCGCCCGCATCCGAATGGGGGCTCATGGTGGCGGACGCGCGCCAATACATGCATCAGGCACCATGGGGATTGATTGCGCCCTCGGCCGCGATCGCGCTTACCGCCATTGCCTTCAACCTGGTCGGCGACGGTCTTCGCGACGCTCTCAATCCGAAGGACGAGCGGTGACCTCAGCGCTTTCGATCCGGAGCTACACGCTCGACTATATCACGTCCGCCGGGCCGGTACGCGTGCTGCACGACATCTCGTTGCAGATCGCGCCGGGCGAGGTGCTGGGCCTCGTCGGGGAATCCGGGTCAGGCAAGAGCTCGCTTGCCTGGGCACTGATGCGCCATCTGCCCGACAACGCGCGCGAAGTCGCAGGCTCGCTGCAGCTGGGCGATGTCGACCTTCAGCGGCTGAGCCCGCGCGAGCTCACCGAGATCCGAGGACGCCGTCTCGGGATGGTGTTTCAGGATCCTTCGACATCGCTCAATCCGACGCTCACCATCGGAACGCAAATCACGGAAGCGCTGATACGGCATCGCAGCCTCAATCCGCGCGATGCCGGTGAACTCGCCATCGAGCTGCTCGGCCACGTCGATCTCAACAATCCCGCTGCGGTGATGCGGCGTTATCCGCATGAAATCTCCGGCGGGGAAAAGCAGCGCGTCGTCATTGCCACCGCCTTTGGTTGCCGACCCGACGTCATTCTCTTCGACGAGCCGACCACGGCACTCGACGTCATCACCGGTGCGCGCATCCTCGAACTGTTCGCGCGACTGCGCCGGGAGACGGGCGTTGCCGCGCTCTATATTTCCCACGATCTTGCGCTTGTGACGCGCGTCGCCGACCGGGTCGCGGTTCTGGAGCGCGGCCGCCTGGTCGAGCAGGCGCCGGCGGCCGACATCTTCCGTGCGCCGCGCCATGCCAACACGCGCGCACTTGTGGACGCCGTGCCCAGACCGGAACGTCGTCTTGTCCATGACAAGCCGCGTAACCAGGTCCTTCTCGCGGCCTCCGAGATCGAAGTCCAATATGGCAGCGGCGGACTGTTCCGCGACGCGCCGCCCCCGGCCACGAAAAAGATCGGGCTCGAGATTCGTGGCGGCGAGATCCTCGGTCTCGTCGGCGAGTCCGGCTCTGGCAAGTCTTCGATGGCGCGCGCCCTAACCGGGCTTGCGCGCTTCTCGGGCAAGATCTCCTTCGACGAGCACGAGATCCACGGCATGCGCGACATGAACGCCGCTTACCGCCGCGACGTGCAGATCATTTTCCAGCATCCGGATTCCTCGCTCAATCCGCGTCACAGGATCGACGAGATCCTGTCGCGTCCTCTCAAGCTCTACGGCGGCCATCTTGCGGATATTCCCCGCCTGCTCGACCAGGTGCGCCTGCCCCAATCCTACGCCAACCGCTGGCCGCATCAGCTTTCAGGCGGCGAGAAGCAGCGCATCGCCATCGCGCGCGCCTTCGCCGCGCGGCCGAAGCTCGTGATCTGCGACGAGATCACCGCGCCGCTGGACGTCTCCGTGCAGGCCCAGATCGTCGAATTGCTGCTGGCGCTACGCGAGGAAACCGGAACCGCCTTTCTCTTCATCACCCACGATCTCAACCTCATCCGTCAAATCGCCCACCGCATCGCCGTGATGCGCCGGGGTGAAGTGGTCGACCTTCTGCCCGTCGAAGATTTCGATGCAGACCACGTTCATCCCTACACCCGCGAACTGATGGCTGCGTCCCCCGTGCCGGTCGGCTGACGACAAGGATTTCCTTTCATGGATCACAACACCAAAGCACTTCTCGCCGGGATCGACGTGCCCGCCGCCCTCGATCTTCTGTCCCGCATGGTGCAGCACAAGAGTTACTCCAGGTCGGACGGCGAGAAGCAGCTCGCAGCCTTCATGGCTGGCCGCATGCGCGAGATCGGCCTCGAGACCGAGCTCACTGCCTTCGGCAGTGAGGGACGCGTCAACGCCGTTGGCCGCTGGAAGGGCAGCGGCGGTGGCAAGAGTCTGATGTTCAACGGCCATCTCGACACCAACCCGGTGACCGAGGGCTGGACCGTCGACCCCTGGGCAGGCAAGGTCGACGACGACTTCATCTACGGCATCGGCGTTTCCAACATGAAGGCCGGCGATGCCGCCTACTTCTGCGCGGTCAAGACGCTGATCGACGCCGGCGTCAAACTCAGCGGCGACGTCATCCTCACCTATGTGGTCGGCGAGCTGCAAGGCGGCGTCGGCACCTACTCGCTCGTCGAGCAAGGACTACGCGCCGACTATTTCATCAATTCCGAGCCGACCGATCTGAAAGCCATGACGATGCACGCCGCGGCCTTCATGTTCATCATCGAGTTGACAGGCAATACGCGTCATCTGTCCAAGCGCGAAGAGGCGGTCGATGCGATCACGGCCGCGTGCGACCTCATTCCGCGCCTCAATGCGATGAAATTCTCGGGCGCGCTCTCGCCGGAGCATGAACGGATCAATCGCGTCCATGTCGGCGTCGTCCACGGCGCGCTCGGCCGCGAGCTGCACGAATGGCGCACGCCCCAGGTCGCGGACTTCGTGCGGATCAAGGGATCGGGCCGCTACGCACCGGGCCAGACAGAGGCCGGTGCGCTGGCCGACATGCGTCGCGAGCTCGACGCGCTCCAGGCACGGTTTCCCGGCCTCAAGGCCGAGATCATGTCGGAGGACCGCTCCGGCGTTCCAACCATGCCGCCTTTCGAAGTGGCACGCACGAGCCCGATCGTCGAGGCCGTCAACCGCGCTTATCGCGCGGTACGCGGAGAGGAGCAGCCGACCGGCGCCGTTGCCCCAAGCTGCTTCTACGGGACCGATGCTGGTCATCTGCACTATTTCGGCGGGATGGAAGGCATCGTCTGCGGCCCCGGCGGCCGCTACAACACCATGCCCGACGAGCGGGTCGATATCGTCGACTTCATCGACATGATCCGCATCTACATGCTGGCCATTCTGGAGATCTGCGGATAGCGGGCGCCGAAACGCGCGCGCCCGATCCCGCGAAGGATGAATGACGATGTTGTTTCCGATCGACGAATATGAGGCGCGCGTTAGGCGCGTGCGCGAGCGCATGGCCGCCCGCGAGCTCGATGTCCTCATCATCGACCAGAGCGAGTTCCTTGCCTACGTCACCGGCTTCTTGATCTCGGAAAACATGTACCGGGCCTGCGTCCTCCCGCGCGACGGGGAACCGATCATGATACTTCGCGCCGTCGACCTTGGCCCGTTCACCGAGAGCTCGTGGCTGTCGCGCTCCGTTGCCTTCGCCGATTGGGAAGCCCCGATCCGGGTGCTCGCCGACACCATCCGTAGCCTTGGCTATGCGACAGGCCGCGTGGGGCTCGACGAGGACTCCTATTGCATGCCGCTCTCCCGCTTCAAGCAGCTCTCGGCGCAACTGCCAGACGCGCGCTTTGTCGACTTCTCCGGCGTGATGGCCGAGCTCCGCGCCAGGAAGAGCACGAGGGAGATCGCCGTGCTCCGGCGAGCTGCCGCGATCGGCGACCTCGGCATCGATGCAGCTCTGAAAGCCTCCGGCGAAGGCCGGTCGGCCCGCGGCGCGGCAGCAGCCGTCTATCAGGTCTTCATGCAGGAAGGTGCGGACGCCGCACGCGCGGGGATCATTACCGCCGGCGTCGGCAACGCGTTCCTGCATGGCGGACTGACCAAGCAGCCGCTGGCCAAGGGCGATATCCTGCATATGGAGCTGTTGCCCTATATTGACGGCTACAGCGCCCGGCTGATGCGCTCGGCCGTGATCGGAGAAATCGACCCGCGCCGGTCGCATCTCGCCGGGCGGCTTATCGATATCCAGGACCGGCAGTTCGAGGCGATCAAGCCTGGAGCCGACGCCGCCGAGGTCGACGCTCTGGCGCGAAACGCCATGCTCGCCGACGGACTACGGCCCGACTACCCCAACATCACCGGCTATTCGCTCGGCTGCTATCCGCTCCATAGCCCGCGCACCAGCGACTTCTCGCGCATCTTCCTACCCACGGCCCATTGGACGCTGGAGGAAGGGATGGTGTTCCACATGTACGTCTCCGCCGACGGCATCGCGATCAGCGAGACAGTGCTCGTCACCGAGACCGGGCATGAGTGTCTGACGCGCTCGCCGCGGCAAGTGTTTGAGGTCTGAGCAACCGCACGACCGGAAGCCGGGGTCCGAGAGAGCCTTACCAACACACTGCATGATTTGCTCAGTTGGTCGCCAGGGCCGCGCGATGCTTGGTGAACGGACCACACGTTCGAGTTCCGACGATTGAGATTGCTCCGTCAGCGCTGTCGTTTGCCTTGGAGCGGCAAGGGCGAAATGCTGACTCAGGTCGAGCGCATTTCGAAGGAGATCATTCTGGCCGCGGGCTTGCGTCCTGAGCTGACCTTCACGTCATTTGGCCGACATGGCGGGACCACCGAGGCGAGCACGTCCGGGCTCACCGAAACGCAGCTGATGAAGAAGGTCCTGAAGGGAATCGAACCCTCGTATTCAGCTTGGAAGGCTCCGGAATACTGTAATGTCTTCAAAAGCCATTCCGGCATTTCGCAGCTATTTGGGCTCTTGAGATCACTACGGAATTTCTCTTTGTCGGAATGGCGGTTACCGCCGCCGCGTTTGCGGCTTCCATTGCACGGGAGCCAACCCATCGTGAACGCATCCGAATGACCGCCAACTATCCGAAATGCTCGATCAACAGTTCGGTGAGGACTCGGACTTTTCGCGCGGGGTGCTGTCCGGGCGGCCGGACGACGAAAAGTCCAGCCGTCGGGGGAGGATAGCGCGTCATCACCGGAGTAAGGGCGCCAGAAGCCAAATAGTCCTCGACGAGGCAATGCGGAAGCCAGGCGATGCCGAGCCCCGCTACGGCGGCGACGGCGAGAGCGGTGCCGTTATCCGCCTTGAACCGTCCCTGCGGATGAACGGAAATTGTTCTCTCACCATCGATGAATTGCCAGGTTTCCGTACCCTGCATGAGCGCCTGATGCGTGAGCAACTCGTCCGGCGTCTCTGGCGTTCCATGCTCCCTGATGTAATCCGGGCTTGCGACGAGGGCACCATGGATTGGCCCAACACGCCGCGCCATCAAGCTTGAATCGCTGAGATAGCCAACGCGTACGGCACAGTCGAAGCCCTCTCCGACAAGGTCCACGAAGCGATCACTGTAGCTCGCATGGACATGGAGCAGCGGATGACGCCGCGCCAGATCCGCGAAGACCGGCGCCAACAGCGTCGGGCCGAAGGTCAGTGGCGCAGCAACACGCAGGCGCCCCCGCAGATCGCCGGCAGGCAGGATCGTCTCTCGCGCGACATCGATTTCGGCGCAGACCCGGGCGGCGTGGTCACGGAACGTGACGCCCGCCTCCGTCAACCCAGCGCCGCGAGTTGTCCGTGCAAGAAGCTGGACGCCCAGTTCAGCTTCCAGCCGGAACAGCCGCCGGCTGATGATCGATTTCGAGACGCCGAGCCGGCGCGCGGCCGGCGATACGCCGCCGGCATCGGCCACTTCGACAAAGGTCCGCAGGTCTTCGATATCCATTGTCGGCGTTCCACTTTCCGCGACACAGCTGGGCAGATCGCAAGGCTAGCGCATCGAAAATCGGAACGACTCCATGAACCCTGTCAGAGCGGCAAACGCCTCTGGCATCCAAAGCACCCACCGCCTACTGGAACGGAGACGTCAAATGCCGAGCCCTTCTGAACACTCGCGTCGCTCCGCCGCAGTCACCGGCGCCGGCGGCGGCCTCGGCCGCGATATCGCGCTCGGACTGGCCGCCAAAGGCTATGTCGTTTTCGGCACGGCCATGTCCGCCGCGGAGGTCCAGGATCTGAAGGACACCTCCGGCCGGCGCGTTAGCCTGACCGTCTGCGACATGACCAGAGAGCAGGCCGTGAAGGCCTGGGCGGGCGGCGTGTCCGACGCGCTCGGCGATTCCGGACTTGATCTGCTGATCAACAATGCGGGCATCCTGACCCCGGGCCCGATTGAAGTTCTGCCGCTCGACGCCATCCGGCGTGAGTTCGACGTCAATGTGTTCGGGGCTCTGACCGTCATGAACGCTTTCCTGCCGTCGCTGAGGAAGGCGCGCGGCCGCATCGTCCAGGTCAGTACCTGGACGGCGAGCGTTCCGCTTCCCTTCAACGGGCCATCAGGCGCGTCGAAGGCGGCCATGGAGGTGTTCGCGGCCGTTTACCGCGCCGAGCTAAAGTCCTTTGGGGTCGACGTCGTCGTGGCGGCTGCGGGCAACATGAGAACCGGCGGCCCCGCCAAAACGGCAGCGGCCCTCGCACGTGTCACCGACCAAATGACGGCCGAACAACGAGGACTGTACGGACAATCCTTCGACACGTTCGCAACCACGCTCAACGTCATGCAAAGCAGCGGGCTCGACTCCGCCTTGGCGGCTGCGCGCGTGATCGAGCTGGCCGAGCAGGTGCCCGCACCAAGCCGCGCGCCGGTCGGCACGGACGCCGATGCGATGCTCCGAGCCGCTCGCGAAAAATCCGACGATGAACTGGATGCGTTCCGCCTCCAGCTTGTCGGCCTCAGCTAGGGCCATCCCACGCATCTGCGTTTCGCAAGAGGAGTTACCGATGATCGAGCTTTTTGATTCCGAGGACAGCCGCGCCTTTCGCAACAAGGCCAACATTCTTGACTTCTATGATCTGGTTATCAACCAGAAGAAGTCGGAGGAGTTCGTCGCCAAGTTCATCAGCCCCGCCTACGTCCAACACAACCCGCTCATTGCGGACGGCCCGGACGCGCTGGGGAAGTTCTTCGGCCAGATCACCCGGGAACGCGCCCAAGCGCGGGTCGTCGTCCACAAGATCGTCGCGGTCGGCGACTATGTGTGGGCTCACGTGAATTTTCTGAATCTGTTCAATGACGATCCGAATGATACGGGGATCGCCGGCGTCGACATCTACAAGATGGATGCCGATGGAAGAGCCGTCGAGCATTGGGACACCTTGCAGCTCGTCGGGGACCCGAAAAACTCTGCTCCGTGGCTCGCGCCGAACGTGCCACGCGCCAACCCTAACGGCATGTTCTGAACAGAGGGATCTGCCATGAGCGACACCCTGATGGAAAGGAACCTGCTCGAAGTATTCGGGCAGCTGGATTCCGCGCGCCGGGCGGACGCGATCGCCGAGATCTACGCTGCGGACTGTACCTTCTTTGAAGCGGGAGAACGGATCGTTGGCCAGGAGGCTCTAAACGCGAGAATCGAGCGCATTCTCCAGGAAGCTCCCGGATTTGTGTTCCGCGCGACGGGACCTGCCGAGATGAATCACGATCTCGGCCGCCTGCAGTGGCGCCTGGGACCGGCCGGCGCTCCTCCCGTCGTCACAGGTATGGACGTCGCGATCGTCGAGCACGGGAGAATTCGGGCGCTGTACACCTTTCTCGACAAGCCTCTGGGCGATTAAGCCGCGTCAGGCGCTAGTGTCTTCACCGCGGCGACATCGCGATTCGCGGGACCGAAACGCCGGCAAGAATGGAAAAGCACTCAGCCCGATTGCCGACATGACTTCAACAGTTGTCGGAACGAGATCGAGAATTCGTGCCAAGTCACTGAAATTGTTTGGAGCGGGTGAAGGGAATCGAACCCTCGTATTCAGCTTGGAAGTCGATTCCAAATCCCTCCCGCGACTTCACTGACATTCACCAACATTCACCAAACACTGTAAAACAAGCACCTTCCCGCATTCCCGACTTCACGCCAAATACCTCGAAATACTCCCAGGTCACGCCCTATTGCGCCCTATGAGCGCCCTGAAAAATGGAACTTTGGGCGGCGCCGGCCAACAAAAAAAGCGCCGTGTCAACCAGCGCCTCTCAATATATCAGCTGTTTCGATTCTACTCAGCCCCAGCCCCAGACTGGAGCTTGGCCAGGTCCCGCTCCGCCCTCGCCCGGTCCTGGTCGTCCTCAGCCTCCTTCACCCGCTCCTTGAAAATCAGGACCAGCTTGTCGTGCAGCGGCATCTTGTTGCCGTCGTCGGTAGTGGATTTGAGGAAGAGGATCATGCCGAGGATTGTCGCATCACGACGGCATGGTCTTTCCGATCTCAGCGGCGGCACGGACGATGGCGCGGCGCGTGGCGGCAAGCGGGTCGGCCTTATCAAGCGCCTCATCGCCGCAATTTGAAAAAACTCCGTGCGGCCGATCCTGCGACTCGGCTACGGCTCGTTCGCCGTAGCGCACGCCAGCCGTCGGCGTGCTCACCCTAAAGCGGAGCGTGACCGCTAGCCTCAGCGCATCACCATCGTCGCTCAACGGGTTCCACACCCTGCCGCCTTCCGTTTCGATACCGGCATCATCAATGTTCCAAAAGTATTGGCCATTCACACCAACCGTCTTCGCCGCCAGTTCTAGCAGTTCGCGGTCGGTGATCATGCTTGCCTCCCGGAAATACAGCAGTAGCCTTCGCCGTTGCGCACCATCCGTGGCGGCTTATCGTACATTACGCAGTCGGAGCGTTCGGGTTCGGTCGGATCGCGCACAACAACCCAGCGCCACATGGCACACTTGTCAGCAATGCAGGTGCAGGACGCCGGAACGCGGTTGCGGCCCAGTGCGTCGGTGTTGCAGCCTCCAACCAAAACGGTATCGCCCAGGCCGTCAGGGTTGAAGGTCTCACGCCGCGCAATGCGCACCATCGGGCACCATAGGTCTTTTGCTTGCTCAGGAGTGTGCATGGGGTGCCTCCGGATTCAGATGTCGGTCGATCATCTGGTAGATGCGGTCCATCTCGCTGCGAAACTGATCACGATGTTGGAGATAGTTCGCACCGGTGCGCTCGCTGGCCGGCTTGCCGATGAGTATGTTGGCGCAGGCGTGGTACCGCTCGCCGTCGCGGCTCGTGACGGCGACCACAATGATGCGGCCGCGGCGGATGGGATGGCCGTAGACGATGTCGCGCATCTCGCGCAGGCTACGCACCTCAGCATCCAGTCGCACCACATCCTGATGGCGGTCGTGCAGCATGGCGATCAGCTCCAGCACCACGGCCGGGTTGGCGGCGGCAATGAAGGCGGCAACCTCCTCACCGCACCCGGAAGCAACTTGGTCCTCGCTGCCTTCCGCGAGACGGACCACTTTGCCGTAGGCCGCCCATTGTCCGTCATTTGGACAGCCATCAAATTTTGCCGCCAGCGCCGCAACTTCTAGAGTGTTAATATCGATTTCCATACACCTCCCTTGTGAGTGTTTCGTTGTTCAGTTGATTTCAGGTTGTATTGTAGCTCATATTTGAGCAAGCGTGCGTCGCGTCGATGCAACTGACTGCCAAGTGGGAGAGTTAGGAATGGCTCGGGGCTTTGGATCGAGCGAAGCTGGCGGCTACAATGAGATCACGAAGGAATATAAGGCAGCCCCCTCGATTGAGAATTACGTGAGGCTTCGACGCGAGGATCCAGAGGCCGAGATCGAAGTCAGTGTGGTCGGCGGCTTCGAGTCGATGTTCTATATGCGCGAGGAGCTTGCGCGGTACGACATCGATCCCGATCTCCTCGGTGGTATCCTCGACGCCGATCAGGTCGCGATCAGCGAAATGGCCCTTAGGCTGATGGAGAAGATCACCGAAGCACGGGAGATTGCCGCCGATGGCGAAACTCATCTAATGCGGCGTGGGCTGGCGATCCCAGAAAAACTAATCGATTGGGTAATCTGCTGCTCGCTCGATGCGCTTAGCTGGAATGACGACCTGATGATCCCACGTGATCTCATCGTGCTTATCCGGGAGCGACTAGGCGGCTCCAACTTGCATTACGAGAAAGAGGGCGCAATCCGGCAGAACAAACAAAACGCTGGCCTAATAGCTGGACAGTTGATGGCGCAAGGAGTGGTACCGACGTTCAAAATTGTTGGTGAAGCTCTCGGTGTGGCGCCAAGTACTGTCAAGCGTTGGTTTGAGCCAGGCGAGTTTGAGAAGGACCGGGATAGGTGGGCCAGCCTTTGTGACAAAGATGGCAAACTGCGTCCGCTACTAGGCAAGCCTAGAGAGTGAGCGTTGCGCGCGATTGTACGTGCGCAACGGCGATGTACCGGGCATCGTCTATGCGAACCCACCATTTCGCAGTCGAGCCATGGCAAACAAACCCAAACTAAAAGTCCGGATACCGTTCCTTTTGGAAGCAGCGGCCGAAGGCCATCTTGCCATTGTTCTGCTGTTTGCACTCGCGCTGACAACCATCACTCTGATCGGGGCTTGGCGCTAGCCCAAACGTCACACACACCGTGCCGCTCGCCCCCAAAGAAAAAGCGCGAGAAGTTTCCCTCTCGCGCCTTCCGTTAAGTCAGAAGCAGAACAAGCAAGACAATCAGACGACTGATTGCATGCAGATCTGCGGTCACCTCGATACGAACCTTAAACATGACGTTTCCATGTTTGGGATCCGTGGCCACAGACGGTTAAGTCGGTAGCATGATCATGCAGTGAGTATTCCTGGGCCTGATGCCTCCGGCCGGAAGACGGCCCGCGCAGTTACCTGATCGCTGAATCTTTGCTGCTGTTTGCTGATGTTCGAGTTTTGCTGCTGTTTGCTGTTCTGCGAATTGATCTGTTTTGCTGTCTGACTGTTTTGCTGATGCTGCTGATTTTGCGTGTTTGCTGATCTGTCTGTGCGCTGTGCGATTTTTGCTAAGTGCCAACTGCGTGCCCCGAAGGGCTACCTCAACCTAAGGATGGCCGCGAATTTTGCAAGGGTGCACGAGCCACGTAGTCTGCATACCTAACGCACCAAAGATCACCGAACTTCACGGAAACGCTTTGAAAATAGGCCGATTCGGAATTTTGCAATCGCAGCTGCAGGCAAAATATTGTTTTTGCAGTCGATTTAGAGTGCGCCCTATCAGCGCCCTGAAAATGTCGTGGGCAGTCTGATTACGGACTCTTGACGACAGATTCACCCAATGCAACACATTGAATCGTAAGTGATTTTTTAGATGGGGAAATTGGAGCGGGTGAAGGGAATCGAACCCTCGTATTCAGCTTGGAAGGCTGCTGCTCTACCATTGAGCTACACCCGCATCTTGCGATCACCTAACACGGCCGAGCGGCGGTCTCAACTGCCCCGGATCGGTCTTTCCCGCCTCGCGAGCGGGCTTGTTCCCGGCCTCCGGCCCCGCCCCCTTAACGGCGAGGGGATTTCGCCCTATATTTGAGTCTCCCGAAACCAACGAAAGGAGGTGATCCAGTGTCTTATCTCAAGCGCTGTCACCTCGCTGGGATCGCCCGCTAAGCTCTGAACAAGGCTTGGCATCGGGGCGCTCTCAGCCCTGGACCAGCGAGCAAGAAATCGGGCGCGACGGGGTCTCCCCGCCGCGCCTTTTTCGTGGGCGGATGCCGCTCAGGCGGCCGACTCGCCCGCAAGCACCTCGCGAATCTTCTGCGACAGCTCCGACTTCCGGTATGGCTTCTGAAGCAGCGCCACGCCGGGATCGAGATGCCCTTCATGGACAATGGTGTCGTCGGTATAGCCGGAGGTGTAGAGCACCCTCGCCCCCGGCCGGCGGAGCCGGACGGCTTCGGCCAGTTCCCGACCGTTCATGCCGCCGGGCATGATGATGTCCGTGAACAGCAGATCGAAACCGGCGCCCTGGTCGACCAGCGCGAGGGCGGCTGCGCCGTCGCCTGCCACGAGCGTGCGATAGCCGAGGCTGCCGAGCTGGGCGATGACATAGCCCTGCACCAGCGGATCGTCCTCGACCACGAGTATCGTCTCGTGCCCGCGCGCCGCCGCGGGCGCCTGAGCCGGTGCCGTCCTGGTTGGCGCCTCGCCCTTCGATCGCGGCAGGAACAGTCGCATCACCGTGCCTTGTCCCTCCTCGCTCTCGATCGCGACGGTGCCGCCGGTCTGGCGGGCAAAGCCGTAGACCATGCTCAGCCCGAGCCCGGTGCCGCGGCCGACCCCCTTGGTGGTGAAGAACGGCTCGAACACGCGCTCGCGGATGTCTGCCGGGATGCCGTGACCGGTATCGGCGACCGCAATCATCACAAAGGCGCCGCGCATGACGTCGCCGTCGCCGGCACTACGCACGCCGTCTAGCTCCCGGTTCGCGGTCTCGAGCGTGAGCCTACCGCCGTCCGGCATCGCATCACGCGCATTGACGGCGAGATTGACGATCGCGGAGGAAAGCTGCGACGGATCCGCCATCGCGGACCAGGCGTCGTCCGCGAGCCGGGTCACGATCTCGATGTGCTCGCCAAGGATCGGCTTCAGCAGCTTCGCCGTCTCGACCACGAGGGCGTTGACGTCGATCTCGCGCGGCTCCAGCGGCTGGCGGCGCGCGAAGGTCAGCAGCTGCGAGGTGATCTCGGCGCCGCGCGCGGCCGCATCGTCGATCAGCTGCGCGATCGCGGCGAACTGGGGCCTGTCCGCAAGCCCTTCGTGGATGATCTCGATGGTGCCGGTGATGACGGTGAGCACGTTGTTGAAGTCGTGCGCGACGCCGCCGGTGAGCTGGCCGATCGCGTCCATCTTCTGGGATTGGCGAAGCCGCTCCTCGGTCTCGTGCTGGTCGGTGAGATCGGTGGCGGAGCCGCGATAACCCATGAAGCGTCCATCGGCCGCGAAGACCGGCTGGCCGTTGACGCTGAAATGGCGCACGCGTCCGGTCATGTCGCGGCCGCGATACTCGAACTTCCGGAACGGCTCGTGGCGGTCCAGCACCGCCATGTGCGCGCGCCATTTCTCCGGCTCGGCGTCGTGGCCGAACGCGGCATCGGTGCGGCGCTTGCCGATCAGCGCCTTATGGTCCATGCCGAAGGCCCCGGCCCGCTCGGATATGTAGGTGAACCGATGATCCGGCCCGGTCTCCCAGAACCAGTCGGACGCGGTCTCGGCATAGTCGCGGAAGCGCTGCTCGCTCGCGCGCGCGTCGTCTTCGGCGCGCTGACGGATCGTCAGGTCGCGCTCGAGATTCGCATTGGCCTCGCGCAACTCGCCATAGGCCCGCTCGAGATTGGCACACATGGCGTTGAAGGCGTCGATCACCTTGTCCAGTTCGTCCGCATTGTAGGGCGGCCGGCGCTCCAGGTGCAAAGGCGGCGGCGGCCGTGTCAGGCTGTACTTGCTGACGAAGTCGGCGATGGCGACCAGGTGCCGCGTCACCAGGAGATGGAACATGTAGATGATGAACAGCGAGACGAGGAACGTCTTCGCCGCCTGGCTTGCCAGGATGATCAGCGCCCGGTTCAGCAATTGCCGATAGACCTCGCTGAGCGTCGCCTCGACATGGAGCACGCCGATCGTGCGCGCGGCCCCCTGCACGGAATAGTTCAGCGGGTAGTCGCGCGTCACGATCGAACGGGTGTTCGGCTCGCCGACCGCGACACGGATCGGATTGGGACGATCGGCGATCTCGCGCACCTCGGCGGCGCGGATGTCGGGCAGCCGCAGGATGCCGTCGAGCTGGAGCTTGATCTGGTTCTGGTCGAGATTCCACAGGCTCTCGCCGAGGCTGCCGGTGATGCTGCGGCCGATCTCGTCGAGCCGCGTCTCGATGACGCCGACTTCGCGGTCGTAGTCGAGATAGAGCTGAAGCGCGGTCAGCATCAGCGTGACGATCGAGGAGAACAGCAGCACGGCGGCCAGCAGGCGCGGCCCGACGCCGCTGCGCGACCAGTTGAAGATCCGCGACAGCAACGCTCCGATCATCGCCGGCGCAAGCGCAGCGCCGATCCCGCTCAAATCCTGCTTCGCGGCCGCCGGGGCAACGGCGCGGCTGCGCTTGGAATCCTCGTCGCCTGCGTTGCCCATGCACCACGTCCCCGGAATGGCGGCATCCTGCTCCGGCCGGTCGCGGCCGCGAGCAATTCGATCGTTGAGACTTTCCCTTCACGCGACCTGCGTGGTGATCCTGTCGGCCCATGGGCGACTTGAGGTCGGCGGGGTCATATCTTGCGCCCAGCGGCAGGATTCCCGCGCAAACTATCACCTCGGGTGCTAGATTGACATCGGTTAAAGTCCGGAGCCGCCTGCATGGCGGGCGAGCGATGGCCGTTGCAGCCGGCGCGCAGGCGCGCGCCACTCCCGGTAGATCGCGCGGGCCTCCGAATGCAGTAGTAGCAATGCACGACCAAAGAGACGCGTGATGTGGCGGATAGCCATCGCCTGCCTGTCGTTGCTCGCAGCCGGTCCAACGCAGGCGCAGGAGCTGATCCGGCTGGCGCGCATCGCCGACATCCCCGATCAATATGTCGGCGGCGAGATGCTGCGGGCCGTCTACGCCAAGCTCAACATCAGGCTCGAATTCGAGGACGTCCCCGGCAAGCGGGCACTCGCGCTGTCGAGTGCAGGCGAGGTCGACGGCGAGATCCAGCGGATCGGAACGCTCGCGCGCGACTACCCCACGCTGATCCAGGTCACGCCGGCGATCAACTACATCGAGCCCGCGGTGTTCACGACGAAACTGCGTTTCGACGTCGCCGGCTGGAATTCGATCAGGGACTACAGCATCGGCATCGTCCGCGGCGTCGGCTCCTCGGAGGCCGGCACCCGCGACATGGCCCGCGTCACGGCGACCACCAGCCTCGAGAACATGGTCAAGATGCTCGACGCCGACCGTTTCGACGTGATGGTCACCGACCTCTTCAGCGGGCTCGTCGCGGTGAGGAAGCTCAATCTGCAGGCCAGGATCTACCCGCTCTCCCCGCCGCTCGAGCGCATCCACATCTACCACTACCTGCACGAACGTCATCGCGATCTGGTGCCGAAGGTCGGCAAGGTGATCGCGCAGATGGAGGCGAGCGGCGAACTGGCGGCGCTGCGGGAGGCCCTCGTCAAGCGGGTCCTCAACGCGCCGTGAGGGTGTCGCTCAGGCCGCGCGAAGCCATTCGCGTAACGCCACCGCGGCGATCAGCACGCCAACGCACCAGGCCATGACCGCGCGGTGGGGCTCTTCGCCGAGCAGCGCTGTGAAGATGCTCGTGAGCAGGCACGGCGCGATCGCCTTGCTGCTCCGGCTCGCCAGCGAGAGCAGGAACGGCAGCGCGGCGATCGATATTTGCAGGACACCCATCAGCGAAGACCGGTCTCGCCCAAGGCTCTAGAAAAGGCTTCAGAAGCCGCAGACATTGAGCGCGCGCGGGCGTTTGCCGCGGCGGCTCTCGACGATGCGTTCGCCACCGTTCTCGGCCGAGCTGCCGTAATAGCGGTGATGACCGCTCTGGTCGTGCAAATCGGCAGGCTCCGATTGTGCCGCCCGCCGTGCGTCGCAGATGATCTTGATGGTGTGACCCGACATTGCCGCCTCCGATGGCCTTCCGTGTTCTTGTGGCCATCAGTCGCCTCGGCTTTGGGCAGCGTTCACCCCGCAAGGCGGCAATCGGGTTTCAGGACGGTTTCGTCGAGCCTGCACGACGCAATATTTTGTGCTCGGGGATTGTCGGGGCGGGCCGCGGTGATACGTCCTTTGGACGCGCGCAGCAAAAAAACGAGGTGACGATGCTCTACGCTATCCTGGCCTATCACGTGGAAGACGAGATTTTGTCCTGGACACCCGAGGAGGACGCCGCGGTCGTGGCCAAGGTCATCGAGGTTCAGGCGCCCTTGAGGGCAAGCGGACATTTCGGGCCGGCCGCCCGTCTGGACGAGACCCGAAAGGCTCGCACCTTGCGTGGCCCCGGCGCGGGTGTGGTGCTGGACGGCCCGTTTGCCGAGACCAAGGAGCAGCTTCTGGGCTTCCACCTCGTGGAATACGACACTGACGATGAGGCCATCGCGGCGGCGCGGAGGCTGCGTCAGGTCAATCCGACTGCGGTCTACGAAATCCGCCCGGTCAAGCTTTACGTGCCGGCCGACGGGTTCGGCGCGACACCAGGGTGAGCCGCAGCCCTACGCGTCCGGCTCGGTTCGCGCGACGTAGAAGCGCTGGATCAGCAGCCCGCCGAAGGCGATGAACCACACGAAGGGCGCGACGTGGGGCGCAAACGCCGCCACGATCGTGCCCGGAACGAACACGAGCAGCGGAAACAGCGAGGCCATGATCTCGTGGCGCCAGCCGCCCAGGATCGTCCACCACAGCCAGGCATTGAGGCCGGCGATCGCGGTCAAATGCAGGCCGTAGAGCACGGCGACCGCGCTGCTCATGCCGTAATTGGTGTAGAGGCCGTTGGTGACCGGCAGCAGCACGATCGAGAGCAGGAACAACAGGTTCAGGATCACACCGCCCCGGCCGCCGATGGGCTGGCGCGCCAACCGGCGGTGATGGCTGATCCAGAACACACCCGCGATGATGAAGCTGAGCGCGAAGCCGGCGAGCTTGCCGGAATAGACATGGGCGAGATCGCTCCAGCCGGGGGCGCTGGTGAACACCGCGGCCTTGGGCAGATCGTAGGCCAGAAGCGTCATGGCAACGCCAAAGATGGTGTTGCTGAGCGACTCCAGCCGCCGCATCTCGAACTGGTCGGGCTTGAGCTCGGTCATGCCGGGCGCGCTCTTCTCGGGCTGGAACCTTGGGCCGTCTTTTCCCTAGGTGTTAAATTCGGTTCCGTCCAGCCGCATTGCGATTCGCGAGGAGATCGCCGAATCTCACGGTTTCACCGGGGCGATTCGTGGCAACATATCTGGACACGCTCAATGCGGAGCAGCGCCGCGCCGTCGAGCATGGCGTGGCCGACGGGTCGACCGTAGGCGCCCCCCTGCTCGTCATCGCCGGTGCCGGCTCCGGCAAGACCAACACGCTGGCCCATCGCGTCGCCCATCTGATCGTTGCGGGGGCCGATCCGCGCCGGATCCTGCTGATGACGTTTTCGCGGCGCGCGGCGGCCGAGATGGCCGGCCGGGTCGAGCGCATCGCCCGAAAGGTGCTCGGGGAGAACAACGCCGCGATCATGCGCGATGCGCTGACCTGGGCCGGCACCTTCCACGGCATCGGCGCGCGGCTGCTGCGCGAATATGCCGAGCGGATCGGCGTCGACCCTGCCTTCACCATCCACGACCGCGAGGATTCCGCCGACCTGATGAATCTGGTCCGGCACGAGCGCGGCCTGTCCAAGACCGAGAGCCGCTTTCCCGCCAAGGGCACCTGCCTGTCGATCTACTCCCGCTGCGTCAACGCCGAGATGGAGATCGAGAAGGTGTTAGGGGCGCACTATCCCTGGTGCGCGGGCTGGGCGGCCGAGCTGAAGGGCCTGTTCGCGGCCTATGTCGAGGCCAAGCAGGCCCAGCACGTGCTCGACTACGACGACCTGCTGCTCTACTGGTCGCAGATGATGAGCGATGCGCTGATCGCCGAAGAGATCGGCGGACGCTTCGATCACGTGCTGGTCGACGAATACCAGGACACCAACCGCCTGCAATCCTCGATCCTGCTGGCGCTGAAGCCCGACGGACGCGGCCTCACCGTCGTCGGCGATGACGCGCAGTCGATCTATTCGTTCCGCGCCGCCACCGTGCGCAACATCCTGGAGTTTCCACAGAGTTTCTCGCCGCGCGCGGAGATGATCACGCTCGACCGCAATTACCGCTCGACGCAGGCCGTGCTGGCGGCGGCCAACGGCGTCATTGGCCTTGCGCGCGAACGCTTCACCAAGAACCTCTGGACTGACCGCACCTCCGCGCAAAAGCCGCAGCTCGTCACCGTGCACGACGAGGCCGACCAGGCCCGCTACATCGTCGAAGAGGTGCTGGCCAACCGCGAGCAAGGCGCGCTTCTGAAGCACCAGGCGGTGCTATTCCGGACGTCCTCGCATTCGGGTCCGCTGGAGATCGAGCTGACCCGCCGCAACATCCCGTTCGTGAAATTCGGCGGCCTGAAATTCCTCGACGCCGCCCACGTCAAGGACGTGCTGGCGCTGCTGCGCTTTGCCGAAAACCCGCGCGACCGCGTTGCGGGCTTCCGCATCCTGCATCTGTTGCCCGGCATCGGCCCCGCAACCGCGCAGCGCGTGCTGGACCAGATGGCGGAGAGCACCGACCCGCTTGCTGCACTCGGCCAGCTCCCGGTGCCGCCGCGCACCGGCGCGGACTGGACCGATTTCGTCCGCACGGTCGCGAACCTGCGCTATTCGGAATGGCCGGCGGATCTGGAGCGCGTGCGGCTCTGGTACGAGCCGCATCTCGACCGCATCCACGAGGAGTCCGAGACGCGCCGCGCCGATCTGATGCAGCTCGAGCAGATCGCGAGCGGCTATTCTTCGCGCGAGAAGTTTTTGACCGAGCTCACGCTCGATCCGCCGGATGCGACCAGCGACAAATCAGGGCCTCCCTTGCGCGACGAGGACTATCTGATCCTCTCCACCATCCATTCCGCCAAGGGCCAGGAGTGGAAATCCGTGTTCGTGCTCAACGTCGTCGACGGCTGCATGCCCTCCGACCTCGGCGCCGGCACCAGCGCCGAGCTCGAGGAGGAACGCCGCCTGCTCTATGTCGCAATGACGCGCGCCAAGGACGATCTCCACCTCGTCGTGCCGCAGCGCTTCTTCACCCACGGCCAGGCCGCCAAGGGCGACCGCCACGTCTACGCCTCGCGCACCCGCTTCATCCCGGAGCAGCTGGTCTACCTGTTCGAGCGCACCGCCTGGCCGAAGGCGGCCGCAGGCGCGACACGCACCGCGGCGCAAGGGCCCAAGATCGACATCGGCGCGCGGATGCGGGGGATGTGGCGGTAGCAGCGTCTTGTCTTGACGCGTTTTCTTTACGCGAACCGGTATCCACTTCGCTCGAAAACGCTTTACGCGTTCAGCCGATCGAACTGAACCTTGCCTGCCTTCATCACCAGCGGAATGTGCTCGCCCTGGCCGAGCAGGCAGGCGACATCGCGCAGTGGGTTGCCGTCGACCACCAGCAGGTCCGCGAGAGCCTCGGGCGCAATCCGGCCGAGCTTGCCCTCCATGCCGAGCACCTCGGCACCGACCACCGTGGCGCTGGCGATAGCCGCGCGCGGGCCGAGAATCTCGGCGCGGATGCGGAATTCGTCGCTCTGGAGGCGCTGGGACGGCCCGAGCAAGTCGCTGCCAAACCCCATCTTCACGCCGGCATCGCGATAGATCGCGAGCGAACGCAGGCCGGCGTCGCGGACATCGGCGATCTTGGCGACGCTCTCCGGCGGCAGCCCATATTGGGCGCCCTCGTTGGCCAGCGCTTCGTAGGTGACCAGCGTCGGCACCACATAGGCGCCCTTCTCGGCCATCAGGCGCGCGGTCGGTTCATCCACGAGATTGCCATGCTCGATGGTGCGCACGCCGCAGCGAACCGCGCGCGCGATGGCGGCGGCGGTGTAGGCGTGGGCGAGCACATAGGTCTGGCGCCCGCGCGCCTCCTCGACGATGGCGCGGATCTCGTCCTCGGAGTAGCCGAAGGCGCCGACCGGATCGGTCGGCGAGGCAACGCCGCCGGACGCCATGATCTTGATCTGGTCGGCGCCCATCTGGAGCTCCTCGCGCGCCGCCCTGCGCACGCCGTCGACGCCGTCGGCGACGCGCGCCAGCGCGCCGACCCGCACGCAGCACGGACACGGCGCATCGCTCGCCAGATAATCCGAGCGCGCCCGCATGTCGCCGTGGCCGCCGGTCTGGCTCAGCGCCCGGCCCGAGACGAACAGCCGCGGGCCGTCGGTGAGGCCGGTCTCGATCGCCTGCTTCAGCGCATGGCCGGCGCCGCCGGCATCGCGGACCGTGGTGAAGCCACGCCGCAGCATGCTGCGCAAGAGCAGCGTCGAGCGCAACGTCACCAGCACATTCGGCATGTGCACCTGCTGCGCCAGATTGAGCTCGACCGCCACCGCATGCACATGCAGGTCGATCAGGCCTGGCATCAGCGTTTTGCCCTTCAGATCGATGGTCCGGTCGGCGGTGGCCTGGAGCGGCCGGTCCGAGACCTCCTTGATCAAATTGTCTTCGACCAGCACGTGATGTCCCTCCAGCAGGTCCGGCTGGAGCGGATCGAGCAGAGCGGCGTTCTTGAAGAGGATGCTGGGCATCGCGGCGTCCTGTCAGAAGTGGGCCGGCGCGAGCAGTGCCGGCAATGTGAGCTGGGCAAAGGGAAGGCACGCGGCGACATCGTCCTCGTCGTACCAGCCTGCCTCATGGAGCAGATTGAGCGAGCCGAGCGTACGCCCGCGCCAGCGCACGGGCATGTTGAGCACGCTCTCGCAGCCGAGCGAGGCGATCAGCTCGTGATCGGAGAACACCAGGCGCAGATCGTCCCGGGTGCGGCCGATATAGCCCTCACCGCGGTCGAGAACGGCCTCGGTCCACGGGCCCGGTGCCAGGCGCTTGCGTCCGCCGGTCGGATATGGGCCGGGGAGATTGGAATAGACTCGCGCCGCTTCACCGCTGTCGCCGTCATAGGTCAGGATCGTGAACAGCTTGTGCCCGATCGCCGACTTCGTGGCTTCGTCCAGTGCCGCGAACAGCGCATCCGGCTGATCGACCCTGCCCTGCGCCGCCGCGACGGCACAGAGCAGCGGATCGGCCTGGCGTTTGGTCCGCGTCATGCGACTTCACCCGCCGCAATCTCCTCCAGCGAACGGCCGCGCGTCGGCACGCCCATCAGCACGACGGTCACCGCCCCGAGCAGCAGCACGGTGGTGGTGACGCCGAACACGCCGGCGAAGCCGAAATTGGGATAGAGATAGCCGACCAGGATCGGCGAGACGATCGCGCCGATGCGGCCGATCGCGGAGGCAAGCCCGGCCCCGGTGGTCCTGACCGGCGTCGGGAACACCTCGGCCGTATAGGCATAGACGCCCGCATAGGTGCCGTTCATGAAGAAGGACAGGAAAATTCCCGCCGCCATGATCTGCTGGTCGCTCTGCGCGAAGGCGAGCCCGAGCGCGCTGGCGCCGCCGAGCACCATGTAGGTCGCAATCGTCGCCTGCCGGCCGATACGCTCGTTGAAATACGCGGCGCTGAAATAGCCCGGGATCTGAGCGCAATAGATCGCGATCGAATAGGCGAAGCTCTTGGTGATGCTCATGCCGTTCTGGACCAGCAGGCCGGGGATCCAGACAAAGAAGGAATAATAGCTGAAGGTGATCGCCAGCCACATGATCCAGGTCATGATGGTGATGCGCGCCTGCCGGCCGGCGAGGAGCGCGGCGAAATTGGCAAGCAGCGTTCCGGTCGCGCCCTGCGGCGCGACGGCTTCGACGACCGGCTGCGGCAGGACACGGCCCTCGCGCGCAAAGCCTGCCTCGATCCTGTCCAGCACGGCTTCGGCTTCCTTCTCCCTGCCCCGGCTTTCGAGCCAGCGCGGCGATTCCGGCAGTGACCTACGCCACCACAACAGCATGACGACCGGCACCGCCGTGATGACCAGCACGATGCGCCAGCCGTTCTCATAGGCGGGCACGATGAAGTAGCCGAGCAGCGCCGCGGCAACGAAGCCGAAGGAGAAGAAGCCGGCCAGCGCGCCGGTGAAGCTGCCGCGGTAGCGCCGCGCGACGAACTCCGCGAGATAGGGTGCGATGATCGCGCTCTCGGCGCCGGTGCCCATGCCGGCCACGACGCGCGCAGCGAAGAAGGACGGCCATGCATCGACCATCGCGCTCACGATGGATGCCGCGCAATAGAGCGCAAGCGCAGACATCATCACCGCGCGGCGGCCGATCAGGTCGCCCAGCGTGCCCGCCAGCAATGCGCCGAACAGGAAGCCGATATAGGTGCTGCTGCCGAGCACGCCGATCTGCACGCTCGACAGATTCCACGCGGTGCGCAGCACCGGCAGGATGAAGGCAAGCACCGCCGCGTCCATCGCGTCGAACGCGTAGCCGAGCCCGCCCATCAGCAGCAGATGCTTGTGGAAGCGCGCGAACGGAAGGCGCTCGATGCGCGCCGATATCATCGACATGAAAGTCCCCTCAGTCTGGCGGCCCGGCGCTCCGCGTGTCCCTCAGGGAACCATAGACAAGGAGACATTATCGTCATAATTTATAATTATGATCTATTATATCACCATTGTGAATATTGCGCCGTGTCGTTCAGATCGCTCGACCTCAATCTCCTGAAGGTCTTCGAGGCGCTGATGACCGAAGGCAGCGTCACGCGCGCGGCGAGCGCGCTGACGATGACGCAGCCCGCGGTCAGCAACGCGCTGGCGCGGCTGCGGGACGCGCTCGGCGACCCCCTGTTCGTGAGATCGGGCACCGGGATCCGCCCGACCCAGCGCGCCGTGGTGCTGTGGGAGCCGATCGGCGAGGCGCTGGAAAGCGTGCGCGGTGCGCTCGACGAGCAGGTGTTCGATCCCGGCCGCGCGCAGACCGAGTTCAGCCTGTCGATGTCGGACTACGTCTCCTCGCTCGTGATGCCGGACCTGCTCGGCCATCTCGGCAAGGTCGCGCCCAAAGCGCGCGTCCACACCGTCCCCAACACCATCCTGGAGATCGCCGACCAGCTCGAGGACAACAGGGTCGACTGCGTCATGAGCGTCTATGTCAACGAGGCGCAACAGCCGGCCGCCATTCGCTCGCGCTCGCTGTGGACCGTCGACTATGCCTGCTTCATGCGGCGCGGCCATCCGCTCGCAGGCATGAAGCGGCTCAGCACGCGCACTTTCCTCAACGCGGGACACGTCGATGTGAGCCTCGCGGGCAAGACCATGCCGTCCTACGACCTCTTCCTTGCCTCGCGCGGGCTGTCGCGCAACCTGGTCGCGACCGTCAATCACTACAGCGCCGCCTACGAGGTCGTGCGCCAGTCCGACCTCATTGCCGTGCTGCCGAGCGACCTGCGTTCGCAATCAAGGCATGCGCCGCTGCTGCACGCCATGCCGCTTCCGCTCAAGGCGCCGCCGCGCATCGTCAGCCTGTTCTGGCACCAGCGCAACGACACCGTGCCGGCGCAGCGCTGGCTGCGCGAGACCCTGGTCGAGATGTTCGCCAGATCCGATTGAGCCAGCCGGCGCGGTGAAAAACCGGAAACCATGCCTTTCCCGCAGCGGCATTGCCGAAGCGACCTCCGCGCCCTAGCTGCACAGCAAACAGTTTCCCTCCCACATGACGGGCGCCGCTCGCGCCCGATAGAGACCTGATAGATGACCGCACCGCTTCAATTCGGACTGGACACCTTTGGCGACGTCACCAGGGACGCTGACGGCGCCATGCTTTCCCATGCGCAGGTGATCCGCAACGTCGTCGACGAGGCGGTGCTGGCCGACGAGCTTGGCCTCGACTTCATCGGGCTTGGCGAGCATCACCGCGCCGACTTCGCGATCTCCTCGCCCGAGACCGTGCTCGCGGCGATCGCATCGCGCACCAGGCGCATCCATCTCGGCTCGGCCGTGACGGTGCTGAGCTCGGACGATCCGATCCGCGTCTTCCAGCGCTTTGCCACGCTCGATGCGCTCTCCAACGGGCGCGCCGAGGTGATCCTCGGCCGCGGCTCGTTCACCGAATCCTTTCCGCTGTTCGGCTTCGACCTGCGCGCCTACGAGGCGCTGTTCGAGGAGAAGCTCGATCTGTTCGCCGCGCTGCTGTCGCAGAAGCCCGTGACCTGGGAAGGCAAGCTGCGTCCGCCGCTCAGGGATCAGCTGGTCTATCCGCCGGTCGAGAACGGCACGCTGAAAACCTGGATCGGCGTCGGCGGCAGTCCGCAATCGGTGGTGCGCGCGGCGCATTACGACCTGCCCTTGATGCTTGCAATCATCGGCGGCGATCCTGCGCGCTTTGCGCCTTACGTCGATCTCTATCACCGCGCCTTCAGGGAATTCGGCCGCCCGGCACAGCCGATCGGCGTGCACTCGCCCGGCTATGTCGCGGAAACGGATGCGCAGGCACGCGAAGAGCTGTGGGGCGACTACAAGGCCATGCGCGACCGCATCGGCAAGGAACGCGGCTGGCCGCCAATGGGCCGCGACGAGTTCGTGAGCGAAGCCGAGCACGGCTCACTCTATGTCGGCTCGCCGGAAACGGTCGCGCGAAAGATCGCCGCGACCGCAAAGGCGCTTCGCATTTCGCGGTTTCAGTTGAAGTATTCGGCGGGCCCGCTGCCGCACGAGAAGCTGATGCGGAGCATCGAGCTTTATGGAAGCAAGGTGGTGCCGATGGTGCGGGAGATGCTGGGGTGAGGCGAAAGGCCGCTCACCAGAGTCTCTTCTTCGCAAAGGCGTGGCCCGAACCGGACTTCAAGTAGCGTTCGAAGGCTCTCGCCTTCTCGATGTCGGAGAAGGCAACATAGGTGACCAGCCTCCAAGGCATGAATTTGGAGGTATGCGGAGATTTGCCAGCGTTATGATCCGTCAGCCGCTTTTTGAGGTCCGTCGTCAAACCGATATAACGCTGACCCGCGAAAACTTCGCTCTCCAGAAGATAGACATAGTGCATGGAGCCGCCCTCCTTCGCCAAGGCTTCGGAGGGCATCCTGCTTCGCGCAGTGAAGGGCTGCAAATCCTGCGAAGCGCGTCAGCGCGAAGCAGGATGGTGGGGGAGGCAGGACTCGAACCTGCGAAGCCATGAGGCGGCTGATTTACAGTCAGCTCCCTTTGCCACTCGGGACACTCCCCCGCTCGACGGCAGCACAATCGGGCCGGACCTTGCCGGCGGACCGAAGACGGCCATGGAACGTGAAGGCCGCGACAGCCCGGATGGGGGCGCGACCGGGCGCGTTTATGGGCGATGCGGTGGGGCAAAGTCAACCGAGGCGAACAGCTAAAATCGTCACCTTGGGCGCCCAAATTGCCATATTCCGGGACCCGTGACACAAGCGAGCCCATGAAGGATCGAAAATTCACCCCGAGGGGGCCCCGCAGCGGGGCTAAGCCCTTCAACAGGCCCGGGAAATCGGCCGGCCGGCCGGCCTGGCGCGACCGTGATTCGGCATCCGACGGGCCGGTCATCCTCTATGGCTGGCACAGCGTCACCATGGCCTTGCAAAACCCGGCGCGGCGGATCCGCAAGCTGACGCTGACCGAGAACGCCGCAAGGCGCCTTGCGGACGAAAACATCGAGACCCGCGTCACGCCCGAGATCGTCCGGCCCCAGGAGATCGACCGGCTGCTGTCGCCCGACGCTGTCCACCAGGGCCTGCTCGCCGAGGCCGACGCCCTGCCCTCGCCCGACATCGAGACCTTGAAGCAGGAAGGCATGGTGCTGGTGCTCGACCAGATCACCGATCCGCACAATGTCGGCGCCATCCTGCGCTCCGCTGCGGCGTTTGCCGTGAAGGCGATCGTCACCACCGCGCGCCACAGCCCGGAAGCGACCGGCGTGCTGGCCAAGGCCGCCTCAGGCGCGCTGGAACTGGTACCGATGGTGACGGTGCAAAACCTCGCCCGCGCCCTCACCGCGCTGAACGAGCGCGGCTTCCAGACGGTTGGCCTCGACAGCGAAGGCAGCGAGGACCTCTCGGACGTCGCACTGCGCGAACCACTCGCACTGGTGCTCGGCGCCGAAGGCAAGGGCCTGCGGCAATTGACGCGCGAAACATGCAGCGTCGTGGCGCGGCTCGACATGCCCGGCGAGATCAAGAGCCTCAACGTGTCGAATGCCGCCGTGCTCTCGCTTTACGTCGGCGCAAGCCGCCTCGGATTGATGAAGCGCTAGCAAAACAAAACGCCCATCCGCATCGCGCGGACGGGCGCTTCTTCAACTCAACCAATCAAACGATCAGTAATAGCGGCGCAGCACGCGGTGGCCGCCGTAATACGGCGCGCGGTGCGCGTAGCCGTAGCGCGGACCGTAGCCGTAGTGCGTGCGCGGCAGATAGCCGTGCCGCGGGCCATAGCCGTAGCGATACGGACGGTAGTACGGGCGCTGATAGGCGGCGGCGGCACGATAGCCATAGCCGTTGCCGTAGCCATAACCACGGCCGTAGCCGTAGTTGGCGGGCGCGACGACCGCGTCCTCACGATAGGTCGGGTACGGCGCGAAGGCGCCGGGGCCGGTGTAGGTCGGGCCCTGGTTGACGTAGTAATACTGCGTGGTCGGCTCGGCGAGGTGCTCAAAGCCCCATCCGCCATAACCCGGGCCATAACCCCAGCTACCGCAACCCGTGTTGCAGCCGCTATAGACCGGCGCAACCGGCTGGCACGGATTGAAGCCGCAGGCCGCGGCCGGCGCGGCCCCGACGAACATCACGGCAGCCGCCGCGACCAGTCCCGAAATCATCTGACGCATTACTCTCTCCTGTTGATTTCCGTATCTCGGATTTTTTGTCGTTTCTTAACCCGGCGGCTTGCCGGGCACCTCGGCACGCGGCCGGGGCCGACGATGCTGCGGATTCACATTGATCTCCGGCGCCAGGATCACCGGCGGCGGATCGGCGGGCACATCCATCTGCGGCGGCAGCGGCGCCGATTGCGCGCCCCAGCTCTGGTGGTAGCTCTCGGCCGGCTTCGGCAATTTGCGGTTCGCTGGCGGCTCGACCTCGAGCCGGCCGTAGCCGGGCCGCAGGCCCAGTGTCGGATAATAATGGCCGACGTCGTCGGGCTGCCGCTCGGCGATATAGCGTCCGCCATAGATCGTCGGCTGCACCTGGACGTTCTTGCCCAGGCCCCAGACACCTTCGACGACGCTATAGGACGCGTCGATGCCATTGATGATGATCGGCACGCCGGGGCGGCCGGGCACGACGATATCGAAGCCGCCGCCGGCAAACGCCGTCGCGGGCAGTCCGATCAGAAAGGCTGCGAGCGCCAGAGCGCGCATGGTGGGGTCCCGGTTGTCTGGAACACAACCTAACCGATCACGGCGCACAGAGGGTTAAGGCCGGCTCCCCAAATGCCGGTAAGCCTAACGCGCAAGGATCGATAGCTGCTCAAATGCCGAAAGGCGCGCTAGCGAAGCGTTAACGCGGCGCAAACTCACCGCACGTGCCGGAGCGAGCAAGGTTGCGTGGCACAAATTTTACATCCTGGGCGGGCTCACGTCGATGTGACCCCGCCTGCGAGAATTCGCGGAACGACTGCCGGAGGTCGCACTTAGCACAGGTCTCAACAACATGGAGAAAATGCCATGACGAGCCTGAAGCTTCTTGGCTTGGCCGCAATCGTCGCGTCCACGCTGGCAACACCGGCCTTCGCGCAAGCCACGGCCGACAATTCGGGCCGCTGCACGGGGCTATTCCAGGATCCCAATTGCCAGAATCTCGGTCCCGGCAATTCCACCACCGACCGCGCCTATCGCCGCCGCCACATGGCCCGCAACCAAGTGAATCCAAATGATGGACGGCAATCCGGCTTCTGGCCACTCGATACGGCGGGCGCAGTGGCTGGCGCTGCCGTCGGAACTGCGGCAACGGTCGCCGCCGCGCCGTTCCAGGGCTGGGATAATTCCTACGCGAGCTACGACCGCAGCGGCCCCGGCTGGTACGGCAATTGGGACGCCTATGCAGCCCGCAACGGCATCGTCTGCAAGCCCGGCACCTGGGTCAAGGGCGAAGACGGCCGGCGGCACCTCTGCCAGTGAGGCTTCTTCCATCGGGCTGAACGGTTTCAGGCGGCCCAACGGGCCGCCTGTTTCATGCCGGCGAGACGCCGCCTTCGGGTTCTGGCACTTTCCACCCAAGTCTGATATTGCGACGCCCGAGCGGGCGGACAGCTCCGGCACATGCCGAGCCCTGCCCCGCATTTCCAGCGTCGCCGGCTTAGCTCAGCGGTAGAGCAGCGGTTTTGTAAACCGAAGGTCGGGGGTTCAATCCCCTCAGCCGGCACCAGCGCTCGACGCGGGCGCACTCAGCCCGAATTCTTCTGCGCGCTGCTCTGCCGGAAATGCTGGGCGCCGGTGATCTCCACCCAGACATGTTTCGATTGCTCGAAAACCGATCTGACCGGGGCGGGAAAATTCGGATCCGCGATAGCGCCGATGGCGACGCCGATCATTGCGGGCAAATTGTCCGCTTTCCAGTAGACCGTTGAACCGCAGTCGGGACAAAAATAGCTGCGGACCTTGCCGCCGCTTGCGGCTGTCCGGACGTATTCCTTCGACGTGCCTGCGATCGTGACGGCTTCTGTCGGATAGAAGGCACCGACACCGAACGGCGCGCCTGTCCGTCGCTGGCAGTCAATGCAATGGCAGGCAACGACGAGGCTTGATGGCCCCGGAAGCGACAGCGCAAGAGCGCCGCAATGACATCGGGCGTCGATCATCGAAATTCCTTCCTCCCTGGTCGGCTGACGGGTCCTGTAGCCCGGATGGGGCGGAGCGCAATCCGGGACGGCGTTTCCGCATACTGTCGTCGCGAAAAGATTCTGGATTGCTTCGCTACGCCCGCAATGACGGCGTTGAAGCAGTTGTACTCCTCTCCAACGTCGTCCTGGCGAAAGCCAGGACCCATTACCCCAGAGAGGGGTTTGGCGAAGATTGGTCGTTCGGGATCGGCACCACCCGCAATCGACAGACCTCGCGGTATGGGTCCTGGCGTTCGCCAGGACGACACCGAGACTGTGGCGCCGTGCTTCACTCTTGCAACGCCACCATTCCCAATCTCATGCAATCGTCGGTGAGTCCCTCACTCCTTCCCCACCTCGAACGCCAGCAGCACGTTGCCGGCGACGCCGCTCCACTGGCCGTAGCCGGAATTGGTATAGAGCATGCCGCCGGCGATGACCGGTCCGGGGCCGTCGATCGCGCCGCCATGGGCGGGGACGCCGTTCACGGCCGTATAGTCTCGGGCGGTATCGAACTCCCACAGCAGCTTGCCGTCGGCTGTGGCGTAGGCGCGCAGGAAGCCGCTGACGCCGCCGGAGAACACGACGCCGGGGATCAGGCTCACCGCCGCCGACAGCGCGGGGCTGCATTGGAGGCGATCGCCGCAGGCGACGGGAGACACTTCCATCGCAATTTTCCCGCTGGCGAGATCGAGGCCGAACAGGCCGCCACCTTGGGTGGAATCGAGCCGCCGCGTGCCATCGTGCAGGAAACGCACGTCGGAGTTCGCGACGTAGATGCGGTCCTGGTCGGCGGCCGAGCCCCATTCGCTGCCGCCGAGCGCACCGCCCTTGCCGACCCGCGTCTGCCACAGAATCTTGCCACCATCATCAGGGTCGAGCGCGTGCACGACGCCGGACTTCTGCGCGATGGCAAGAACACGCCTGCCGTCGCGCAGGGTCACGAGGATCGGCGACTGGCCGAAATCGTGATCGGGGCCGTGCTCGTCAGGACAATTGGTCCTGTCCGCGCCGTAGCACGCCACGATGAAGGCGTCCTTCGGGGTCGCCTGCTGCTTCCAGAGCAGCTTTCCGGTCGCAAGCTCGAACGCGAGGATCGCATCGGCGGTTGCGGCCGGCGGATTCGAGTAGGAATTGCTGGTCGCGACGTAGACGGCGTTGCGCTTCGGATCGATCGTCGGTGCCGACCACACCGCGGCGCCGGACGGGCCGAACAGCTGCGTGCCTCTCGTATTCTTGCTGGTCGGATGCGGCACTTCCGGGATCGTGTAGGCCTGCCACACCGGCTTGCCGGTCACAGCCTCCAGCGCCACCACGCTGCCGCGGAAAGTGCAGCATTCGTAACTGGCTTGTGAGCCGGCGGCCTCCTCGAGCGAGGACACCGGCACGTACAGCACGCCGGAATGCAGCGTCGGCGCGCCGGTGATGCGCGCGGCCGGATGCTCCTCGACCTTCGTTTTCCAGATCAGCGCGCCGGTCAGCGCGTTCACGGCATAGGCATTGGCGCGCAAGTCACCGAAGAAGATCGCGAACTGATCGGTGCCGGGAAGCGGCGCGAAGCTGATCGCGGCGCGCACCGCGGCATCGGTCGGCAACGTCCACAGCGTGCAGCCGCTTCGCGCGTCGAGCGCGTGCACCTTGCGGTCGGTGCCGCCGATGAACAGCATGCCGCCGACGATCGTCGGCGGCGCAAAAGACACCGAGGCGCCGGGAAAGGCGTAAGCCCATTTCAGCCGCAGGCGCGGCACCTCTTCCGCGGTCAGCCCCGCCATGTCGGCCGGCTGGAAGCGGCTGTTGCCAGCGTCAACGCCCCACCCGTTCCAGCGTGGACCGTCGAGCGGTTGTGGAAAGGCACTGACCTGCTGCGTGCAGCGCCCCTGCGCGTCGATCGCAGCGTCGCCCGCCGCAGTCTTGCCGGTGACGAAGGCAGCAATCGCGCGGCGTTCCTCGTCGCTGCGCTCCTTCGCCATCGCCGCCATGCTGCCGGAGGTCAGTGTCCCCAGCACATGATCGAACGACATTCCCTGCATGGCGCTGCGGCCCGGCACACGGCTTTGGGCATCGCCGCCATCGTGACATTGCGCACAGTGGCTTGCGTAGAGCGCAGCGCCCTCCTGCTGCGCCAGCGCCGGCGCGCAGCACCAGATCAGCATGGCGACGACCACTGCACCCGGTCTCATGGCGTGCTCCGGCACCGTCACCGCGACGCGAGACGGCTTCATGCAATCCAAAATGTAACGCGATGGCAATCACGGAGGCAATGGACGTTCCGCCTGCGTCCGTCACATCCCCGTGGCAATGCGGACGCGATCGGGCAATTCATCCAGCCGCCAGAGCCCGAGGCTCTTGTCGCGCCAGCCACCGCCGCCCTCCTCGCAGCGCTCGTTGATCAGTTCGCGCGGCGCCGGCCAGTTGAACGGCGCCGTCTCCATGTTCAGCGCGCGCCAGTCGCCGTCCTCGCAGTCGCGATTTGCATCCCATTCGGGAAACGTCGTGACCATCAGGAAGCGCGCGCCGCTCGCACGAAAGTTCGTGACGGCGCGAACGATGTTGTCGAAGCTCAAATGAACCAGGCAGTCGCGGCACAGGATCAAGTCGGCAGCCGGCAGCGCATCGCGCGTGATGTCCGCAGCGCGGAAGCGGCCGGCCAGTTCACCTCGTGCCGCGCGCTCGCTATTGGCCTCGATCAGCGACGGCACGATATCGATGCCGGTGTAGTCGAGATCGAGCTTCATGCGGCCGATCCAGCCCGCATCGCCGCAGGGCGCATCGAGCAGCGAGCGCGCACCGAGCCGTTGCAGCAGTGCAGGAAGCGCGTCCCGGATCGCGGCCGTGGCGGGATCCTCCGAGCCGAGGCCCGAGACCGAGGTGGCCGCGCCCCACAGGTTGGTCCGCTCGATCCGCTCGAACCGCGCGGCGAGATCGAGGCCCGCGAAATTCTCGCGGTCGGCAACGAAGCGTTCGTGAGCGAGCACGGGCGGACGATTGGGGATCATATGGTGAGCCGCGAGTTGGACTTCCGTCACGGGCACACTGTACAGGCAGAGGGTCTTGGCCGAAACTATCCGCAAGCGAGCCCGCTCGCGTCAACCATCTGGTGTCTGACCGATGCGCTCCACCACGGCCAAAGAGAAGGCCAAAATGGTCGCCGGTGCAGCTACGGCCGTCATCATGACGGCCGTGCTGTTCGTCATCGTGCTTGCATTTCTGCTGCCACAATAGGCGCTATCGGCGCGGCGGACGGCCGCCGCGCGGGCTTAGGCGGCGCGCACCGTCCGGAGGAATTTTCCGACTTCGTCCTTCAGCCGGTTGCTGTCGGTCGCCAGCATCTTTGCGGTCGAGAGCACCTGCGAGGAGGCCGAGCCGGTTTCGGCCGCGCCGCGCTGCACGTCGGTGATGTTCGAGGAGACCTGCTGGGTGCCGTGGGCGGCCTGCTGCACGTTGCGCGAGATCTCCTGGGTCGCGGCGCCCTGCTCCTCGACGGCCGCGGCAATGGTCGACGACACTTCCGAGAGCCGCTCGATCGTCGCGGAGATGTCGCGGATCGCATTCACAACCCGCGCGAGCGATAGCGCTCACCTCGGGGATGTGCCCTTCGGAGATGTGCCCTCGCCCTCCCCGGGGCGGCCATGGGCACGCGCCAATTCCTCGACGAACGCAATCACCTCCGCCCGCTTGTCGGGCGGCAGCGACAGGAACGCGCGAACCAGCCTCAAGCCCTCGGCTTCATCCGACTGTTCTTTCCCGGCATCCATGCGCCCACTGTCGGGCTACCGGGAAAAATATGCAATCCCTTGCAGGATACCTTCTTGATTCGTCCCTCGAGCTTTGGTGGAGTACCCCTAACGGGGGTGGCCCATGAAGTGGATCATTGAGCGCGACGCCCTGATCGCGCAGACACTGGCCTTCGTGCAGTCGGTAACCGGCAGGAAGGATGACCTCCATCCGCCGGAAAGCCAGCCTGCTGCGTTCGCGGTGACCACGGAGATCGTGACCGTGCAGGCTGTTGCGATCGAAACCGACCTGCCACCGGCCGTATCTCCGCCCGCGCCCCAGGCTCGGCCCGTCCAGGTCCCGCCGCCCCGCACGGGTGGCGATTTCCGCACCGAGATGGAGGCCAGAATCGCGAATTTCCGCAAGCATCAGGAGCGGTTCGAGCGCGAGCGCGAGGAATATTGCGCGGCGACCCTGACAAAAGTCCGCGCCGCCATCCGCGACGCCGCCCCTCCTCCACCGGCCGCCAAGTAGGGCAGGCAGGAAGGCCGTCAGGGACCTACAGCCAGGACCAAACCAGCCAGAGATTGGCTGCGCAGGCGCCGAGCAGCGCCACCGTCAGCGGCAGGAGCATGTGCCCGCAGGAGGTTTTCAGGTCGCTCGTCATGGCCGAAAACATCCGCTGATTCCGGCCGGAGAGTCCCAGGGATTCTTTTTTTGGGGATTCAGGACTCGTTTACGACTCAAGCACCCCGGGCGCCCCGATCACGCGCCCGTGATTACCCGTCGGCCGGAACCCCTCGCCGGTGAAGTCGTTAACGCGCTTTCCAGGAGCGGGAAGAATGCCCTACGCCTTGTTCTGCCACGACGCCCAGATCAGCAAGGCCTATCCTGATGAGTCCGACGTCTGGAAATTGGCGCAGCGGAGCGGCCTCGTCGTGGATGTCAGCGCCGACGACGAGCGTGCCGGGCCGCGCCGGGTGCTCGACAACGACTACGAGATCAAGCCCTGCCGGGCAGCGCAGGGCGAGGATCCCGCCACGAACAAGGCCGAGGCCGAGCGCCAGTCCAGGATTGAGCTTCAGCTGAATTCGTGAGGTCGGGCCGGAAGCAGCCGGAGGGTTCAGGGCGTCGCGGTCGCCAGCGAAGCCTGCTCGCCCGCCAGCGCCACGCAGGCCTTGCGGCGGTGCAGCCCGCGGATCGCGCCGGTGACCTTCAACACCTTGCCGGAGGGACAGGAGGCGTCCTTGACGAAGGCCACCTCATAGGGTGCCAGCATCAGAGGCTCGGATTTGAGGATTGTTTGAGCAGAGCACGGCACGGCGACCAAGCACGAGAGCACTGCTGCCGACACCAAGATACGCATGACCGTCGTCCCACCAGCCCGGTAATTCCCATATAACGCGTTCCGGAGCGCGAGTTCCGTAAGCGGCAAAAATTATTTTTGCTTTACGCCGGCCCCATGACACGCGTGAGAAGGCGCGCGCCGGAATGTTTGCTTGCAAATGACGCGCCAGATGGTTCACGCAAAGCAAACGAAAGGCCGGCGCGAGCCGGCCTTTGTCAGATCTGGGATTGCTGCTGGCGGGTCAGTAGCGCGAGGCTGACGGACCGCCCCAGCCGAAGCGGTAGTTCACACCGACCTTGACGGTATGCTCGTCCTCCCGGCCGCGGACGCCGACGATGTCGGCCGGCCCGGAGGTGAACGTGGTGCTGCCGAAATTGTAGTACTGGTACTCGGCCTTGGCCGACCAGCTCGGCGCGAACATGTATTCGAGGCCGGCGCCGACGGTGTAGCCGTCCTTGTTGTTGCCGGTGGCGGTGAAGGTCTGCGGCACGCCGGCGACATTGACGCCAAGGCCGCCATTACGCCAGGCGTAACCACCCTTGGCGTAGAGCAGCGTCGGACCCCAGGTGTAGCCGATCCGGCCAGTCACCGACCCGAGCTGGTCGGTATTGGACGTCACCTGCGTTCCCAGCGGGAACGTGACACCGTTGTTGTTGGTCGGCAGCCAGGAATACTGGGCCTCGACACCCACGACCCAATTGGGCGCGAACTGGTAGTCGAAGCCACCCTGCACGCCGCCCAGGAAGCGGGCGTCGCTCGACTGGAAGCTGCTGTCGCCGGCGAACGCGCCGCCGACATGGCCGCCGATGTAGAAACCGGTCCAGTTGTAGATCACCTGCGGCGGCGTATAGGCCGGTGCCTTGGTGTAGGTGCGCGGCTGCATGTCGGCCGCTGCGGCCGGCGCGGCCAGCGCAAGCAGAGCGACTGCGCCCAGCAAGATCGTTTTCATGTCCATCCCCGTTCTTTCAAGATCGACCCTCAGCAAACAACGTGGCGTGAATTTGGTTGCTTGGCGGCGATGCCGGAACGTTGATCATTCGTCGCTGTGACGGGGTGGCAACATCGCGATTTTGTTCCGTCACGTTGCCTTGCACCGACTGTTTCTGCCGCCTGCGCAAGACTGGCTGTAACGATCTGTCGCAAGGCGAACCTGCCCCGTTCAAAGCTCGCCAAAATGTGATCCAGCGGCTCCCGGCGGCTTCAGTGCTACCACCAGCCGATGAAGGCGGGCTTTGCGCTACCGCGTCATCTTTTCCAGTTCCGGAAAGGGTGCGTAAACCGCGCCAGTACAGAACTCGCTGGCGCGATCGAGGACGCGGTCGGCCCGTCCATTGACGAAAACGACGGCACGCTCGCGCATGACCTTGTAGCTGCCGTCGGTCTCGCGGGGCGTGAAGCGCAGGCAGCTCACGTAGAACTGTCGGCCGCCGACCTCGCGCAGCTCCGGCTCGGCCATGCCGGCCTCGCGCACGCCGACCGGATTGTTCAGATAGGCGCGCATCAGAGCGAGCGTGTCACCGCGGAAATTGTCGGGAAAAGGCTGAGGACCTCCCGCCTGGCTCCCAGCCATCAGGGTCGGACGGTCACCGTCGCTGCCGAAACACGCCGCGAGCGCCAGCGGCAATGCCAGGATCAATAGCAGCCTCACCGCACGTTTCGCCAATCGCCCCACAGGTCACGCTCTCCACTCGCTCAGATCAGGGAGATGTTCTAGCCCCAAGGTTGCGCGAAGGGAATTCGCTTGCAGACGCACCGGCCCGCCGCCGACGCCTCGCACTTTCGCGCAAGGCGCCGGGACGACGGGACGGGCCTGGATTCCGCACGCGGCAGCAGGGCAATGCCAGGGATGCCGCCGCGCGGGATCAGTCGTTAGCTGCGCTTGTCGACCGTCGCCGGCTTGGTCACGTCAGGCTGCGCCTTCAGGGACTTCTTCGCCGACAGATGCTTGTGGTGATGGCGATGCGTGCGCACGGTCTTGTGCTCGTCGGGCGTGACCGCAGCATTCGCATTCATCGCCTTCGACTTGGCGTCGACCTTGGCGTCCGCCTTGACGCCGGCGGCCTTGGTGTCGGCCTTGACGCCGGCGTCCGGTTTCGCGGCGGTGTTCGAGGTCTTGGTCTGGCTCTGGTCCGCCTTGATCACCGGCGCGGTCGTGGTGGTCTTGCCGGCCTCGGCCGCGAAGGCCGGGGCTGCGATCACGGAAGCTGCGAGCAAGGCTGCGGAAATGGTCTTCAACATGGTTGGTCTCCTCTTGGAAGGATCTTGAGGCGGGCGCCCTCTCGCCAACCCTTCGATCGTAGGTGGGAGCCTAGGCCTCGCGCGCTGAACCCAGTCTGAAGCCGGTTGCAGGCTTCCGTTCATCTGGATGACAAGTTTGTCATCTGCGGCAGGGCGAATGGACCGGGGCGGCGGGGAATGTTTTTGCCCGGCGGGTGTTCCGGTCTTCAGGCAATCGTGTAGGATCGCCGCGCTTCATACGGGAGAACTTAGATGCGCAAACTCTCAATGCTTCTGCTGCCGGGACTCGTTTCGATGACGCTCGCAGCCGGGCCGGTGCTGACCAGCGCCTATGCCGCGGGCGGAGACGATCCCTCGTCGCCGCCGAAGTCGGACACGTCGACCAAGAAGGGCAAGAAGAAGAGCTCCTCCGTCAGCGATCCGAAATTCCTTGCTGCCTATCGCACCGCCTACACCACGATCTACGACAACCATAACTACACGGGCGCGATCGATCAGTTGAAGTCGCTCAAGCGCGACGACGTCGCCGACGTCGCCAATCTGATCGGCTATTCCTATCGCAAGCTCGGCGACTACCAGTCGTCCAAGGTCTATTACGAGTTGGCGCTGAAGGACGATCCGAACCACGTCCGCACCTGGCAGTATTACGGCCTCTGGCAGCTCGAGCAGGGCAACCGCGAGCAGGCGCAGTATCATTTGAACAAGATCGCCTCGCTCGCCGGCACCGGCAGCTCCGAATATCGCTCGCTGGCCGCGGCGCTCGACAAGCCGACCGGCGCGACGCTCGTCTACTAAGCCATCTCGTTTCCGAACGACGCGAACCGGCACAACCTCGGGGTTGTGCCGGTTCTGCTTTCTCGGCTAGCCTCGCGCACCAATCCCCCTCGCAAATCGGTGCGCAATGGACAGTTGGCTGCGATCCGCGATCGACTACATCGGCTCCTGGGTCGAATTCCAACAGACGACAGTCCAACAGCCGGGCGTCATCATCGCCTTCGCCCATCGCGGCGAGGTCGTCGCCGAGCACGCATTTGGCCTTGCCAATCTCGACACCGGCGAGAAGCTCACCCCGCGCCACCGCTTCCGCATCGCCTCGCACTCGAAGAGCTTCACCTCCGCCGGCATCATGAAGCTGCGCGAGCAGCGCAAGATCCGGCTCGACGACACGGTCGGCCAATATGTCGCCGGCCTGCATCCGCGCGTCGCCGAGACGACCATTGCGCAGGTGCTCTCGCACAGCGCGGGGCTGACGCGCGACGGCGCCGATTCCGGCCAGTTCATCGACAGCCGCCCCTATCTCAACGCCAGGGAGCTGCTCGCGGAGCTGAAGCTGCCGACCGCGATCGAGCCCGGCACGCGCTTCAAATATTCCAACCATGGCTTTGGCCTGATTGGTCTCGTGATCGAAGCGATAACGAAAGAGCCCTACCCGGTCTGGATCAGGCGCGAGATCATCGAACCCGCGGGCCTGCGCGAGACCGAGCCAAACGTACCGCTTCCCAAGGGGGCGCTGTTCGCGCGCGGCCATACCCGAAAGCTGCCGTTCGGCGAGCGATGCGTGATCCCCGGCGACAATCCCGCCCACGCGATGGCGTCGGCCGCGGGCTTCGTCGCCACCGCCGGCGACACCGCCCGCTTCTTCGCGCAGCTTGCACCCAACGCAAGAAAGAGCGCGCTGTCGGTCGCGAGCCGCCGCGAGATGACGCGGCACCATTGGCGCATCCCGCAGAGTTTCGAGGGCTATTACGGCCTCGGCGTCAACGCCGGCAAGACCGACGGCTGGGACTGGTTCGGCCATGGCGGCGGCTTCCAGGGCTACATTTCCCGGACCTGCTCCATCCCCGCTTGCGAGCTCGCGATCAGCATCCTCAGCAATTCCATCGACGGCGCGGCGCCATTCTGGATGGACGGCGCGATGCAGATCCTGCGCGTCTTCAAGACCCGCGGCGCGCCCGACCGGCGCCTGCGCGACTGGACCGGCCGCTGGTGGACGATGTGGGGCGCAACTGACCTCGTGCCGATGGGCAACCGCGTGCTGATCGCCAATCCGCAGTTCAACAATCCGTTCATGGATGCCGCCGAGATCGAGGTCACCGGCCGCGATGCCGGCAAGCTCTCCTGGGCCGCCGGCTATTCCAGCCACGGCGAGCCGGTACGCCGCGTCCGCGACAAGCGCGGCAAGGTCAGCGACATCTGGATCGCCGGTGCCAACGTCAAGCCTGCGAGCGTCGTGGCGCGCGAGATCGCGCGGAGATATCCCCCGCGCAAACGCCGGCCTACTCCCTGATCAACCGCTCGACCTCGCTGCGAAACGCCTGCCGCGAGCCATCGCGCGAATAGAACATGTGGCCGCCGGGATAGACGGCGAATTTCACCCGCTGCGTCGCGAAGGCCGGCAACTGGTCGAGCACCCGCTTCGTTCCGAAATAGGGCGTGGCGAGATCGAACAGGCCGTGTGCGACCAGGACGTTCAGCTTCGCATCTGTCGCGAGGATCTGGCGCAGCTCGGACACTGACTGCGGCGGGTTGATGCCGCGGCCAAAATCCCAGTGGCCCTCGACGGCGCCGTTGAGGACTTCATAGGAGCCGTCGGGCCGCCAGTTGAGCTTGCGGGTCAACACGTCGACCGCGGCGCTGGTGAGCGGCGCCTGGAGCGCGTCGCCCGAGGGATCGCCGAAACGAGAATTGCCCGAATCCGGATAGGGATCGAAGCCGCGCACGGAGGCATCGTAGCGTCCCGTCACCTTGCCGTTCTTGCGGTCGAGCTCGCGGCGGAATTCGCCGACGTCGAAACGGCCGGCGAGCCTGCGGCTCACCACCTGGTCGATGCCGGTGAGCTCGGCGACCTTGTCGGCCAGGCGATTGGTGGCCTCCTTGTCGGCTTCGCCCTTGACGAGGTCGGCCAGGAATTCGCCGCGCGCGTAAGCCTCGACGTCGGCGAGATCGGCGCGCTTGACCGGCCCTTTGGCCTCGCGCGCCACCGCCACATAGCTCGGCAGCGTCGCGACATATTGCAGGAGGCTGGTGCCGGTGAACTCGCGGAAGTCGAGCAGCGGCGACACCAGGATCAATCCCCTGACGCCGACGCCGTGCTGGATCTGCAACTGGCGCACGACCTTCGGCCCGCGGATGCCGCCATAACTCTCGCCTGCAACGTATTTCGGCGAGACCAGCCGGTCGTGCTTCTCGAGCCAGCGGCGGATCACCAGCGCGATCGCGTTGACGTCACCGTCGACGGAGTAGAAGGATTTTCGCGCGTCCTCGCCGGTCGCAACGAACCGGCTGTAGCCGGTGCTGACGGGATCGACGAAGACGAGATCGGTGAAATCAAGCCAGGTCTCCGCGTTCGGCTTCACCTCGGGCGAGGCCGACGGCGAGAGGGCTTCGCCATCGAGCGGCAGCCGCCACGGGCCCGCAGCGCCGAACTGGAGCCATGCCGAGGACGCGCCGGGTCCGCCGTTGAACAGGAACGTCACGGGGCGCGTGGCCCGGTCGGCACCTTCGAGTTCGTAGGACGAGTAGGCGATGTCGGCCAGCGGCTCGCCCTTGCCATCGAACACGCGGATCGAGCCGGCGGTTGCGGCGAAGTTGAGCGTGCGGCCGGGCAGATCGAGCGTCTGCTTCGTGATCGAATCCGACGGGAGACGGTGCGGCTCGGCGGCTGACGGTGAATTCTGCGGCGCGCTCTGCGCGCCACTGCCACGCCCGCCCTTCTGTCCGGTTGGGGCCGCCGCCTCGGCGCGCGGCTGCGGCGGATCGTCTGCGCGGGCAAATCCCGCGAGCGCGACCGCGGAGACCGCCAGCACCAGCACCGCACGGCGTACCTCCCGCAAACCCGTGATCATGATCGTTCTCCCTATCCGGCCGTGAGAGCCGGTGAGGCCGATAGGCTAGCGCGGAATTGCGACGGTTTGGGGGATCATGGGTCCGACGCCGCCCAAAGAGGCCGATCGGGCTGGAAATACCCCGGATTCGTCCCGGACCCGCCGGCCGCCCGTTTGCCTTGAAGGGCGGTCATCCTCGACAATGCGGGTCCGGGTGTATAGACGAGCCCGGCGGAACTTTCTCGAGCCAGCGGCCCTGCCCGGAAGCCATGACCAAGCCAGCGCGCTACGACCGGATCGCCTTCGTCGCCAGCCTGAGCAGCGAGGCGCAGACCGCCTTCGGCCAGCTCACCAGGGACTATGGCAATAGCGACCCGAACGAGGCCGACGTCGTGGTCGCGCTCGGCGGCGACGGGCTGATGCTCCAGACGCTGCATCAGCACATGCACACGGGAAAGCCGATCTACGGCATGCACCGCGGCACGGTCGGCTTCCTGATGAACGAATACTCGACGCACGATCTGCGCGCGCGGCTCGAGGCGGCACATGAGTCCGAGATCAATCCGCTGCTGATGCGCGCGACCGACGTCAACGACCGCGTCCACCTGCACCACGCCATCAACGAGGTCGCCCTGTTCCGTCAGACCTACCAGGCGGCGCGCCTGCGGATCCTGATCGACGAGCGCGAGCGCATGCCCGAGCTGATCGCCGACGGCATCATGGTGGCGACGCCGGCGGGCTCGACCGCCTACAACCTGTCCGCCCAGGGACCGATCCTGCCGATCAACGCCGCGTTGCTGGCGCTGACCCCGATCAGCGCCTTCCGCCCCCGCCGCTGGCGCGGCGCGCTGCTGCCCAACACGGCCTATGTCGTCATCGAGGTGCTGGAGGGCGACAAGCGCCCCGTCGCCGCGGTCGCCGACCACGACGAGGTGCGCGACGTCCGCCGCGTCGAGGTGCTGTCCGACAAGACCATTTCGATGCGCATGCTGTTCGACCCCGGCCACAGCCTGGAAGAGCGCATCTTGCGCGAGCAGTTCGGGTACTGAGCCCCCTGCCCGGCGCCTTGGCCGGCGCTTTGGGACGCCCGGTCGCAACCCTTCGTTAACCCCCGCCACGATATGGTTAACGAAGGTTGACCGCTCTGGCCCAGGCGTCATGTTCCGCATCGATTTCAACAAGCTGCGCTTCCTCGTCTGCGACGACAATCCGCACATGCGCCGCATCCTGCGGACGCTGCTGCATTCCTTCGGCGCGCGCGAGGTGTACGAGGCCGAGGACGGCGCCACGGCGCTGGAAATGTACAGCCATTACGTGCCCGACATCGTCATCACCGACTGGGCGATGCCGATCTTCGACGGGCTCGAGCTCGCGCAGATGATCCGGCAGCCGGAATCCAAGGGCAATCCTTACGCGCCGATCATCATGCTGACCGGCCATTCCGAGAAGCGCCGCGTCACGGTCGCGCGCGATGCCGGCGTCACCGAATTCCTGGCCAAGCCGATCTCGGCCAAGGGCCTCTATCAGCGCATCCTCAACGTGGTCGCCAATCCCCGGCCCTTCATCAAGACCAAGACCTATTTCGGTCCGGACCGGCGCCGCAACACCAATTCCGCCTATATGGGCCCCGAGCGCCGCGTCGGCGAAAAGCACGAGGTGCTCCAGCAGCCCTCGCTGCTCGACAAGGCCCGCTCCTCCATCTAGCGCAACGTCTCACGCGAGGCAGGTATCATGGCGAAGAACAGCGCAAAGGACATCGAGGTCACGGCCTTCGCCACGCATCAAATCATCACGCAGCCCAATCCGCTGCGCAAGGTTCTGCGCCGTGTCGAAGACAAGGACATGGACGATCCGGTGAGCCGCGCCGAGCAGGCGCTCGCCGGCCTCGCCGGCGAGTTCAAGGACTGGATGACGACCGAGGTCAACCGCCTGTCCGCCGCCTACGTCGCCATCCGCAATGACGGCTTCACCAAGGACAGGCGCGACGAGCTGTTCCGCGCCGCGCACGACATCAAGGGCGACGCTGCGACATTCGGCTATCCGGCCGCGGCGGGAATCGCCGAGAGCCTGTGCCGCGTCATCGAGCACGCGCCCGATCTCGAACGGGTGCCGGCCGAACTGTTCACGCACCACATCAACGCCATCCTGGCCATCGTGCACGAGAACACCAAGCTCGACAGCATCAGCGTCTCCGCCGAGCTCAGCCGGCGCCTGCGCAAGGTCGCCGACGACTACCTCGCCGACGTCAACCGCGACCGCCCCGAGCATCTCGAGGTGATCCTGGCGCCGAGCATCGTGCCGGCGGAGTGAGGGCCTCTCTCCTCCAGTCATTGCGAGCGCAGCGAAGCAATCCAGACTGTTCCCGCGGAGGGATTCTGGATTGCTTCGCTGCGCTCGCAATGACGGAGTTTGTGTCTTCCGGCTCGCCTCATCGCGGGCTTTGAATTACGCCGCGATCAGATCGTCATAAATCGGATCGACCGTGTCGTCCGCGACCAGCTCGTCGCAGAACAGCCTTGCCTCTTCGCGCGCGGACTCGGTGGCGAAGCGGCGGAGCAGGACCATCAGCGGCTCGGTGGCACCACGGTCGGTCTCGCAATGGGTGAGCACGCGCTCGACCATGCGCCGGCGCAGCCGCACCGCCCCGTCGTCGCTATCGACGAAGCCCTGCTCGTGGCAGGCATCGAGCGCCACCTGGAACGCAGCAAACGTCGCCTCGGGAAGGCCGGCGCGGCGCAGCAGCGCGTGCAGGCTGTTGCCGCCGCGGTCGTGCAGCAGCGCGGTGACGCGCGCCAGCGGCAGATCGGCGAGTTCAGCCAGCGCTGCGTCGAACAGATCGAGATTGCTGGACAACAATGCGCGCAGGATCAGGCCCGCGGTCAGCTGGCCGGTGACGCGCAGGTGATGAACGAGCCCCATCATGTCCTCGCCGCGCGAGCGCGCCGCGATGTTCATGGTGGAGCGGTCGCGCGCCTCGATGGTGATCCGGTCGGCGCGATCGGCACTCAGCCAGTTCCGTGCCACGACGAATTGCGCCAGCGTCTCCGAGAGCTTGGCCACCAGCGCCGCACGCGTAGCGGCCGGCAGATCCTCCAGCACCAGCATCGCTTCGCGGATCGCGGCGAGATGGCCGTGACGCTCGACGATACGGTTCCAGGAGAACGGCGCGAGCTCGGCATGGGGATTTTCGATCAGCTCGAGCGCTGCCGCTGCGCAGCCGACTTCGGCGATGGCGGCGCAGACCGACACCGGCAGCGCGATGCGGCGCGCGACCGCGCACTGCACCTCGTCATTGCCGGTCGCGACGATGTCGACGAGATCGGCATCGATCAGCAGCGGAGAATGTTCGAGCACGGGCAGCGCGACGGTCGGCTGGTCCGCCGACAGCGCCCGCACGATCGCCGCCGGGGCATCCGTGCTGCGCGCAAAGGCCTCGGCCATCGCCTGCCGCACCAGCGGCGAGGGATCGTCAAGCAGCATCAGCAGCGCGCCTTCGGCGGCGACGCGGTCGTCTGCAGAAAGGTCTGAGATCAGCCAGGCCCGGGCCAATGCCCGTGTTGCCTCGGCCCGCTCGCCGGCGGACGCCGTCCTGATCCAATTGATGAACTGCCGAACAATCATGGTGCTTCCGGCTTACGCAACGAAGACGAAGCGGTGACGGCTTGTCACCTGCAACACAAAATAAACCACGACGCTTAACAAAGCGTTCACCATAACTGGCTGGTTTTATTGACGTTTTGTTAAGGGAACCCGACCGCCTCTGCATCCGTGCCGCGGCTCTGCGCAGCAACGCTGCGCGTCCGGGACACGAGAGTGAGGGTTAGCTCGAGAACGTGCCGCTGCGATCGCTGAAGAGATCGAGCGGCTGCGGCGGCCGCACATCCGGCGTCGCTGACGCGACCGAAGTCGCTGGCGCGACCGAGGTGAGCGAGGCGTTGTTGCCCCACAATTTCTGCACCGTCGTCGAGACCGGCTGCGTGGCTTCGCCGGGCTGATAGATCGAGCGAAACATCGGCGTGCTCGATGCATTGTCCGCGACCGTCGAGGATGTCGCGCTGACCGGCGTCACGCCGCGCGCATTCGGAAAGGTCTGGAGATAAGCGGCGTTGTCGATCACGGGCGTAGTGGGCAGCACGGCATTTGCACTCGCGACCTGCGTCGTCGACGGCGTGCCGCCATACATCGCCATCGCACTGCGCGTGGTCTTCGAATTTGCCGCGCTCGCATAGCGCGCGTCCAGCACCGAATAGACTTCGGAGACGCTGCGGGCGCGGCCATCCCTGGCGTAGAAGATCGAACGGTTGGCGGACGCCGCATTGGGGAACAGCCGCGCGCCGACCGCTTGCGGATTGTCCTCGGCATTGGCGATCAGTTTTGCGGCTCCGCCGACGCCCATGAAATGCGCCATGTAGAGCTCGCTGTCGGACGGCCTGCGGCCGAGCAGACCGGTGAGCTTGAAACTGTTCGACTGCGTCAGCGCCGCCGCCATGCTGGAGGCAGCCTCCGGGTCGTCGCGCAGCTTCATGATCGACCGCTTCATCGCGGGATCGTCGACGGTGTAGCTGCCCGACGACGTCCTGGTGATGGCGTCGGCGTAGTTGCCATAGCCGAGCTGGGTCCCCGCCTCCTTCACCGTGCCGAGCCAGGTCTGGTCGATGAACTGGTAGAGCCCATGCGCGGACGACGTCGTGGCTCCCGCCGTCGGATCGAAATCCGATTCCATCTTTGCGGTGGTCAGCATGTATTGGAAGCTGACGCCCGTGATGTTCGAGGCCTGCTTGATCGCACCGGCGACACGCGCCCGCGACGGATCGAGAACCGCCGTCTGAGAGGCACTGGAATTGTCGACCGACATGATGGAGTGCCCGCCCCGCGCGGCGTTGAGCGACGCCGGCAATTCGGCGCCCTGTCGTCTCACCGTGGGACAGGTATGGTTAATGCTGGGTTAATTTGGCTCCTTGCCCGTCCCCGAGTCATTCCGGGGCGCACCGAAGGTGCGAACCCGGAATCCATTCGGCCGCGCGCGACGCCGTACGATGGATTCCGGGCTCACGCTACGCGCGCCCCGGAATGACGACAGGCTACTTCTTGTAGACCGCGTCCGGATCGAACAGCCTGTCCGCATCGACAAAGACCAGCTTCGCTCCCCCGCCCTCGGCCTCGACCTTGCGGTAGAAGCAGGACCGGCGGCCGGTGTGGCAGGCTGCGCCGATCTGCTCGACGCGGATCCAGACCGCGTCCTGGTCGCAATCGGTGCGCATCTCGACCACGCGCTGGGTCTGACCTGAAGTCTCACCTTTTCGCCACAAGGCATTGCGCGAGCGGCTGAAGTACCAGGCCTCACCGGTCGCAATCGTCTTGCGCAGCGCCTCGTCGTTCATGTGGGCAACCATGAGCACGTCGCCGGTGGCGACGTCGGTCGCCACGCAAGTCACGAGCCCGGCCGCATCGAACCGGGGCTGGAAGGACAGACCTTCCTCGATCTCATGGGAGTGAGCGGACACAACGAACCTCGCTAGAGCATGATCCGGAAAAGTGCGAAGCGGTTTTCCGAAAAGATCATGCTCAAACAATAAAGCGTCGCGAGGTCAGCGTTGCAGGCCTCGCACCAGGGACAGGAAACGGGCCTGCTCCGCCGGATTGTCGCGGAACATGCCGGTAAAGCGGCTGGTGAACGTGGAGGCGCCATGCTTGGCGACGCCGCGCACCGACATGCAGGTATGCTCGGCCTCGATCAGCACGGCAACGCCGCGGGGCTTCAGGACCTCGTCGATCGCCGCGGCAATCTGCGCCGTCAGATGCTCCTGGGTCTGGAGCCGGCGGGCGAAGATGTCGGTCAGGCGGGCAAGCTTCGACAGGCCGACGACGCGGTCCACCGGCGTATAGGCGATGTGCGCCTTGCCGTAGAACGGCATCATGTGATGCTCGCACTGCGAGGTGAACTCGATGTCGCGCACCAGCACGAAGTCGTCGTAGCCGGCGGTCTCGCCAAAGGTGCGGTCGAGCACCTCGGCCGGGCACTGGTGATAGCCCTGATAGAGCTCGTCGAAGGCCTCGACCACGCGGCGCGGCGTGTCGAGCAAACCCTCGCGCGCGGTATTCTCGCCGATATAGGCCAGCAGCGTCTTCACCGCCGCTTCCGCCTCTGCGCGCGCGGGGCGCGGCTGGTCGGCGCGGACGGCGGCAGCGAGGAATTCGGCAGGGTCAAGCTCGGCCGGGCGGCTCTCGGGCTGCCGGTCGGAGGGCTTGTTGGGGCGAAGGGATTTGATCGTAGCGTCCATATCGACTCCGTTCGACGGCCTTGCGGCCGGAGTGTCACCGGCAGACGGGGCGGCAAGCCGCCGGACGCCTGAAGACTACAGTTTTGGCGAAAAAGGTCCGCAGTCTCTAACGTCGGCCGCGTGGTCCTCGATCACCGCCGCCGGGCCGCTGGACTGTTTTTCCACCCGTTCCGACCCTATATAGGACCCTGGACGGCGCCCGCCAAGGCCGATCCGGTGCGGAAGTGTTGGACTCCATCACATGCTGAACGACATTTATAACAAGCGGATCATCGAGTTGGCCGGGAATATTCCGCGCCTCGGGCGGCTGTCGGCCCCCGATGCCACCGCGACTGCCCACTCCAAGCTGTGCGGTTCGACCGTGAAGGTCGATCTCAAGATGAGTGGAGACACCGTCACCGACTTCGCCCACGACGTGAAGGCCTGTGCACTGGGACAGGCCTCTTCATCCATTATGGCAAGTCACGTCGTCGGCTCGACTGCGAGCGAACTCCGTGAGTTACGCGAAACCGTTCGCAAGATGCTCAAGGAGAACGGCGCGCCTCCTGAAGGCAAATGGGAAGAGATCAAGTTCCTCGAGCCGGTCCGCGACTACAAGGCGCGCCATGCCTCGACGCTCCTGACCTTCGATGCGGTGGTCGATGCCATCGGTCAGATCGAGGCGAAGGCGAAGCAGCCGGCTGCGGCGCAGGGCTGAACCGCCCGCGTCATTCCGGGGCGTCGCAAAGCGACGAACCCGGAATCCCGAGATTACAGCGCGAGATTCCGGGTTCGCGCTACGCGCGCCCCTGAATGACTGCCAAGATTTAAGATCTTACTTCTGCGAGCCCGCGCTCGGCGCCGTCCCGGTCGGCACGACGACTTCCGCCGTCTTGGTCGACTTGGCCGGCTGCTCCGGTTCCACGCCGAACCTGGCCTGCGTCTTCGGTGCCAGCTCCGCCATGGCCGGCGCCGTGACGTCCACATGCGGCAGCACGTCGGCCACCAGGTCGGTCGTCACGAGATTGGTGAGCTTGAGCTCGCCGGTGTCCAGCTCGTGCAGATCTTCCCAGGGCGGGACGCTGAGCGCGAGCGACAAAAGATCGCCGGCGCCGCCCATGTCGAAGGTGTATTTGGCAAGGCGGCCGATGTCGCGTTCCACGATCATCAGATCCTGCGCGCTGTAGGTCGCCGCCTTGGCGTCGTCGGCACGGTCGCCCATCCAGATCTGGTGGACCCGGACATGGGCGGCGTCCGGCACGTAGCGCTTCTTGCCGGCCAGCAGCAGGAACACGCACATGGATTCGCAATAGGCCTCAGGCGCGACCGCCGGACGGGCCGACTGCCCGCCGCGGTTCTGAACGCTGATGCCGACCGTGGTCAAAAGCCCGAGATTGCGGAAGCGCCTGCCGAGCGTGATCGCATCGTTGACGGAACCGCCGCTGGAATCGAGCACGACGGTCGCGCCGCCGAGCTGGCGTCCGCGCGAAAACTCCTCGAAGTCCCTGGGTGTATCGGCGGTGATGATGCCAACCGCGCTGACCCAGCCGCGGCAATTCGGTTCGCAGGCGACCCAGCTGAACTTCATCGGCAGCTTGCGCTCTTCGAGGGCAGCAGCGGCATGAGCCTTGGTGCCGGTCGTAGCGACAGCTCCGGACAGTGCGATGCCGAGTGCGGCAGCCCCGAGCACCAACCGGCCGCGACGATCAAGGGAGTTCAGAAGTCTCAATCTGGTTCCTTCCCCAAGCCCCAAAGGTTCCCCGACAATCCCCGGTAGCGCCCTCTGAGTCCATCATACACGAGTATGCTTCTACACGCGGACGTCATAAAAATGGTATCCGGGGGAATACAGATCGTCCATAGGTACTTGCTGCACTGCTCCCAAAAAGCACGTAAAATATGGCGCGCAAACAACACCTTGCTGTTCCCTGCACCGGAACCGGGCAACACCTCGCCAACGATCGCGGCAAAGCGCACATGAAGCATTCAGCCTGCGAGCATTGTTCCATTCCCGTCGAGAGCGCGCTTCGCCTCCCGCGCAGATTCGGTCGCGCGCTGATCTGGCTCTACCGTCATACGCTCTCGCCGCTGGTCGGCTACAATTGCCGGCATCTTCCGACCTGCTCCGTCTACGGCGACGAGGCGATCGAACGTTTCGGACTCTGGGCCGGTGGCTGGATGACGCTCGCGCGCCTGCTTCGCTGCAATCCGTACGGCACGTCAGGCATCGACAACGTACCGCTCACCGCGCCGTCAGGAGCACGCTGGTACTTGCCTTGGCGTTACGCGCGCTGGCGCGGCGTCAACGCCCCCTAAGTTTGTTGCGGTGCTTTGCGCATCGCTGCCCAGAGTGGAACCGGAACTTTCTCCTCGCGTTGTTTTGATGCTCCCGCGGGAGGAAACAACAATGCGCTGGAAAATCAGCCCTCATTTTCTTCACTTCAGGCGTGGTCCGCATCCCAAGTTCAATCCAAGGGGGCACGATCCAAGAACAATCGATGTGCTCGCCATGATCGCCCTGCTGGCGCTCGTGCTCGGCTCCGGCTGGTATCTGGCGACGAGCTTGGCGACACCGCCCAGCACCACGGCGTTCATCGTGCCGAGCCAGAGCGTGCACTGGTAGCTCAGAGATCGAGCACCAGCCGCTCCGCGTCTGATCCGGCGACGCAAACCATGAGATAGCGCTCGCGCTCATACGGCGACAGGATGCGGTCGCGATGCACCGGCTTGCCCTCGATCCATCCGACCTTGCAGGCGCCGCAGATGCCCCCGCAGCAGGAGGTCGCGATGTCGACGCCTCCTTCCTGCAACGCGGCGAGCATGGTCTGACCGGCACGCACCTGGATCTCGGCGCCCGAGCGCGCAAGTGACAGCGTGAAGGGCTTTGCGTCGGGATCGATGACCGGCGGCGGCGCGATGAAGCGCTCGATGTGGACATTGGCTGCGGGCCAGGCTGCGGTCACCTGCTCGAAATCCTCAGTCATGCCTTCCGGCCCGCAACAGGCGACCAGCGTGTCCGCCCCGCCCTCCCCGATGAGCGCCGCGAGATCAGGACGCCCGGTCAGCGACGTGCAATGCACGACGACACGGCCCGCGTCGATCAGTGGCGCGAGATGCGCGGCCAGCGGCACCTCCTCGCGCACGATCAGATGCAGCACGAAGTCGGCATCGCCAGTTCGCGAAAGATGCCGCGCCATCGACAGGAACGGCGTCACGCCGATGCCACCGGCGATGAACACATGGCGCGCAATGCCTGCACCGGAATCGAGCCCGCCGCGCGGCAGCGAGACGCCGATCACGTCGCCGATTGCAACCTCGTCGTGAAGCGCGCGCGAACCGCCACGCCCGTCAGCCTCTCGCTTGACCGCAACAACATAGCGCGCATTGTCGGCGGGCTCGTTGCACAGCGAATAGGTGCGGACGAGTCCGTTCGGCAGATGCAGGTCGATATGCGCGCCGGGCTTGAAGGGCGGCAGCTCCCACCGGTCGGGATCGGCCAGTGTGAACAGTTTTATGCCTGCCCCCGCCTCCTCGATGCCGGCGACGACCGTCTTGATCGTCGTGATCGGACGCACCTTCATGCCCCGTTCCGCACGGTATCGCCGACCTTGACGATGCCGCCTTGCAGGATCTTGCAGTTCAGGCCGGAGCGATTGATCAGGGGATCGAAGATCGCCTTGCCGGTGATCTCTTCGATATGCCGGCACGGCACCGACAACCGGGTTGCCTCCAGCAGGGTTTCCCCGAGCCAGAAGCGGCGGCCGACCAGATGATTCAGCGGCACGCCTTCGACCGTGACGTTGCGCCGATGCTCCTCCGGGCCGAGCTCGATGCCAGCATCACGCTTGAGCGCAACCAGCGTCTCGAGCTCGAACAGGGTGACCTGCCGGCCCTCTTCCGGCTTGTGCGAATAGAACCCCTCTTCGTTGCCGATCATGTAGCGGTCGCCCTCGATCCCCTTGCCGGCAACGAGGGTGATCGTCTCAGCTGCGCGCATCGGCAGGAACGCACGCGGGGCGAGATGGAGGAAGCGCACCACGCCGGTCCAGCCGAGCTGCGCTGTCTTCTGCGCCGAGCCGGCGCTGACGGTGTCGAGCATGACAAAATCCTTGTGAGAAGCGATGGCGCGCCGCAAGACGCGGCGCGCCGCGGGATCAGGTCAGTTCCTTGTTCGCCATTTCCGGCGCGAACGTGGTCGCAGTTGCCGTGATGGCCGCGCAGGCGATCAGCAGCAGCGAGACCGGCCAGGTTGCGCCGCCGCTCCAGGCCATCAGAGACGCCGCGATCAGCGGCGTCAACCCGCCGCTCAGGGCCGCGCCGACCTGGAATCCGAGCGAGGCGCCGCTATAGCGCAGCCGCGCGGTGAACAGCTCGGAGTACCAGGGCGCGCCGATGCCGAACATCACCATCTGGCCGAAGGTGATCGCGACCACGATGGTGCAGATGACGATGGTGGGATCGCGGGTATTGAGCAGCCAGAACAGCGGGAAGGCAAACAGCGCCGAGAACAGGCAGCTCGCATAGAACATCGTCTTGCGGCCGACGAGGTCGGACAACCAGCCGAACAAGGGAATGGCGAGCAGCGCGACCAGCGATGCGGCGAACGCGCCGTTCAGCACCACCGTGCGCGACAGACCGAGATTGGCCGTGGCGTAGGACATCACGAACACGCCGCCGATGCTGGCATAGGCGATCTCGGAGATCTTCAGCCCGACCGCGGTGAAGAACGGCCTGCGGTGATGCCTGAAGATCTCGACCAGCGGCAGTTTCGCGACGTCCTTCTTGGCCTGGACCTGACGGAAGGCCGCAGTCTCTTCCATGTTGAGGCGGATGTAGAGACCGACGCCGACCAGGAGGATCGAGATCAGGAACGGAATGCGCCAGCCGTAAGCCATGAAGTCGCTTTCCGGCAGGCTCGCCACCAGCGCAAACATGCCGATCGCGGCGAGGTTGCCGATGGGATTGCCGACCTGCACCATGCTGCCGAGCAGGCCGCGGCGGTGCGTCGGACAGTTCTCCACCACCATCAGCACCGCCCCGCCCCATTCGCCGCCGAGGCCGATGCCCTGGAGGAAACGCAGGCCGATCAGGAGCAGCGGTGCGGCGATGCCGATCTGCTGGTAGGTCGGAAGCAGGCCGATCAGGAAGGTGCCGATGCCCATCACCATGATCGTGATCGCGAGCATCGCCTTGCGACCGACGCGGTCGCCGTAATGACCGAAGATCGCAGCGCCCAGCGGCCGCGCCAGGAAACCGACCGCATAGGTGCCGAAGGCGGCGATGGTGGCGAGCGTGGGATTGCCGGCCGCGAAGAACACCTTGTTGAACACCAGCGCGGTCGCCGTGCCGTAGATGAGGAAGTCGTACCATTCGACCGCGGTGCCGATCACGCTCGACCACACGATCCGTCGCAAGCTCGCCGCCTCGTCCGGCGCTACGTTCACGGTTACGTCGTCTGCTACGGTCATCGATCTCTCCAAAAGGTACCGGCGCCTGGGAAAAGCAGTTGGTTCCGTCCGCGGAGCCCATCGGCAGCCGCGGCGGTAAAATCGATCATGTTTACTGCTGGAAATCAACGCCACGGAACGCGGCAAATGCCGCCGATCGCGGCAGAGTGCACTTATTGCACTATTTTTCGGCTTGTTTTCGTGAAATACCAGCTCGTCTGCCCACAATATCCGCGGCGCTGCTCGAAATTTCTGCGCGATAGTTTTCCTTTGGAATACACCTGCGCCTGACCCGGAACAGGCCGGGCGCGCCGCCGGGCTGGCAGTTCGGCGGCATCTGATGCAAAAGAGGCATCAGCAGTTCAGGAGACTCATGCGTGCTTGACGTCAGCAAAGCGACAGCGGTCGGGGCCAATATCCGCCAGGCGCGGATTGCCAAGGGCCTGACGCTGGATCAGCTTGCCAGGCAGAGCGACCTCACGCGCGGCTACATTTCGCTGGTCGAGCGCAACCTCAAGATCCCCTCGCTCGCCGCGCTGCTGCGCATGGCCGCCGCGCTCGAGGTCAATGTCGCGAACTTCTTCGACCCGAACGCCGAGCCCGCGCCGCGCTACACGCTGTTCCGCCGCGAAGGCGGCAATGTCCCGCTGTTTCAGGACACCTTTGGCGTGGTCCCGCTGGCAACCGGCCGCACCCGCAAGATGATGGAGCCGTTCCTCCTCAGCCCGCCGCACAAATCGGCGACGCGCGCCTCGCATGCCGGCGAGGAGTTGCTCTTCGTCGTCAACGGGAAGATTGCGATCAAGCTCGACGGCGAAGAGCTCGTCCTCGGCAAGGGCGACTGCCTGTATTTCTCGGGCGAGACGCCGCACGAGGTCCGGAGCCTCGGCCGGCAGAAGGCCGAAGTGCTCGTCGTCGTCGCCCAGAACGCGACGACGTAACGCCGGACTTCGGCAAATGGCCTAGCGGAACCAGAAGAAACGCCCGGATGGCGGGACGGATTCGGGCGGACGCAGCCGTTTCGGACGCGGCGGTTTTGGCGGCTCGGCGGATGAGGTGGTCTCCGCAGCAGGCGCAGCCTCGGTCCCCGGCACTTTCACCGACAGCAGCAGGTTCGATTCATGCGTGCGCCAGCGATAACCGACGCCGAAATCGATCGGCTGGGCGCGCGTGAACAGTTCGGCATAGCGCTCCTGGTAACGGCCGGGGAATTCTGCGATCGGTCCGAGGTAGCGGCCGAACGGGAAGAACCGCCACTGCCGCGCATTGTAGTTCGCGAGCGGAATGCCGGAATCGTCCTGGATGATGGTGGCGCTGTTGACGAGCAGCCAGTCGCGCACCGTCGTGAAGTTGCCGGAGTGCAAGAGATAGGACGCGCTCTTGATCAGGCTGTTGCCGGGCCCGAGGGTCTCGCAGAACTTCAGGAAGCCGGTCGCACGTGCGCCGGGATTGGAGAGATCGGTCGAGAAATAATACAGCGTGCGCGCTTCGCCTTCGGGGCCGGCGAAGGTGATGCGGACGCCGCGCGTCGCATTCGGCCCCGGATTGTCGTTGCCCGCATGCATCCCGCCCTTGTTGTCGAGCGCGACCATCTCGACGTTGCGGATGGTCTTGCCGGAGCGCGCGAGGAAGACATAGAGGATCGGCAAGGTGCCGTTGACCTGGTTGGCGTGCAGGTCGACCTTCATCTGCTTGGTGATGAAGAAGGAGAAGCTCAGGATCGAGGCGAGCGAGCGCTCGACATTGTAGAGCGCAGCGCTGACCGAACCGCGCGGCAGCCGCGTCAGGTCGGGCACGGCGCCGACCGGCTCCAGCGCACCGAGCACGTAGGTGCTGGCCTTGGAATAGAAGGCGTTGGCGTAGAGGAAGTCCGGGCCGCTGAACATGTAGAACATGGTCGGCCTGGGCGCGGCGAGGTTGACGTCGGACCAGGTGCGGATCTTCGAGAGCTGCCGCTGCTCGAGCTGGGCAAAGGCGCCGTCGAAGAATTTTGCGTGATGCTGCCAGGACGGGTCTTTGGTGAGCGCCACCAGCGGCGAGTCCGCCGATGGCTGCATCCCCGCAAGGAAGCGCGCGGTGTCGTCGAAGGTGACGTCAGCGGCACGCACGGACGAGGCGGCCGCAGCCAGGAGGGCAAGAGCGACGGCCGCAATTCTCAAGGGTCGAAACATGTCTATTCGCGATTGTGTGACGTGCCAGCGGCGACCGGCCGCCTGCGGAAAACAGCGTAGATCAACAGGCCCGAGAGCATGAGGAGCATCCCCGACAGCGACTGCACCGGCCGCTCGGTCAAGAGGTAGTACATCATGAACGCGGTCACGAGCAGGAAAACGAGCGGGGTGAACGGGTATCCCCAGGCGCGATAGGGCCGTGGCAGGTCAGGATCGGTGATGCGCAGCTTGATGACGCCGGCGACCGTGAAGAACGAGCAGAACAGAAGCGCGAACTGGATGAAGTCGAGCACCGCCTCGAAGCTGCGCGTGAACAGCAGCAGGGTCGCGACCGCGAGCTGAAACAGGATGGCATAGGCCGGCGCGCCGCTCACCGATCGTTTCGAGAACACGCGCAGCGCCGGAATGTCCTCCCCCATCGTCATCATCACGCGCGGGCCGATCCACATCATCGCGCTGATCGAGGAGATCAGGCCGACGCAGATCATGGCACCGACGATCCGGCCGCCGAGGCTGCCGAAGATGGCGGTGCCGGCGACGCTGGCGACATCGAGCTGGCCGGCGAGCGCGCCGACCGGCGTCGAGTAGAGAAACACCGCGTTCAGTGCGACATACAGCACGAGCACGATCAGCGTGCCCGCGAGCAGCGCGCGCGGCAGGTTCTGCTGCGGCATGTTCATCTCGCCGATGATATAGGTCGCCGCATTCCAGCCCGAGAACGAGTACATCACGAAGACGAGGCCGATCGCGAAGGGCGCGCTGACGATGTGCGCGAGGTCGCCCGGCTGCGGCGTGAAGGCGATCGGCTGCGGCACGCCGATGATGAAGCCGGCGACCAGGAAGGCGACGATCAGCACGACCTTCAGGATGGTCGAGATCAACTGGAAGGTCGAGGAGTGCCTGACGCCGGTCAGTTGCACGAGCGAAACCAGCCACACCACGCCGATGGCGAGCGGGATCGGCGGCAGGTCTGGGAAGACCGATTTGGCATATTCGCCGAAGGCCATCGCGGCGAGCGCGACCGGCGCGGCAAAGCCCACCGTCGCCGAGACCCAGCCGGCGAGAAAGCCGAAGGCGGGATGATAGGCGCGGCCGAGGAAATTGTATTCGCCGCTCGAGCGCGGGAACATCGCCCCTAACTCGCTGTACGAGAACACCCCGCACAACGCGACGATGCCGCCGACGCTCCACAGCAGCAGGATCGAGAAGCCGGACGGGATGTCCTTGACCTGGAAGCCGAGGCTGGTGAAGACGCCGACCCCGATCATGTCGGCAACGACGATGGCGGTCGCGACCAGAACGGAAACGCCCGCCCCCCTTCCGGTCAGCCGGCCAGTCCATGGCGCAGTTCCCGCATCTGATGCCGTCATCGGGGTCCTTAACCTCAGGCCTCACGCCTCGTGGGAAGCATCGTGCAGTTTGGTCAGTCAATTCAAGCAGGGTTAACAAGGGTTAAATGAGGCAAGGGAAATAGGTATCAAAGCACCATTTAAGCATGGTCCCGGACGATAAACACCGGAGAATCCCGTTTCCGATCCCCACAATCACGACACGATTGCATGGTCCCTTTGAGCGTTCCGGATGTGGGGAAGTTTCTCCGGACACTTAACGTCGCCTAAACGCCAGTCGGCTCAATTGTCTCAAGATTAGCCGCTGGGCTTGTGGTCATGACTTGGGGTCATGGGTGGATGGTCGGGGCCGTTCCGAAGAAAATGAGAGCTGACATTCGTGCCCATCGGACGCCGTCCGATGGGCGCGGTCGTGCGCTCCGGATCGGCCTGATCTCAGCCTTGGTGCCGCTCTCGCTCACACTGGTTCAATGCGGCAACGCGCCGAATACGGCGGCGCTCGCGGCGAACTCGCAGGCCAATGTCCAGGTCGTCGCCAAGACCAATCCGCAGGTTGCGAGCGGCGACACGTTCGAGGATCGCTTCCCCGCCCCGCAGTTCAAGGAGCGCTTCCCCTCGGCGGGCGAGAGCTTCCTGCAACGGCAGATGTCGGATTTCTCGCCCAAGCGCGCCGTGCAGCAGCAGCCACAGCCGGAGCAGGCACCCTATAAGGTCGCCTCGCTCGCACCGCAGGTGCCCTACCAGCGTCCGCCCCGCGAAGACCTGACGACGCTCGTCAGCATGAAGTCGTCGGCCTTCCCCTATTTCGGCAACAACCCTGCCTCCGACGCGCCGTTCCTCAACATCTCCAAGGGCGACCGCCGCGGCCACCGCAGCTATTCGGGGCGCGTCTACTGGCAGGACGAGACCTACAGCGACAGCCGCGTGCTGGTGCACGTGCCCGAGCATTTCGACGTCCGCAAGCCGGGCGTGATCGTGGTGTTCTTCCACGGCAATGGCGCGACGCTGGAGCGAGATGTGCGCGACCGGCAGCTGGTGCCGCACCAGATCACCGATTCCGGCGCCAATGCCATCCTGCTTGCGCCGCAGATGGCCGTCGATGCCGCCGATTCCAGCGCCGGAAAATTCTGGCAGGCGGGCGGCCTCAAGCGCTTCATGGATGAATCGGCGAGCCACCTCGCCCGCCTCACCGGCGATCCCAACAGCGCGCGTGCCTTCGCCAACATGCCGATCGTCATCGTCGGCTATAGCGGCGGCTTCCTGCCGACGGCCTGGAGCCTCGAGGTCGGCGGCATCAGCGAGCGCGTCCGCGGCGTCGTGCTGCTCGACGCCGTCTATGGCGAAATGGACAAGTTCGCCTCCTGGATCGAGAGTCACCGCTCCGGCTTCTTCGTCAGCTCCTACACCCGCTACACCGCACGGCGTGACCGCGAGTTGATGAGCATGCTCAGGCAGAAGGGCATCAGCGTCTCCGAGGACATGGACGGCCCCTTGCGTCCCGGCAGCGTGGTGTTCGTCGAGACCGGCGACGGCATCACCCATCGCGACTACGTGAACCGCGCGTGGACGCAACATCCGCTCAAGGACGTGCTGGTGAAGATGTCGGCAACGCCGGCGCTGGCGCTGACGCGCGTGGCGGCGACCACCCCATCGGCATCGAACCGATAGTCCCGACATTGCGCCAGCCGGTATTTCGGTGCGCTGCCCGCAATTCTCTCAAGCCGTGATCAAAATCTGATGTTGATGGCCGGCATCCCCGGGCGCCACCGGATTGTTTCCGCTGGCAACGATCATAGTTTGCCGGCCAAGTTGGATTTGGAATTTCTGCGGGGACAGGTCGTGCGTCAGGGATTGTACAAGGTCGACTTCCACACGGTTCACGGGACCGGCTGCGGCGTCGTCTATGTGATGGATGGCAAAATGCGCGGCGGCAATTCCGCCTTCGCCTTCATGGGCACCTATACGGGCGAAGGCGACACGATCAAGGTCAAGATCTCGACCCAGCGCTACAACGACGACCCGTCCTTCAAGGGGCTGTTCGGCATCGACCGCGTCACGCTGACGCTCACCGGCCGCGAGGACGGCGACGCGGCGGAATTCGAAGGCAGCGCGCTGCAAGTGCCGGGCGTTGCCTTCAGGGCCGTGCTGAACCGGATCGGCGACTAGCCGTCCGGCTCCAAGGTCGCGAGCTTCAGGTCTTGACGTTCAGCTCTTGGGCAGCTTCGGAATGCTCTCGGCAAAACCGTTGAAGCAGGCCAGCCGCTCGTCCTCTTCCTTGAAGAAACGGCAATCGGCGTAGCCCTTGGCCTTCGCCGGCTTCGGCTTCGGCGCCGGCGGAATCACGGCGTCGTAGCAATTGAGGCGGTCCTTGGTGCCGTCGTCGAGGTCGAGGCAGGCCTGCAGCCGCGCGGCGATCGATTGCGGCTTGCCCTTCGGCGCCGCGGCCGGCTTGGCTGCGGCCTCCTTGGTCCCTGCTTTGGTCGCCTTCGGCTTGACCTGCACCAGCGGCTTGTCCCCGACCATCGGTGGCTTGTCGGCTTGCGCAAACGCGGAGGCTGAATAGAGCACCGCGGCAACCGCCAGAATCATCCTCATCTCAGTCAACTCTCTTTGGTCCCCATGACCGGCGTTCTAGCGCTCCCGCGCGCGGTTTGCCAAGGACCTTGCAGGCACGAAAACGGGGATCAGGCCGCGGCGGCAGCCGGCCGGGGCCGGGTCAGCATCACCAGGACCAGCGCCAGCACGACGAAGCCGACCGCAACGAAGCCGAGCGGATGCAGGAGCTCGCGGGCGAACAGCAATCCGCCGATGGCGGAGCCGACCGCCTGGCCGATATAGAGGACGGAGGTGTTGAGCGCGACGGTGGCGGACGCAAGTGGCGGCGCTGCCGCGACCAGCCGCACCTGCTGCATCGAATTGGTCGAGGCAAAGCCGAGGCCCCAGATCGCGACGGCACCCGCCATCAGGGTGAGCGTGCCGGCGCCGAGCGCCCAGCCCGTGATGCCCGCAAGCAGCAGGCAGGTGAACAGCAGCGAGGTGCGATAGGGCCCCCAGGTATCGACGATGCGGGTCGCGATCACGACGCCGAGGAAACCGCAGAGGCCGTAGATGCCGAACACCATGCCGATTGCGTCCGGCCCCGCCCCGGTCAGCTTCTTGAGCAGCGGGCCCATGAAGGTGAACACCACGAACTGCCCGGACATTTGCAGCATAGTGATCGCGAGCAGCAGCAGAACCGTCCTGCTGCGGCCGACCGCGCTCCAGGTCTTCAGGTCTACCGGCGTGCCCTTCAGTCCGGCAGGCAGGCGCAGCAGCAACAACAGGAAGCTGATGCAGCCGAGCGCGCCGATCCCGCCATAGGCCGCGCGCCAGCCGTAGCGGCTGGCAATGAAGGTGATCAGCGGCAGGCCAACGGCGGCGGCGAGCGACCAGCCGAGAAAGATATAGGCAATGGTGCTGCCGCGCCGCTCCACCGGCACGATCAGCGCCGCCGTGCCGGCCGCCTGCGGCGTATACAGCGCGCCGACCGCGAGCATCACCAGGCGGATGACGAGGAGGCTCGCATAGTCGGGCGCAAACGCCGAGGCGAGATTGCCGAAGGCGAGCACCGCCAGCGTCGTCGCAAGCAGCGTCCGCCGTTCGATGCGGCTCGTGAGCCAGGCCGTCAGCGGCGAGCCGATGCACAGCGTGATCGCGCCGAAGGTGATCAGGAGCCCGGCCGCGTGGATGCTGATGCCGAGCCCGGCGGACAATTCCGGCAGCATTCCCGCCGGCGCCAGCACCGAACAGCCGGTGACGAGATTGCCAAGCATCAGGGCGGTTGGCGCGAAACGGCCGGCGGCGGCAGATTTTTGCATGCAAGTGCATGTAGAGCGGGATTGCCGCCGGTTAAAGGCCGCCGCTCGAAATAGTCGGTGCAAGGTCGCAACTTTTGCGTGCCACTTTCTTGGAAATGCCGGATTGCGCAGGCCGAATCGCCTGATATATCGCTCGTTCCCGCTTACCTGCGCTCGTTCGCAGGAGTGAGCCTCAGGAGAAAAGCAATGACCGACCAGCCCAAATCCGAATCCGGCTTCCAATACAGCCTCAGCAATCTAAAGCCCGTGAACCCCGCGCCCAAAGTCACCCTCACCTTCCCCGACGGCGCCCGGCGCGAATACGACAAGAGCATCACCGGGCTCGAGATCGCCAAGGGCATCTCGCCGTCGCTGGCCAAGCGCACGGTCGCGATGGCGCTCGACGGCGTCGTCGCCGACCTCGACGATCCCATCGAAGCCGATGCCAGGATCGAGCTGATCAACCGCGACGATCCGCGCGCGCTCGAGCTGATCCGCCACGACTGCGCGCACGTGCTCGCCGAAGCCGTGCAGACGCTGTGGCCGGGCACCCAGGTCACCATCGGCCCGGTGATCGAGAACGGCTTCTATTACGACTTCTTCCGCAACGAGCCGTTCACGCCGGAAGACTTTGCCGCGATCGAGAAGAAAATGCGCGAGATCATCGCGCGCGACAAACCCTTTACGAAAGAGGTTTGGGATCGCGAAAAGACCAAGCAGGTGTTCCGCGACAAGGGCGAGGCCTTCAAGGTCGAGCTGGTCGACGCCATTCCCGGCAACGAGCCGATCAAGATCTATTACCAGGGCGACTGGTTCGACCTGTGCCGCGGTCCGCACATGACCTCGACCGGCAAGGTCGGCAATGCCTTCAAGCTGATGAAGGTGGCCGGCGCCTATTGGCGCGGCGATTCCAACAATCCGATGCTGACCCGCATCTACGGCACGGCCTTCGCCAAGCAGGACGATCTCGACGCCTACCTCAAGCAGATCGAGGAGGCCGAAAAGCGCGACCATCGCAAGCTCGGGCGCGAGCTCGACCTCTTCCACTTCCAGGAGGAAGGTCCGGGCGTCGTGTTCTGGCATCCGAAGGGCTGGACCATCTTCCAGCAGCTGATCGCCTATATGCGCCGCCGCCTGACCGGCGATTACAGCGAGGTCAACGCGCCGCAGATCCTCGACAAGGTCTTGTGGGAGACCTCGGGCCATTGGGGCTGGTACCGCGAAAACATGTTCGCGGCACAGTCGGCCGGCGACGAGGCCGAGGACAAGCGCTGGTTCGCGCTGAAGCCGATGAACTGCCCGGGCCATGTCCAGATCTTCAAGCACGGCCTGAAGAGCTACCGCGACCTGCCCTTGCGGCTTGCCGAGTTCGGCGTGGTGCATCGCTATGAGCCGTCCGGCGCCATGCATGGCCTGATGCGCGTGCGCGGCTTCACCCAGGACGACGCGCACATCTTCTGCACCGAGAACCAGCTCGCCGAGGAATGCCTGAAGATCAACGATCTCATCCTGTCGACCTACGCGGATTTCGGCTTCACCGGCGATCTCACCGTGAAACTGTCGACCCGGCCCGACAAGCGCGTCGGCACGGATGCGATGTGGGATCACGCCGAGCGCGTGATGGCGACGGTGCTGCGCGAGATCCAGTCGCAGAACAACCACATCAAGACCGAGATCAATCCGGGCGAAGGTGCCTTCTACGGCCCGAAGTTCGAATACGTGCTGCGCGATGCCATCGGCCGCGACTGGCAGTGCGGCACCACGCAGGTCGACTTCAACCTGCCGGAGCGGTTCGGTGCGTTCTACATCGACCACGACGGCGGCAAGAAGCCGCCGGTGATGGTGCATCGCGCGATCTGCGGCTCGATGGAGCGCTATATCGGCATCCTGATCGAGCACTATGCCGGCAACTTCCCGCTCTGGCTGTCGCCGGTGCAGGCCGTGGTGACGACCATCACCTCCGAAGGCGACGAGTACGCCAAGCAGGTCCTGGAGCAGGCCCGGCGCGCTGGGCTTCGGGTCGAGATCGACCTGCGCAACGAAAAGATCAACTACAAGGTCCGCGAGCACTCGCTGGCCAAGATCCCGGCACTGCTCGTGGTCGGCAAGAAGGAGGCCGAGACGCATTCGGTCTCCGTCCGCCGCCTCGGCAGCGACGGCCAGAAGGTGATGACGACGGCGGAGGCGATCGCCGCGCTGGTCGAGGAAGCCACCCCGCCGGACGTCGTCCGGGCACGGGGCGCGGCCTGATCCCTGAAATCGATCTAAATTCGCTTCCGGTTGCGGGCGTGCATGCTTATCTCCGCATGGCACGCCCGACGACCAGCTGAAGAGGATATCGCAGTGCCCGACGCCATCGAACTCCTGAAGACCCGCCGCTCGGTCAAGCCGCGCGAGATGACCGGGCCCGGCCCTTCGGCGGCCGAGCTCGAGACGATCCTCACCATCGGCGCGCGCGTGCCCGACCACGGCAAGCTCGCCCCCTGGCGCTTCATCATTTTCGAAGGCGATGCGCGCCAGCGCGCCGGCGAGGTGATCGCAAAGGTCTTTGCGCGGAAGAACCCCGGTGCACCGGCGGCCGATGTCGAGATCGAGCGGAAGCGGCTCACCGATGCCCCGCTCGTGATCGGCATCGTCAGCTTCACCAGGCCGCATCCGAAGGTGCCGGCCTTCGAGCAGGAATTGTCGGCGGGTGCCAGCGCCATGAACATCGTCACGGCCGCGACCGCACTCGGCTACGGCGCCTGCTGGCTGACCGGCTGGTTCGCCTTCGATCGCGACGTGCTCGACGGCCTCGGCCTCAAGCCGGACGAAAAGCTCGCCGGCTTCATCCATATCGGCAAGCCGACCAAGCCGAGCGAGGACCGTCCGCGACCGTTCCTTTCGGAAATCGTGACGCGTTTTTAATCGATGTCTTGTTGACGCCTTCGACGTCTTGCGGCTTTGTTCCCGGTGAGGGAGGAAGCCCGGATGAAGCGTCGCGAATTTCTGGTCGGGGCCGCGCTGCTCGCCGGCACCGCGGCGCGGGGCCGCGCCGCCGACATCCCTGCCCCGTCGGCGGATGGACTCGACCGCATCACGGCGTTTTTTGACAACGAGGTGGGAAGCGGCCGGTTGCCGGGCGCGGTCATCCTGGTCCAGCAGCACGGCAAGCCGGTCTACCTCAAGACGTTCGGCGTGCGCGATGTCCGGACCGGCCTCGCCATGACGCCGGACACGATCTTCGCCATCCACTCGATGACCAAGCCGATCACGTGCCTTGGCGCGATGATGCTGATCGACGAGGGCAAGCTTGCGCTCGCCGACCCCGTGTCGAAATACATCCCGCTCTTTGCCGACACCAAGGTGGGCCTCGAGATCACCAAGCCGGACGGCAAGCTGGAGCTCGACCTCGTGCCGCCGGTCCGCCCTGTCAACATCGAGGATCTGCTGCGGCACACTTCGGGCATCAGCTACGACTATATCGGCGGCAAATGGGTCGAGCAGGCCTACAAGGCGGCCAACATCTTCGAAGGCCAATTCAACAACAGGGAATTTGCCGACCGGATCGCGAAGCTGCCGCTGGCGCGGCAGCCGGGAACGCTGTGGCGCTACGGCCATTCCACCGACGTGCTCGGCGCCATCATCGAGATCATCTCGGGCCAGACGCTGTACGATTTCCTGAAGCAGCGCATCCTCGACCCGCTCGGAATGAGCAGCACCAAATTCACGCTGGCGACGGAGGACGAGCTTGCGCGGATGGCGCGGCCGCTGCCGAACGATTTCATCCTGCTCGCCGCCGAGCGTGACCGCCTCGATCATCCCGAATGGCAGTCCGGCGGCGGCGGCCTGCTCTCGACCGTCACCGACTATCAGCGCTTCTCGCAGATGCTGCTCAACGGCGGCGAGTTCGAGGGCAAGCGCTACCTCAGCCCCGCCGCGTTCAAGGCCATGACGACCGATCACATCGGGCCCGGCTCCGGCGTCGGTCGCGACTATTTCTATTTCCCGGGCGACGGCTTCGGTTATGGCTACGGCCTTGCGGTGCGTACCGATCCCGGCAATGCGAAGCCGCCGCCGCCGGGCTCGATCGGCGAGTTGAAATGGGACAGTGGCAGCGGCACCTATTTCGGCGTCGATCCCAAGCTCGACATGGTCTACCTGATGATGCAGCAGACCCAGAACGAGCGCAGCCGCATCACGCCTGCCTTCAGGGAACTGATCTACGGCACCTTTCCGCCGGAGCTACGCCGCCCGTGAGGCGCGCTGGCCGAAATCGGCCAGCAGCTTTGCGATCTCGGCGGCGGGCCGCGCCGCGCTGAACAGAAAGCCCTGCACCTCGTTGCAGCCCTCGGCGCGGAGCCAGTCGAGCTGGTCCTCGGTCTCGACGCCTTCCGCGGTCGTGGTGATGTTGAGGCTGCGGCCGAGGCCGGAGATCGCGCGCACGATCGCGACGCAATCGGGCCGCTGCGCCAGGTCCTTGACGAAGGAGCGGTCGATCTTGATCTTGTCGAAGGGGAAGCTGCGGAGATAGCTGAGGCTGGAATAGCCGGTGCCGAAATCGTCCATGGAGATGCCGACGCCGAGCTCGCGCAGCTGATGCAGGATCGCGAGATTGGCATCGGTCTCGGCCAGGAAGATCGACTCGGTGATCTCCAGTTCGAGTCGCTTCGGCGACAGGCCGGACTGGGCCAGCGCCGAGATCACGACCTGGACCAGGTTGCGGCTGCGGAATTGCGCCGGCGACAGATTGACCGCGACCTTGACGTCGACGGGCCATTTCACCGCCTCGGCACAAGCCTCGCGCAGCACCCATTCGCCGAGCTGGGTGATCAGGCCGATGTCCTCGGCGACCGGGATGAACTCCGCCGGCGAGATCATGCCCTTGTCGGGATGACGCCAGCGCAGCAGCGACTCGAAGCCGGAGATGCGATCGGAGGCGATCGACACCAGCGGCTGATAGTGCAGCTCGAACTCGCCATTGGCAAAGGCGCGGCGCAGATCGAGCTCCATGTCGCGGCGCTTCTGCGCCTGGAGATCCATCTCGCGCTCGAAGAAATGGTGCACGCCGCCGCCGTCGGATTTGGCGCGGTACAGTGCCATGTCGGCGTTGCGCATCAACTCCTCCGACGTCACGCCGTCGCCGGGCGAGAGCGCGATGCCGATGCTGGCGCCGATCACCATCTCCTGGCCGTCGATCTCGTATGGCGACTTCAGCATGTCGATCAGCAGGGTCGCGCAGGCGCTGGCCTCGTTCGGCGAGACGTCGGCCGCCAGAATCACGGCGAACTCGTCGCCGCCGAGCCGGGCCGCGAGATTGGCGCCGCGGACCGCGGTGGTCAGGCGCTCGGCGACCTCCTTCAACAGGCGGTCGCCCGCCGGATGCCCGAAGGAATCGTTGATGTTCTTGAACAGGTCGAGATCGATGTAGAGCACCCCGACCCGCTTTCCGCCGGCCTGGTCGAGCGCCTGCCTGAGGCGCTCCTGGAAATATTCGCGGTTCGGCAGGTCGGTGAGCCCGTCATGGTGCGCCATGTGGGCGATGCGTGCCTCGGCCTTGCGCCGTTCGGTGATGTCGACCACCGCGACCAGATAGCCGTCGCGGTCGTCGAAGGCGACGCGGCGGCCGAAGGTGAGCACCTCGATCTCGCTGCCGTCGGCACGCAGGTGCCGCCAGTTGCGCGAGGAGTGATAGGTGTCGCCGACGCGATCGAGCGCTTCGGCGTGGCTGTCCCACTCGTCCTCCGGCCAGATCTCGTGCAGCTTCATGCGCAGGAAGACGGCGCGGCTGTAGCCGTAATGCTGGACCGCGGCATCGTTGACGCCGAGGAACTGCTTGGTCTCGGCGTCGAACACCCACATCGGCATCGGGTTGTTGTCGAACAGCAGGCGGAACGAGGCGTCGCGCCGTTTCAACGCGGTGACGTCGGAGATCGTCAGCGAGAGCACGTCGGCGAAGGCGGTGGCGCTGAGCCGGAGATGCCGGCCATCGTGCTCGATCTCGAGCTGTTCGCCGCGGCCGCCGCAGACGGCCTTGAGCAGGAATTCCATGATGTCGGGCGCGGCCAGCAGCGTGCTGCCCTCGCCGATCCGGCGCCACAGCAGGCCGGCACTTGCGACCTTCAGCAGCGTGGCGGCGCTCTGGTTGTGATGCACGATCTGGAGATCGAACGGCTTGCCGCCGGCATCGCGCAGCGTCGCCAGCGAGATCACCGCGTCGTCGGTCGAGGCGAAAATCGCATCCAGCAGATTGTATTGCGCGCCGCGCTCGTTGACATAGGCGCCGACCAGCGTCGCGCCCCAGCGCGAGGCGGTCGGCAGCGCCAGCACATCGTAGGTCCTGACCATGCCATCGCGCACGCAATGCGCGCTCGCCTGGTGCGGCCGTCCGTTCGCAAGCGCGCTCGCCGCCGCTTCCGACAGCGCCGTGGCGCAATCGGGCGAGAGCTCGGCGACGGGGATGTCCCAGCGCTCCTCGCCCAGCCATTTCTGCACGTAGCGCCCGCTGCGCGACAGTTCGAGCGCGCCGTCGTTCTTGAGCAGCGCGATATGGTCGGCGAGCCGGCCGAGGCTGCCGAGCATCACGTCCTCGTAGCGCGGCAGCCGTTCGCCCGGCTTCAACGCGGCGCGCCATTTGCGCTGAAGCACCGGGATGTCGTCAAACATTTCGGCGGCCGGTTTTCCCGGCATCTTCTTCGCGGCACTCATCGCAGTCCCCAACGCACTTTCCGAGGGGCATCCAATGCAGGTGCACTTAATGGCGTGTAAAGAGCGCGCGGGCGCAGGTTCCATTCGGCGATTATGACAGTTTTAAGTCAGGCGTTGGTTAGTAGCCGTTAGAGACTATGACGGTTTTGTTTTTGCGGGCTGCGCGAAGTCATCGCGCTGTTGCCTGTCGTCCTGGCGAAAGCCAGGACCCAGAACCACCGAACTTGGTTGCTGCGAACGGTATTGCCACATCGCGCTTCGACAACGCTGACCGGGGTCATGGGTCCTGGCTTTCGCCAGGACGACGTTGGAGATAGCAGGCGCAAACTGCATCAACACCGTCATTGCGAGCGCAGCGAAGCAATCCAGAGTCCCTCCGCGGAAAGATTCTGGATTGCTTCGCTGCGCTCGCAATGACGGAGTATGTGGTGATAGCGTCGCTCAATTCGTATTCCCATCGCAGACACACCTTCGCATCCTCGCGGCTTGTCTCGCCCGAGCTTTGCTTCGTCGCTCCACCCTCAGATGAAAGAGGGCGCAGGGAAGGCCGGGAGCCGGTTGGCTCCCATTGGCCGCCATGCCAAACGCGGATTGCGCTACGATGCACAGCGGGAAACAGGGCAACCGGGGACATCCCGGCCTTCCCTGCGCGATGGTTGGAACGGCTTATATCGTGCTCTCCCCGGGGAGCGATGCACTATTGCCCCCGTCGCCCTGCGGATGGCTGATGCGCGCGGTCCGGTCGGACCACACCCATCACCGCAAGACTTGGCGCACAGACCCCGGGCGCCAGGACGACACGATTTGGCCGTACGCCGATCACACCGGTCGTGCGCGCGATGGTCTCGCTCACGGTTGCCCGCCCTGCGATGCGTTTCGCGCCGATGTGACCCACGTCCACCGCCGCCCGGCCCGCGTTCGTGACGATCGCGATACGCCCCTCTTCCTTGGGCCGGAGTGCGCGCACTATCCGCCAATTCCGAATTTCGGTAAAGTGGAATATTTTCGCCGCCGCGCGTTGACCGGCATCTTGCGTGTCTTGCCCGTCGGGCAACGCAAGGTGTTGTAGCCCGGATGAGCGAAGCGACATCCGGGACTCGCGGCACGAATGGTCCCGGGTGTCGCTTCGCTCACCCGGGCTACGAAACCGTCATGCCAACTTCTCAATCACGAGATCGAGCAGCGCGCGCAAGCGCGCCAGGCGCCTCAGGTCGCGGTGATAGCCAACAAAAGTGTCGCGGCCGGGCGGGACCATGCCGATGTCGAGCGCGACGAGGCGGCGGTCGCGGTCGCCGAGCGGACGCGGCAGCACGGCCAATCCGCCGCCGCCGGCGCAGAGTTCGGCCTGCGCCTGGCGGTTATTGCTGCGCGAGGCGATTTCCGCCCTCGGCAGCACGCGCTTCAGCCACACTGCATCGGGCATGTCGGCGAATTCGGCGTTCATGGTGACGACGCGGACGCCGCTGCCGTCGCCGGCGCGCGGCGGCTTGCTGCCTTTCTTGCCGTAGAGCGCGTAGGGAATGTGAAGCAGCTTTCGCGAGATCACCTCGGGCTCACTGAACGGCTTGATGCGGAAGACGAGATCGGCCTCGCGGCGCGGCAGGCTGTAGAGGCGCGCGTCGGTCAGGAGCTCGACAGTCACCTTGGGGTGACGCTTGCCGAAGGCCGCGATCACCGGCGAGAGTATCACCGTCCCGAACCAGTCCGACGACGACAGGCGCAGCAAGCCGTCGAGCTGCGTCTCCGCGCCGGTCGCATGCCGCTCCAGCGCCAGCGCCTCCTCCTCGATCCGCTCCGCATGACGCAGCACGGCGGTGCCCTCGTCGGTCAGGACAAAGCCGTCGGCAGTGCGCTGGAACAGCGTCTGGCCGAGCGCGGCCTCGAGCGCACGAAGCCGCCGGCCCATCGTCGGCTGGGTCTGGCCGATTTTTCGCGCGGCCGCCCCCAGCGTGCCTTCGCGCGCAATCGCCAGGAAGACGCGCAGATCGCTCCAGTCCATCGGAGGCCCTCATACAAAAATGCACGACGATCGTACATCCTCGTTTCTTCCCATGCAAAAAATCATGGGCATATTGGAGGCCGACAACGGAGCAAGACAATCATGACGAGACCATCGACGATGCGCGCGGCCATTCTGGAAGCCCACAACGCGCCGCTGCGGCTCTCAACCATCTCCACGCCCGCGATCGGCCCGCGCGAGGTGCTGGTCCGGGTGCGCACGAGCGGCGTCAATCCGCTCGACACCAAGATCCATGCAGGCTCCGCGGCGCATGCGCGCCATCCGCTGCCTGCCATTCTCGGCCTCGATCTCGCCGGCGTGATCGAACAGATCGGGCGCGACGTCTCGCGGTTCAAACCGGGCGATGAAGTGTATGGCATGACTGGCGGCGTCGGTGGCGTGCCGGGATCGCTCGCCGAATACGCAGCCGTAGATGCCGACCTGCTGGCACCCAAGCCTGCCAATCTCAGCATGCGCGAGGCGGCAGCGCTGCCGCTGATCTTCATCACGGCCTGGGAAGGCCTGATCGACCGCGCGTCCCTGAAGGCCGGCCAGAAGGTGTTGATCCATGGCGGCGCCGGCGGCGTCGGCCATGTCGCGATCCAGATCGCGCGCGCGTTCAGAGCAGATGTGTTCGCGACGGGCTCAGCGTCGCAGCGCGCCACGATCGAAGGCTTTGGCGCTGTCTTCATCGACCGCGACACCTCGGTCGAGGCTTACGTTGCGGAGCACACCGGCGGCCGCGGCTTCGACATCGTCTACGACACCGTCGGCGGCAAGGTGCTCGACGCCTCCTTCGCGGCCGTGCGCCGCTTCGGTCATGTCGTGAGCGCACTCGGCTGGGGCACGCATGCGCTGGCGCCACTGTCGTTCCGCGCCGCCACCTATTCCGGCGTGTTCACGCTGCTGCCGCTGCTGACGGGCGAAGGCCGCGCGCATCACGGAGAGATCATGAGCGAGGCGACGCGCCTGGTTGAAGACGGCAAGCTCGTGCCGCTGGTCGATGCCAGGCGCTTCACGCTCGAGAGCGTTGGCGAGGCCTATGCGCTGATCAGGGATCATGCGGCGAAGGGCAAGCTGGTGGTCGATGTCTGATCTTGTCGTCCGGATCAGCGAAGCGACATCCGGGATCTTGCCGACGCTGTCCCGGGCATCGCTTCGCTCACCCGGGCTACGGAACGACGGACGCGGCTAATCCTCGCTGGATGCCGCCGAGCGGTTGCGCAAGTAGGCCTGCGACAACAGGAAGAACAATGCGCGCTCGCCATGATACTTGGCGGACGGCCGGGTGCGCTCGAACCCGTCGGCAAATATCTTGCCGGACTGGTCGCACACCTGCCATCGCCAGCCAAACCGCTTACGCCTGGTGAGGATCACTTCGAACATGCCGACGGGCTTGGTCCCCTGCTCCTGCCGGTCTCGCAAGCGCGCACGCCTGCTCCGGCCTCCCCCGTTAGACGGATGCCCGACATATAACGCAGCGGGATGGAAAGAGAATAAAATTGATTATCGGAAACACGTATCTTGCACCGGCTGTGACGAAGTCGCGACGCCTGTGGAATAAGCCGATGTTTCCGGTGTTCTGCGGACGCATGATAGCGCTGACAGAGGTATTCAAATCCGAACACAGGACGAGAACGCCCGGTAAGCGAACGCTCACCGGGCGTTGATGCGAGATGTCAGCGGCCGACTCGCGCCTGGAGATGCGCAGGATAGCGATCGCCCTGCACCGCGACCTTGGCCAGCACCGCCGCAATGGCAGCAAGATCCGCCTCCGACAGCGTCACCGCGGCGGCGCCGACATTCTCCTCGAGCCGGTGCAGCTTGGTGGTGCCGGGGATCGGCACGATCCACGGCTTCTGCGCCAGCAACCAGGCCAGCGCGATCTGCGCCGGCGTCACTTTCTTCGCCGCGGCGATCTCGCCGAGCAGATCGACCAGGGTCTGGTTCGATTTTCGTGCGCTGGATGAGAAGCGCGGTACGATGTTGCGGAAGTCGCTCTTGTCGAACGTCGTGCTTTCGGTGATCGCACCGGTCAGGAAGCCCTTGCCGAGCGGGCTGAAGGGAACGAAGCCGATGCCGAGTTCTTCCAGCGTCGGCAGGATCTCCTGCTCCGGCTCGCGCCACCACAGCGAATATTCGCTTTGCAATGCGGTCACGGGCTGCACCGCATGGGCGCGGCGGATGGTTTGCGCGCCCGCCTCCGACAGGCCGAAATGCAGGACCTTGCCGTCGCGGATCAGGTCCTTCACCGCGCCCGCGGTGTCCTCGACCGGCACGTCGGGATCGACGCGGTGCTGATAGAACAGGTCGATGCGGTCGGTCTTCAGCCGCTTCAAGGCGGCCTCCGCCACCGCCTTGACGTTGGCTGGCCGGCTGTCGAGCCCGTCTTCGACCTTGCCGCCCTTGAAGCCGAACTTGGTGGCGATCACGACCTTGTCGCGGAATGGCGCCAGCGCTTCGCCCAAAAGCTCCTCATTGACGAAGGGGCCATAGGCCTCGGCGGTGTCGAAGAAGGTGACGCCGCGCGCGAAGGCGGTCCTGATCAGCGCGATCGCCTGCGAGGTCTCCGTCGCCGGGCCATAGCCATAGCTCAGTCCCATGCAGCCGAGGCCAAGCGCCGAGACCTCCAGACCACTCTTGCCCAGTTTGCGCATCTGCATCGCAGTTCTCCTTGAAATCTCGTCCGGCTGCGAATTTAGGTCGCGCGCGAGCCTGCGATTAGGTGATAAAACCGGCATGTACTCATGATCCGGATTCATGAATGGCGCGCAGCAACGTCAACGACCTCCTCGCCTTCCTCGCGGTCGCCCGCGAGCGCAGCTTCACCCGCGCGGCCGCCCAGCTCGGCGTGTCGCAATCCGCGCTCAGCCACACCGTGCGCGCGCTGGAGGAGCGGCTCGGCCTGCGGCTGCTCACCCGCACCACCCGCAGCGTCGCGCCGACGGAAGCCGGCGAGCGCCTGCTGCGCAATATCGGGCCACGCTTTGCGGAGATCGATGCGGAGCTGTCGGCGCTGACCGCGCTGCGCGAGACGCCGGCCGGCACCGTCCGCATCACCAGCGGCGAACATTCGGCGCAGACCATCCTGTGGCCGGCGCTCGCCAAGCTGCTGCCGCGCTACCCTGATATCAAGGTCGAGCTCGTCGTCGACTACGGCCTCACCGATATCGTCGCCGAGCGTTACGATGCCGGCGTGCGGCTCGGCGAGCAGGTCGCCAAGGACATGATCGCAGTGCGGATCGGGCCGGAGATGCGCATGGCGGTCGTGGGCTCACCTGCCTATTTCGCCGCACGGGGCAAGCCGAAGCGGCCGCAGGATCTCACCGAGCACAATTGCATCAACCTGCGCCTGCCGACCTATGGCGGACTCTATGCCTGGGAGTTCGAGAAGCGCGGCCGCACCATGAAGGTGCGGGTCGACGGCCAGCTCGTGTTCAACACCGGCCTGCTCAGGATGAATGCGGTGCTGGCGGGGCTTGGCCTTGCCTATATCCCGGACGATCTGGTGAAGCGGGAGATCGCTGACGGCCAACTGGTCCGCGTGCTCTCCGACTGGTGCGCACCGTTCGCGGGCTATCACCTCTATTACCCGAGCCGGCGGCAGCCGACCCCGGCGTTTGCCGTGCTGGTGGAGGCGCTGCGGTATCGGAAGTGACGTCCCCTCCTCGTCATTGCGAGCGCAGCGAAGCAATCCAGAATCGATCCGCGGAGGGACTCTGGATTGCTTCGCTGCGCTCGCAATGACGATGTGGAGAGATCTAACGCGATATCGGCAGGGCGACTCGCGGCCCCCCTCACCCGGGATCAGCGCGCGACGACTTCGACCTCGCCGTCGACGCCGTTGACGACGTTGAAGCCGCGCTCGTAGACCTTGCCCTCGTTCTTGGCGATGGCGCGGTATTCGCCCTCGGAGAGCACGACGCGCGGGAAGGCGCCGATCGACTCCTTGATGACGTCGCCGCCGGGGGTCAGCACCGACCAGGCGGTGTTGGCGAGCGCCTCGCCGCCCCTGTCGCTGACGAGCTTGAGCGTGATGACGGCGGCGCGATGGGTGATGGTGACGTCGGTGAGCTTGCCGGCCTGGACGCGGATGTCCGAGCGCACCACCGAGTTCGCATCGCCATAGTTGGAGATGATGTAGTAGGTGCCCTCCGGCAGCAGCACGACGTCGCCGGCCGCGACGTTCGGCACCAGCGAGGCGCGCTCGCCGGATTCGAACTGGCTGCCCTTGTAGATCGCGAACGAGATCTGGTTCTGCGGAATGCGGCTGGTGCCGACGCGGCCCTCGATGCGCAGGCCGCCCGCCGGCAGCACGAAGGATTCGCGGTCGGTCTCGGCCTTCAGGCTGACGGTGCGCACCGCGCTGACGAGCCCGAACGCGACGTGCACGACGTAGTTGCCGGGCGGCAGCACGATGTTGGGCGTGGCGTTGCGGTCCTCACGGATCAGCTTGAACGTGCCGTTCTCGTCGGGACGGTCGGCGAAGACACGCCAGACCAGGCCGCTGGTGATCGGGGCCGAGTCCTTGCCGTATTTCGCGGTCAGCGACAGCACACCCTGTCCCGGCACCGCCGCATTGAGCGGCGCGGCCGGCGGCACGGTCGTGACCGCCGGTGGCGGCATGCTGGGGGACAGCGGCTGCGTCAGGGTCGGCGGCAGGCTGGGGGGAGCCGCCCCCGGCCCGGAGGGCGGCGCCAGGCTGACGGCGCCGCCGGGATCGGGCACCGATGCGGGGGGCACCGGCGGCGGACGATCGGAGAAAAGCTGCGCCTGGGCAACACCTTGACCCAGGGTAAAAAGGCACACGGCAAGGATCAGTGCCGGCAGCAGCGATACGCTGCGCCGCCATCCGATGATGCCGTCACCCCCGAGAGTCATGCCACCTGCCTTTCACCGAAAACGCGGCAAATTCAAGCCTCTGATACCCCAGGAAATACGGTCCCGCCATGGGTTGATGGAACCCGGTTGACGCCTGCGTGATTAGACAGGAGGCAACCGCCCATCGCCATACTCCTGCCCAGCGCCCTCTCCAAAGCGGCATAAACCATGCTTCGCCCCCGATATGGCGGAGAGCGAGTGCGAAGCCTAGTCTAGTGGTGCGGGCTGGCCACGCGTAGGAGAGTTTTGGTGCTGGACAGATTGAAGGGCCGCGGCTCGAACGGCGAGAAGATCGGCCTCGGCAGCATCCGCCGGCCGGTCATTGGTGTCGCCCTTGGCGGCGGCGCCGCGCGCGGCTTCGCCCATATCGGCATCATCAGGACCCTGCTCGCCAACGGTATCGTGCCCGACGTCGTGGTCGGCACCTCGATTGGCGCCGTGGTCGGCGGCCTCTACGCGTCCGGCAAGCTCGATACGCTGGAGGAGTGGGGCCGCGGTCTGCAAGGCATGCGCAATATCCTTGGTTATCTCGACATCCGCCTCAACGGCTCCGGTTTGATCGGCGGCGAGAAGCTGGCGACCCGGCTCGAGGCAGCGTGCGGCCACACCTTGATCGAGGACCTTCCGATCAAGTTCGCCGCCGTCGCGACCGAGGTTCGCACCGGCCACGAGATCTGGCTGACACGCGGCCGCGTGGTCGACGCGATGCGCGCCTCCTACGCCCTGCCCGGCATCTTCTCACCCGTGCTGATCGGCGATCGCTGGCTGGTCGATGGCGCGCTGGTGAATCCGGTGCCGGTCTCGGCCGCGCGGGCGCTGGGCGCTGAAATCGTCATCGCCGCAAATCTTTCCAGCGACATCTTCACCTATTCGACGACGGTCTATTCGCACGGCGCGGCGCCTGAACCGGTCGCCCCTGCGGCCGGAGAGACGACGTCAAAACGGCGCTTCCCGAGATTCTTCTCGCCTGAGAAGACGGTGAAGCGCGAGTTCTTCGGCGGCGGGGACCGGCCCGGCCTCTCCTCGGTGATGGTCGATGCCTTCAACATCATGCAGGACCGCATCACCCGCGCCCGCCTCGCCGGCGATCCTCCGGACCTGCTGATCACGCCGCGGGTCGGCCAGTTCGGCTGGTTCGACTTCCACCGCGCCGACGACCTCATCGGATTCGGCACCCGCGCCGCCGAGCGCGCGCTGGACTCGATCCAGGAGGCGATCCACGTGCTGGCGCCGCCGCCCGAGGGCGCGGCGCCCAAGGCCAGCGAGTGACGCCGCTCAGGCCGTCTTGATGTAGTCGCGCAGGGCTTCCTGCTCGGCCTCGTATTCCTGGACGCGGCGCTTGACGATGTCGCCGATCGAGATCAGGCCGACCACCTTGCCGTTGTCGATCACGGGCAGATGGCGGAACTTGCCCGTCGTCATCGTCTCCATGAGCTCGGCGACGGTATCGGTCTCCTTGCAGGTCACGACCTTGCGGGTCATGACCTGGGAGACCGGCTCGTCCAGCGCGCCGGCGCCGCGCTCGCCGATCACGCGCACGATGTCGCGCTCGGACAGGATGCCTTCCAGCCGGCTCTCGTCCATCACCAGCACCGCGCCGATCTTCTTCTCACCGAGCAGTTTGGCCGCAGCAGCCAGCTTGGCGTCGGGCCCGACGCTCATGATCTGGTGGCCCTTGGTATTGAGAATGGAACGTACCGTCATTGTCGCCTCCCTGAATCCGAGCCGTCCGCCTTTCGGCAGTCCGGGCTTGTTCTTCGAGTCTTCAACTAACAGTTTAGGCGCCGGTTGCACGCTTCAGGCGCTTTGCGAAGCATCGCCGCTAGCGGCTTGTCGCTTCGGAACATTCTTCGCGCGAATGATGGATGAATTCGGGCCGCGCCGCAAGCGCCGCTTCAAATTCGGTCGGAAACGTCCCGTGATGACGCATCCGCAGCATCGTTTCGCACGCGCGGCACCGGATCGAACAGCGCGAACAGCAATAGGCCGGCGAAGAAGCCGCCGATATGCGCCTGCCAGGCGACGCTCGTGGTTTCGGCATCGATGCCAATCGCACCGACGCCGAAGATGATGTTGACGCCGAACCACACCGCGAGGAAGCCGACCACCCGCCCGTCGCGCAGCGCGCGCGACAGCGGCAGGGCCGGAACCTTGGCGGCGGTATCGGCGTCCGAACGGCTGAACGACAGGAAGCTGCCGCGGACGAAGGCAAAGCGGATCGCCGCCGCCATCGCGCCCGACACCGAGGCCGAAGCGCCGATCATCGGCGCCACCGCATGCTCATGGGTGACGAGATGGGCAAGCGCGCCGGCCGCCGCCGTCACCGCGAGAAAGAGGAAGAACCTGATCGTGCCAAAACGCCGCGCCAGCGCGCTGCCGAACGGCAGCAGCCAAAGCACGTTGAAGCCGAGATGGGTCAGATTGGCGTGCAGCAGCGAATAGGTGACGAAGCTCCAGACCTTGGCGCCGGCGCCGCCCGGGATCTGGAGATTGAGCAGCGAGGAATCGTAGCGCTTCGGGATGAAGCCGAAGACGTCGATGGTCCAGTTCTCCAGTTCCGGCGGCAGCAGCACCCGCAGATGGATCAGCGCCAGCAGGACGATATAGGCGGTCAGCGCGAACGGCAGCGTCAGGATCGGCTCGCGCGGAGCCGCCTCGACGACGGCCGGCACGTCCGGCTGAGGATCGTGCGGCGGAGAATCTTGCGGGGAATCCAAGGCAGCTCGCTTTCAGGCGCGATCGGAGCGATACGCTTGGAGATAGTCGCCTTTGCCGGCCTTGCGCAAGTGCGCAAAAGGAAATCGTGAAAGTGGGGCTCGCCCTGAACCGAGCGAGGCGCTGGGCTCTGCAGCGCATCGCCAAGGCGCTGCGCTGCGTCCGGGACACGGAGACCTTGCCGGTCCGGACGATCTCGTGTCCCGGACAAGGCACGGCACGAAGTGACGCGCCGCCGAGCCGGGACCCAGATTGGCAGCAGGCGCGAACCATGCAATTTTAGGTAGCCATCACCTTCTGCCTCACGCCCATGCAAACCGCCTTCTTCGTCTACATCCTCGCGAACAAGCGAAACGGCACGTTATATGTCGGCGTTACCAACGACCTTGCCCGCCGGATGGCCGCACATAAGGCCAAGCTCGTGCCCGGGTTAACGAAGCAATATGGGGTAACCCTGCTGGTTTACTTCGAAACTTACGCTTCCATCATAGAAGCAAGGGCACGTGAGCGCTCGCTGAAGCGATGGCGACGCGCCTGGAAGTTGAAGCTGATTGAAGACCTCAATCCGGACTGGCGCGACCTGACGGACGAGCTGAATTCGCTTGCGACCTGACTGGGTCCCGGCTCTGCACTGCATCGCTGGCGCTGCAGTGCGTCCGGGACAGGGAGACCTTGCGGGTCTGCACAGGTCTCGTGTCCCGGACAAGGTGCGGCACGAAGTGACGCACCGCCGAGCCGGGACCCAGCTCTTCTTCGGTCGCGTTCGCGACATGGGCCTTCGCGACATGGGCCCCGGCTCTGCAGCGCATCACTGAAGAAGTGCTGCGCTGCGTCCGGGGCACGAGCGAGAGTGTGCCTGAGAAAAGGAAAAGGCAGGGCCCTGGGAAAGCCCTGCCTGTCCGTGTCGGCCTTCCGGTTGCCAGAGGAATAAGGTGTATCCCCACCCCTCCCCGCGGCCCGTGACCAAACTGTTTGACGCCTGTGTACAGGCCCCGCCGAGAACCTGGAGAAAAGCGGCGAGGCTTGCGACCGCGGTCACCATAGCAGGGCCGCGGGACACGCAAAGCGCATAGTTAATTTAACGTTAACGACGCAAAGACACCGCCGGGAGCTGCGAAAACGCCCCCGCGGCATGGACGCTGCAAATCCCCTCCTGCACAACAACACAGGGATCGCGGGTGCACTGAAGCGGGACAGGTCTGTCCCACATGGTGTGGCCCCGGGGTAAGCGTTCAGTCATGAAACATCCGTCGAGCCGCGCATTCTTCGCGTATTGGGACAAGAAGCGCGGCACTGCGCGGGCCCCTGACCGGGCCGACATCGACCCGGCCGCCGTCCGCGGCCTGCTCAGCGACATCTTCGTGCTGTCCTGCGAACAAAACCTCGGCTTCCCGTTCCGCGTCGCCGGCACCCGCGTCTGCGCGCTTGCCGGGCTCGACCTCAAGGACCAGAGCTTTGCGGCGCTGTTCACTGAGGCGAGCCGCAGCGAGATCGGGGAGATCACGACTGTCGTCGCCGACGAGACGTTAGGTGCGATCGCCGGCGTCACCGCCGCGCGCGAGGACGGCAGCAAGGCGCATCTGGAGCTGTTGCTGCTGCCCTTCAACGCCCGGCCGCACACGCCTGTCAGCGTTACCGGCGTGCTGGCACCGTTCGACGACGAATGCGGTGCGCTTGGCCCGTTCACCCTCACCTCCTGGCGCTATCTGCACCAGCCGGAGAAGCTGCTGCCGCGCGCGATCCGCAAATTGCAGATCGCCCGCGGGCTGATGGTGTATGAGGGGTTGCGGTAGGAGCACTCCTCGTGTCGGGCGCGCAGTTTTTGCAAACGGCCGCCCCGGACTTCCTCGCGCGCGTCGGATGGACGTCAGACCGCGTCGGCGCGCGGGCGCCCGATCCGTCATTGGAACCTTGCCTGTTGAAGTGCGTTTTCCCACTTGCCGTGGCAAGGGTCGGCGCGGCAACGCGGCTCGGTCGTTGACGATGCGTTTGCTCGCCGCCGAGCCTCCGTCGAGGGGTGCTTCCCGTGATGGAGCACGCGAGAAGAGTTGGTAATCGCCTGTTAGCTGCGTTACCGCCGGCCGACTTCGCTTTGCTTGCACCGCATTTACGGAAAGTGCCGCTGCTGCACGACGCAGTCCTCGTTCGATCGGGCGACCGGATCGAGCACCTTTACTTCCCCTGCAGCGGCGCGATCGCCCTCATCATGGAATTGCCGAACGGACAGACGGCCGCAACCGCTGTGATCGGCAACGAGGGCGCCGTCGGAATCATGACGGCGCTCGGCCCCGTCCGATCTCCCCTGACGGCGGTTGTCCGCGTGGCCGGGACCGCACTGCAGATCTCACCGGCGCGATTTCAAGCGACGCTCGAACGCAGTCCCGCCATCGCAGGCGCGGTTCAGATCGTCACCAGGGCGATGATGACGCAATTCCTGCACGTCGCGGCCTGCAACGCGCTGCACTCCGTCGAAGCGCGCCTCGCCCGCTGGCTGCTTCACATTCACGACCGGACGGATGGCGGTGACATCCTGCCCCTGACCCAGGAGACGCTGTCGGAATTGCTCGGCGTCCGGCGCACCACGGTCACGCACGTCGTGAGTGCACTCCGAGCATCAAGGGCCATCAAATCCAATCGGCGCGGCCAGCTCGAAATCGACAGGCAACGGCTCGAGGCCGTCGCTTGCGAGTGCTACAAGGTGATGAGCCGCAGGATCGATCGGATCGTGTCGCAGGATGCGTCAAGGCTCCTTCACGCCGCACCGGCGCGGAATGGCTGCCCGCCCCCGGACTTCCCGTTCGCCAAGACCGACTCGTAGACCCAGGCCTCCTTGGCGAACCACTCGTGCGTCGCCGCGCATATCCGGCAATAGGTGCGCGAAAAAAAGACCGCACTGCAGCGAAACCTGTCGCTATCCATCTCGATGCCCGTCGGAATAGCGCTCCCCGTTTCCGGGCACTTGATCATCACCATACCCATCCTGATTTCCCTCCAGCTTGGCATCACCTCACGGCGAGGCTGGCCGCCATCGGCTGGACGGCGTCTCTTCTCGCGAAGACGCTCGTCCAGCCGATCCACGTGGCCGGTAGCTTCGATTCAAGCAGCCCTATGCAGAACCCGGTTGAAGCTGTTCTTGATCGGCTCGGCCGTCTCGGTCGCGACCTTCTGGGCCAGGTCCCAAAGCTCCCGATTCTGGGCGGAAGCCGCTTCAAAGGTCTTGCGACCGTGGGCGGTGGAGAGGTTCACGAGGTCCGCAAACGACCTCGCATCCGCAAGCTGGGAGAAGAATTCCAGCGCGGAGCTGGTATTGGCGTTGGATATTTCGATGACCTTGGTGCCGTACTCGGCGGAACGCCTGGCATTGGTCGCACAGGCGTCGCAGAGAGCCGTGGTGATCTCTTCGGACGTCACCTTCATCTGCTCGAAATTTGCCTTGGCCCGTGTCGCGGCCGGCGCGGCGAGATCGCCGAAGATCGCCTGGATGTTGAAAAACGGCATGTCGAACTTGAGCTTTGCATTTCCGTTCGCCGCCCCATTCAGCGGAGCGGCATTCGTCTCGGCTTTCATATCGGCTTTCATATCGGCATCACTCACGGGCTTTCATCCTTTCAAGCGAAACTAGATAATGGATTGAAGACTCCCCGACGCGTCCAGATGCGTACTGCACCGGGACACCACTGCCCCTACTTTCACGACGGTGGGATGCTGCTGCGGCCATGCCGCTCTCGCCCCCTGCCGGAGCCAACTATGGCCGACGACAGCCGACGCTTCGGTTCGCTTTCGGACTCTCGATTTGAATTAATTCAAGTATTGCGACGAAGCGGCGCAGCGAGAATTCTGCGTCTTTAAAGTTGCTGCAATTGCATGCGCCAACTTCAGATCAGCGCCGGCGAGCTATTCAGAGGCGTCGATCCCCGGAGCCGTTTGAGCCGGAATGTTCTGCCGCCTGCGCAACCGGCAAGTCGGCCTGCAACGGTCCTGTGCGACAAATTGGCCGGTCGCACGCAGGCTGATGGTGTATGAGGGACTGCGGCAGCTTTCGTTTCGATCTGGGCGAGCGCCGCGACCTCGATGCAGCCTCTCACCGGGATGACCAGGCCATGTCCGACAACATCAATTTCGGCACGCTTCAGCTCCGCTTCCTGCACAGCAAGGACGACACCGGCGGCAGCGTCGACATCTTCGAAATGACGCTGCAGCCGAATGCGCGGATGCCGATCCCGCACTATCACGACCGCTGGGACGAAACGATTTACGGGCTGTCCGGCGTCTCGACCTGGACGATCGACGGCCAGCAGACCGATCTCGGGCCCGGACAATCCGTTTTCATCAAGCGCGGCATCGTGCACGGCTTTGCCAACCGTTCGGCGGAGCCTGCGACATGCCTCTGCATCCTGAGCCCCGGGGTGCTGGGACCGCAATATTTCACCGAGATGGCGGCGCTCCTGTCGACCGGCGCGCCACCCGATCCCGCGAAGATGAAGGAGACGATGCTGCGCTATGGACTGGTGCCGGCGCCGGCTGCGTGAGCCAAGCTCGCCGCGTCGCTGCTGAGCGGGGGACGAGCGGCCATCACGCGATCTCGTCGGTCCAGACCTTGAAGCTGACCAGCTCGTTCGGGCCGAAGGTCTGCGTGATCGGAACGTCGCAGGCATCGCGCCCCTGAGCGATCAGGATGCGGCCCTGCCGCGGCACGTTGTTGCGCGGATCGAAAGTGTGCCAGCGTCCGCCGATGAAGGCCTCGAACCAGCCGGCGAAATCGCCCACCGCCCAAGGCTGCGGCGTACCGACGTCGCTCAGGTACCCAGTGCAGTAGCGCGCGGGAATATTCATGCAGCGGCAGAACGCAATGGCGAGGTGGGCATAGTCGCGGCAGACGCCCTTGCCTTCCTGGTACGCCTCCCACGCCGTCTTGGTGGCACGCGCATGCTCGTAGCCGAAAGCGATGTGACGGTGAACGAAATCGCAGATCGCCTGCACCCGCGCCCACCCCGGAGGTGTCTTGTCGAACAACTGCCACGCGATCTCCGAAAGCCGGTCGGTCTCGCAGTAACGGCTGCCGAGCAGATAGACTAGCGTGTCCGCAGGGAGCTCTTCGATTGCGTGCTGAGCGGCCGAGGCAACCACCGGATCCGGCAGGCCGCTGTCGCGAACCACGCCATCGGCAGCAAGGCGCATGCGACCGGCCGGCGCGACCATGCGGCTGCACCAATTGCCGAACATGTCCCGATAGGGCGTGATCTCGACCGCAGGCGTGGTGGTCAGGAAATCCGGCACGATGACATCGGAGGCACGCGTGAAATGCGTGCCCAACACCATGATCATCGGCGTTGGCTGCGGGAAATCGTAGAGCATTTCGAATCCGACACGGAACTTCATTCGAAACGCCCTTTCGGCTGGATGTCAGCCCGAAATGGCTACGAAACCATGGATTACAAGGCGCGCGGCCCGACTTACGCGTGCCCGGCGCCGTTTGTGCACTGTAAATCGTACGCATAAGGCGATCGTTTTCGCTGCTTCACCGCCGCCGTCTCCGCGACTAGACTGGCTTGCGTGAACGAACTGACCTGCGGGGAGAGCATGCTGACCGGAAGTTGCCTGTGCGGCGCTGTTGCGTATGAAGTGGATGCGGAGCCCGCGCCCTTCGTGCATTGCCATTGCCAGACTTGCCGCAAGGCGCACGGCTCGGCGTTTTCCAGCGTGATGCCGGTGCCGCGCGCGGCGTTCCGGTGGGTGCGCGGCGACGAGCTGCTCGCCGCGTTCGAGTCCTCGCCCGGCAAATTCCGCCGCTTCTGCACCCGCTGCGGCTCGCACATCATGGCGGAACGGATCGCGCAGCCGAACGTGCTGCTGCGCATGGGATGCCTCGATACGCCGGTCGCGGGCCCCGCGCGCTCTCACATCTGGCGCTCGGACGCGGCAAGCTGGTACGACCCCAAGGACGCGACGCCGGAACTGCCGGAAGCGGCCGCCAGCCCTCCCCCGGCGCGATAGAATCCCTCGCCCGAGACGCCGCCTGCGCGATCGGGCCGGACATCGCCTGCCACGGCGATACCCGGCCCGTGCTGTCAATCGCTCACGGCATCGCCAGATGCCAGGCGCCGTTCAGAAATCCGTCGCCGGTGATATCGCCGGGCTTGGTGTCCTTGGCGAAAGTATAGAGCGGCTTGCCCTTGTAGGCCCACTGCTTCGAGCCGTCGTCGCGCGTGATGATGGTGTAGCCGTCGCCGGCGGCATCGCTGGCCTCGGCCTTCAGCACCGGCCAGTTCGTCGCGCATGGGCCGTTGCAGGCCGACTTGCCGTCCGCGTCCTTGTCGAAGGTGTAGAGCGTCATGCCCTTGGCGTCGGTGAGCACGTTGCCCTTGTCGGTCTTGCCGGTCTTCGTCGGCGGCGCGGCGAACGCGGCGGGAATGATTGCGAGCGACACGGCGAGCGTGAGCGCAAGGCGGATCGGGGATGTCGTCATGGTCTCTCCTGTCATGCAATTGGCTTGCATGGGTAGGACGCCGCGCGAGCCGCCGTATTCCTTTGCGCGCGGCAAAGAAATTTTTCGCTGCACGCATCATCGTGCCGGAATAAACTGGAATGAGTGAGACGGAACGACGGACCGACATGAGCAAGCCGCATTGGCGTCCCGCGCGCATCTCCGACCTGCCCGCGATCGGCACGATCGCAGCGCGCATCCATCCTGATCTGCCTGAACGCCCCGAGGTGTTCGCGGAGAAGATGCGGCTCTATCCCGATGGCTGCCGCGTGCTCATTGCGGACGACGAGACCGCCGGCTACGGACTTGCGCATCCCTGGCGGCGGCACCGGATTCCACCGCTCGATGGATTCCTCGAACGACTGCCCGATGATGCGGACTGCCTCTATGTGCACGACGTCGCCGTGCTGCCGGATCATCGTGGCGGCGCAGCGCGTGCTTATGTCGCGAAGATGGAGGAACTTGCGCGCGCGTCGGGCATCGCAGCTCTCGCGCTGGTCTCGGTCTACGCCACACGGCCGCTGTGGGAACGTTTCGGCTTTCGGCCCGTCACGGCGGACGCGGAGCTGCGCGCAAAGCTCGCAGGCTACGGCGAAAGCGCGACCTACATGCTCCGCGACCTCGCCGCGACGTGACGCGCCTCGGCTCAGCCCCGATGCTTCTTCTTTGTCTTCTTTCCGGGCGCGCCCTTCACGGGCCACGCTGTGACCGCAGGCGGCGCTCCGGCGTGACCGGGCTTGTTCTTATGCTTCTTTTTCTTCCCGAAAGCAGGAGCATCGTCGAATTTCGGCCCGCGATCGCCGAAAGCCTTGCTGCGCGGCTTGAATCCCGCCTCGCGCGGGCGATCGTCGCGACGTTCACGATGATCGCTGTCGCCGCTCTCGCGCCGGGGCGGCTTTGACCGCTCTTCCGAAGGCGCTTGCCGCTGCGGCGCATCCGCCATCGGTTCAAGGCGGATATTGTCTTCCTTGTCCGGACGCTTGATCTTGGCAGCGAAGGAGTCCGCGACCCGCTCGGAGATCTCGAACTCGGTCGTCGTGTCCATGATCTTGATGGCGCCGATGTCGCCCTTGTCGATGCCGCCACGACGGCAGATCATCGGCAAGAGCCAGCGTGCTTCCGCGTTCTTTCTTCGTCCGATATTGGCCCGGAACCAGACGCTGCCCTCCGCCATGCCGTGCTTCGACGACGATTTCCCCGATTTGGGTCGAGCCCTTTCGGGGCGATCATCGCCGCCAGGCGCCCGGACATTGTCGCGACCGCGATCGTCGCGCGGCCGGCCAGTTCGCTCGCCGGGATCGATGATGTCTTCGGGCGACGGCAGCCGCGCGCGATAGAGCCGCGCCAGCGCGGCGGCAATATCTTCAGCCGAGCGCTCGGCCAACAACGCCTGCGCCAGCGCCAGATCGTCGGGCGTCGTCTCCTCGGTGAACAGCACGTCCTTCATGCGCTCGTGATCGAGCTTGCGGATCTCGTCCGCCTGCGGCGCCGTCCCCCAGACCGCATCGATGCCTGAGAGATTGAGCAGCAGCTCCGCACGCCGCCGCCGCGCGGGCGGCACCAGCAGGACGCTCGTCCCCTTTCGGCCCGCACGTCCGGTGCGGCCCGAACGATGCTGCATGACTTCGGCGTCGTTGGGCAGGTCGGCTTGAATGACGAGGTCGAGGCTCGGCAGGTCGATGCCGCGGGCGGCGACGTCGGTCGCCACGCAGACGCGGGCACGCCCGTCGCGCAGCGACTGGAGCGCCAGGGTGCGCTCGTTCTGCGTCAATTCGCCTGATAGCGCGACGACGGAGAAGCCGCGCTCCAGCAGCGCCGCCTGCAGATGCCTGACGGCATCGCGCGTGCTGCAGAACACCAGGGCGCTCGGCGCCTCGAAGAAGCGCAGCACGTTGACGACCGCGTGCTCGACATCGGCGGGCGCGATCCGGATGGCGCGATACTCGATATCGGCGTGACCGCCTTCGTCGCCCGCGACCTCGATCCGGAACGCCTGCTGCTGATACTGCTTGGCCAGCGCGACGATGCCGCGCGGAAACGTCGCCGAGAACAACAGGGTGCGGCGCGTTTCCGGCGTGGTCTCGAGGATGAACTCCATGTCCTCGCGAAAGCCGAGATTGAGCATCTCGTCGGCCTCGTCGAGGACGACGGCCTTCAATTCGGAGATGTCGAGGCGGCCGCGGCGCAAATGATCGCACAGCCGGCCCGGCGTGCCGACGACGATGTGCGCGCCGGCCGCAAGCTCGCGCTGCTCGCGCCGCGGATCCATGCCGCCGACACAGGAGACGACGCGCCCGTCTGCGTGCTCGTACAGCCAGGCCAGCTCGCGCTGAACCTGCAAGGCGAGCTCGCGGGTCGGCGCCACGATCAAGGCGAGCGGCGCGCCCGCCCGTTCGAACCGCTCGATGCCATCAAGCAGATCCTTGGCGAGGGCCAGTCCGTAAGCGAGGGTCTTGCCGGAGCCGGTCTGGGCCGAAACCAGGAGGTCGCGGCCCGCGGCCTCCTCGGTGAGCACGGCGAGCTGAACGGGGGTCGGACGGTCGTAGTTGCGCTCGGCCAAAGCTCGGGCGAGCGGCGGACTCATGGTCGGGAATGACACGGGATAAACCTTGGTTGGTCCAGGCGCGGAACGTCGAGCCGCGCGACCTGAAGCTGCATGCTCGGCAAATGGTCCGGCCGCACGCGTGGTGATTTGATTTGGACGCTCTTTACGCCAAGCGCGGGCAAATCACCATGCCTATGACGCATGGCTTTGGCGACATCGCGAATAAGCTTACCGACCGCTCGACCTACTAGATGCAGCGTTTCCGGGCCGTTTTGCTGCATATAGTGAGCTTTTGCCCCAAAGCAGCTGATTTTCGCAGCCGCCTCGCTTAAATTGTGCGCGATTGGACGTGCCGGGAATGCGCGCATGACCTCTTCCGTCAAACGCACCTGCGGCGATTGCACGCTCTGCTGCAAGGTGATGGCCATCGAGGCGCTGGCCAAGCCCGCGAATGCCTGGTGCCGGCATTGCAAGCCCGGCCGCGGCTGCGCGATCTACGCCGAGCGGCCGGCCGAATGTGAGAACTTCGCCTGCTTGTGGCTGGTCAACGATCTCCTCGACGAGCGCTGGAAGCCGAGCCGGTCGAAGCTGGTCCTGACCACGTCGGAGGATGGCATCGAAGTCCGATGCGACCCGGGCTCTCCCGACGCCTGGCGCAAGCAGCCCTACGCCGACGACATCCGCGCATGGACCGTCGAAGGCGAGACCAGTGACATGACGGTGGTCGTGATCGTCGGCCAGCGCGTGGTCCTCGTCACGCCGGATCGCGAATTCGATCTCGGTGTCGTGGGGCCGGATGATCGGATCGTGCGGGAGCTGGAGGGCACGAAGGTGGTGGGAGCGGCGGTGGTGAAGGAGAGCGAGATCGATACAGGGAGCATCGCCCCGCCAACCTAAAGCGGGATGAATTTTGGTTGAATCGACGTGGCTCAGGGCTCGATTCACCTCTCCCGTAGGGAGAGGTCGGAGCGCATCGAAGATGCGATCCGGGTGAGGGGATCTGGTCTCGCTGAGTGCCGCAGCCCCTCACCCGGATTGCTGCGCAATCCGACCTCTCCCCGTCGGGGAGAGGTGAATCACCGACAGCCCGCCGAACCTAATTTCATCATGCTTTAGTCGGCGCCCTTGGATCCCAAAGACAGGATCACGCGATCGACCGGATACAAGTCTTGTCGCGTCGGCTATTCGATCCCAAATCGTGCTTCACGGAAAAATAGTGCAGGAGGGCCCATGGCCGACGGGATATCGCTTGCCGACAAACTCGCGACCTTTCAGGACCATTGGTCGCCGCGCACGATCACGACCTTCAACGATTGCGACGTGATGGTGGTGAAGGTGAAGGGCGAATTCACCTGGCACAAGCACGACGACACCGACGATTTCTTTCTCGTCCTGAAAGGCAATCTGGACATCGAATTGCGGGATCGCACGGTGACGCTCGGTCCGGGCGAACTCTACGTCGTGCCCAAAGGCGTCGAACATCGCCCGGTGGCACGCGAGGAGGTTCATCTCCTGCTCATCGAGCCGACCGGCACGCCGAACACGGGCAACGAGGCAACCGCCGCGGCGCGCAAGCTGGCATAGATCAGATCTCCGCGTAGACCTCCAATAAATTGCCGTCGGGGTCGCGGAAGAACAGCGTCCGATGTCCAAAGGACTGGTTCGTCGGCGGCGACAGCAGCTCAACGCCCTGCCGAACCAGCTCGTCGGCGCACTGGTCGACCTCGGCCGCGGACACCCTGAAAGCCAGTTGCAGCGATGCAGCGCCGGGCGGGACCGGCGCATCCGCAGCGGTTCGGCCCGGCCTTGCCAAAGCGAGCGTATTGCCGCCCAAGCCGTACTCGATCCAGTTCGGCGAGAGCTCGCGCAGCAGCGGAAAGGCGAGGATGTCTTCGTAGAAGCGGCGCATCGCCACCATGTCGCGCACGAAGATGACGGTGTAGTCGATCGCGCGAATGGCATGGAAGGGGGAGCGGGTGCGCCGGTTTGGTTCGGGTGTCTGTTCGTTTGTCATCTCGTCTTCATTCCAGACTCCGCCTCGTGGCCCGCATGAGCGAAGCGATATGCGGGAAAGCCTCGTCAACAAAGGTCCCGGATGTCGCTGCGCTCATCCGGGCTACGGACCATTTATCGCAACAAGCCGCCACTGTAGCGCAGCTCGTACAACGGCGTGCCGTCATGCCGTGCGATCATCTCGACGCCGTGGAAGCAATCGAGCGCGCCTTCGGCCTCGTTGCGGTAGACCATGCCGGCCTGCTCGAACAGGCGCGGTCCGCGATAGGGCTGTTCGACGGATACGGCCAGCAGCGCCTGACGCAGGAATTTGTAGATCGCGAGGAAGCTGTCGCGATCCCCGATCTCCGCACGCACACCGCCGCTGTAGCTCATCGACCAGATGACGCGTTCGTCCCGCGACACGGTCTCCTGCCCGACGAAGAATCCCATCCCGAAATAGATATCGCGATATGCATAAGGCGGCGCGCGATGCTCGAGCTGTTTCGAGCCGGCGAGCAGCGGCGCGGCCACGGTCGCGTCGTCGTCGAGGCCCGCATAGGTCCGCCGCTTGGCTTCGACCAGAAACGTCGCGAGATCGCGGGGGATGGACGACATCGGCTATTCCACCAGCTCCGGCCACGGCACGATCGTCGACTTCACCGTCTTCATCGCCATCGCGTCCCTCACCGCCTGCGCGACGCCCTCTTCCGTGAACGGATAGATCGTCTGCATCTTCAGCCACGGATATTTGTCGCGCGTGCGGTAGAGCATGTCGACGCCGAGCGGCAGATCGTTGGCCGTGAATCCCCAGGAGCCGAGCACGTTGAGGTCCTTGGTGCAGATGCGGTGCCAGGACGTGTCGATCGAGCCGGCGTCGGTGAACTGGCCCATCTCGACATAGGTGCCGCCGTCGCGCAGCATCTCGATGCCTTCCGGGCCGGCGGTCGGATGTCCGGAGCAATCCATCACGAGATCGGCGCCGAAGCCACCGACGATCTCGCGCACGCGCGCGATGCGATCTTGAGGTGATTTCAGTTCCTCGATGTTCACCGTCGCCTCCGCACCGAACTCGCGCGCCAGCTTGAGCCGCGGCTCCTCCGGCGCGCCGACGCAGATCACGCGCCCTGCCCCCATCTCCTGCGCGGCCGCGACCGCCAGGATGCCGATCGGGCCGGAGCCCTGGATCACCACCGTGTCGCCCCAGGAAAAACCGCCGGCGCGGGTCGCGCGGTTGAAGGCGCGGATGCAGGACGTGAGCGGCTCCGACAGCGCGCCCAGCCGCAACGACATGTCGTCGGGCAGCTTGTAGATCTTGGTGCCCGGCAGCATGTCGAGATCGACATAGACATATTCGGCCCAGCCGCCCCACATGTGCGGCGCCTTGTCGAAGCCGAGATAGCGGCCGTAATAGACCGGCGTCAGGCACTTGTTGGCGGTCTGCGGATAATGGATGCAGTAATAGCAGCGGCCGCACGGCATCAGCGGCGGGATCATCACCTTCGAGCCGACGGCCAGCGGCTTGCTCATGAAGTCCTCGGAAAACTCCTCGCCGCATTCGACGATGATGCCGCCGAGCTCATGGCCCAGCGTGAACGGCCAGGGCAGCGGCTTCGGCCAGTGGCCTTTGAGGATGTGCAGGTCGGTGCCGCAAACCCCGCAGGCGCCGATCTTGATCAGCGCGGCCTTGCGGCCGACCTTCGGCCACGGCACGGTGCGGATGACAGGCTCCGAGCCCGGTCCTGCGTGCGTGCAGACGCGGATGTGCTCCATGGTGTGTCCTCGCTGCCCGTCTGTTATGATTGATTGGTGCGGGCGTGGGACGAAGCGTATGTGAGATGCGCGGTCGTGCCAAGCGCGATCGAGGATGACGCCGATGCTGCGTGACTATCAGCCAGTGGATGCGGAAGCGATCAGGCGCGTCGCTCTGGCGGCCTTCGCGCAATTCGAGCAGGACTTTTCCGACTGGCCGTTGTTTACCACCAATGTCGCGAAGATGCCGGAGCTTGCCAAGACCGGCGAGATCATCGTTGCCGAAGATAGCGGCCAGATCGTCGGCGCCGTGGCCTATGTCGGTCCGCAAGCCCCGAAGCCGGCGTTCTTCGATCCGGCCTGGCCGATCATCCGCATGCTGGTGGTCGATCCCGCCGCGCGCGGCAAAGGCATCGGCCGGCGATTGACCGAAGAATGCCTGCGCCGCGCCGAGCGCGACCAGTCGCCGGTCATCGCGCTGCACACGACGCCGATCATGACGGTCGCGCTGCCGATGTATTTGCGGATGGGATTTGCCAGGGTTCGCGAGGCGCCGGACATTCTTGGCGTGCCGTATGCGGTTTACGTGAAGTCGCTGGGGTAGGAGCAGGTTCGTAGCCCGCATGAAGCGAAGCGCAATGCGGGGCCGGCGTTCCCGGATTGCGCCGCGCTCCACCCGGGCTACGTCGCCTGCCTGCCACAAGCTCAGCCGTCATCCTGAGGTGCGAGCCTTGCGACGCATCCGCGTCGCAAGGAGAAGCCTCGAAGGATGGGCCACAGGCGCTTGCAGCCCATCCTTCGAGGCGCGCAAGAGCGCGCACCTCCAGCGACAACCGCTTTGCGGTTGCGCGGGGATGACGGCGGTGTTTGTGGCTACAGTGCACGGCAGATGCCCAAGCACACCCAAGTGTCTTGAGCGTCCCGCGTCGAACGTGTAAGGCCCGATCAATCCCACCCAGGTGATCGCTTGAACCCCCTTCCCCAAAATCCCGTGGTCGCGTCCGGCTCGTTCGCGGCGATGAAGTCGGTGCCCTACCGCCTCCAGTTCGTGGCCTACGTGCTGGCGATGATGGCCGACAATATCGAGCACGTGATCAGCTACTGGGTGGTGTTCCAGAAATTCCATTCGCCGGCGCTGGCAGGCTTTGCCGTGCTGTCGCACTGGCTGCCGTTTCTGTTGTTCTCCGTCGCCGTCGGCGGGCTCGCCGACCGGTTCGATCCGCGCCGCATCATCCAGTGCGGCATGCTGCTGTTCATCGTGGCCTCGAGCGGCTGGGGCTTCTTCTTCATCACCGACAGCATCCAGATGTGGCACGCGATGCTGCTGCTGGTGATCCACGGCTGCGCCGGCGTGTTGTGGCAGACGCCGAACCAGCTGCTGCTCTATGACCTCGTCGGCCCGGCCGATCTTCCGAGCGCGGTGCGGCTGAACGCGATGGCGCGCTATCTCGGCATCCTGGTCGGTCCCGCCGTCGGCGGCGTCATCATGCTGACGCTCGGCCCCTCGCACGGCATCATCTTCAACACGCTGTTCTACCTCCCCATGCTGCTCTGGCTGTTCTGGGCGCCGATGCGCGACAAGAGCATTGCGGTGCGGCGCTTCGCCGTGCGCGGCCTTGCCGACATCGCGCTGACCATCCGCGCCATCGGCACCCAGCCGGTACTGACCGCAATGACGTGGCTCGCCGGCCTCACCTCCTTCATGATCGGGAACGCCTATCACGCCCAGATGCCCGGCTTTGCCGGCGATCTCGGCCACGGCGACCCCGGCGTGTCCTACAGCGTGCTGCTCGCGGCCGACGCCGCCGGAGCGCTGCTCGCCGGCATCGCGCTGGAATCCTGGGGGCGGCTGAAGGGCACGCCGCGCACCGCGATCCTGCTGGCGATGCTGTGGAGCGCCGCGCTGCTCGGCTTCGCCGCGGTGCGGATCTATCCCGTCGCGATCGTACTGCTGTTCTTCGCGGGCTTCTTCGAACTGTCGTTCAACACCATGGCGCAGGCGCTGGTGCAGCTGAACGCGCCGTCCGACATCCGCGGCCGCGTCGTCGGTCTTTATAATATGGCCGGGCTCGGGATGCGGGCCTTCAGCGGCATCACCGTCGGGCTAGCAGGCGCGGCGATCGGCATTCACTGGTCGCTCGGGCTCTCGGCCGCGGTGCTGCTGGCGCTGCTGCTGTGGTTGTATCGGCGGGGAACAAGACAGGCCTGACCGGTCGCCCTCGACCCCGGACGCGCTGACGGTGGCCGGCCTGCCCGCCGCTGATGTGGCGTTCCAGCGTATTGTGTCCGTCCGTCATCGATGCGTCCCATCCTAACGCGGCATTAACCCTATGCACCTTAGGGTCGTGCCGGACTCCGCCCGGGCGGGGGGTCGGGTGTTGAAAATGGCGTTGGCGAACAAAAAACTTCTTCCGGCCGCCGAGGAACGTCGGCGTTTCCAGCGGGTCAAGGTGCACCTGCTCGGCCGTTACATGCTGCCGGACCGCCGGGAATTCCCCTGCCAGGTGATCAACATGTCGCCGGGCGGATTGGCCCTGCTCGCCCCCGGCATCGGCAATGTCGGCGACCGCGTGGTCGCCTATCTCGACCATATCGGCCGCGTCGAGGGCAAGATCACCCGGATCATCGACAATGGCTTTGCCATGACGATCGGGGCAACGCCCAGGAAGCGCGACAAGCTCGCCGCCCAGCTCACCTGGCTCGCCAACCGCGACATCCTCAACCTGCCGGAGGACCGCCGCCACGACCGTATCGTGCCGCGCAACCCGATCGCGGTGCTCACGCTCGAGGACGGCACCAAGATGACCTGCCGCATCATCGACCTGTCGCTGTCCGGCGCCGCCATCGCCGCCGAGAACCGCCCGCCGCTGAAATCGATCGTGCTGCTCGGCCGGGTCCAGGGCCGCGTGGTCCGAAACCTCGAAGACGGCTTCGCGCTGGAGTTCATGCACGAGCAGCCGGTCGAGACACTCGAAGAGAGCGTTACCGCGCGGTAAAGCGAAAGCGCGCCAAAACCACTGATTTTCCAGCCCTGAAGGCGGCCTCCGCGATGCGGACGCCGCTTTTTCGCGCGCGGCGACGGGACTGTGCGGGTTAACGCGGGACCTGTTTGCGCCTCGGAACAGCAGTTCCGCCAGCGTTCCCGCGTTAATCGATAAAATTTGAATCAATTACAGTCATCTCAAATTTTATTCGAATTCGATTCAAGTATAGATCGAATTCGCCGCGCGTTTTACTTGTATTCGTCTCGACTTGACTTGGCTGACTTAGCGGCAACTCAAAAGCTCCGTGCGAAATGTGGTCCCAACAAGAAACGGGGGCCGCAATGTTTGATTTCACGGGACAGGGGAAGAGGCTGGCGATCGCCGCCATGCTCTTCGGGATCAGCGCGACAGTGCAGGCCGGTGAGAACCGTCTGCTCTACGCGAGCCTCGGCGACACCACGCGCGCGCCGATCGGCTGGGTCGAGTTCTGTGCGGACAATGCCGCTCAGTGCCAGGGCGGGCCGACGCAGCCGCGCGACATCGTGATGTCGCAGGCCGCATGGCGCGACCTCGTCAAGGTCAATCGCTGGGTCAACGAGACCGTCAAGCCTTTGACCGACCAGGAGCACTGGGGCGTGGTCGAGAGGTGGTCGCTGCCGTCGGACGGCTATGGCGACTGTGAAGACTACGTGCTGTTGAAGCGCAAGATGCTGATGGATGCCGGCTGGCCTCGCGAGGCCCTGCTCATCACCGTCGTGCGCGACAAGAAGGGCGAAGGGCACGCGGTGCTGACGGTGAAGACCGACAAGGGCGAGTTCGTTCTCGACAATCAGAACGAGAACGTCGTTGCCTGGACGGAGACCGGCTACCGCTTCGTCAAGCGCCAGTCGCAGGGCGATCCCAATGTCTGGGTCTCGCTCGGCGACACCAAGCCGGCGGTCTCCACCGCCAGCGCCAGGGACTAGCAGTCAGGAACAAACGAGTTACGCGACCCGGTCACATCCCCACCCCTCCCCGTCCCAGACCGGTTCGCGCGCGGCCAGCCATCCCCCAATGGCTGGCCGCAACTTTTTGGGGATGCACGATCAGTCCTGCGAGGCCTGGCGAGACCACGGCACCCGCGCGGCGGTGAAATCCCGCCACGCGCCCTGCAACGACGGCTGCACGCCGATCGATGCACGCGCCTGCCAGCCGGCGATCGCCGCCGCGGCGATGGCGCCGTCGGGCTCCGCATCAAGTCCATCGAGCAATGAGGCCGTGACCGCCATGTCGTTGAAGGCGCCGAGCTCCTCCTGCAGACCGGCGAGCCGGCGCGAGAACCGTCGCACGGACTTGCGATCCGCAAACAGCGGCAGCAGGAACTCGCTGAGATAGCGCAGCCGCTTGGTCGCAAGCCGCACCCGGTGCAGCTCTTCGATCGTGAGCGACTTGAAGCGACGGCCACGCTTGAGCACCTTGGCATATTGCTCCGACAAAATGCGCTGCGCGAAATCGACGGCGGGCTCGGCGAGCTGACCGAGATCTTCGGCGGCAACGTCGTTGCGCCAGCCCCGCGTCTCGATCCAGTGACCGAGGCCGATCAGGAAAACCGCGCAGCGGCGATCGTCGAGCGCCTGATGCGCCTTGCGATAGGCCTCCGACTGGCACTTGGCCGCAGCCCGGCCCAAGGCATCGAAGCCGGTAACCGAAGCACAGGCTTTCGCGATCGTCGGCAAGGTCTCGAGCTGGAACACGTCCCAGTCACGCGCGGCAGACAGGTCCTGCGCCAGCCATCTTGCTTCCGACCGCAGCGCGTCGAGATTGCTGAGTGCGCCGACCGATCGCATCAGGTCCAGCGCCGATCGCAGCCGGCGCAGCGAGACGCGCAGCTGATGGACGCCTTCCGGATTGCGCCCGTCCTCGGCCGCCGGCAACGACTGAAGCAGGTGAAGGAAGCAGGAGCGCAGAATCGTCGCGAAGGCTTCGTCGAGCGTGACCGACGGATCGAGGCGAAGCTTGCGAGGCCTGCGTGCCGAGGGCGGCGCGCCCGCGGCAAGGTCGAAGCCGCGCGCCGACTTGGCACGGATGGACGGCTTCACCGCCCCCTGCTCCGCAAGCCGCAGCGCGACCTCGTAGATCGTGCTCGCGCTGCCGCTCTTGAGTTCCAGCTCGATCTCGCTCACGGGGATCGACCGGTCGCCGGCCGTCAGCACGCCCCGGTCGAAGGCGATCTCGACCGTCCCGGACGGCAGATCGACGATCCTCGCATGCCGATGAACGTCGGCGGTGAAGACGGCTTCGAGCGGCTGCGCTTCGAGGTGGGAGCGAAGCTTCTCCGGAATGAACGGCATCGCCAGAGCGACATCCGGCGCCAGCGACGGCACGCTCGCCTCCCATTCGCCACGGCGCAGCGGATCGTCCGCGGCGTCGGTCTTCACGGTCTGCACGAAGCGCGCGCCGCTCTGGCGTACGCGCAAGCTCAGGCCGCTGCGCCGGAGCGCACGCTCGGCCGTGTCGTAATAGACGGATTTGAGATGCTTGCGCGTGCCCTTGTTGCGCGCGTTGGCCGCAATGACCGGGGCGGCGTTGAAATGCGCCATGCGATCGGCATCGACGAGAAGCTTGAGCTCGATTTCTCCGGCGTGAAGCGCGCCGACGTTCGACTGAGCCGGCTCCGGCGCAGGCGTCGTGTCCTGCAACGGCGTCTGGTCAATCACGGCGCCCTCGATCGCAGGTTCCGCGCCGGTCTCGGCCGGTTCAGCGTGCCTGAGGAAGCCGGCGGTGTATTGCGTTCTCTTGTTATCCTTCGGGACAGGATTCCCATCCGGCGCGCCCGGAGTCTTGCGAGCCGGTGTTGCGTCTGACTTTAACATTTGGGGTGACATGACAGTTGGATGACAGTGCGTCAGCATATAGCCGGTGTGGCCCGCGAGGAATAGTAACGTCACCTCGTCGCGCACAATCGTCCACACGACGCGTCAGAGGCAACAACCCGGCAAGGTCTGTCACAATCCGGCGTGATGTCATGAATTAGATTGCTGCCGAGCGCGGCAAGTGATCGAATTGACAGCGAATCTCGTCGTTCTCGAAACCGAGATGAACGCGTCAGCGAGCTTGACTCATGCTAGCCGAGAAATTCTTCCTGGTCCTGGAGACACTTAGAAGTCACGCGTCCGATGACAGGCCCGAGATTGTGACAAGCCCTGCGCGGTCTCCCGCGGTGCAGGAGACCGCAAACGGTTCGCTGCGCAAAAAGCCGGTTCCCGATCATCGGGACTAGAAGCGCTTCTATGTCGCAGGTCCCGCCCGCACATGCGCGCATCAGTGCGCAAGACTGTTCTTGTAGATCTTGCCGCCCTTCATGATCACGACGAAATTCTTCGCGGGATCTTCGACGAGAGCGATGTTGTCGAGCGGATTGCCGTCGACGAGCAGGAGATCGGCCAGCGCGCCCTCCTCGACCACGCCGAGCTTGCCGGGATAGGGATTGCGCAGGCCCGACAGGCTCAGCAATTCGGCATTGGCCGACGTCGCCATGGCCAGCGCTTCGGCCGGCGTGTACCAGCGCGTGAGCGCGGCCAGCATCGAGCCCTGTCTGTCCGCCAATGCCTTCGAGAACAGGACGTCGGTGCCGAACGCGGTTTTGATGCCGTACTTTTTCGCCAGCGCATAGACGCGGTCGGTGCCGGTGACCACCTGCCGCATCTTGTCCTGCTCCGCAGGTCCGAGCGCGCTTGCGGCGGCGGCATCCAGGAACGGCTGCGTGCTCAACCAGATCCCCTTCTCCGCGATCAGCTTCGCGCTCGCCTCGTCCATGAGATGACCGTGCTCGATGCATCTCACGCCGGCTGCGATCGAGCGCTGGATCGCGACCGGTGTATAGGCGTGCGTGGCGACATAGGTGCCCCAATTGTCGGCGGCTTCGACCGCCGCGCGCAGCTCGGGCTCGGTGAAGGTGGAGACGTCGAGCGGGCTGAAGGGCGACGCCACGCCGCCGCCCGCCGTGAGCTTGACCTGCGAAGCGCCCTGCATCAGCTGCTCGCGCGCGCGGACGCGCACCTCGTCGGGACTGTCGGCGACCATGCTGCCGCCGACCTGCTCCATGCGGCTGAGCATGCCGCCGATGGTTCGCGGCAGATCGGAGAGCTGCCGGAAGTCGCCATGACCGCTGGTGATGGTGATGATGGCACCGGAGGGATAGATGCGCGGACCGGCGACGAGGTCCTCGTCGATCGCCCGCTTGAGGCCGAAACTGGGCCCGCCCATGTCACGCACCGTGGTGAAGCCGCGCATCAGCGTCGCGGTCGCCTCGCTCGCGGCCAGCAGATTGTTGTAACCGACGTCGCCGAGGGCCGCGGCCGGCGTCGGACGCACCAGCATCGCGTGCCAATGCGCATCGATCAGCCCCGGCATCAACACCCGCCCACCACCGGCGATGACCTCAGCGGTGATCGTGAGGTCCGCCGTCGAAATCTTCGCGATGACTCCGTTTCTGACGAGGACGTTGGATGGCGCCGAGAGCGCGCTGCCCTTGCCGTCGAATATCCGGACATTCCGGAAAAGGACCGCCGTCTCCTGAGCCGGTGCGGATGATAGGCTGCCGAGCACCATTGCAGTGCCGGCAAGCAAGGCAGCGACGGCGAAGACTTTGGCCGACATCCTCAAACCCGACATATCAGCCTTCCGCACAGATTCAGGCTACGCGAGGGGTGATGGCAGGCACGCAACGTCTGGCTTCAGTTGACGCCGACGTTCAGCTTCCGTCAACTTACAACCGTGGCGGCGATATACAGTTCTGCCATCTGCTTTGATGAGGGATCTGCTCGTCCGACGGCAATTGAATTAAAGCAGGTAAATCAAAGAGGTCGCGTGTGACGTCAGGCCGCGGGCACTCAGGCGCCCAGCACGTCGGCGAGCCGCAATTCGTCGGCGGCAGTATCTTTCAGGAACAGTTCGGCCTCGATCTCGCGAAGATGCGACAGCATCTGCGCGCGGGCGGCCTGCTTGTCGCGCTTGCGGATCGCGGCGACGATGCCGGCGTGATGATCAGTGCCGCAGGCCGGCGTGTCGTGGCGGCGATAGAGCAGGATGATCAGCGAGGAGCGCGCGATCAGCTCCTTGAGGAAGCCGAGATAGATGCTGTGTCCGCTCATCTCGGCGACGAGCTTGTGAAATTCGCCGGAGAGCCGGACCGAGGCGCGTGCGTCGCCGCGCAGCTCCGCCTCACGCTCCTCAGCAAGATGTTGGCCGAGGCGGTCGAGCCAGGCCGGCGAGACCGCGTCGATCGCGTGGTCGACGATCGTGGGCTCGATCAGGCGGCGCGCCTCGAACACTTCGCGGGCATCGCCGGGCGTCGGGTGCGCGACGAAGGCGCCGCGGTTCTTCTCGATGTTGACGATGCCCTCATGCGCGAGCTGCTGGAGCGCGGTGCGGACCAGTGTGCGGCTTGCGCCGTAGATCTCGCCGATCTCGTCCTCGCCGAGCTTCGTGCCTGGCAGCAGACGATGCTCGAGGATCGCGGCGGTCACGCCTTCCCTGATCCGGCTGACGCGATCGCTCGCGTCTGGCGCATCAGATTTCTGGCGGGTCTTGGCGGCCATCAGTTTGAGGGGGTTGGGTTGAGGGCTCGATCGGCGACGTTCGGCCCTCAATGTTAGTCGACCAGCTGTATCCAATCACAGGCGAAACTTTATACAATCCGAGCACATTTTGTGTGCATATTACTGTCCACCCGGCGAGCCGCGCCGCTGCGCCGGATTCGATCTAACGACCTGACTCCACTGCACAGTTTTGGAATCCGGCAGTCTCCGGGCGGTTGGCACGGACCTTGCGGAGAAAGCCGGAGCATCGCCCTCCCAGCGGACACGCCATGGCCACTCCTGCCGCTCTCGAACTGGTCGCCGTCACCAAGCGCTACGACACGACGCTGGCGGTCGACGACGTCAACCTCAAGATCCCGGCGGGCACCTATTGCTGCCTGCTCGGCCCCTCCGGCTGCGGCAAGACCTCGACCCTGCGCATGATCGCGGGCCACGAGGCGGTCAGCGAGGGCGACATCATTTTGGGCGCGCAGAACGTCACCGACCTCGAGCCGGCCAAGCGCGGCACCGCGATGATGTTTCAGTCCTACGCGCTGTTTCCGCATTTGACCGTGCTCGACAACGTGGCATTCGCCCTGAAAATGCGCGGGATCGACCGGACGACGCGGCACAAGCGTGCTGGCGAACTGCTCGAACTGGTGGCCATGACCCCCTATGCGGCCCGGCTGCCGGCGCAGCTCTCCGGCGGCCAGCAGCAGCGCGTCGCGCTCGCCCGCGCGCTGATCACCGAGCCGCAGATCCTGCTGCTCGACGAGCCGCTCTCCGCGCTCGATCCGTTCCTGCGGGTGAGGATGCGGGGCGAGCTGAAGCGGCTGCAGCGCGAGCTCGGCATCAGCTTCATCCAGGTCACCCACGGCCAGGAAGAGGCGATGGCGCTGGCCGACCACATCGTGGTGATGAACCACGGCAAGATCGAGCAGCAGGGCACCGCCCGCGACATCTTCCACCATCCCCGCACCGAATTCGTGGCGCGCTTCATCGGCGGCCACAACGTCCTCAGCGACGCCGGCAAACTCATCGCCGTGCGCGCCGATCAGCTCGGCATCGTGCCGTTCGCCGACGGTGCGTACGGCGCGCCAGCGCTGCTGACCCAGACCGAGTACCAGGGCTCCTACATCGCCGTCTCGCTCACGCTCGACGACGGCACCGCCCTGTTCTCCCACCTCCCCGAGGCCGCCTTCGACGTTCACCCGTTCCGACCGGGCGATCGCGTGCTGGCCACCTGGGACCCCGCCAAGGCGCAGCGCCTGCAATAGCGCCTTCATCCAGAAAATGCGCAACACAGAGGAGTGAGCGAAATGACCGAGACGACCAAGAAGACCGGCGTCAGCCGCCGTACCCTATTGAAGAGCACCGCGGGTCTCGCCGGCCTTGCCGCCGGCTCCGGCGCCATCACCGGCTTTCCCTATGTGAAGTCGGCCGATGCGAAGGTGCTGCGCTATCTCGGCACCGCCGTGAACGAAGGCGACGACATCTCCAAGCAGTGCCTCAAGGACACCGGCATCAAGATCGAATACATCACCGCGACCACCGACGACGTCACCAAGCGCGTGATGACCCAGCCGAACTCCTTCGACGTGCTGGACACCGAATATTTCTCGCTGAAGAAGCTGGTGCCGTCGGGCAACATCCTTGCCCTCGACGCCAGGAAGATCAAGGAATTCGACAACATCACGCCCGTCTTCACCAAGGGCGAGACGCCCGGCGGCAAGAAGATCGGCAACCAGGGCACCGCGCCCTGGAAGGTGCTCTATCTCGAAGGCAAGGACTCCAAGAAGTTTGCGACGTCGGCGACCGAGTTCGTCACGCTGATCCCGACCGTCTACAACGCCGACACGCTCGGCATCCGTCCCGACCTGATCAAGCGCCCGATCAGCACGTGGGCCGAACTGCTCAACCCCGAATTCAAGGGCAAGGCGTCGATCCTCAACATCCCCTCGATCGGCATCATGGATGCCGCGATGGTCGTGGAAGCCACCGGCAAGTACAAATATGCCGACAAGGGCAACATGACCAAGGAAGAGATCGATCTCACCATGAAGGTGATGACCGAGGCGAAGAAGGCCGGCCAGTTCCGCGCGTTCTGGAAGGACTTCAACGAGAGCGTCAACCTGATGGCCTCGGGCGAGACCGTGATCCAGTCGATGTGGTCGCCGGCGGTGACGAAAGTGCGCTCGATGGGCATCGCCTGCACTTTCCAGCCGCTCAAGGAAGGCTATCGCTCCTGGGCCTCGGGCTTCTGCGTCTCCAAGGGCGTGTCGGGTGCCAAGCTCGAATGGGCCTACGAGTTCGTCAACTGGTTCCTGTCCGGCTATGCCGGCGCCTATCTCAACCGTCAGGGCTACTACTCTGCCGTGCTCTCCACCGCGAAGGCGCATATGGAGCCCTACGAGTGGGCCTACTGGATGGAAGGCAAGCCGGCCGAGAAGGACATCAAGGCGCCCGACGGCTCGCTGCTGGAGAAGGCCGGCGCGGTGCGCGACGGCGGCTCCTACGAGGACCGCATGGGCGGCGTCGCCTGCTGGAACGCGGTGATGGACGAGAACGACTACATGGTCCGCAAGTGGAACGAGTTCATCGCGGCGTAATTTGATGGACACGTCAGAGGACCTCCTGCAACAGGCGTCCCCGGGATTGATCCCGGGGGCGGGCACGGCGCGCGCCGCGAAAGTGACGCGCCTGTCGCCGTCCCTCATCTCCTGGCTCCAGGCCGGGCCGATGATGCTGGTGTTTCTCGCCTTCTTCCTGATCCCGCTGGTGTTCGTCGTCATCGTCTCGTTCTGGGACTACAACGAATACCAGCTGCTGCCGGCGTTCTCCGGCCGCGGCTACACCGACACGTTCGAAGGCTGCATCGCGCAGCTCCCCGATCTCTGCACGATCGGCAAGACCTATCTGATGACCCTGAAGCTGTGCTTCCTGGTCTGGGCCCTCACGCTCTTCATCGGCTTCTGGGTCGCCTACTTCCTCGCCTTCCACGTCAAGTCCAAGACCTGGCAGATGGGATTGTCGCTGCTCTGCACGATCCCGTTCTGGACCTCCAACGTGATCCGCATGATCGCGTGGATTCCGCTGCTCGGCCGCAACGGCCTCGTCAATTCCGGCCTCGTCAAGACAGGGCTGATCAACCATCCGCTGGAATGGCTGCTGTTCTCCGAATTCTCCGTCGTGCTGGCGCTGGTGCACCTCTTCACCTTCTTCATGGTGGTGCCGATCTTCAATTCGATGGTGCGCATCGACAAGTCGCTGATCGAGGCCGCCTATGACGCCGGCGCCACCGGCTTCCAGACGCTCGTGAACGTCATCATTCCGCTCGCCAAGCCCGGCATCGTGATCGGCTCGATCTTCGTCATCACCATCGTGATGGGCGATTTCATCACCATCGGCGTGATGGGCGGCCAGCAGATTGCGGCGGCCGGCAAGATCATCGAGACGCGGGTGAACGCGCTACAGTTCCCCGCAGCAGCGGCCAACGCCGTGATCCTGCTCGCGATCACCTTCCTGATCATCACCATGATGTCGCGCATCGTCGACATCAAGAAGGAGCTCTGAGCGATGAAGGAAGGACGCCCGCGCTCTTTCTACGTGCTCGCGATCTTCTTCGCAGCCTATGTGCTGTTTCTCTACGGTCCGATGATCGCGATCTACGTGCTGTCGTTTCAGGGGCCGCAGGGCGGCCTCACCTTCCCGATGAATGGCGTGTCCACCTTCTGGATCGCAAAACTGTTCCAGGGCACCGGCATCGTCGATCTTGGCGCGGCCTTCCGCCGCTCGCTGCTGCTCGGCGTGATCGTCATGATTGTCACCGTCGTGCTGTCGGTCGCCGCCGGCATGGCCTTCCGCCGCAAGTTCAGGGCGCAGAGCATCCTGTTCTACTCCGCGATCGCGAGCCTCATCGTTCCCTCGATCATCACCTCGCTCGGCATCTCGCTTGAATTCCGCATCATCGACGATCTGATCAAGGCACACTGGAACGAGAATTTCGAGACCTCGATGGGCCTGCTCACCTCGGGCCTCGGCGCGCATCTGACCTGGACGCTGCCGTTCGGGCTTCTGATCATGTTCGCGATCTTCAACCGCTTCGATCCCAGGCTCGAGGAAGCCGCGCGCGATCTCGGTGCGACGCCGTGGCAGGCGTTCCGTCATGTCGTGCTGCCGATCATCCTGCCCTCCGTGATCGGCATCGGGCTGTTCGGCTTCACGCTGTCCTGGGACGAGCTCGCGCGCTCCAGCCAGGCGATCGGGGCGGTGAACACGTTGCCGCTCGATCTCCAGGGCCTCACCACCACCGTGACGAACCCCGACATCTACGCGCTCGGCACCGTGATCTCCGCCGTCTCGTTCACGGTGATCACGCTTGCGCTCGGCACCATCCACGTGCTGAACAAGCGGCAGGCGGCCAAGGGCTCGGACGCCGGCAAAGGACTTGTCTGAGAAGGGGCTTGTCTGATCCGATGCGACTTCACGTCGTCAATCCCAACACCACCGCATCGATGACGGCGAAGATCGCCGCTGCGGCGCGCAGCGTCGCCCTGCCCGGCGCCGAAATCGACGCGCGTCAGCCGACGATGGGCCCGGTCTCGATCGAGGGCTTTTACGACGAGGCCTTCGCCGTCCCCGGCATGCTCGGCTGCATCCGCGAGGCCGACCGCGACGGCGCGGACGCCCACATCATCGCCTGTTTCGACGACACCGGCCTCGACGCGGCACGCGCGGCGGCGAAAGCGCCGGTGATCGGCATTGGCGAAGCGGGCTTTCACATGGCGAGCCTGATCGCGGCGCGCTTTGCCGTGGTGACGACGCTCGGTGTGTCCATCGTGCCGATCGAGCATAATCTGACGAAGTACGGCCTCGCCGGGCGCTGCGCCCGCGTCCGCGCCGCCGAGGTCCCGGTGCTCGCGCTGGAAGAGCGCAACGCCGATGCGCTCGCAAAAATCTCCGCGGAGATCACGGCCGCGATCCGAAACGACCGCGCGGAGGCCATCGTGCTCGGCTGCGCCGGCATGGCCGATCTCGCCACCGAGCTCGCCGCCATGCACGGCCTGCCCGTGATCGACGGCGTCGCCGCCGCCGTGACACTGGCGGAATCGCTGGTGCGACTCGGTCTGAAGACGTCCCGGCTGGGCCCCTACGCTGCGCCACGATCGAAGACCTATTCCGGGCCGTTTTCGCCGTTTCAGCCCTGATCGCTGCTTCCGGCGGAGGCCTTTGGAGGCCTCAAGGCCAGAAGATTGCTGGTTTTTCGCCTTCAGCCTCTTTTTGGTCCCATTTGTTGCCGAACTGTTGCGTTTTCGGGACGTCCCGGCGGCCCCTGGGTTGCCGGTCTTCGCACTCACCAAGTTTCAATTTGGGTTTTGTCAGCGATGATCGATCTCGCAGAGGACACACCGTCCAACCCCCTGTTTCGCCTCGGCGCCCAGCCCATCGCGCTGACCGCCGCCGCCCTTCTCCTGCTGATCGCCGGCGTGACCTCGATTGCGATCTGGCGCGCCTATACCGGCGCTGCGCCGGAGGCCGACCGGGTGGTCGCGTCACGGCAGCTCCAGGCCCGCACGGCCCAGGCCTCCGAGCAACTGGTCGAGAAGACCAAGGGGCTTGAGGCGACCCAGCAGGAATCGATCGACCAGCTCCAAGTCGTGCAGGACCAGCTCCAGACCGTGAAGCGGCTGCTCGCGGCCCAGCAGGCCGATACCAAGCGCCTGTCGGAGCAGGTGGCGAGCCTGAACGAGTCCATCGACGGCCTGCGCCAGTCCTTTGCCAGTGCCCGGGCCACCGAGGCCGAGACGCCGTCGGTTACCCGCAGGAAACCGGCACGCCACCGCGTCCATGCCAGCGCGCGCAAGCGCTCGCGCGGCTGAGCCGGTCACCCACGCGGACATAATTTTCGCCACTTGTGAACTGGATCACATTCGCCCGTGTGATTCCGCGCGATGCTCGCCGTCACCGGATGGCGTGAGCCGATTTCAATGTCCGGGGCTGGCAAGGTCGTTGACGGTATACTGCGTCAACGGCCTTGTTTTTTAGCAGGCCGTCAGGTCTTCCCGCCTCACTCGCAGACGTCGACGCGCCGGAATCGCCATCCCGAAGGCGTCATCACGCGCTTGCGCACGACATAGCATCCGCCATAACCGTCGTCGTAGCCGGTACCATAATAGTAGGAGTCACCGTAATACGGGGAGCCGTAGCCGTAATAGCCACCGTAGTAGCCGGCGCCGGCAATGCCCGCGCCGATGGCGACGCCGGGCCAGAAGCCGCCGCCATGCCAGTGGCCGCCATGACCCCAGCCACCATGGCCCCAGCCGCCGCCATGTCCAAAACCGCCCCGCGCCTGGGCCGCCTGTGGCGCCGAGAGCCCGACCGCTGCGACGGCCAGCGCCGCCAAGATCATCTTGCGTAACATTTACTCGATCCTCTGCGTGGATACGCTCCACGCTTCAAAGCCAGACCAAGCTAATGCTATCGGGGCACTCCTGACAGCCACACTGTCTCACTTCCGCGCGAGCATCAGCAGCCGCGGCAGATGCTCCTCATCTTCTTGTCGAGCTGCCGGTTCTCGGTATTGACGGTGGCATCGGCGGCCGCGCCGGAGCCGGTGCCGGTGGTAACTCCGGAGCCGGTGCCGGGGCCGGACGATTGAGCCGTACCCAGACTGTTGGTGCCGGGCGGCGGCGCCGGCGAGTTGGCGACACCTCCGGTCGTCGATCCCGACGAAGCGCCGGTCGATCCCGCAGAGCCGCCGGTCGCTTGTGCGAACGATACGGCCGGCATGGCCGCGAGGCTGAGGATCACGATCAAGGTCTTCATCGAAGCGGTTGCAGGCGATGTGGCCATTGGAAATGCTCCTTTACCTGTCAACGGTCCGGACCAAGACCCGTTCCGGAACAAATGCCGTCACATCAGCTTGAAACGAGGAGGCAGCCACGATCATGCGCAAACTGATCGCGTTCGACGAGGACACGTTCGACAAGCTCAAGCAACTGGGACGCGACAGGATGGCGACGTTTCAAGAGCTTGCGGACGAAGCCTTTGCCGACCTGCTGAAGAAGCATGGCATCCCCATCGATCTCCGGGACGCATTGCGCAAAAGCGCCAGGCTCGGCGCCGAACGGGACAAGCCGGCCGCGCGTCCCAAAGCCGGAAAGGCCAAACCACGATGACCGATCGCGATCCTTTTGCAGAGGGCGAGCGCGCCGCGCTCCAGAATGCGCTCGCGCTGACGCTGCGAGGTGACGTCCTCCTGCACCGAGACCCATCCGGCACGCGCATCAGCCGATCCGCTTCAGGCCTTTCCTGAAGCGCGGGCCATTGGCGACGTAAAACTTCGCCGCACTCCCCATCCTCTGCACCTGGGCATCGTCGAGCGTGCGGATCACGCGCGCGGGCGAGCCGATGATCAGGGAGCGTTCGGGAAACTCCTTGCCCTCGGTGATGACGGAACCGGCGCCGACGATGCTGTTGCGGCCGATCTTCGCGCCGTTCATCACGATCGAGCCCATGCCGATCAGCGCGCCCTCTTCGATCGTGCAGCCGTGCAGGATGACGTTGTGGCCGACGGTGCAGTTCTTGCCGATGACAAGGGGGAAGCCGAGATCGGTGTGGCAGGTCGAGCCGTCCTGTACGTTGGCGCCCTCGCCGATCTCGATCCATTCATTGTCGCCGCGCAGCACCGCGCCGAACCAGACGCTCGCTCCCGGCTTCAGGCGCACGCGGCCGATCACGGTCGCCGTCTCAGCGATGAAATAGTTGCCGTCGGCGGGAAGATCGGGCGCCTGCCCGTCGAGCTCGTAGATCGCCATGGAGGTCTCCTGTCACGTCGACCACAGCCATAGCGAAACCGCGGTGTCGACGCAAAGGGCCGCTCGGCCGGCCACGCGCGACGTGCGAGCGTCAGACCAGAACGCCGGCCGCGCGCAACGTCATCAGGAAGAAGGTGCCGCTCATCATGCTCCAGAAGCCGGCGATGAGGGTCGCCATCATCACGAATTCGACGCGGCGGCTTTCCACCCGCATGCCGCGGAGCGTGTTGCGCATGATGATGAAGGGCGCGGCGAACACCAGGAACGGCACCGCCGCGAAGGTCTTCGGGGCCACGCCGTCCTGCAACAGGCCGAAGCCGGCCGGCCGCTGCGCGACCGCCTGGTATCCGTTCACGAGCGCGCCAGCGAGCGCGAAACCGATGCCAATCGAGAAGAAGGTATTGAGAGCTTCAGGTGTCATCGGAACTGTCCGCCCTTACGCAACGCCGGAGCCTTCCTGTGACAAATAGTGCCGGTTAACGCTACATTATCCTTAAGGGAAGGTTAACGCCGCCGGCCATCCGGCGCAGGGCCCTCCCCCTTCCCCGCAGCCGGGGAACGCTCCGCGAAATCGCCGCCGCATGGCATATTCGCCGCTGATTCGTCGGCCATCGGCCGACCTCCGGCTTACCTCGCGCAACTCATGACGGTGTTTTCGGCAGCTCCCCTTAGGTCCCCCCGGACGCGCACGTGGGCGCATATCGTCCCGATCGTGCTCGGCGGCGCCGCGGCGGTGTGCGCAGTTGCGCTCGTCGCCTATCTGTTGTGGCCGACCTGGGGCCCGAGCGGCGCCAACGCTCCGGACAAGCTGCCGGTGAGCGTCGGCGGCACGCTGTTCAACCTGCCGACGACGGCAATCCGCATGAAGATCCAGCGGCACTCCGGGCCGCAGGAGCGCATCGATCTCGACTTCCTGTATCCCTCGCTGGAGCCGCCCGGCACGCCGAAGCACGTCACCGCCGACACGGTGGATGCGGCGATGCAGCCGATCGACCGCATCTTCCTGTCGATCGCAGCCCATCACGATGCGCTCTCGCCCGAGCAGCGGACAGCCACGATCTATCCGCGCTATCTCGACCAGGCCGCGACGATGCCTGAGGACGGCCTGACGATGCGGATGTTCCGTGCCGACACCCCCTACGGCAGCGAGGACCTCTATTCTGCCGCAAGCCCCGCATTGACCGCGCGCTGCACGCGCGATGCGGCCACGCCCGGCATGTGCCTCTCCGAGCGCCGCGTCGGCGGCGCCGACCTCACCTTCCGCTTTCCGCGCAGCTGGCTGTCGCAGTGGCGCGATGCGGCGGAGGCGATGGAGAGATTGACGGCGCAGCTGCGGGGACCGAAAGGCTGAGCGCGCCCCGTTGCCACTGCAAGGTTCGCCGACAGAACGGGCCTGAGCCCTCCGGCAAAAACATCGAAAACAACCCCATGCACAGTAGCCAAGCGCCTGCTCGACTTCGCATTTTTCGAATCCGAACTTGACCCGTCGGGCAAAACAGGGGCATGATGCCGTCATGGGGAAGATCCGTTTGAATCGATGCGGTCACGCATCACTCACCCGGTGCCCAGTTGCTGGGATAAGCGCACGGATGTGTGACTGATATCACTGATCGCAGATGGCGTTTGGCCATTCTGCCAATAATCTGACGCTATTGCATTCGGGGGCTGGAATGCGGCTTCGGCTGTTTGTTTTACTCATTCTTGCGACCTGGCTTGGGACCGGCTCTGCGCTGGCCGAGAAGCGCGCCGCGCTCGTCATCGGCAACTCGGCCTACAAGAACGTGGCGAAGCTGGCGAACCCCGCGAACGATGCCGCGCTGGTCGGCGGCATGTTCAGAAAGGCCGGCTTCGATACGGTCGACGTCAAGCTCGACCTGAACGTGGTCGACATGCGCAAGGCGCTGCGCGATTTCGGCGGCAAGGCGCGCGAGGCCGACGTTGCGGTCATCTACTACGCCGGCCATGGCATCGAGCTTGACGGCACCAACTATCTGATCCCGACAGATGCTGCCTTGGAGACCGATACCGACGTTCTCGACGAGGCATTCCCGATCGACAGGGTGCTGTTTGCCATCGAGCCGGCCAAGCAGCTGCGCCTGGTCATCCTGGACGCCTGCCGCGACAATCCGTTCGCCAAGACGATGAAGCGCACGGTTGCCTCGCGCGCCATCGGCCGCGGCCTCGCCAAGGTCGAGCCGACCAGCCCGAACACCATGATCGCCTTCGCGGCCAAGGCGGGCTCCACCGCCTCGGACGGTGATACGAAGAACAGCCCGTTTGCCACAGCCCTTGTCGAACGTCTGCCGATGCCGGGCCTCGACCTTCGCAAGGCGTTCGGCTTCGTGCGCGACGATGTGCTCAAAAATACCGGCTACAAGCAGGAGCCGTATGTGTACGGCTCGCTCGGCGGCGACGACGTGCCGCTGGTTGCCGCGAAGCCGGTCGTGGCCGGGCCGCAGGCCAACCCCGACAGCGAAATCCGGCGCGACTACGAACTGGCGCTTCAGCTTGGCACGCGCGACGGATGGACAGCTTTTCTCAACCAATTTCCCAGCGGCTTCTATGCCGATCTCGCCAAAGGCCAGTTGAACAAGATCGCCGCCGAAGAAACCCGCGCCGCCGCAGCGGAAAAGGCCAGGCAGGCCGAGGACGAGAAGGCCCGGCTCGCATCCGACCGGGCCAAGAAGGCCGAGCAGGAGAAGGCGGCAGCGGCCGCCAAGGCCGCTGAGGACGCCAAGGCCGCGGCGGAGAAGGCCAAGCAGATCGAGGAGGCCAAGGCGGCCGCCGCCGAGCAGCGCCGGAAGGAAGCCGAGGCCGCAGCGGCCAAGGCACTGGCTGACAAGCAAGCCGCCGAGAAAGCGCTCGCCGAGAGGCTGGCAAATGACACCAAGCAGGTCGCCGAGCAGCGGACCACGGAGAAGCAGCAGGTTACCGACACCGCGCAGAAGGTTGCGGCTGTCGCACCGACCTCATCGCCGCCGAGCCTGTCTCCGCAAGAGACGGCGAAGCTGGTTCAGTCCGAACTGCGCCGCGTCGGCTGTCTGGCGGCCGCGGCCGATGGCGACTGGAATGCGTCATCGCAACGCTCGCTGACGCAGTTCAACAAATATGCCGGGACGAAGTTCGACGCCAAGCTTGCGAGCTTCGACGCGCTCGATGCCATCAAGGCCAAGCCGGGCCGGGTCTGCCCGCTGGTGTGCGATCACGGCTTCAAGGCCGATGGCGACGCTTGCGTGAAGATCGCCTGCCGCGCCGGCTATCGCGTCAATGACGACAATGAATGCGAGAAGGTCCAGGACAAGAAACCGGTTGCGACCCGCGAGGATGCCAAGAAGCGAGACACCGAGCGGAAGCAGGTCGAAGCTGCACCCGCGAAGCCGTCGGCATCCGGTCAAATCCTTTGTAACAATGCAGGCTGTCGGCCGGTAAAGTCCGGCTGTCGCATTGTTAACCCGAGGAATGGAAACCTCGGAGGAGGTCAATCGGAAGTGTGCGACTGAGCCATGATCGAGACACAAGCATTCCCTTGCGGGCCAGATACGCAGGCCGCGCCACCACGGACGATCGGACCGTGGATGCCAAAAGCACAAAGAGGATCGTCCAGCTATTCGATGTCGGTGGGATCGGCCGCTACGTCAGTCGCGGACCTTCCGCGCTCGGTAAAGGCTCGGCGTCGTCCCGACCGCCTTGCGGAAGGCGCGGTTGAAATTGGCCTGCGATGAAAATCCCGCAGCATAGGCGATGTCGACCAGCGGCCGGTCGCTGGTGGACAGGAGCCGCTTGGCCAGATCGAGACGCTGACGGCTGACATATTCATGCGGCGCTGCACCGGTCGCGGCCTTGAAGCTGCGCGAGAAATGCGCCGGGCTCATGCACGCCACCGATGCCAGATCCTTGACCGTAAAATCGCGCTCGACGGATGCATCGATAAACTCCGTCACACGCGAAAGGCGCCTGGCATCGAGCGGTTTCTGGCCGGCATAGGGCTGCTTCAGCCGGACTGACGTCGCCGCATAGCAGTGCACCAGATGAGCCGAAAAGGCCCGTCCCAGGCTTTCGACCAGAAGGCGGCCGGTGGAGGTTTCCTGTTCGAGTTCCCCGAGGATCCGAGCGGCGACGTGCTCGATGAAGATGTCCTGATCGATGCTCTCATAGCGGATGGACATTCCCGACGGATCGATGTCGAGATCCCGGAGCATGGTGTCGTCGAACGGCTGTCCGGGAAGAAAGATATGCAGACATTCCTGCATCTGGTTCTCGACGCGAATGAAATCCTCGCGGATGCCAGCCGGACAGAGCCACACGGTACCCTTTCTGCCGAAAGTGCGCTGGCGCATGCCCGCGCCTTCCCGATCGACGACCGAGTTGCCGCGCAGCAGCACCGCGATCTCGGTGTCGCGCGGCAATTGCGGCGGCAGATCGCCCGGCTCGTGGCTCCAGCGCTCGGCAAGGAGGTGCGACCACCGCCGGTCGTTGGAGGTCTGAAGCATTCTGCCGGTCACATATTTATCGACAGAATTACCGAGCATACCCATCGTGTCTCTCCGTCAGATAACGCGATGTGTGGGCAAGAGGTATTGCTGGATCAAGCAACTACCATGCCAGAAACGGCCCCTTGCGTCTACCGGCCGAAAGCAGTCCAGGACAACAACACCGCACGTTTTGAAAAGCCAGATCGCGCGCATCGCCGCATCCTTCTGATCGTCTTGAATCAGGAAACGGAGAGATCCATGGCCCGGACCACGGTCATCGGCGCGTGCCCCCACGATTGCCCGGATACCTGTTCCATCCTGACCACGGTCGAGGATGGCAAGGCGATTGCCGTCCGCGGCAATCCAGATCATCCGTTCACGCGCGGACGACTCTGCGTCAAGGTCAACAACTATGAGGAGCGCGTCTACAGCGACAAGCGCGTTCTCTATCCGCTGAAGCGGGTCGGCCCGAAGGGCTCCAGGCAGTTTCAACGGATTTCCTGGGATGAAGCCCTGGAGACCATCGCGTTGCACTGGAAATCAATCATCGCCGAGCACGGGGCGCAGGCGATCCTGCCCTACAGCTATCTGGGCACGCAGGGCATCATCAACGGGCTCAACGTCGGCGATCCCCTCTTCAACAAGCTCGGCGCGACCGTTCTGGAGCGCACGTTCTGCGACTCCGCCTCGTGCACAGCTTACATGATGACGATCGGGCACACACCAGGCGTCGATCCCGAAAGTTTCGTGCATTCGAAATACATCATCCTGTGGGCTTGCAACACGCTGAGCACGAACTCGCATCACTGGCCGTTCATCGAGCAGGCGAAGAAGGCCGGCGCCAAGCTCGTGGTGATCGATCCCGTCCGCACCCGCACCGCGCGCCTCGCCGACTGGCATATTCCGATCCGGCCCGGCACCGACGCCGCGCTCGCGCTGGCGATGATCCACGTCATCATCAAGGAGAATCTGGTCGATCGCGACTACGTCGACAAGCACACCGTCGGCTACGACGAGCTGGCAGAACGGGCGTCGAGCTACACCCCCGAATTCGCTTCGCAGGAAACCGGCATTCCCGTCGACGACATCATCAAGCTGGCGCGGGAATATGCCACGACCCCGCCGGCTGTCGTGCGGATCGGCGTGGCGGTCGAGCGGCATGCCGGCGGCGGCCAGACCGTCCGCGCGATCGCATGTCTTCCGGGATTGATCGGCGCCTGGAAGCATGTCGGCGGCGGCTTGCTCCAGCTGCCGATCTGGGCGTTCCCGGTCAGATGGGACGTGCTGATGCGTCCCGATCTCCAGCCGGAGAAGATGCGCGTGCTCAATTCCTGGCGTCTCGGAGCTGCGCTGACGGGCGAACTCGGCTTCGACCCGCCGATCAAGGCGCTGTTCGTCTACAATGCCAATCCCATGGCGATGGTGACCGAGCAGGGCAAGCTCGAAAAGGGGTTGGAACGCGAAGACCTCTTCACCGTCGTCAGCGAGCACTTCCTGACCGATACCGCCAGATATGCCGACATCGTTCTGCCCGCGACCACCCAGCTCGAGCAGAAGGACATCATGTTCTCCTGGGGACACCTCTACCTGTCCTACAACAACCAGGCGATCGAGCCGCTCGGCGAGGCCGTCTCCAACACCGAACTCTTCCGCCGCCTCGCGCGTGCGATGGGCGTCACGGATCCAGCCTTCTTCCGCAGCGACGACGAGATCATCGAGGCTTCGCTCGACTGGACCAGCCCGGTGCTCGAAGGCATCGCGCTCGACGACGTCAAGACCAAGGGCTATGTGCGCCTCAACATGCCGGCGCCCGCCGACTGGGCTCCGCATCGCGAGGGCAATTTTCCGACCGCCTCCGGCAAGTGCGAGTTCAAGTCGACGATCGCCGGCGGCGGCAACTTCGTGGTGCCGCTGTTCCGCCAGGGCTACAACGGCGACCAGGATGGTGCGCCGGTCGATCCCCTGCCCCACTACATCCCGCCGAACGAGAACGCGCGCACGGCGCCCGCGCTCGCAACGCGATATCCGCTCAGCCTGATCTCGCCGAAGAGCCACGCCTTCCTGAATTCCAACTACGGCAACCTGCCGGCCCAGACCGCGCAGGCCGGCGAGGAGCAGGCGGTGCTGCTCAACCCGGACGATGCGGCAAGGCGCGGGATCGTCGCGGGCGCGCCGATTCGCGTGTTCAACGATCGCGGCTCGTTCGAGGCGTTCGCCACCGTTTCGTCCGACATCATGCCGGGCGTCGTGGTGGCACCGTCCGGCTATTGGCAGCGGTCCAACCGCAGAGGCGCGACGGTTCACGTGTTGACGCCGCCTGCGTTCGCCGACCTCGGCCGTGCCCCGACATTCTCCGACATCCTCGTTCAGGTCAGCGGGGCCTGACGATGACATATGTGGTCACCGACAATTGCCGCGGTTGCCGATACACCGAATGCGTCACCGTCTGCCCGGTGGAGTGTTTTCACGTCGATGACGCCATGACCTATATCGATCCGGAAAACTGCATCGACTGCGGCGGCTGTGCACCGGCCTGTCCGGTCGGCGCGATCGAGCCGGACTATCGCCTCGCCGCGGACAAGAAGTTCTGGGTCGACGTCAATCGGAAACGCGCGACCGAGACTCCCGTCATCAGCGCACGCCTGGCGCCGCTGCCGGGCGCCGACCAACGCAGGCAGGCGCTGGGCCGATGACGGGTTCTGCTGCGGACGAATTCCGCGTCGCCGTCGTCGGCAGCGGACCGAGCGGCTTCTACACGACCGAGGCCCTGTTGCGTTCGGGCGCGGCCGTGACCGTCGACATGTTCGAACGGCTCCCGGTGCCGTACGGACTGGTGCGGTTCGGCGTTGCCCCCGACCATCCGAAGCTCAAGCAGGTCACGATGGCCTTCGACCGCATCGCCGCCATGCCCGGGTTCCGGTTCGTCGGCGGCATCACGGTCGGAGACGACGTCACGATCGACGAGTTGCGCGAGGCCTATGACGCCGTTGTACTCGCGACGGGCGCCGAACTGAGCCGGACGCTCGACATCTCCGGCGAGGCACTGCCGGGGAGTCACAGCGCCGGCGATTTCGTCGCATGGTACAACGGGCATCCGCAATTTGCAGATCTGCGGTTCGATCTCGACCATGAGACCGCAATCGTCATCGGGCATGGCAACGTCGCGCTCGACGTGGCACGCATCCTCGCCAAGACGGCGGACGAGCTGCGCCAGACCGATATCACGCGGCGCGCCCTCGATGTCCTGGCGGAGAGCCGGATTCGCGAAATCCACGTCATCGGCCGCAGCGGGCCGGCGCAGGCCAAGTTCACCGCAAAGGAATTGCGTGAATTTCTCGAACTCGGTGCATGCGACACATTCGTCGATATGCGCAACCTCACCTCCGATGAATTCGAGCCGCAACGTGCCGACGATCCGGAGTTGACCGAAAAACTGGCGTTGCTGCGCGCGTTCTCGCAGCAGACCACGACGAAGCCGCGGCGCTGCGTCTTCCGATTTGGTCTGTCACCGGCCGCAATCAGAGGTCGAAGCCGCCTGGAGATGATCTCGTTCAAGCATGGATCTGGCGCCGTCGAGGACATCGCATGCGGCCTCGCTTTCCGCAGCGTCGGCCGCAAGACCGCGCCCATGGCCGGTGTTCCCTACGACTTGCATCGCGGCGTGCATGCGAACATCGACGGGCGTGTCGCAGCCGATCGTTCGGTGATCGAGGGCCTCTATGTCTGCGGATGGAGCAAGCGCGGACCGAATGGCACGATCGGCACCAATCGCGGCTGCGGGGTTGCGACCGCAGAGGCCGTCCTGGCGGATATCGCGCACCGACGGCCACGCTCGGAGACGCCCGACGCGCTGCTCGCGCGCCTGACCGGCCGCGTCGCACGCATCGTGAGCTATCCGGATTGGGGCACGATCGATGCGGCCGAGAAACGCAGGGGGGCCGCGCTCGGTAAGCCCCGGGAGAAATTCGTCACGATCCCCGACATGCTCGCCGCGATGGATGCGTGACCCCGCGGCGCCGCAGCGGCTATTCCTGATCGACGAGATCGTCCTCAAGGATCGCCATCTGGAACTGGAACGAGCGATCATCGTCCTCGTCGTCGACGAACAGCACGCCGATGAACTCCTCGCCGATATAGACTTCGGCGGAATCGTCCTTCTTCGGCCGCGGCACGACGCGGATCTTGGGATTGCCGAATACGCGCTTCAAGTACGCGTCGAGCTTCCTTACTTCCTTGACGTCCACGGCAAGTCTCCAATCGAAATCTGAGTTGGCGGGGTTTTAGGACGAGACGCGACGAACCGCCAGCATGAATTGCCAAAGAATTTGGGGACGAGAAGGGCCGGAGAATCCGCCCCTTCCTCTCGAGCTCAAAGCCCCATCGCGTTGATCATCTGATCCATGGTGCGCGACGGCTCGGCGCAGCCGGCCTCGCCGACGATCTTGGCGGGCACGCCCGCGACCGTGACGTTGTGCGGGACCGGCTTCACCACGACCGAGCCTGCCGCGATGCGCGCGCAATGGCCGATCTCGATGTTGCCGAGGATCTTCGCGCCCGCGCCGATCAGCACGCCATGGCGGATCTTCGGATGACGGTCCTCGTTCTCCTTGCCGGTGCCGCCGAGCGTGACGCCGTGCAGGATCGAGACGTCGTCCTCGATGACAGCCGTCTCGCCGCAGACGAAACCGGTGGCATGGTCGAGGAAGATGCCGCGGCCGATGCGCGCGGCGGGATTGATGTCGGTCTGGAACACCGCCGAGGCGCGGCTCTGGAGATAATACGCGAAGTCCTTGCGGCCCTTCAGCCAGAGCCAGTGCGCAAGGCGATGGGTCTGGATCGCGTGGAAGCCCTTGAAGTAGAGCAACGGATCGATGAAGCGCGAGGTCGCGGGATCGCGATCGTAGACGGCGACGAGATCGGCGCGGAAGGCGTTGCCGAGATCGGGTTCGTCGCGCAGCGCCTCGTCATAGGTCTGGCGCACGAGATCGCCCGACAGCGCGGAATGATCGAGCCGGTCGGCGAGACGATGGATCACCGAATCCTCGAGGCGGCTGTGGTGCAGCACCGTCGAATAGATGAAGGTCGCAAGCTCCGGCTCGCGATGGACGATGTCCTCCGCTTCGCTCCGGATCCGGTCCCAGATCGGATCGAGGGATGCGAGCTTTCCTCCCGGATTGACCTGATGCACTGCCATGGGATCTGCTCTTTCGAATGGGCTCGTTTTGTTGGCTCTATAGCACAGTCTAGGCGACAAAGTCCTGACGGGCTTGCCTGAGAGTGAACAGCACCTTGCCCCGCGAACGCCTGCCAACGCGTTGAAACACAACGATATCTTCTGACGCCCCCAGGCGGCAAGGTCGGTTAAAAGTGGGTCAGGGTTTCGTCAAATTCAAGCCGGGTGGCGTCAAACTATTGGTGAATTCTCTCCCAACCCTTATTGCGGGCATGGTCCGGACGACGACGGAGCGGATTTGACCACCACCACCGATCATTTGCGCGCGCGCGCCGCGGGCTCGTTCTGGCTGCGGCTCGCCGCCCTGGCCCTGCCCCTCCTGATGATCGCGCCGGCGTTCTGGAACGGCTATCCGCTGTTGCAATGGGATACCGGCGGCTACCTGGCGCGCTGGTACGAGGGCTATCTCGTCCCCAGCCGCTCCACCGTGTTCGGCCTCTACCTCCACTACGGCGAAAGCTTCGGCTTCTGGGTCAACCTCGCGATCCAGTCGCTGGCGACGCTGTGGCTGCTGCAGCTCAGCTTGCGCGTCCTCGGCCTGATGCAGACGTTCCGCTTCGTCGCGATCAGCCTGCTCCTGGTCCTGTCGACCGCGCTGCCCTGGCTCGCCAGCATGCTGCTCACGGACATCTTCGCGGGATTGTCGGTGCTGTCGCTGTTCCTCCTGGTCGTCGGAGCGCAGCGCACGTCGCCGCTCGAAAAAATCGCGCTGTTCGTCTTCACCGCCTTTGCCGCCGCAACCCACAGCGCCACGCTCGGCGTGCTGCTCGGACTCTGCGTCGTCGGCTGGATGGCGCGGCCGTTCGCGGGCCGCAGGCTTCCGCTCGCAGGACTGGCGCAGGCGAGCATGACCATCGTCGCGGGCGGCCTGATGCTGGTCTCGGCGAACCATGCGCTGTCGGGCAAATGGGCCTGGACGCCCGGCGGCTTCGGCGTCGCCTTCGGCCGCATGATGCAGGACGGCATCGTCGCGCGCTATCTCAATGACCACTGCCCGCGCGAGAGCTTCAAGCTCTGTCCCTACCGCAACGAATTGCCGGCGACCGCCGACGAGTTCCTGTGGGGCAAGAGCATGTTCAACACGCTCGGCCGGTTCGAGGGCATGAACGACGAGATGAGCACCATCGTCGTGCAGTCGCTCGCCGACTATCCGGCCTGGCAAGCCGGCGCGGCACTGCGGGCGGTCGGCCAGCAATTGCTGCATGTGGCGACCGGCGAAGGCACCAGCGGCTGGATCCCGCACACCTACGGCATCATCGAGCGCTACATCCCCGCGCAGATCGCGCCGATGCGCGCGGCGCGGCAACAGCACTGGGACGTCAATTTCAACTACGTCAACTGGCTGCATGTTCCCGTCGCGCTGGCCTCGATGCTGGCACTGGTCGGGTTGCTCGCGCATGCGCTGGCGCGCCGCCGGCTCGACGATCTGACGTTGCTGGCGGCGACCGTGACGCTCGCGCTGCTCGGCAACGCCTTCATCTGCGCCGTCATCTCCGGTCCGCACGACCGCTACGGCGCGCGCATGGTGTGGGTTGCGACCTTCGTGGTGCTGACGGCGCTGGCGCGCTCGTTCGGCGACGAGGAAGGCTCAGCCGCGGCGTGAGAGAAAATCGAGCACGCCGGTCTTGTAGACCTTGTCGCCGACCGCGCGCATGTGGTCGCGGCCCGGGATGTCGAGCACTTCCGAGCCCGGAATGAGGGCGCCGAGCGCGCTGGCGGAGCCCGCGACGTCGTCGGTAGAGCCGACCGCGATCAGCACGGGCACGTCGATGCGTCCAGCTTCGTCCCTGGTCATGAGGTCGCGCGTGCCGCGCAGGCAGGCGGCGAGCGCCCGCCGATCGGAGCGGGTCTGATCGGCAAACGCGCGAAACGTGCGCCCGACGGGATCGGAGACGTCGTCGAGCGCGGGTGCTTCCAGCGCCTTCGCGACGTTCTCGCCGGGTCCGGTGCCCTCGATCAGGCCGCCGATGCCGATGCCGCCGAGGATCGCCGAGCGCAGCCGCTGCGGCTCGTTGAGCCCGAGCCACGCCGTCATCCGCCCGCCCATCGAATAGCCCATGATGTCGGCCTGCGGGATGGCGAGATGGTCCATCAGCGCGAGCACGTCGCCGGCCATGGTCGGGATCGAGTATTGCGCGGGCTCGTAGAGCTTTGCGCTTTCGCCATGGCCGCGATTGTCGAGCGCGATGACACGGCGGCCGTTCTTGCGCAGCTCCGAGACCCAGGTCGGATAGACCCAGTTCACGTTCTTGCTGGAGGCAAAGCCGTGCACCAGGATGATCGGATCGCCCTCGCCTTCGTCGAGATAGGCAATTTCAACGGCGCCGTTGTGAAAGCTCGGCATCAGATATTCCGCGGTCTTGAGGGGAAGGGTTGATTTTAGGCCGTACCGGCCGCACTTGCCAGAGCGGCTTCGGCGGCGACCTGCGCCCGGCGAAGCCGCCGCGCCCGTCTGCGATCGCACCAGGCTTGCGTCAGGCGCTCGGTGGTGGCCTTGATCGAAGACAACAGGCCGAACAGCGTCAGCGCCGAGCCGAGCAGCCAGAGCGCAAGATCGAACGCGCCGCCGACGAGCAGCAGCGCGCCGCGGCCCAGGAGCTTCATGATCGCGCGGGTCTTGCTGCCCTGCGCTTCCGCCAGCCGCGCCGCGCGCGCGACGTCCTTGGGGCCTTCGGCAATGCGCAAGCTGTCCATGGCGCCGCGCGTGCCGGTCTTCTCGGCAACGCGCGTGACGTCCTTGCCGAGCCGGACCAGCGCACCGGCCTTCTCGGCCCGGAACGCGGCCTTGATCGCGCTCACGGTCTGGCCCGGCCGCAGTACGGAGCCGGACGCCACCGCGTTCTGGAGCATCGGCGTGTCGACGACCTCGCGCGCGGACCGGCCGGCCCAGGCCGCGAGGCCCTCGCCGAGCCGCCCGACTTTCCGCGCATCCTTCACCAGCGTGAGGCCGGCGCGCACGGGCGCGGCGCCGCCGACGGACACATAGGTTGCCGCCGTCACCGCAAGGCCCGCGGCTGCAAGGCCCAGCACCAGGCGATCGGTGTCCTCGCCCATGGCGAGATGCTTGCCCTCGCGCACGACGTCCCTGACGTCGCCGATCACGAAGAGATCGCCGGCCACCGTTCCGGACAGGCTCGCGACATCGTCGGCGCTGCCGGTGACGAGCCCGGTGGCGAAGCGCTTGGCGAAATGCGACGTGGAGTTTTCGGCCTTGACCGCATCGCTTACGCGGCTCAGGAGGTCGTCGGGCAGCGCGATGTTGCGGTCACGCGCCAGCGCAACAAAACTGTCGGCGAGATCGGCATCATCAGCGGCGAGCGCAGCCTCGATATTGTCCTGAACCAGGCGGTCGTTCTGCCGCAGAACGGCGTCGAGCTTCAGCTCGGACAGCGCGGCCGGATCGTCCTGGGCGGCGAAAATCGCGCCGGCCTCGCGGGCCTGCGGCGCGACCTGCGCGAGCATGAAGCTGCAAGCCGCGATGCCGGTCAACGCTGTGCTGATTCGCAGCCACTTCATGCCAAGAGCCCGGACTTCCTAGATCGTTCGCCTAAATCGCTTGCGCCTGATGGTTGGTCTTTTGCCGCAATTGCACGCGTCCACAGACATAGTATGCCTAAATTGCGACACAACGTCCCCGACGAAAGAAGGGCTTCTCTCAGGCCGCAAGATTGTGTCGAATTTGCATGAGCAAATGAGCATGGGGCAGTTGCGAACCTTTCGGTTCCGCTGGGCTAGCAATCATCTGCACCCGCCAGTATGGTCCGCGGCGCCTCAAAGATGCCGCGTCAGTTGTGATTGTGTCTGCCGCCATTGCCACTCCAGGATGAGTTACGATGTCCGACCATGTCGTCCCGCACTTCCATAACGATGCCGGTGTTCCCGTCATCGAGATCGGCTCGCAAGAGTTCATGTGCGTGGGCGCCAACCCTCCGTTCGATCATCCGCACGTCTTCCTCGACCTCGGCAACGACAACGAGATCATCTGCCCCTACTGCTCGACGCTGTACCGCTTCGCGGCCGACCTGAAGGCCGGCGAAGCCCGTCCGCCGGAATGCGTCCTGAAGGACAAGGTGGCCTGACCGCTTCCACCGGTCAGGGGGTGGCGCTCTCCCGAACGATTGTCATCGCCGGTGCCGGAATCGGTGGCCTGACGGCCGCGCTTGCGCTGGCGTCGCGCGGCTTCCGTATCGTCGTGCTGGAAAAGGCCGAGCGCCTCGAGGAAGTCGGTGCGGGCCTGCAACTCTCCCCCAATGCGAGCCGCGTGCTGGTCGAGCTCGGCCTGACCGAACGGCTCAAGCCGCGCGCCGTCGTCCCGGAGGCGGTCTCGATCATGAGTGCGCGGGCCGGCGGCGAACTCCTGCGCATGCCGCTCGGCGAAGCGGCATCCGTGCGCGCCGGCGCCCCCTATTGGGTGGTGCACCGTGCCGACCTGCAATCCGCGCTGGCCGGCGCAGTCTCCGACCATCCCGACATCGACCTGAAGCTGGGTGCGACCTTCGAAGACGTCGCGCCTCACGCCAAGGGCCTGACCATCGTCCATCGCAGCGGCACGATCCACCGCAGCGATCTCGCCAGCGCGCTGATCGGCGCCGACGGCATCTGGTCGACGGTACGCCAGCATCTGTTTCCGGAGATCCAGCCGCGCTTCTCCGGACTGATCGCCTGGCGCGGTACGCTCGATGCCACGCAGCTGCCGAAGGACTACACCGCGCGCCGGGTCCAGCTCTGGATGGGCCCGAACGCCCATCTCGTCGCCTATCCGATCGCGGGCGGACGCCAGATCAACGTGGTCGCGGTACTGCCCGGCACCTGGAACAGGCCGGGCTGGAGCACGCCCGGCGATCCGCGCGAAGTGATGGAGGCTTTCGCCGCGCCGCGCTGGCCGTCGCAGGCGCGGATGATGCTCGCCGCCGTCGATAGCTGGCGCAAATGGGCGCTGTTCGGCGTGCCCGACGGCTGCCCCTGGAGCAAAGGCCCGGTCGCGCTGCTCGGCGATGCCGTGCATGCGATGCTGCCGTTCGCCGCGCAAGGCGCCGGCATGGCGATCGAGGATGCCGCCGTGCTGGCACGGCATCTGAGCCCCGAGACGGCCGAGAGCACGGACGGCATCGTCGCAGCGCTGAAGCAATATGGCCGTGCACGCCAGGCGCGCGTGCGGCGGGTGCAGCGGACGGCGCGGCAGCAGGGCCGCATCTATCATTTCAGCGGACCGCTCGCGATCGGGCGCGATCTTGCGATCCGGGCGCTCGGCCCGGAACGCATGCTGGCGCGGCAGGACTGGATCTACGGCTGGCGGGCCTAGCGCGTGGTCGTCAGTTGACGGCGCCGCCTGACTTCGGCCTGGACGGCCTGGCGGGGCTCGCCGGTGCGGGCGCGACCGTCGGGTGAGCGGGAGGTGCCGCCGCCTCCATGTCGCTCTCACGGCACCTGTTCCTCCGCCAGGTCTCTTCAATCAGCTTCTGCTGTCCCCGCGCGGCGACGTAGTCGTTGCGATAGGCGAGCTCTGCGACCACGACGCCGCCCGTTCCGGTCTCGGCCTTCGCCATCAGCCGCTCGAGGTCTTCGATGCGCTTGACGACGTTCTTGCGCTCGGGTGCGAGTTGCTTGCAATCCCAGAGGTCATAGCGGGCCGGATCGACGAAGGCCGGGCTGATGGTGTCGCTGACGCCCGCACAGCCGGCGAGCGCCGCGCAGAGCGCGACCAGCGGAAGCAGCGCGCGCACGGGGCGGCGGCGGGAGAGGAACGAGACAGGCATGCCGGATGAATAGTCCCCGTGGATTGAGAATGCCTAAAGCAGCAACAGATGTCCGGATTGAGGCTTTGCCTTGTGCGGCCGGCTCGCTTAAGGAAGAACCACCCACCCGGCCCGCGAAGCGCCGATTCCAGACGGCCGGAGGTGGACTTAAGTGTTTGATCTCGTTGGATCAAGCGGGCATGGCGGAATTGGTAGACGCAAGGGACTTAAAATCCCTCGGTGCGCAAGCGCTGTGCCGGTTCGACCCCGGCTGCCCGCACCACCCTTTTGGCGCTGCGCGATTGAAGCAGAGAGCCGCTGGCCAGTGCACCGGGAAGGATCGGGCCTGGGCATCTGACGATCCGGGGCCGCGTGCATATTTTCGGCGACGGATGCACCAGTCAATTGAGTGCACCGTAACTCCTTGGGAAGCAGTAATACTTGAGCCCCCGCAGTGTACGCCCACAAAAGCTTACTCGTCGCTTGCATCGTCGATTGCTATTTCAGCAACGGGTTGCTTTGCGCTGTCGTTTCTTTGCCACGCTTTTAACAGCGCTGAGGCCTTTCTGCGAGTCGCCTGGGGACGACCAGCCTTTGCCAACGCTTCCAAACGCGAGAATGCTTCTTCCTTATCGAGGAAATGGCCGACGACATCGTCGCGCAGCGGATGGGTTACGCCCGTGTCTGAGCTGTTTTGCCAACCGCGCATTGCCTGGAGAGCACTCAAAAAGCCCGCATCGTCACGAGTAGCCGCGGCAATGTATTGCCTCGCAATGGACGGGTTGCCGAGCTGAACCCAGCAATAGAGTGCGTCCAAGGGGCTCGGCAGGGTGAATATCCTCTTCACACCGAACGTTTCGTATCGTCGGGTGATGAGTACAACGGCTTCATCAAGCGCTTCGCGGCTGAGCCATTGGTTTTCGGGGTAGGATCTGTTGCCCTTCGGCAGACCGTGAGCGAAGCCTAGGTCGCGGACCACATGGGACAGCCAATTGATGGCTTTCCCTTTGGTTACGATGTCGGAGAAATCCGACGGTTTGTTCTTCTCAACCAAATGAACTGCTTTGCGCCAGAGTTCACTCCTCCCAAACTCCTGGATGCCCACGGCCTCGACCGCCAATTCGTCCATAGTCAGCGCAAATGCCCAAGCCATGCCATCGGCTTCGGATGTCGAAAACGAGCCCGCGGGCAGATCCAAGAGTCGATCCAGCAGTAGGTCAACGAAGTGGCCTCTTCGTTCATGTTCCCGCCTTAGTAGCTCTAAAAGGAACGCCTTGGCTCTTCCTACGGTGGTCGCGCATGCCTTACGAAATAAGACAATATCGCCGTCCCTTAGCGCGTATGATGGTGCTTCAAAGGCAAAATACTGCCGCCAGTGGCTCGGGCTTCCCAATCTTTGCTTGGCTTCAAAATTTCCGAGCTCGTCACGCGTAAAGTCAAAGACCTTTCTCTTACTCTCATCATCAAATGCGAACGAACCCACACCGGGGAGGAAGCTATTGATACCGGAGATATATGCGCGGCTTGCCCATCCATGCTTCTCCATCAGCTTTGATAGAGACTGAGCCATTTCGCCAGGCTGGGTGTCTCCGGCACGGCCCCCATCTCGATAAGCACCGACGTTCTGAAGATACTCGCGTGTCCAGGTATACAGCTCGTACGATTTGAGCTTCAGCAATTGCAGCCAGAGAAAATCGCAGAAGTCGGACTCGGGCGGCAGCAGAGGCCAGTTCAAGGCAATGGCATCGAATAACCGGGCGACGTCCCGCGGTGTTACAAGAAAGGTACCGCCCCAAACATCAAAGAACAGATGCTGGCGGTACTCAGCATCGCGATCTCCCTGAATCCTCTCAAACTCCTTAGGAAGAGCCTGCTGGAGCTTCCTCTTGAGGGCCCTTCGGAGAGCGAAAGGCTCCTGCGGCGGAATGTGGATGACTTCCTGAAGTATCTTTTCGGTATAGCGACGGCCGTCCTCAACCTGCAACGTATGGCGGACCTGTTCCGAAAGCACATTGGAGTCGTAGCAGATCAGGTACGTGATGCAGGGAAAGTCGGCCACCTTTTGCACCATGCGCAAGATCTCTACAGCCTCTTCTGGAGGCAGACGATCTACGTCGTCAATGACCACGGTGAACCTGATTTCCGAATGCGTTCGCCGCAGATCTCTCAGCCCTTCAACGATTTCCGACTTCAGTTTTTCGAGCGGAAGCTCATTTCCGAAGAACGGTATAAGCTTATCAAGTCCTTTGAGCCCAATTGCCGCCAGTGCGGTGGCGCCGCTCGGATCTAGCGATGTGGCGCCACCAACGGGTCCCGCTAACGCTCCGATATATTTCCCGTACCTCCGAATGGACTTGGACAATTTTCTTCGGGCACGGCGCAGCTGCCAGGATGTGAAAGACGACCCGAATTCGGTTGATTCTTCGATCCTATCGATCTCGGCCGCCATCAAGCTGAAGAACGCGGCAATAAGCACGCTCTTGTCGCCGATGAGCCATGGCTCGAAGCGGAGAACGTGTTGCCCAGGGATCTTCTCCAACCGCTCAGCTATGAAATTGACGAATGTGGATTTTCCACTCCCCCAGGAGCCTTCAATGCCGAGCGCGTACCCATCGCCGCGAACCATAGTCGCGAGCGTATTAGACAATCGGGCAATGATTTCTTTGAGCCCAAACTCGTCGTCATCAATCGAGAGAAGAGCTTTGTCGCCAGTTAGGGGTGGCCGCAATGCTGGCCTGTCGCTTAGGAAATCCATCAACAATCTCAGAGGCTGGACTGATCAACTTAAACGATTATCAGAGGCTACGGCTTTGCCTGACGGGAGTCACGCCTGGCGACCTGCTAGCCGCCGGTATTGCTGCGGCGCGGTCTTGATTTCAGTGATTGAGCCCGAGGATCAGCTCAGCCAACGGCTTCTCTTCCCCGCCAAAACTCTCGATCATCGCCTGCATCACCTCGTCTGGATCGAGACGCTCGATCGCTAAGGAATGACCTGCGGTCTCTGCGAGCAGAGTCAGGAACGTAAGCTGGGTGCGTCCGTTTCCTTCGCGAAACGGATGGATCGCATTCAGTTCGGCAAGGAAATGGGCGGCTTTGGTAGCGAACTCGTCATGCGTTAGACCCTTAAACTGCTTCTGACCGGCCAACGCGCTGAACAGCTTCGACATCTCTCGGTCGATCCTCTCAGGGTAGCAAAACATGCTTCCGCCTTTTGAGATGCGAACCGTACGGATCTTGCCGGCCCAGTCGTAGACGTCTTGAAAGAGGTGGCGATGAATGGCCCGGTAATGCGGATACGTGAGCTTGCCAGTCGGGAGCGGCTCTTCGGCTCGCTGAGCGACGATTTCGGCTTCGAAAGCGTCGAGGTCTTTCTGGGTCTTCAGCTTCAGCTTGTTTTTGAGAACCGTTGTGCCCGGATAGCAATACGGGTCTTCAACGGCATCGTACATGTTCGGGCTAGCCCTTCTTGTGGGCTTTGATGATTTCGCGGCGACGTTCTGCTGGCGACAATCCGAGTCGATCGAATTGCTCGACCCGCTTCCGCATGGCCGATGAAGGCTTGATGCCTTCTACGGCGCTGATCTTGGCAAAGCGCTCGCGGCCAATTACGACCTTGGCGATCCGTTTCTTGGCGGGCGACTTCTTACGGTTAGGCATAGCGGAATCATACCACAGACCTCGATCGCCGCCACGTCGGAAGAGAAGGGGTTGAAATGGAGTGTGGCCAATTGGCCTGGGCGAATCTCAAAGATCTGTTTAGAAAAGCCTGCCTAGATGGACGTAGCTTCGGCATGGCGTCCCTGCGGACGGCGGTAATCCAGCCTCGTCCCAGATGGGCGCCCGGTCAAGTTGGTCTGCCAGCCATTTCAGCTAGTGCTTTTCGCGCTCCCGGCCAAAGCCCGGAAAACGGCCAGTATAGCACCAAAATTAGCACGACTTTTTTAGCACACCGATTTTCGCTAGGAATGGCAAGTACTTCAGTCTGACGCAAGGGACTTAAAATCCCTCGGTGCGCAAGCGGCGTGCCGGTTCGACCCCGGCTGCCCGCACCACGAGAGCTGAGGGCGCGAGCACGGCGGATGGCGGCGTCTGCAATCTTATCGCTTTCGTCCCGGTTCGCCGACGCCATTGCGATTCCCGGCGTGGCTCAGATGGCGACCGTCCGCTCGATCCTGAGCTCCCTGAAGACCTTCGTGACCGGCAGGTGAAACGGCAAATCCGTGTTGGTGTGGTGCCAGCAGAACGGGCACGACTTCTCGATCGAGATTCCCGGCGTCGAGTTGAGCGCGCCGAAGCCATCGATCGTGCCCATCACGTCGATGATCTTCTTGTATCGGGGCGGCATCGCGACCGCCGCAGACACCGTGACGATCCAGAACCTGTCGCCGGGAATGGTCTGTTCGATCGCCGGCTGCTCCTTCAGCTCGTACAGCGCTTCCGAGATCACGAGGTTGCCCTTGGAGTGTCCGGTCACCAGCGAAAAGCTGAAACGATCATCGCTCAGCAAAGCCATGACCGTCCTTGTATCCAGGCTGACGCGGCCGAGCTCGAGCGGTGATGTCGGCGGACTGAGGGTCTCCGGCCGGTTCAGCGCCCGGCTGACGTCGTCCAGCTCCTCGAACTGATGGCGCAGGCGGTTGAGCGTGCCGAACCAGAACCAGCCGCCGAGCGCCTCGGTCAGGAGATCGGCAAGCCCGTAGCCCGACACCACGGCAGCAGCCGACACGCCAAACGCGTCAGCGACATTCCGTGCGAAGGCCGCCGCCCCCAGCGCCGAACTACCGACGCCGGCCACCGCCAGGATACGGACATCTGCGCCGCCAGCATTGGCGAAGTCTTCCACGGTGTTGCAGAGCTTGAGCGATCCGGCGCCGGATGGCGGGACGATCAGGATTGCGCCCTCGCGTGCCAGCCAGGGCGCCGTTTCGCGGGCCTCCTCCTGGGTCACCTTGCCGATGTCGTAGAAGACACCGTCGAGAACCGCGTTCCTGCGACGAAACGACTCCAGGGCGGCCTCGCGCAACGGCGTCCGGGACTCGAAGATCTCCTCGAAGCTGTTGCGGCCGAGTTGGGCCGTCGCGAGCGAGCGTTGCGTAGAGAGCATCACGGTTCTCCGCAGCCATTCCGGCGACGACGACCGTAGCAAGAATCCTGCCACCTTGGGTGGTATCGCCGCGCCGCTTCGACAGGCTGTTGCCGGGACGCCTTCCAGGCGGCGTGGCCGGTGCAACGGCGCTCGCGCCCTGGCTGACCTGTCCCGGAGTGACGGCTGCTTCACCAAGTCTTGTCCGCTCCAGCTCCGCCTGACAGCCATCCCAAAACAAGGGTTGTGCATCGCAGCATGGACGATAGATAAAGCCACTCAATCAGAGGTGAGCTTTTTGTCCGACGTCAATGCCGACAGTTGGGTGTCCTCGGGACACCGGCCGATGGGTTTTCCCGAATTCGTCATCGTGATCGCGTCCATCATGGCGCTGAATCCGCTTGCGATGGACATGATGCTGCCGGCGCAGCCCAATATCGGGGCCGCCTTCAAGATTCCGAACGCCAACCATCTCCAGCTCGTGCTGTCGACCTTCCTGATCGGCTTCGGCGTCGGCCAGTTCGTCATGGGTCCGTTGTCGGACCGCTTCGGCCGTCGCCCGGTGCTGCTGGGTGGCATGGCGGTCTATGCGGTTGCGAGCGTGCTGGCGGTTGCCGCGCCCTCGTTCGAGACGCTCCTGCTGGCGCGCGCGCTGCAAGGGCTCGGCACCTCGGCAACGCGCGTGATCGCGACCTCGATCGTGCGCGACTGCTATGTCGGCCGCCGCATGGCGAGCGTGATGTCGCTTGCCATGATGGTGTTCATCGCGGTGCCGGTGATCGCGCCGTCGTTCGGACAGGCGGTGCTGCTCGTCACACAATGGCGCGGCATCTTCGTCGTGCTGATGCTCTATGGACTGCTCGCGCTCGCATGGTCCGTGCTGCGGCTGCCCGAAACCCTCCCTGCGTCAGAACGCAGGTCGCTGGCGCCTGCCGACGTGCTCTCGGCCTTCCGGCAGACCGTGACCAATCGCCAGACCATCGGCTATGCGACGGCCGCCGGCAGCGTCATCGGCGCACTGTTCGCCTATGTCTTCTCGGCCCAACAGATCTTCACCGGCATCTATCACCTCGGCCACTACTTCCCGCTCGCCTTCGCTGCGATCGCGGCCGGCACCGCCATTGCCGGTTTCCTCAATGCGAGGCTGGTCGGGCGGCTCGGCATGCGCGTGATCTCGCACGGCGCCCTGACGCTCTATGCCGTGGTCGCCAGCGTCATGCTGGTCACCGAAATCCTGAACGTGCTGCCGCTTGCTCTGTTCATGGCACTGTCGGCGCTCATGATGTTCTCGTTCGGCATGATGGTCGCCAACTTCACCGCGCTCGCCATGGAGCCGCAGGGCCACATCGCCGGCACCGCCTCCTCGCTCTACGGCTCGATCACGACGCTGATCGGCATCGTGGTCGGCATGGCGATCGGGCAGAGCTTTGACGGCACGCTGCTGCCGTTCTCGGTCGGCTTCTTCCTGTCGACGCTGGCGGCGCTCGCGATCGTGCTGGTGGTGGAGAAGGGCCGGCTGTTCAAGCCGCATCATCGCCCCATCGGTTAAGGAACTTGCGGGCGGCCCCGATGTTGTAGTGCAGCAATTCGAAAGGCCGCTGCCATGGAACCGGAACACCGCGAAGAGCCCACCTCAGATCGGCCTGATACGGGACGTTCCGAGCCAAACGCCGAGCAGGCTGCGTTCAACGCGCCTTTCGCAAGCGAAGGCCTCGAGCGGGTGCGCGACAGCCATTGCTGAGCGCGCAGCCTAGTCCGCCGGACGCCGGCTGGCGCTGAAATCGTCTGCGGCGCTCTCGGGCGCGGCGCGGCTTCCGCGCGGCGGCACCATCAGCACGACAACCTCCCGCGTGACGCCGGGCCGGCCCCACAGCGTGGCCTGCACGGTGAACTCGCGCCTGACGAACTGTCCGGCGCCGGCGGACACCCACTCCATCCACCGGTCGCAATGGTCCTGGCCGCGGAAACAGAGCGCGGCCCAGCCGCGGTCCAGCGTCATCTTGTGCGGCAAGCCCCAAGTGTATTGATACGCGAACGGCCGTGCATAACGCGGATGGTCGGGGCTATAGAACGCCGTCGCAAAAGCCAGCGCATCATCGCCACTCACGGCGCTCAGCGGCTCGCCGGTCAGTTCGCGCCACTGGCGCGTCAATTCGCTGGCCGCCTGCGCATAGAAGTTCCGGCCCTCTTCATAGCCGTGATTGTTGCGATAGACGGCATGGATCGGGGCGGCGACCAGGACGGCGGCGAGCGCGACGCCGGCGACGATCACCGTGACGTTGACGGTGTGGAACCGCTCGATCGGATAGCGCGCGCCACAGACCACGAGAACGACGAACAGGAACAGCCCCTGCAACGCCCACAGCGACGGCAGATCGGTCCCCATCACAAGCGACGTCAGGACCGGCAGCACGATCGTGCCGATCGCAACATAAAAGAGAAGTCGCAGGCCCGGACTCATTGCCGCGAAGTCGGCCGGAAACTGCTTCAGCCGCGTGCCGGCGATGAGCATCCAGAGCACGGCCGATGCGCTCATGGCCGCAGCCAGCCCCAGCAGGAAATTCCTGGCCTCACCGAGCGAACTCGCGACGCTGCCGTTGGCGTGAGCCAGCGCATAGGTGAAGGTCGACGCGCCCGTCGTCGCAAGCCAGTAGAGGTGCGGCGACAGCGCCGCAAACCCGACGGCGACCGAGATCCAGGGCGAAGCGGAGGTGAAATAGGCGCGCCGCGCCGGATGCGCCAGCGCGGCAAAGGCGAAGCTCGCGACGAGAAAGATCGAATAATACTTGCCGACCATCGCGAGCGCCGTGGTGCATCCCACCGCGACCGCCCACAGCGGGCCGCGCGTCTCGAATGCGCGCAGGAAGCACCAGGTCGCCAGCGGCCAGGTCGCGAGCAGCACCGCATTGGCGTTGAAGCGCTGGGCGTGGAATTGATAGGCCGGCGTCAGCATCAACAGCAGCAGCACCAGGATGCGCTTGTGCCCGGTCACGAACTGCCGCGAGATCAGATCGACGAAGACCAGCGCAAGCCCGGCATTGGCCATCGCCATCAGTTGCAGCGACCAGTCGCTGAGCGGAAAAACGAAGGTCCATGCCGCCGTAACCCACCCCATCAACGGCGGATGCTTGTGATAGCCGAAGGCGAAATTCCGTCCCAGCGTCCAGGCCTCGAGCGTATCAGGGTGCAGGCCGCCGCCGGCATAGGCGATGGCCAGATAGAGCGTCCAGATCGCAACGAAGCAGGCGATGAGAAGCGGCACGGCCCAGCCCGCCTCGACGCCGTCGAGCCAGCGCAGGAAAGGCCAGCGCCATCGCGCCGGCGCGCGATCGGACCGTTCGGCCATCGCCTGGAATGCAAAATCGAACGGCACAGGAATCAAATGGGACAGGGGAAAGTGATGCGCGAGGACGACACATCTATTTCAGGTTGGAAACAAATAGCAATGATTGGAAATTGGAAGCGCTCAAAGCTCCACGGTCTTCCCAAGGTGACGCCAAGCTGAAACGACAACGGCGCCGCTGATGACAGCGGCGCCGCGTGATGATCCGGACGAAAGGCGGAAGGACGCGCCCGCCTACTCCGACTTGTCGACATTCCAGAACAGGGGCGTTGCGGGGCCGTCGAGCACGCCGGTCAGCGATTTACGCCAGCCGCTCGGCAGCAGATACTGCCCGAGCGGAATGTAGATCACCTGCTCATAGGCTTCCTTCTGGATGTCGGCGGCGATCTTCTTCTGCTCGTCGACCGATGGCGCGCGGACGAAAGCATCCTTGAGCTGCTCGATCTTGGCGTCTTCCGCCCAGCCGAACCAGCCCTTCTTGCCCTGGCCGCCGATCGAGAGATTGGCGATCGGGTTGGAGACGTCGGCCGCAACCCAGTTGGTGAAGAACATGTTCCAGCCGCCTTCCTTCGGCGGCTTCTGGCTGGCGCGGCGGCTCACCACCGTCTGCCAATCGGTCGCCTGCAGGTCGACCTTGAAGCCGGCCTCGCGCAGCAACTGGGCGGCCACGATCGGCTGCGCCTTGAGCGTCGTGACGTCGCCGGGTGCCATGACGACGATCGGGGTGCCGTCATAGCCGGACTCGGCGAGCGCCTTCTTGGCTTCCGCCATGCCATTGCCCTTCACCAGGGTCTCGGCACCGACGTCGGTCGCGAGCGGCGTGTCGCACACGAAGAAGGCGCCGCAGATCTTCTGATATTTGGCGTTGCCGACGAGCGCATCGAGAACGTCCTTCTGGTTCATCGCCAGAAGGGCAGCACGGCGCACTTTCACGTTGTCGAACGGCGGATGAAGGAAGTTCATCCGGCCGAGCGTCTGAAAGCCGAACTTGTTCGAGACCTCGAGCGTGATCTCCTTGTTCGCTTCCAGGACCGGCAGCATGTCGTACGGCAGGTTTTCCATGAAGTCGATATCGCCCGACTGCAGCGCGTTCACCGCGGTCTGCGAGTCCGGCATCGTGATCCACTCGACGCGGTCAACCTTCACCACCTTGCCGCCGGAGGTCCAGTTCGCCGGCTCCTTGCGCGGCACGTAATCGGTGTTCTTGACGTAGACGGCCTTCACGCCGGGCTGGAATTCCGACTGCACGAACTTGAAGGGGCCCGAGCCGATCTGCTCGGGGATCTGCTTGTCCGGCGGCGTCTCGGCGAGACGCTTCGGCATCATGAAGGCGACGCGCGAGGACGGCTTGCCGATGGAGTCGAGCACGAGGCCGTAGGGCTCCTTCAGCTTCAACGTGATGGTCTTGGCGTCGGTCGCCTCGATGCTCGCGGTGAAGTCCAGGAGCTTCTGGCCCATGCCGTCGACCGCGGCCCAACGCTTCAGCGAGGCAACGCAGTCCTCCGCGGTCACCGGCGCGCCGTCATGCCACTTCAGGCCGTCGCGCAGCGTGAAGGTGTAGGTGAGCTTGTCGTCGGAGATCTTCCAGTCCGCCATCTGCGGCTGGATCTTGAAGTTCGAATCGGTGGCCACCAGGGTGTCGTAGACCATGTAGCCGTGGTCACGCGTGATATAGGCCGTGGTGAAGATCGGATCTATGATGCGCAGGTCGGAATGCATCACCGCAGTGAGGGTCTTGCCGGCTGCAAGCACTGGCGAGGCCAGCGCGGTCGAGAGCGCGACGACCGACAGCGCAAGTTTGGAGGCGAACGCGCGAGGCCCCCGGCGCATGAAGTGGAACATAAAAAGTTTCTCCTGACGTGAAACTGTTCAAAGGCAGGTTATTGGTTGAGCATTCGGATCGTTCTTTGGGCGAACTAACCTCATGCAATGCCTTTATCTTTTCGAGACTTGCAGACAGTGCCGAGCGCGTCAATCCGGTTTCGCTGCAGCCCCCGGCGGCGCGCGCACGGGCTCCCCAAAGATCGGTTTGGCTCTACAACGCTCTCCGCTTGTCCTGCCCCGCGCCGATGCAATGCGCGTTCCATCTTTCGAAGCTTGAGAGACATTACGATGAATCCAGCCAATCTCCCCTTCGATTCCGAGGCGATGCTTGAAGGCTTGCGCGGTTGGGTGGAATGCGAAAGCCCGACCTGGGATGCGAGCGCCGTGAACCGCATGCTCGATATCGCAGCGCGGGATATGGCAATCATGGGTGCGACGATCGAACGCATCGCCGGCCGCCAGGGCTTTGGCGGCGTGATCCGCGCGCGCTTTCCTCATCCGAAGCAGGGCGAGCCCGGCATCCTGATCGCCGGGCACATGGACACCGTCCACCCGGTCGGCACCATCGAGAAGCTGAAATGGCGCCGCGAGGGCAGCAAGTGCTACGGCCCCGGCATCTACGACATGAAGGGCGGCAACTATCTCTCGCTGGAAGCGATCCGGCAGCTGGCGCGCGCCGCCTTCACCACGCCGCTGCCGATCACCGTGCTGTTCACGCCGGACGAGGAGGTCGGCACGCCCTCGACACGCGACATCATCGAGGCAGAGGCTGCGCGCAACAAATACGTGCTGGTGCCCGAGCCCGGCCGCGCCGACAACGGCGTCACCACCGGACGCTACGCCATCGCACGCTTCAATCTCGAGGCAACCGGCCGGCCGAGCCATGCCGGCGCGACGCTGTCGGCGGGCCGCTCGGCGATCCGCGAGATGGCGCGGCAGATCCTCGCCATCGACGCGATGACGACGGAGGACTGCACCTTCTCGGTCGGCGTCGTGCATGGCGGACAATGGGTCAATTGCGTTGCCACGACCGCCACAGGCGAAGCGCTTTCGATGGCCAAGCGCCAGGCCGATCTCGATCGCGGCGTCGAGAGGATGCTGGCTCTGTCAGGCACAACCAATGATGTTGCGTTCAAGGTGACGCGTGGCGTCACCCGGCCCGTGTGGGAACCCGGCGCCGGCACCATGGCGCTGTACGAGAAGGCGCGCGACATCGCCAGGTCGCTCGGCGCCGAGTTGCCGCATGCGAGTTCTGGCGGCGGCTCGGACGGCAACTTTACCGGCGCGATGGGCATCCCGACGCTCGACGGCCTGGGCGTGCGTGGCGGCAATGGCCACACGCTCGAAGAGTATATCGAAGTCGAGAGCCTGGTCGAACGCGGCCGCCTGATGGCAGGGCTGCTGGCGACGCTGGAATGACCGGATTGGTCGGGTGCGCTGGGGCGCTTTTGCGCCGTACCCACCATCTTTCGTCCGTGGCGGGCGCGCGCTCCGCTTGGTCCCCTGCGAAGAGGGCCCCAAAACAACTAGCCGCACTGCAAAACCTGTGGCCCTAATGGCACGGGAATTGCTGAAATGTTAGGCTGATGGCAGAACAGGCAACGACCGCTGCCGCCGATTTGACTCTAATCTGACGGATCCAACTTGCTCGGATATCTCCTACGCCGAATCTTTGCCGCCGTGCCCGTGATGGGCGTCGTCGCGCTGTTCGTCTTCCTCCTGCTCCGCCTCACCCCCGGCGATCCCGCCGCGATTCTCGCCGGCGACAACGCCACGCCGGAACGGCTGGAGCGCATCCGTGCCTCGCTCGGCCTCAACGAGCCCCTGATCGTGCAGTTCATCACCTGGGTGAACAAGCTGCTGCACGGCGATCTCGGGACCTCGCTGATCTCCAACCTGCCCGTGATGAAGATGATCGGCCAGCGCGTCGAGCCGTCGATCTCGATCGCGCTGTCGACCATCATCCTCGCCGTCATCGTCGCGGTCCCCTTGGGCGTGATCGCGGCGTGGAAGCACGGCACCTGGATCGACCGATTCGTGATGGGTCTCTCGGTGCTCGGCTTCTCGGTCCCGGTGTTCGTGGTCGGCTATCTCCTGATCGAGGTTTTCGCCATTGACCTGCGCTGGGTGCCGGTGCAGGGCTTCCGCAGCATCTCGAACGGCTTCGGTCCGTTCTTCGAGCGCATGATCCTGCCGACCTGCGCCCTCTCCTTCATCTACATCGCGCTGATTGCGCGCATGACGCGCGCGGCGATGCTCGACGTGCTCGGCGAGGACTACGTCCGCACAGCGCGCGCCAAGGGCATCAACGAGGTCGCCGTGATGCTGCGCCATGCGCTGCGCAACGCCGCCGTGCCCGTCATCACCGTGATCGGCACCGGCTTTGCGCTTCTGATCTCGGGCGTCGTCGTCACCGAGAGCGTGTTCAACATCCCCGGCATCGGCCGCCTCACCGTGGACGCGGTGCTGGCGCGCGACTATCCGGTGATCCAGGCGATGATCCTGCTGACCTCGCTGATCTATGTCGTCGTCAATCTTCTCATTGACGTCGCCTACACCCTGCTCGATCCGCGGATCCGGTACTGAGGCAAGGATAAGGACAAAATGTCGGTCGATACCCTTCCCCAGTCGTCCATTCCGATCACGTCGCCGCTGCGGCCGCGCTTCGGATTCCTCACCTCGACGCCGATCATCGCCACGGCGACGGTCTTGCTCGCGCTGATCGTGCTGATCTCGATTCTGGCGCCGCTGATCGCGCCGCATGATCCGATCCAGCTCGCGCCGTCGCAACGATTGAAGCCGACCTCGGCGCAATTCCTGCTCGGCACCGATGCCTACGGACGCGACCTGTTGTCGCGCGTGATCTATGGCGGCCGCATCTCGCTGCTGATCGGCGTCGGCTCGGCGATCCTGTCGATCGTGATCGGGCTGGCGATCGGCCTCGTCTCCGGCTTCTTCAAGCTGGTCGACGCCGTCCTGATGCGGGTCATGGACGGCCTGATGGCGATGCCGAGCATCCTGCTCGCGATCGCCGTGGTGTCGCTGTCCGGCGCCAGCCTCTGGACCGTGCTGATCGCGATCACGATCCCCGAAGTTCCGCGCGTCGCACGCCTGGTGCGCTCGGTCGTGCTGTCGGCGCGTGAAGAGCCCTACGTCGAGGCGGCGATCTCGGTCGGCTCATCCCTGCCGAAGATCATGTGGCGGCATTTGATGCCGAACACGATCGCGCCTCTGATCGTGCAGGGCAGTTACGTCTGCGCCTCCGCGATCCTCACCGAGGCCATCCTCTCCTTCCTCGGTGCCGGCATCTCGCCGGAGACGCCGACCTGGGGCAACATCATGGCCGAGGGCCGCCAGTACTTCCAGATCAAGCCGTCGCTGATCTTCTGGCCGGGCCTCCTGCTGTCAATCGCCATCCTCAGCATCAATCTGATCGGCGACGCCGCCCGCGACGCCCTCGATCCCCGCATGAAGCAGCGGGAGGGGAAGTGATGCGAGTACCGCGGTCATTCCGGGGCGCGCCTTTTGGCGCGAGCCCGGAATCCATTTCACCGCTTGCACTGACGCCCGATGGATTCCGGGTTCGCGCTGCGCGCGCCCCGGAATGACGAAAGATCCTGCATGACCAACCCTGTCCTCGACATCAACAATCTCGTCGTTTCCATCGGCAAGAAGCCGAAGGGCGCGAACATCATCGACGGCATCTCGATCCAGGTGCACGAGCGCGAGACGCTGTGTCTCGTCGGCGAAAGCGGCTCGGGCAAGTCGGTGACCTCGCTGACCACGATGGGCCTGCTGCCGAAGGGCACGCTGGTGCCCACCGCCGGCAGCGTCAAGCTGGTCGGCGAAGAGCTGCTCACCGCAACCGACCGCCGGCTGCGCCAGCTCCGCGCGACGCAGATGGCGATGATCTTCCAGGAGCCGATGACCGCGCTCAATCCGGTGGTGCCGGTCGGCCGCCAGATCGACGAGGTCCTGCGCGCCCACACCGATCTCGATGCCAAGGCGCGGAAGAAGCGTATCCTCGACATGATGGAGCAGGTGCGCCTGCCCCAGGTCGAGCGCATTTTCGCCTCCTACCCGCACCGCCTCTCCGGCGGCCAGCGCCAGCGCATCATGATCGCGATGGCGCTGGTGCTCGAACCGAAGCTGCTGATCGCCGACGAGCCGACCACCGCGCTCGACGTCACCACGCAGAAGCAGATCCTGACCCTGATCCGCGACCTCCAGCGCGACCACGGCACGGCCGTGCTGTTCATCACCCACGACATGGGCGTGGTGGCGGAAATCGCCGACCGTGTCGCCGTGATGCGGCAGGGCCGCCTCGTCGAGACCGGTGCGCTCGAGACCGTGCTGCGCAGCCCGACCATGGAATACACCCGCAACCTGCTCTCTGCGGTGCCGAGCCTGGTGCCGCGCGCGGCGCGACCGGAGACCAAGGAACCGGTGGTGCTGGAAGCCAACGACCTCAGCAAGGTCTACAAGGAGCGCGCCTTCTTCGGCAAAGGCCGCGAGGTCGTCGCCGCCGACAAGGTCACGCTGACGCTGCGCAAGGGCCGCACGCTCGGCATCGTCGGCGAGAGCGGCTCGGGCAAGTCCACGGTGGCACGCTGCATCGTCCGCCTGATCGACCCGACCTCCGGCGGCGTGCGCCTGTCCGGCCGCGAGATCTCCGACATCTCGCGTCGCCTGCTCCAGCCGCACCGGCAGAAGATCCAGATCGTGTTCCAGGATCCCTATCGCTCGCTCAACCCGCGCGTCACCGTCGGCGAGAGCATCGCGGAAGGCCCGATCAATTACGGCGTCTCGCATGCCGATGCGATGAAGCGCGCCCGCGAGCTGCTCGAGCTGGTCGGCCTGCCGGCCGATGCGGTGTCACGCTATCCGCACCAGTTCTCCGGAGGCCAGCGCCAGCGCATCGCGATCGCGCGTGCGCTCGCGCTCGATCCGGACGTGCTGGTCGCGGACGAAGCTGTCTCCGCGCTCGACGTCTCGGTGCAGGCGCAGGTGCTGGAACTGCTCGACGAGATCCAGAAGCGGCTCGGCATCGCGATCCTGTTCATCACCCACGATCTGCGTGTCGCAGCTCAAATTTGCGACGAGGTCGTGGTGATGCAGCACGGCCGCGTGGTCGAGCAGGGCCCCGCCGCCGAAGTGCTGACGCATCCGAAGGAGGCCTACACCAGGGCCCTGCTGGAGGCAGCCCCCGGCCGCGGCTGGGATTTTGCGAACTTCCGGCCGGTGTCGGAAGGCGTGGTGGCGACGGCGTAGCAACATCTTCGGTGTCGTCCCGGCGAAAGCCGGGACCCATACCGCGGAATCCATCGATCGCGTGCCGCGCTAATCCCGAACGACCAACCTTCGCCAAACTGCTCCCTGTGGTTATGGGTCCCGGCTTTCGCCGGGACGACACCGAGAATGCTGTTGGCGGATCGGTCACAGCATTCACTGCATCCGCAGCATTCCCAAAACGTCTTGACCCTATGCACGACGCGAGTGCGTCCCGCCTTGCTCTCTCCGCATGAGCAAGGCTAACGTCGCGCACTTTCAATCGCCTGGACTTGAGTTGATGACACGTATCGCCGTCGGCGGCTTCCTGCACGAGACCAATACCTTCGCTCCGACGAAGGCGACGTTTGCGGACTTCCAGCATGGCGGCGGCTGGCCGGCGATGACGCAAGGTGCCGACGTGCTGAAGGTGATGCGCCGCATCAATGTCGGCCTCGCCGGCTTCGTCGACAGCGCCGAAGCCAACGGCTGGGAACTCGTTCCGACGATCGCCTGCGGCGCGAGCCCGTCGGCGCATGTCACCCGGGACGCCTTCGAGCGCATCGTGAAGGTGATGGTCGACGGCATTGCGGCGGCGGGCCCCGTCGATGCGGTCTATCTCGACCTGCATGGCGCGATGGTGACGGAGCATTTCGACGACGGCGAAGGCGAGATCCTGGCGCGGGTGCGCCGCGTCATCGGCGAGAATGTTCCGCTGGTCACCAGCCTCGACCTGCATGCCAACGTCACGCCGGACATGATGGAACATGCCGACGCGCTGATCGCCTACCGCACCTATCCGCATGTCGACATGGCCGAGACCGGCCGCGCCTCGGCGCGACATCTCGCGCTGCTGCTGAAGACCAAGCAGCGCTTCGCCAAGGCGTTCCGGCAACTGCCGTTCCTGATCCCGATCAGCTGGCAGTGCACCAACGACCAGCCGACCAAGGGCATCTACGAGAAGCTCGCCGCGATCGAGAGCGACGCGGTCCCGACGCTGTCCTTCGCGCCCGGCTTCCCTGCCGCCGACTTCCGCGATTGCGGGCCGAGCGTGTTCGCCTATGGCAAGACGCAAGCCGACGCCGATCGCGCTGCGGATGCGATCGTCAAGCTGATCGAAGGCCACGAGGACGATTTCGACGGCAAGATCTGGTCGCCCGACGACGGCGTGCGCCATGCGATGGAACTGGCGAAGGGCGCCAGCAGGCCGATCATCATCGCCGACACCCAGGACAATCCCGGCGCCGGCGGCGATTCCGATACCACCGGCATGCTGCGCGCGCTGGTGCGCAACAAGGCGAGCGCCGCGACCGGTGCGATCTACGATCCGGAATCGGCGAAGGCCGCGCATGCGGCCGGCGTCGGCGCCACGGTGACGCTGTCGCTCGGCGGCAAGTCCGGCATTCCAGGCGACGAGCCTTATCGCGAGACCTTCGTCGTCGAAAAATTGTCCGACGGCCGCTTCATCGCGCCCGGCCCCTATTACGGCGGCCGCGAGATGGAGATGGGTCCTTCCGCGGCCCTGCGCATCGGCGAGGTTCGTGTCGTCGTCTCCTCGCACAAGGCGCAGCTCGCCGATCAGGCGATGTACCGCTATGTCGGCATCGAGCCGACCGAACAGAAGATCCTGGTCAACAAGAGCTCGGTGCACTTCCGCGCCGATTTCGAGCCGATCGCGGAACAGCTGATGATCTGCGCCGCCCCGGGCGCCATGCCGGCCGACACGGCCTCCCTGCCCTGGACGAAGCTGCGCCCGGGCATTCGCATCAAGCCGAACGGCCCCGTTTTCAATCCTCCTTCACGCTAACCGGACAGGACACATGCCCACGATCGATCGCATCGACGGCTATGCCGACGAACTCACCGCTATCAGGCGCGACCTCCACGCCCATCCCGAGATCGGCTTCGAGGAAGTGCGCACCTCCGGCATCGTCGCCGACAAGCTGAAGGGCTGGGGCATCGAGGTGCATCGCGGTCTCGGCGGCACCGGCGTGATCGGCGTCATCAAGGGCAAGGGCACAAGCGGCAAGCGCATCGGCCTGCGCGCCGACATGGACGCGCTGCCGATGGAAGAGAACACCAATCTGAAATGGAGCTCGAAAATCCCCGGCCGCTTCCACGGCTGCGGCCATGACGGCCACACCACCATGCTGCTCGGCACCGCGCGCTACCTCGCCGAGACCAGGAACTTCGACGGCACCGTGCACCTGATCTTCCAGCCGGCCGAAGAAGGCCTCGGCGGCGCCCGCGCGATGATCAAGGACGGCCTGTTCGAGAAGTTTCCCTGCGACGAACTCTACGGCCTGCACAACGCGCCCGACCTCAACCACGGCGAGATCGCGATCCTGCCCGGCCCGGCGATGGCCAGCGCCGACTTCTTCGACCTCCGCATCACCGGCTACGGCGCGCATGGCGCGATGCCCGAGCGCTCCAAGGATGCGGTGATCATCGCGACCACGCTGGCGCAGGCGATCCAGACCATCGTCAGCCGCAACGTCGAGCCGCTGCAGGCCGCCGTCATCTCGATCACGCAGATTCACGCCGGTTCCGCCTACAACGTCATCCCCGGCGAAGCGCATCTCTGCGGCACCATCCGTACCTTCTCGAATGAAGTCCGCGCCCTGATCGCCGAACGCATCCGCACCATCTGCGCCGGCATCGCGTCCGCCTATCAGTGCGTGATCGAAGCCGACATCCGCGACACTTTCGGGGTGCTGATCAACCAGGTCGAGCAGTCCAAGGTGGTCGAGGAGGTCGCGCGCACGATCGTCAATCCCGCCAACGTGATCACCCGCGCCCAGCCGAAGATGGGCAGCGAGGATTTCGCCGACATGCTGCAGACCATTCCCGGCGCCTATTTCTGGGTCGGCCATGACGGCTCGGTGCCGGTGCACAATCCCGGTTTTGTGCTCGACGACAAGATCCTGCCGATCGGCGCCAGCATGTTCGCCCGCATCATCGAGACGCGCATGCCGGTAGGTGCTCATGCATAAAAAGAACGTCGAGGAGGCGGTCACCTCGCTGCACGATCTGTCCGCGGTCGATCTGATCGCGGGCTATCGCGCCAAGCAGTTCTCGCCGAGCGAGGTGCTGGAGGACGTGCTCACGCACGTCGCTGCGTGGGAGCCGCACCTCAAGGCGCTCTATGCGTTCGATCCCGACGGCGCGCGGGAGGCCGCAAAGGCCTCGACCGCGCGCTGGACCGGCGGCGAGCCGTCCGGCCCGCTCGACGGCGTGCCTGTCACGGTGAAAGACAACATCGCGACCAAGGGCGTGCCCGTGCCGCTGGGGGCAGCCAGCGTCAAGCTCGTGCCCGCCGAGAAGGATGCGCCGCCTGCCGCGCGGCTGCGCGAGGCCGGCGCGATCATCTTCGCCAAGACCACCATGCCCGATTACGGCATGCTGTCCTCGGGGCTCTCCAGCTTCCACGCGCTCGCGCGCAACCCCTGGGACCTCTCCAAGAATCCCGGCGGCTCCAGCGCCGGTGCAGGCGCCGCCGCCGCGGCCGGCTATGGCCCCCTGCATCTCGGCACCGACATCGGCGGCTCGGTGCGCCTTCCCGCGGGCTGGTGCGGCCTCGTCGGATTGAAGCCGAGCTTCGGCCGCGTGCCGATCGACCCCACCTATGTCGGCCGCGTCGCCGGCCCCATGACCCGTACGGTCGACGATTGCGCGCTGATGATGAGCGCGATCGCAAAGCCCGACCGGCGCGACGGCATGAGCCTGCCTGCCGAACCCCTCAACTGGAAAGGGCCGGAGAAGTCACCGCGCAAATTGCGGATCGGATTGATGCTCGATCCCGGCGTCGGCCTGCCGCTGGAAAAACCGGTGCGCGAGGTCGCGGTAAAGGCGGCGAAGGCATTTGAATCTGCCGGCGCGGTCTTCACCGAGGTCGATGGCATCCTCACGCGCGAGATGCTCGACGGTCTCGACAATTTCTGGCGCGCACGGATGTGGGATGATCTGTCCAGGCTGACGCCGGCCGAGCAGGCAAAGGTGCTGCCCTACATCTTCAAATGGGGCGAGTCCGGCGCAAAACTGTCGGGCGTCGACGTGATCCGTGGTTTCAACCAGACCATGGCGATCCGCGCCGCGGCTTCAAAACTGTTCTGCGACCTCGACTACGTGATCTCGCCGACCGCACCGAACGTGAACTATCCGGCGGAATGGGCCTCGCCCACCAACGATCCGATGAAGCCGTTCGAGCACATCGCCTATACCGTGCCGTGGAATATGTCGGAGAACCCTGCCGTCTCCATCAATGGCGGCTTCGACGCCAAGGGCTTTCCCATCGGCGTGCAGATCGTCGGCCGCCGCTTCGACGACATCGGCGTGCTCGGCATGGCCAAGGCCTTCGAGAGCTTGCGCGGCCTGCAGCGGCCCTGGCCGAGCCCGCCGGCGAAATAGTCTACACACTCCGTCATGGCCGGGCTTGTCCCGGCCATCCACGTCTATACGCTTGCGCTGAAGCAAGTACGTGGATGCCCGGGACAAGCCCGGGCATGACGACAGGCTGCGTTGCAACACCAAGAACAAAGAAAAGGAAGGAAACCACCAATGGCGTATGAGACGATCAAATACGAGGTCGCCGAGCAGATCCTCACCATCACGCTGAACCGGCCCGACAAGCTCAACGCCTTCAACGCGCAGATGCAGGCAGAGCTGATCGACGCCTTCGACGCCGCCGACAAGGACGACAACGTCCGCGCCATCATCGTCACCGGCGCGGGCCGCGGCTTTTGCGCGGGCGCCGACCTCTCGTCCGGCGCCGATACGTTCGATCGCGACGCGCGGCGCGGGCCCGTGAAGCGCCTCGCCGACGGCAAGGTCGATTACAGCGATCCGCAGGTGCGCGACGGCGGCGGCCAGGTAACGCTGCGTATTTTCAAATGCCTCAAGCCCGTGATCGCCGCAGTGAACGGCCCTGCCGTCGGCATCGGCGTCACCATGCAGCTCGCGATGGACATCCGCATCGCCTCCGACGCTGCTCGTTTCGGCTTCGTGTTCTCCCAGCGTGGCATCGTGCCCGAGGCCGCCTCGAGCTGGTTCCTGCCGCGCATCGTCGGCATCTCGCAGGCGCTGGAATGGTGCTATTCGGGGCGCGTCTTCCCGGCGCAGGAGGCGCTTGCGGGGCGTCTGGTCAGCAAGGTCGTGCCGCCCGATGATCTGCTGCCGACCGCCCGCGCGCTCGCCAAGGAATTTGCAGCGAAGACCGCGCCGGTCTCGGTGGCGCTGATCCGCCAGATGATGTGGCGCATGATGGGCGCCGACGATCCGATGGAAGCCCACAAGGTCGACAGCCGCGGCATCTATGCCCGCGGCCGCTCGGACGACGTCAAGGAGGGTGTGGTGTCGTTCCTGGAGAAGCGCCCGGCGCAGTTCAAGAACAAGGTGTCCAGCGACATGCCGGACTATTTCCCGTGGTGGACGGAGCGGGAGTACAAGTGACGCGGAGCGTCATCCCGGGGCGATGCAAAGCATCGAACCCGGGATCTCGAGATTCCGGGTTCGCCCTTCGGGCGCCCCGGAATGACGGTGATGGAGGTCACTCCATCACCAGCGCCACGCGCCCGATCGCCTTGCGGTCGATCAGCAACCGCATCGCCTTCGCGTAATCCTCAAGCGGCAGGCGGTGCGAGACATTGGGGCGCAGCTTGCCCTCCTCCGCCCATCTCAGGAGCGCCTTCAGGCGCACCTCGCCGAGCGCAGGATTCTTCCGCACGGCCTCTCCGGCGCGCACGCCGAGCACGCTCGCGCCCTTGATCAGCAGGAGATTGGTCTTCGCCGAACCGATCCCGCCGGTGAAGCCGATCACCAGCAGCCGCGCGCCCCAGGCGATGCAGCGCATCGAATTCTCGAACACCTCGCCGCCAACGGGATCGAACACCACGTCGGCGCCGCGTCCGTCGGTGATGCGCTTGACGGCATCGCGAAACGGCTCGCGGTCGTAGCGCACGAGATGGTCGGCGCCGCGCGCCTTTGCAATGGCGAGCTTCTCGTCGCTGGAAGCGGTCGCAATCACAGTCGCACCCAGCAGCTTGCCGATCTCGACGGCGGCAAGGCCGACGCCGCCGCCCGCGCCATGTACCAGCAGCACCTCGCCCGGCTCGACCTTGCCGCGATCGATCAGCGCGTGATAGGCGGTGCCGTGGCCGGCGAGATAGGTCGCAGCTTCGGCATAGTCGAACGTCGACGGCATCGGCGTGAGCTGCGACGGCGCGACGACCGCTTCATCGGTGAAAGCGCCGTGCCGCATCTTCACGATCACCTTGTCGCCGACGGCAACGCCCCTCGCCTCCGCGCCCAATTCGGTGACGTCGCCGGCGGCCTCCATGCCGGGCGTGAACGGCAACTCCGGCTTGAGCTGATATTCCCCGGCCGCCATCAGCACGTCGGGAAAGTTCAGCCCGGCGGCGCGGATCGCGACACGCACCTCGCCCGGCTTCAGGGCACGCGAGGGAAACTCCTCCAGCCGCAGCGTCTCGGGCGCGCCGAGTTCGCGGCAGACGACAGCGCGCACCATCAGGCCGCGCTCGCCTTGCGGCGCAGCAGCGCTTCGCGGATCAGCGGCAGGCGGTCATTGCCGAAATACATGTCGGTCTTGCCGACGAAGATCGTCGGCGAGCCGAAGCCGCCGCGCGCGACGACCTCCTCGGTGTTGGCCTTGAGCTGGTCCTTGATTCCCTGCTCCGCGATTCCGGCAAAGAACTTCTGCTCGTCGATGCCAACCGTCTTGCAGATCTCGGCGAGCACCGCGTCCTGCGAGATGTCCTTGTCGCCGCCCCAATAGGTCTCGAACACGGCGGTCGCGAACGGCACCATATCCTGACCCAGCCAGATGCAGCCGCGCATCGCCTTGACGCTGTTCACCGGGAACACCGTCGGCGGCATCTTGATCGCGAGGCCCGCGGAGCGTGCCCAGTCCTCGAGATCCTTCTTCATGTAGCGCGCCTTCAGCGGCACCGGCTTCTCGCGCTGCACATAGACGCTGGGGTTGACCGTGTTGAAGATGCCGCCGACCAGGATCGGCCGCCAGACGATCTCCGCGCCGAGCTCCCTGGCCAGCGGCTGGATGTTGTGAAAGGCGAGATAGGTCCAGGGGCTGGAACAGTCGAAGAAGAATTCGATCATGGCGTTTCCTTGTGCATGTTTGTTTCGCTCTCTCCCCCGTCATTGCGAGCGCAGCGAAGCAATCCAGACTGTCACCGCGGAAAGATTCTGGATTGCTTCGCTACGCTCGCAATGACTGGCGTGGCAGCGGTCTACGTCTTTCCCAGCAATTCCTTCGCACGCTGGCCGAACATGATCTTGCGTGATTCCTCGTCGAACGGCTCTTTGACGAACTTGCCGATCGCAAGCCCCGCCTGCACCTGCGGCCTGGCGCGGACCTCCGCGTACCAGCGCTTCACGTTCGGATAGTCCTCTAACGTAAAGCCTTGCGCCTTGTGGGTCATGGTCCAGGGGAAGCAGGCGATGTCGGCGATGGAATAGTCGCCGGCGACATAGGCGCCGGTCTTGCCGAGCTGCCGGTCGAGCACGCCATAGAGGCGCGCCGCCTCGTCGCGGTAGCGCTCGATCGCGTAAGGGATCCTCTCCGCCGCATAGAGCGCGAAATGACCGTGCTGGCCGAGCATCGGTCCCAGCCCCGCCATCTGCCACATCACCCACTGGATGGTGGTGGAGCGGCCGCGCAAATCTCCGGCCAGGAAGCGGCCGGTCTTCTCCGCCAGATAGATCAGGATCGCGCCGGTCTCGAAGGCCGAGAAAGGTGCACCGCCATCGGCGGGGTCGTGATCGACGATGGCGGGAATGCGGTTGTTCGGGCTGATCGCGAGAAACTCGGGGCTGAACTGCTCGCCGGCGCGGATGTTGACGGGCTTCACGCGATAGGGGAGCCCGAGCTCCTCCAGCATGATCGAGATTTTCCAGCCGTTCGGCGTCGGCGCATAATAGAGATCGATCACGACCTTTCCCTTGGCCTTCCCTGTCATCGCCTCTGGAATAGAGAGCGACTTTTGTTGTTCTGTACCTTGACGTTAGGACATGGCAGGAAGGGGCGCAACACAACCTGCCGGGAGGGCCGCCATGCTGTTTCCAACCACGATCGCCGGCTCCTTGCCGAAGCCCGAATGGCTCGCCGAGCCCAACATGCTCTGGGCGCCCTGGAAGTCGCAGGGCGACGAGCTCTTGCGCGCCAAGCGCGACGCGACGCTGATCTGGCTGAAGATCCAGGAGGACGCCGGCATCGACATCGTCACCGAGGGCGAGCAGGCCCGCCAGCATTTCGTGCACGGCTTCCTGGAGAAGCTCGACGGCATCGATTTCGCCCACAAGGTCGAGATGGGCATCCGCAAGGACCGCTACAAGGCGATGGTGCCGCAGGTGGTCGCGCCGCTCCGGCTCAAGGGCCGCGTCCATGACTTTGAGGCGCGCGTGGCGCGCACGCACACCAGGAAGAAGCTGAAATTCACCCTGCCCGGCCCGATGACCATCATCGACACGATTGCCGATCGCTACTATGGCGACCGCGTCAAGATGGCCTTTGCGTTCGCCGAGCTGCTCAACGAGGAAGCCAAGGCGCTCCAGGCCGACGGCGTCGATCTCGTGCAGTTCGACGAGCCTGCCTTCAACGTCTACATGGACGAGGTCAACGACTGGGGCATCAAGGCGCTGGAGCGCGCTGCGCAGGGCCTGACCTGCGCCACTGCCGTGCACATCTGTTACGGCTACGGCATCAAGGCCAATACCGACTGGAAGGAGACGCTCGGCGCACAGTGGCGGCAATATGAGCAGATCTTCCCCGCGATCGACGCGAGCCCGATCCAGCAGGTCGCGATCGAGTGCCGCAATTCCAAGGTGCCGCTCGACCTGCTCGCGCTGCTCAAGACCAAGATCGTGCAGGCCGGCGTGATCGACGTCGCCAGCGACACGGTGGAGACCGCCGAGGACGTCGTGCAGGTGATCGACGCGGTGTCGAAATTCGTGCCCAAGAGCAACATCATCGCCACCACCAATTGCGGCATGGCGCCGATGCGGCGCGACATTGCCGAAGCCAAGCTGATGGCGCTCGGCGCCGGCGCCGCGTTGGCGCGCGAGAAGCTGGGGTAGTTGCGGTGATCCGTTCAGCGATCGTCATCGCTGCACTGGTCGCGACCACGGCATTGGCACGCGCGGAGGACCGCTCCGTGCTCGTCAACTGCAAGGCCATGGTCGAGCGGGCGTCGAAGGAGGCGAACACCGCCAGCGAAGCCCAGCTGACCCGCTGCCGCCAGGTGATCCGCGAATGGGCGCTGCGCGATGCGCGGACGACGGTGGACCAAGAGGGTAAGCCGCTGCGCTAGCTGCGCGCGGTCGGATGCAGCACAGGCTGGTAGCCGGCGATGATCGCGCGCAGCGAGGAAGGCGGCGTCAGCAGCTTTGCGTCGGCGAGCTCGCGGTTAACAGGCGCATAGCCTGCCGGCGACCACAACAGCGCCCGGCCCTGCGCCACCAGAAAACTCTCCTCGCCCTGCCGCACCATCGCGCCGTCGGGCAATTCAGCCAGCGGCATCGGCAGCGCATGCAGCTGCTTCTTGCCGCGATCAAGACGCTCGCGATGCAGCACGGCGTCGATCGCCTTCGCGCTGACGTCGTTTGCAACATTCCCCGCTTCCCACGCGCTGCGAAAGCGCCTGGCATCGTCGCGGCGACAAAAGAAACACGGCCGATGGCCCGCGGCAAAGGCGGTGGCTTCGTCCAAAAAGAACAGCTCGGTCCAGCTCCGGCGCGCCATCACCGGCCGCCGCCAGCCGCGGAATTCGCAGAGGCACGTAATCCAGGCCGGCGTCGACCAGCGCTTGTTCAGCAGCGTCTTCGTCGCGGGATCGTGGATGATGCCACGATTGCCGGTGAACATGCCGCGGTGCGGAGTGACGATGATCTCACCGGTGGGCGTGACGCGGTTTTGCAGGGGCATGACGCTTCTTCTCCTTCTCCCCGCTTGCGGGGAGAAGGTCGGGATGAGGGGGAGCCTCCGCAAGGTCGGTGAGAATTAGACTCGCGGAGAGTCCCCCTCACCCGCGCCTTCGGCGCGACCTCTCCCCGCAAGCGGGGCGAGGTGAAGAAAGATCACGCCGCCCCGTCGCGGAGCGGCGGGTGGTAGGACAGCGCGGTGTCCCAGGGGAAGAAGATCCAGGTGTCCTGCGACACCTCCGTGATGAAGGTGTCGACCAGCGGACGCCCCTTCGGCTTGGCGTAGACGGTGGCGAAATGCGCATCGGGCAGCATCTCGCGCACCAGCCTGCCGGTCTTGCCGGTGTCGACGAGGTCATCGACGATCAACAGCCCCTTGCCGGTGCCGCCGCCGAGCTTCATGGCCGCTTCCGAGATGCCCTTGAGGACCTGGAGGTCGCCCTGCTTGGTGTGGTCGTAGCTGGCGATGCAGACCGTATCGATCACGCGCACGCCGAGTTCGCGCGCGACGATCGCGGCCGGCACCAGGCCGCCGCGGGTGATCGCGATCACCGCGTGGAACGGACCGACCTCGTTGAGCCGCCAGGTCAGCGCCCGGCAATCCCGGTGGAACTGGTCCCACGAGACCGGAAAGGCCTTGCCTGCCCGCTCCTGCTCGCTCAGTTCCGGTGCTTCACCGCCCATCGTCTTCTCCTGCCAATCGTCGTCCGGCAGCCTTTCTGCTACCGGGTGATGTTCAATCCTGCCAGCATTTCCTTCACCGCGGCCATGGCTGCTGCAAGCTTGTCCGCATCCCGCGAGCGCACCACCAGATTGGTGTTCGGCTTCTGCTCCTCGTCCATGAAGGGATAGCTGCCGATGATGGTGTCGGGATGAGCGGCGGCGATCGCCCGCAAGGGGCTGCCGATGTCGCCTTCCCGCGCATTGGCGCGGACCGATTCGGAGAGCATGCGCACGCCCGATTTCAGCTTGGGCGAGACGATGTCCATCATCGCCTGCATGATCGAGGGGACGCCCGCCATGACGATGACATTGCCGATCTTGAAGCCGGGCGCGAGGATGGTCGCGCTCTGGATCAGCTCAGCGCCGTCGGGAATGCGGGCCATGCGCAGGCGGGCCTCGTTGAGGTCCTGCTCGCTCCAGCGTTCGCGGAAACGGGTAACCACCTCGGGGTGGTGGTCGATGCCGACGCCGAACGCCTTGGCGACGCTGTCGGCGGTGATGTCGTCATGGGTCGGCCCGATCCCGCCGGTGGTGAAGACATAGGTGTAGCGATGCCGCAGTGCATCCAACGCGGCGATGATGTCGGCCTCGTCGTCGGAGACGACCCGGACTTCCTTCAGGTCGATGCCGATATTGGTCAGGTATTCGGCGATGAAGCCGATGTTCTTGTCCTTGGTCCGGCCGGACAGGATTTCGTCCCCAATGACCAGAATGCCCGCCGTGACGATCTCGCTCATGCCTTAAGTCCCTCACCTGTAGCGCCGACTTTGCCGAGGTAACGCGTTGAAGTCACGCGGTTTTGCTGCCGAAATAAGCAGTCCTCAGCCATTTTTTCAGGCAAGCCGCCCGCTATCCCCGGTAAATGCTGCCAGGCCATGCTTATCGCGCTGGCCCGGCCCTTGCTACCACCTGAAAGTCATGCACTCTTGCCGCATGGCCAGGACGTTGCAGTCTTCATCAAGGCTTGGCGACCTGTCCAATGGCGCAACGCCTAGCGGAGACAAGTCGGGATCTATGGCAGTCGCGTTTGATGAAATGAATATTCCCGGTGGGGACCTTCGCCCCGCCTATCAGGAGCTGGCGCGCTGGCTCAAGGAGACGCCTCCCGAGGCGCTCGAATATCGCCGCCAGGAAGCCGAGCTCCTGTTCCGCCGGATCGGCATCACCTTCGCCGTCTACGGCGATTCCGAGTCGACCGAGCGCCTGATCCCCTTCGACGTGATCCCGCGGATCATGTCGGGCAAGGAATGGGCGCTGCTGGAGAGGGGCCTGAAACAGCGCGTGCGCGCGCTCAACATGTTCCTGCGCGACATCTATCACGGCCGCGATATCCTGCGCGCCGAGGTCGTGCCCGACGATCTGATCTTCCAGAACCCGGTGTTCCGTCCCGAGATGAACGGCCAGCAGGTGCCGCACGACGTCTACGTGCACATCGCCGGCATCGACATCGTCCGGGTCGACGCCGAGGACTTCATCGTGCTGGAGGACAATGCGCGCACGCCCTCGGGCGTGTCCTACATGCTGGAAAACCGCGAAATCATGATGCGGCTGTTTCCGGACCTGTTCGCCCGCCACCGGGTGGCGCCGGTCGAGCGCTATCCGGACGAGCTGCTCGCGGCCCTGCGCTCGGTGGCGCCACAGAGCGCCTCGGGCGAGCCGACGGTCGCCCTGCTCACGCCCGGCGTCTACAACTCGGCCTATTACGAGCACTCCTTCCTCGCCGACAAGCTCGGCATCGAGCTGGTCGAGGGCCGCGATCTCATCGTCAAGAACAACGAAGTGTTCATGCGGACGACCGAGGGCGTAAAACGGGTCGACGTGATCTATCGCCGCGTCGACGACGATTTCCTCGATCCCCTCACCTTCCGCCCCGACTCCGTGCTCGGCGTGCCCGGGCTGATGTCGGCCTATGCGGCCGGCAACATCACGCTCGCCAACGCGGTCGGCACCGGGATTGCCGACGACAAGGCGATCTACTCCTACATGCCTGACATCGTGAAGTTCTATCTCGGCGAGGAGCCGATCCTGAAGAACGTGCCGACCTGGCGCTGCCGCGAGCCGAAGGACCTCGCCTATGTGCTGGACAATCTCGGCGAGCTCGTCGTCAAGGAAGTGCACGGCTCCGGCGGCTACGGCATGCTGATCGGCCCTGCCGCGACGAAGGCGACCATCGAGGCCTTCCGCGAGAAGCTCAAGCGCGAGCCGGAAGGCTTTATCGCGCAGCCGACACTGGCGCTCTCGACCTGTCCGACCTGCACGGCCACCGGCCTTGCTCCGCGCCACGTCGACTTGCGGCCGTTCGTGCTGACCGGCAGCAAGAGCACCACGATCGTGCCGGGCGGGCTCACGCGCGTCGCGCTGAAGGAAGGCTCCCTGGTGGTGAATTCGAGCCAGGGCGGCGGCACCAAAGACACCTGGATTTTGGACGAGTAGTCAGATGCTGTCGCGTACCGCCGAAAACCTCTACTGGCTCGCCCGCTACGTCGAACGGGCCGAATATCTCGCGCGCACCATCGATGCGACGCTGCGCGTCACCGCGCTTCCCGCCGCCTATATCGGCAAGACCAACGAATGGGACTCGGCGCTGCTGACCGCCGGCGTCGCCGCAAGCTTCTATCAGGCCTACGAGGAAGCCAACGAGCACAACGTCGTCGAATACCTCTCGTTCTCGCCGAACAACCCGTCCTCGATCAGGAACTGCATCGAGGCGGCGCGGCTGAACTCGCGCTCGGTGCGCACCGCGCTCACCAGCGAGATGTGGGACACCATCAACTCGGCCTGGATCGAATTGCAGGAGGTCTGGAACAAGGGCACCTCGACGCGCGAGGATCTCGCCAAGTTCCTGCGCTTCGTGCAGGAGACCTCGCTGCGCTTCGACGGCTCGGCCTACCGGACCATGCTGCGCAACGACGCCTACTGGTTCTCGCGGATGGGCGTGCATCTGGAACGTGCCGATAACACCGCGCGCATTCTCGACGTGAAGTACCACGTGCTGTTGCCCGAGGAAGAGCATGTCGGCGGCCCGCTCGACTTCTACCAGTGGACTTCGATCCTGCGCTCGGTCTCGGCGCTGACCGCCTATCACTGGGTCTATCGCGAGACGCTGAAGCCCTGGCTGATCGCTGATCTCCTGATCCTCAACGACACGCTGCCCCGCTCGCTGGCCAGCTGCTACGGCAACCTCGTGCGCAATCTCGACCAGATCGGCGTCGCCTACGGCCGCCAGGGTCCCGCCCAGCGCCACGCCCGCGGCATCCGCAACCGGCTCGAACACAGCAATATGAACGACATCTTCCAGCATGGCGTGCATGAATTCATTCAGGAATTCATCGCGGATAATTCCAGGCTGGGCGAAATCATCACGAAGCAGTATTTGATCTGATACACGCCGTCATTCCGGGATGGTCCGAAGGACCAGACCCGGAATCTCGAGATTCTCAGGTGCGCAATTGCGCACCATAGTTCGGTGCTGCGCACCGCCCCGGAATGACGACGCCAGAACAACGGTCCATCATGCGCCTGCGAATCCAGCACACCACGACCTATCGCTACGAGCCGCCGGCCACCAGCGTGATCCAGATCCTGCGCATGACGCCGTGCAGCCATGACGGGCAGTATGTGGCGGAATGGCAGATCGACGTCTCGACCGACACCAAGCTCGACACCCATGAGGACGCCTTCGGCAACGTCACCCATGTGCTGTCCTGCGGCCCTGTCGGCGACATCAAGATCACGGCCGAGGGACTGATCGAAACCCACGACACCGGCGGCGTGCTGCGCGGCGCCGACGAGCGCTTTCCGGCCGGCATGTTCCTGCGCACGACGGAACTGACCGAAGTCAATCCGGCGATGGCGGCGGTGGCGCGCCAGCTGCGCAGCGAGGCCGAGCGCGACACGCTCGGCTTCCTGCATACGCTGATGAGTGAGATCAGCGACCACATGACGTTCGACGAGGATCCGACCAACAGCGGCACGTCGGCGGCGGAAGCCTTCACGCTCAAGCGCGGCGTCTGCCAGGACTACGCGCATATCTTCATCGCCTGCGCCCGCACCGGCGGCGTGCCGGCCCGCTTCGTCTCCGGCCATTTCCTGCGCTCGGACGGCACGGCGCATCAGGATGCCGGCCATGCCTGGGCGGAGGCGTATGTCCCCGATCTCGGCTGGGTTGGCTTCGATCCCGCCAACAGCATCTGCGCCACCGACGCCCATGTCCGCGTCGCGATCGGGCTCGACTATCTCGGCGCAGCCCCCGTGCGCGGCACCCGCTATGGCGGCGGCGCGGAGACGCTGTCGGTGGCGGTCAAGGTCGAGCAGGCCGGCCGCGGCGGGCAATCACAGTCACAGCGGCAGAGCTAGGCATAGCCGCATCTCGCCACGAAGTGCTGCCGGCCGACCGCATGAGCCATGCTACAATCGCAAGGTCACACCCGACCCGCGAGGTACCCCATGGCGACCGTAAAGCTGCTTTCGGACGATGAGCTCTCCAGCGAGGCACGGGCCGTTTTCGATGACATCCGCAAGGTGCGGCAGTCGGATTTCGTCAACAATTTCTGGCGCGCGCTGGCGCATGATCCGAAGACGCTGCGGCGGACCTGGGAGAGCATCAAGGAGGTGATGGCGCCGGGGGCGCTCGATCCCAAGGTCAAGGAAATGCTCTATGTCGCGGTTTCGGTGGCGCATGGCTGCAGCTACTGCATCCATTCGCACACCGCCGGCGCACGGGCCAAGGGCATGACCGAGGCCGAATATGGCGAACTGCTCGCAATCGTCGGCATGGCCGCGGAGACGAACCGGCTGGTCACGGCGCTCGGCGTTCCCGTCGACGAGGCGTTTCTCGTCGATGCCGCGGACTGAGGTCAGCAGTCGTTCCGCGGAATGACGCCCTCCCCGCGGGAATCGGGGGTTTCATGCCTCCCCGAAATTGGCTAGTAATTCCGCGCAAACGCGTTCGGGGACTGGAAATGACCTATTGTTGCGGAATCCTGGTTCGGGACGGTCTGGTGATGATCGCCGACACCCGCACCAATGCCGGTCTCGATAACGTTTCGACCTTCCGCAAGCTGCACATCTTCTCCAAGCCCGGCGACCGCATCATGGCGATCGCCAGCGCCGGCAACCTCGCCATCAGCCAGTCGGTGCTGTCGACACTGACCGAAGGCCTCGAGGATCCCAACACGGGCGAGATCGAGACGCTGATGAACGCGCCGACCATGTTCCAGGCCGCCCAGCGCATCGGCCGGGCGATCCGGGCGGTGCATGCGACCGAAGGCCCGGCGCTGAAGTCCGAGGACGTCTCGTTCGACGTCTCCTTCCTGTTCGGCGGCCAGATCAAGGGCGCGCGCATGCGCCTGTTCATGGTCTACACCGCCGGCAATTTCATCGAGTGCACCACCGACACGCCCTACTTGCAGATCGGCGAGCACAAATATGGCAAGCCGGTGCTCGACCGCGCCATGCATTACGACGTCGAGCTGTACGAGGCGCTGAAGACCGGCTTGATCTCGATGGACTCGACCATGCGCTCCAACCTCGGCGTCGGTCTGCCGATCGACGTGCTGGTGGTGCGCGCCGACGCCTGCGATGCCGATCTCAACCACCGCATCGAGGCGGGAGAGCCCTATTTCCACGATCTGCGCTCGCGCTGGTCGGCAGCCTTGCGCGCCGCGCATCAGAACATTCCGCGCCCGCCCTACAAGAACGAAAAAGAACCCAAAACCTGACAACTTGAGAGAAAAGGCAGGAAACGATGAGTGAAGCGAAAAAGATCGCAGTGGTGACGGGCGCCGGCACCGGAGTCGGACGCGCGGCCTCGCTGGCGCTGATGAACACCGGCTTCACCGTGGTGCTGACCGGGCGCCGGCTCGACATGCTCGAGGAGACGGCGAAGCTCGGCCCCGCCGGCAAGAGCCTCTGCGTCACCGCCGACATGACCAAGCCGGACTCGATCGCCGCGCTGTTTGACAAGGTGAAGGCGACCTTTGGCCGCCTCGACGTGCTCTTCAACAATGCCGGCATGGGCGCGCCGGCCGTGAACTTCGAGGATCTCAGCCTCGAGCAGTGGCAGGCGGTGGTGAACACCAACCTCACCGGCCCGTTCCTGTGCACCCAGCACGCCTTCCGCATCATGAAGGACCAGACCCCGCGCGGCGGCCGCATCATCAACAACGGCTCGATCTCGGCGCATGCGCCGCGGCCGTTCTCGGCGGCCTACACCTCGACCAAGCACGCCATCACCGGCCTCACCAAGGCGAGCAATCTCGACGGCCGCATGTACGACATCGCGGTCGGCCAGGTCGACATCGGCAATGCGGCAACCCCCATGACCGATCGCATGGTCAACGGCCCCGGCGTGCTCCAGCCCGACGGCACCACCAAGCACGAGCCGCGCATGGACGCCAAGGCGGTCGGCGATGCCGTCGCCTACATGGCCGGCCTGCCGCTGGACGCCAACGTGCTGACCATGACGGTCATGGCGACCAAGATGCCGTTCGTCGGACGGGGCTGAACTAAAAAACGCGAAAACAACCCCATGCACAGTAGGCGGCGTGGGGCGCCTAATGCGGCTCGGCCGCCGGGGTGACGCGAAGCAAGTCCCCGCAGGGCCTCTACAATCGTCATTGCGAGCGCAGCGGCTCTCTCTTCCCCCTCTCCCCGTTCTTACGCAGGGCTGTCCGGGGAATGATTCACTGTGTCGCGGAGCATGCCCGGTTTAACCGGCGTGAAGCAGGTACTTTCTGGTTGTCGAGACTCAGAAGGTGACCGGGCATGCGGTTTAGCGATAGCATTTTTGGAAGGCTCCTTGAACCGATCAATCGGCGGCAATTTCAGGCTGCTGTGGATCGTGTGGACGGGGATGCCTACGACAAGTCGTTCAAGAGCTGGGATCATTTGGTCGCGCTGATCTATGCGCAACTGAGCGGTCACGCCAGTTTGCGTGCCGTGGTGACGGGCTTCAACGCCAACCCTCAGCACCACTATCATCTGGGAACGGGC
>NZ_FOQJ01000018.1:0-77524 GCF_900113725.1 Bradyrhizobium sp. cf659
CTTGCCCGTTCCCAGATGATAGTGGTGCTGAGGGTTGGCGTTGAAGCCCGTCACCACGGCACGCAAACTGGCGTGACCGCTCAGTTGCGCATAGATCAGCGCGACCAAATGATCCCAGCTCTTGAACGACTTGTCGTAGGCATCCCCGTCCACACGATCCACAGCAGCCTGAAATTGCCGCCGATTGATCGGTTCAAGGAGCCTTCCAAAAATGCTATCGCTAAACCGCATGCCCGGTCACCTTCTGAGTCTCGACAACCAGAAAGTACCTGCTTCACGCCGGTTAAACCGGGCATGCTCCGCGACACAGTGAATCATTCCCCGGACAGCCCTGCGTAAGAACGGGGCGAGGGAGCGCACCGTCTTCGCGGCGGCGCGGGAATTACGGCTCCTGCTTCCGCGCCTTCGCCACCTGCGCCGGCGTCACCAGCGGGCCCGAATTGCCCCAGGAGTTGCGGATGTAGTTGGTCACCGCCGCGATCTCCTCGTCGGACAATTGCTTGGCATAGGCCGGCATCTCGCCGGTGTTGGGCGCGCGGGGCGTCGTCACGGTGTGGGCTCCGTCGAGGGTGATGCGCAAGGTCGAGGACGGATTGACCGATTGCAGCAGCGCATTGGCGGGCAACGGCGGATAGATGCGCGGGCTACCTGTGCCGTCGGCTTCGTGGCAGGCGATGCAGAATTTTGCGTAGACCGCCTGGCCGGCTTTCATCGTGGCCTCGTCGGGCGGCGTCACGATCGTCTCGCGCCGCGCCGGCGGCAGGCTCTTGAGGTAGACCGCGATCGCGCGCACATCGGCGTCGCTCATCTTCGAGGTCGAGTTGACGACGACCTCCGCCATCAAGCCGTCGGCATGGCTTTTGGCATTGCGGCCGCCCTGCAGATATTCGGCGATGTCCTCGACGCTCCACGACTTCAGCCCGGTGCGGGGCGCGCCATCGAGCCTTGGGGCGTACCAGCCGCCGACCTCGTTGCCGGACAATGCCTGCGCCTGCTTGTCGGCGCCAAAATAGTTCTTCGGCGTATGGCAGGCGCCGCAATGGCCGAGCCCGGTGACCAGATAGCCGCCGCGATTCCAGGCCGCGCTCTGGCTCTGGTCCGGCTCGAACAGGCCGGGCTTGAAAAACATGGTGTTCCAGATCCGCATCAGGCCGCGATAACCGAACGGCCAGCGCAGCTCCGGCGGTTTGTTGCGGCTCACGACGGGCGCCAGCGTGCCGAGATAGGCGCGGATCGCCAGCGTGTCGTCCTTCGTCATCTTCGTGAAATAGGGATAGGGGAAGGCCGGATAGTAGTTCGAGCCGTCGGGCGCGACGCCATAGCGGAGGGCGCGGGTGAAATCGGCATCCGCCCAGCCGCCGATCCCGGTGTCCCGGTCGGGCGTCAGGTTCGGCGCATAGATCGCGCCGAAGGGCGTATCGATGCGCTTTCCGCCCGCGAACGGCTTTGCCGGATCGGCGGTGTGGCAGCCCGCGCAGTCACCGGCCTCGACCAGCGTCTTGCCGTAGGCGATCAGCTCCGGCGACGGCTCGGCGGCACGGACCGTGCTCGCAACCGCACTGCACAACGCCAAACCCACAACAGCCAGGCCAGCCAGAATCGTCCGCATCGAAAGCCTCTCCTGCGACCATTCGACGTCGCCCGCGTGAAAGGGGCGTCAATTCATTTCGCGACGGCGGGGGTATCGTGACACAAATTGAAAATGCCTGACGCCTTGCAGCCACGAAATTGCGATTTTTACCCGGCGCTCCCTTTGGTCCAGATTTGTGGTGCGGAGCGTTAAATATCCGACATAGAGTGGCGGAGATGGTCGGCGTGCCCTAGCTAAAAACAACGGGCAGGCAACGGCTTAAGCGACGTTAAGTGACAAAGACCTGAACAGGGCGTGGAAAGAGGACAGCATGGGCATCAACCAGGGTCCGATCAGTCTCGATCAAAAATACACCCAGGACACCGGACACGTCTTCACCACTGGCATCCAGGCCCTGGTTCGCCTGCCCATGGCCCAGATCCGGCGCGACCGCGCCAATGGCCTCAACACCGCGGGGTTCATCTCCGGCTATCGCGGCTCGCCGCTCGGCGGCTATGACCAGCAGCTCTTTGCGGCGCGAAAGCATCTCGAGCAGTACAACATCAAGTTCCAGCCCGGCGTGAACGAGGACCTGGCCGCGACCGCCGTCTGGGGCTCGCAGCAGCTCAACCTCTCGCCCGGCGCCAAATATGACGGCGTGGTCGGCATCTGGTACGGCAAGGGCCCCGGCGTCGATCGCTGCGGCGACGTGTTCCGCCATGGCAATGCCGCGGGCTCGGCCAAGAACGGCGGTGTGCTGTGCCTCGCCGGCGACGACCATGGTGCAAAATCCTCGACCGTCCCGCATCAGTCCGACCACGCCTTCATGTCGGCGCTGATGCCGTATCTCTACCCGTCCAGCATCCACGAGATGATCGAGATGGGCCTGCTCGGGATCGCGATGTCGCGCTACTCGGGCTGCTGGGTCGGCATGAAGGTGATCACGGAGACGGTGGAGACCACCGCCGAGATCGACCTCACCGACGAGATGAAGCCCTTCATCATCCCGCCTGATTTCGAGCTGCCGCCTGGCGGCCTCAATCTGCGCTGGCCCGACGACCGCTTCGAGCAGGACCGCCGTCTCCAGGACTACAAGGGCTTTGCCGCGATCGCCTTTGCGCGCGCCAACAAGGTCAACCGCGTCACCATGGATTCGCCGAACGCGCGCTTCGGCATCATGGCGTCCGGCAAGAGCTATGAGGACGTGCGGCAAGCGCTGCGCGAGCTCGGGATCACCGAGGAGGTCGCCGCCAAGATCGGTCTCCGCCTCTACAAGATCGGCATGCCCTGGCCGCTCGAGCCGGAAGGCGTGCGCCAGTTCGCGGTCGGGCTCGAAGAGATTTTCATCATCGAAGAGCGGCGCGAGATCGTCGAGAACCAGGTCAAGCAGGAGCTGTTCAACTGGCGCGACGACGTCCGCCCGCGCATCGTCGGCAAGATGGACGAGCACGACAAGCGCTTCCTGACCTTCGCCGCCGAGCTCAGCGTCGCCTCACTTGCGACCTCGCTCACCGAGCGACTTCTCCGACTTAATCTCAACCCCGAGATCGCGGAGATGCTCCGCGTCAAGGCCGACTGGTTCAACGGCCGTCAGGCCACCCAGATGCAGGCGGTCGCACCCGTCTCCCGCACCCCGTATTTCTGCTCCGGCTGTCCCCACAACACATCGACAAAAGTCCCCGAAGGCAGCCGCGCGCTTGCCGGCATCGGCTGTCATTTCATGGCGCTGTGGATGGACCGCTCGACCGAGACGTTCACGCATATGGGCGGCGAGGGCGTGCCGTGGGTCGGCATCGCGCCCTTCACCAACGAGAACCACATCTTCGCCAACCTCGGCGACGGCACCTATTTCCACTCCGGTCTGCTCGCCATCCGCCAGGCGGTCGCCTCCAAGACCAACATCACCTACAAGATCCTCTACAACGACGCGGTCGCCATGACCGGCGGCCAGCGCCATGACGGCGATCTCTCGCCGCAGCAGATCACCTTCCAGCTCCACGCCGAGGGCATCCGCGAGATCTACCTGGTCTCGGAGGCGCCCGACACTTATCCCGCGGACACCATCGCGCCCGGCGTGAAGAAGTATCACCGCGACGAGCTCGACAACGTCATGAAGATGTGCCGCGAGTACAAGGGCACCTCGGCGATCGTGTTCGTGCAGACCTGCGCGGCCGAAAAACGCCGCCGCCGCAAGCGCGGCCTGATGGAGGATCCGGCGCGCCGCGTCATGATCAACCCGGCCGTCTGCGAAGGCTGCGGCGACTGCTCGGTGCAGTCGAACTGCATCTCGGTCGAGCCGCTGGAGACCGAGTTCGGCCGCAAGCGTGCCATCAACCAGTCGTCCTGCAACAAGGACTATTCCTGCGTGAAGGGCTTCTGCCCGTCCTTCGTCACCGTCGACGGGGGCGCGCCGCGCCATCGTGCGCCGGCCGAACTTGAAGAGATCGGCGCGCTGCCGGAGCCGGCCTCGCGCCCGACGCTCGACAAGCCCTACAACATCGCCGTCGGCGGTGTCGGCGGCACCGGCGTGTTGACCATCGGCGCGCTGCTCGGCATGGCCGCCCACATCGAGGGCAAGGCCTCGATGATCCTCGACATGTCGGGCCTCGCGCAGAAGGGCGGGGCGGTGCTGAGCCATGTCCGGCTGTCCGATCATCCGGCCGAGGTGACGTGTTCGCGCATCGTCACCGGCACGGCCGATCTCGTGCTTGCCGCCGACGAGGTGGTCGCGGTCGCCAAGGACACCATCTCGCTCTGCGACACCAGCCGCACCCGCGGCATCATCAACAGCCACGTCATTCCCACCGCCGACTTCGTCCTCAACCGCGACTTCAACTTCCAGACCCGCAAGCTGAACGGACTCTTGGAAACGGCGCTGCACAAGGACTCGGTCTTCTTCGACTTCACCAAGCCGGCCGAGCAGCTGCTGGGCGATTCCATCGCCACCAACATGATGATGATGGGCTATGCCTATCAGAAGGGCCTCTTCCCGCTGTCAGCGGAGTCGATCGAGCAGGCGATCGAGGTCAACGGCGTTTCGATCAAGATGAACAAGGAAGCCTTCCGCCTCGGCCGTCTCGCGGTCGCCGATCCCCAGCGTCTTGCAGGCATGCTGAAGGGAACGGATGAGGTTATCGCGCCCAAGACGCTGGATGCGATGACGCTCGATGAGATCGTCGAGCACCGCGCCAAGCACCTGACCGCCTATCAGAATAACCGTCTTGCCAAGCGTTATCGCAAGCTGGTCGACCAGGTTCGCGATGCCGCGAGGCAAGGTGGCTATGACGACGCGCTGCCGCGCGCGGTCGCGGTGAACTATGCCAAGCTGCTGGCCTACAAGGACGAATACGAAGTCGCGCGCCTCTTCACCGACGGCACTTTCGAGCAGCAGCTCCGCGACCAGTTCGAGGGCGATTTCAAGTTCAGCTTCAATCTCGCGCCGCCGATCCTGGCCAGTGGCGTCGATGCCTTGGGCCGCCCGAAGAAGCGCGCCTTCGGGCCGTGGATGCTGAACGTCTTCCGCGTGCTGGCGAAATTCAAGTTCCTGCGCGGCACGCCATTCGACATCTTCGGCCGCAGCGCCGACCGCAAGCTCGAGCGCGATCTGATCGTGGGTTACGAAAAGGACGTCGCCACCGTGCTCGGCCTGCTGTCGCCGGTCACGATCGACACCGCGGTGGAGTTGCTGTCGCTGCCCGACCGCATCCGCGGCTACGGCCCGGTGAAGGAGAAGGCCGTCGCCGACGCCAAGGCCCGCTACGCCCAGCTCGCCGCGGACTTGGCGAGCCCGCCGCCCGCGCCAAGGCAGATCGCGGCGGAGTAGGGCCCGTAGCCCGGATGGAGCGAAGCGCAATCCGGGACAGTTGCAACCGCAGGCGAGGACCCCGGATTACGCTTCGCTCCATCCGGGCTACGCCCACTACAAGGCAGTAGACTGGCGGTTTACCCGTTCCGGGCGGTTTGGTAATCGTATCCGCGCTTCTCCCAGTACAGGGTGCGCGAGCGATGTTCACAGCCCTTGATGCGCCTACCGAACGGCTCGATAAACACGAGCAGAATTTCGTCGAGAAAATTCGCAACCACGGCTGGTTCGGCACACATGTCATGCCCGACAGCGAGGGGCCGGGCTTCATCTACACGACCGGCTTTTGGCTGAAGTTTGGCTTTCCGGAGGTGATCCTGTTCTCGATGCGGCAACAGACCGCTCAGGATACGTTCTGGACGATCTATCGCGAGCTTGAGGCAGGGCGGCGCCCGCCGATCGGCGAGCCGACCGATGCGGTCTTTCAGAACGTCGCCGCGGTCTTTCTGCCGGTGTCGTTGCGGCAATACCCAAACTACCTTGGCTGGAGCAGGTGGTTCTATGGCAATGACGAGTTCGAGTGTCTCCACCTCGTGTACCCCGATCGCGACGGTCATTTTCCCTGGGCCGCGGAAGCATCTGCCGAAGCCCGCGCTGCACAGCCCGACCTGACGGACGGCAACTGGCAGGGACTACGCAAGGTCTCGTAGGGTAGGCAAAGGCGCAAAGCGCCATGGATAGTAAAATGACGCTACCCTACGAAGAAGGCTCAGTATTTGTGCTGCCACTTCGAAACGAAGGATTTGCTCGTGGTGTGGTGGCGCGATCGGCCCGGCGGGGGAGAGTCCTGGTCGAATATTTCTTTGGTCCGCCTCTCGAAGAGGCGGCATCGGCGACACTTGATGAGCTTCATCCTGATCGTGCTGTCGCCAGATTGCGCTTCGGAGATCTCGGTTTGATCGAGGGGCGCTGGACGGTCATTGGCAAGGTGCCGCTCTGGCGTCGAGCGGATTGGCCCATCCCCGACTTTGTCAGGCGAGATCCCATATCGAAAAGAGCTTGGTTGATTCGCTACACCGACAGTGATCCGATAAGTAGCGTGTCGGAGCCCCTTTTGGGTTACGACGACCTACAAGGATCGGACGGCGATGGCTTATTTGGTGCCGGAGCGGCCGAGTTCAGAATTTCGAAGCTGCTGGCTCGTTCTGGAGGCTGAGACGTTCCGGTTGACTCCCGGACCGACGACACCGTCCCCTGTGTTGCCCGTCGGGCAAAACACCCACGCCATGGGTCAATCCGGGCGCGCAAAAATATTCAGCTTTACCGAAATTCGGAATTGTCGTATTTGGCTGCCACCTCATCCCTCTCAAAGGGGCGTATCGCGATCGTCACGAAACGCGGGGTGAGCGGCGGTGGACGCGGGCTGCGTCACGCGAGCGATTGTCTCGCGGCACGACGGGCGCGGTCTCGCGTACGGCAAAATCGTGTGGTCCTGACGCCCGGGGTCTGTGCGTCAAGTCTTGCGATCGCTCGCAAGGCGACGGGGGCAATAGTGCATCGCTCCCCGGGGAGAGCACGACATAAGCCGTAAAGCCACTGCGCAGGGAAGGCCGGTTGTTTGGCTGCACCTGTATGCCGCTGTGCATCTGTTCTTCGCGCAATTCGCGCACAGCGGACCGTGGGTGCCCGGCCGGCACCCGGTCTTCCCTGCGCCCTCTGTTCCGACAGAGGAGCAAGACGGAAGCATGGCTCGGGCAGGACATGCCGCGAGGACGCGGGGGTGTGTCTACGAGCCAGTTTTGAGTTGAAACAGCGCCGTCCGTGCCCACGAACTCCGTCATTGCGAGCGCAGCGAAGCAATCCAGAATCTCTCCGCGGTTGGCAGTCTGGATTGCTTCGCTGCGCTCGCAATGACGATGCGGAGGCGGAGGAGCGCTCCATCGCCGTCACCCTGAGGTGCGAGCAGGGCGGTGCGCAGCACCGCGCAGCGAGCCTCGAAGGGCGACGGCCCGGCTGCATCTCGGCCGTTCATCCTTCGAGGCTCACCATGTGGCGCGTCGCGCCCCACGGTTCGCACCTCAGGATGACGGGTTAAGCGAACCAAGTTGCGCCAAGCCGCTGCCCTCTCGCCCGACGGAATATTTCCGCGCTTGCCAATCAGGTCACCGCGGTTCAGAAAAACGGAGCAAGAAGAAACGCGAGCGCGGAGACCTGACGTTTTGACCATCAAGGGCAAGGCCTACATTGCCGGGATCTACGAACACCCGACCCGGCATGCGCCGGACAAATCCACCGCCCAGCTCCATGCCGAGGTCGCCAAGGGCGCGATCGAGGATGCCGGGATCAGCAAGGACGATGTCGACGGCTATTTCTGCGCGGGCGACGCGCCCGGCGGCGCCTGGCCGATGGTCGATTATCTCGGCCTGAACACGAAAAAACTCCGCCACGTCGATTCCACCGAGACCGGCGGCTGTTCCTACATCATCCATCTTGGCCATGCGGCCGAAGCAATTGCCGCGGGAAAATGCTCGATCGCGCTGATCACGCTGGCCGGCAAGCCGCGCACCGGCGTGATGCCGCCGCGTGCGGCGGGCGCCGAAGCTGATTTCGAGTCCGCTTACGGCGCGACCACGCACAATGCCTATGGCATGTGTGCCATGCGTCATATGCACGATTATGGCACCACCTCCGAGCAGCTCGCCTGGATCAAGGTCGCGGCCTCGCACCACGCGCAGTACAATCCGCATGCGATGCTCAAGGACGTCGTCACCGTCGAGGACGTCCTGAACTCGCCGATGATCTCCGATCCCTTGCATCGCATGGATTGCTGCGTCGTCTCCGACGGCGGCGGCGCGCTGATCGTGACGACGCCGGAGATCGCCAAGAGCCTGAAGAAGCCGCTGGTCAAGCTGATCGGCCATGGCGAGGCGATGAAGGGCCCGCGCGGCGGCAAGGATCTCGATCTCACTTACTCCGCGGGCATCTGGTCCGGGCCGCGCGCGTTCGAGGAAGCCGGCATCACGCCGAAGGACATCAAATACGCCTCGATCTACGACAGCTTCACCATCACGGTCCTGATGCAGCTCGAGGACCTCGGCTTCTGCAACAAGGGCGAGGGCGGCAAGTTCGTCGCCGACGGCAATCTGATCTCGGGTGTCGGCAAGCTGCCGTTCAACACCGACGGCGGCGGGCTGTGCAGCAACCATCCCGTCAACCGCGGCGGCATGACCAAGATCATCGAGGCCGTCAGGCAGCTGCGCGGCGAGGCGCATCCGAAGGTGCAGGTCAAGAACTGCGATCTCGCCATCGCCCACGGCACCGGCGGCCTTCTCGGCGTCCGCCACGCCGCCTCGACGGCCATTCTGGAGCGCGTGTGATGAGCGAAGCAAAGAAGTATCCAGCTCCCGTGACGAACCCCGAAACCGCCGCGTTCTGGGACGCCGCGAAGCAGGGCAAGTTCATGATCAAGCGCTGCACGGCGTGCGGCGAAGCGCACTACTTCCCGCGCTCGATCTGCCCGTTCTGCTACTCCGACAAGACGGTGTGGGAGGAGGCTTCGGGCGAGGGCACGATCTACACCTGGAGCCTGATGCGGAAGTCGCCGACCGGTCCTTATGCCATCGGCTACGTCACGCTGAAGGAAGGTCCGTCGGTGCAGACCAACTTCGTCGATTGTGATCTCGAGAAGCTGAAGATCGGCCAGAAGGTGAAAGTGGTGTTCAAGCCGACCGACGGCGCGCCGCTGCCGTTCTTCACGCCGGTCTGACGCGAAACAAAGTTGTAACCCTCTCCCCTTGTGGGAGAGGGTGGCAGCCGAAGGCTGCCGGGTGAGGGGTCTCTCTCCACACGAAATGTGTCACTGCGGAGCCAACCCCTCACCCGAGTGAGTTTGTTGCAAGAGCGGTGCTGCCCTCTCCCACAAGGGGAGAGGGCACATTAGCGGGCATCGCCGCCTGCGGATGAGAAACTCGGGAGGAAGACAAACAACATGTCCGCCAGATACGAAGAACTCAAAGGCCTGAAAAACATCGGCCAGAAATACGCCTACAGCGATCGCGAGGTGATGCTCTACGCCTACGGCATCGGGCTCGGTGCCGATCCGATGGACGAGAAGGAGCTCGCCTTCGTCAACGAGGGCACGCTGACGCCGCGGCCGCTGAAGGTGGTGCCGACCTTCGCCTCCGTTGCTGCCTGGGGCTCGGGTCCTGGCGAGATGAACCTCAACCGCGTGATGGTGGTCGATGGCGAGCGCGACATCACCTTTCACCAGCCGCTGCCGGTGGCCGCGCACATCACCGCCGACTCCACGGTGCTCGAGGTCTACGACAAGGGCAAGGACAAGGGCGTGGTGATCAGCCACCAGACCGTGCTGAAGAACGAGCAGGGCGAGAAGCTGGTGACGCTCGTCGCCTCGCGCTTTGCCCGCGGCGATGGCGGCTTTGGCGGCCCGAACCTGACCCAGCCCGATCCGCACAAGATCCCCTCGCGCAGCCCCGACAAGACCATCGACATCACGACGCGTCCCGACCAGGCACTGGTCTATCGCCTGTGCGGCGACCGCAACCCGCTGCACAGCGATCCCGAGTTTGCCAAGAAAGCCGGCTTCCCGCGTCCGATCCTGCACGGCATGTGCACCTACGGCATCACCTGCCGCGGCGTGCTCCAGACCTACGCCGACTACGACGCCTCCGCCTTCCGCCAGCATGTCGCGCGGTTTTCTTCGCCGGTCTATCCGGGCGAGACCGTGACCATGGACCTCTGGAAGGACGGCAACGTGGTCTCGTTCGAAGCCAAGGTGAAGTCGCGCGGCGTAACCGTGATCAAGAACGGCAGGACGGTGCTGGGTTAGGGAGGCACCGGCGGTTCGCTCCCTCGCCCCGCTTGCGGGGAGAGGGTGGGGTGAGGGGGAGTCTCCCCGGGGACGGTCACAGTCGAGTTCGCGGAGACTCCCCCTCACCCGGAAACCAAGCTGCGCTTGATTTCCGGCCTCTCCCCGCAAGCGGGGAGAGGCGAAGCAAGAAACAGAAACAGGGAGAAGCCACCATGGGACTACTCGAGGGCAAGGTTGCGCTGATCACCGGTGCGGGCGGCGGGCTCGGTGAGGCCTATGCGAAGCTGTTCGCGCGGGAAGGGGCATCCGTCGTCGTCAACGACCTCGGCGGCCCCCGCGACGGCTCCGGTGCCGACAAGTCGATGGCACAGCTCGTGGTGGACGCGATCAAGGCGGAGGGCGGCAAGGCGGTCGCCAACGGCGCCGACATCTCCACCATGGAGGGCGGCCAGTCGGTGTTCGACGACGCCATCGAGCACTTCGGCCGCGCCGACATCCTCGTCAACAATGCCGGAATCTTGCGCGACCAGACCTTCGCCAAGGCCTCCGAGGCCGACTGGGACAAGGTCATTAGGGTCCATCTGAAGGGTACCTTTTGTTGCACCATGCCGGTGTTTCGCTGGATGCGGGAAAATGGCGGCGGCGTCATCGTCAACACCTCCTCGACATCAGGGCTGATCGGCAATTTCGGCCAGACCAATTACGGCGCGGCCAAGGGCGGCATCTGGGGCCTGTCCAACGTGCTGGCGATCGAGGGCCGCAAATACAACATCCGGATCTGGACGCTGGCCCCGGGCGCTTTGACCCGCATGACCGCAGACCTTCCCCGCTATAAGGAGAACCCCTCGGCGGCCTTGGGGCCGGACGGCATCGCGCCGGCCGTGCTATACATGGTCAGCGACTTGTCGGGCGACCAGACCGGCAAGGTGCTGGGCGTGTCCGGGCCCCGCGGCGTGCGCGAAATGCGGATGATGGAAATGGAAGGCTGGAAACCGCCGCACTCGGGCTGGAAGGCCCAGGACATCGCCGATCATGCCAAGGAGATCTTCTTCTCCGAGGAGCAGATCAAGATGGGGGCGCGGCGGTTTTAGCTGTTGTTGTCGTTCCGGGGCGGCTCGAAGAGCCGAACCCGGAACCTCGAGATTCCGGGTTCGCGCTGCGCGCGCCCCGGAATGACGGAGAAAGAGAGAGACTGATGAAACTGACCGCCGACGCCAAGGGCACCTTCGCAATCGCGCCGACGCCGTTCCACGACGATGGCCGGATCGACGAGCGTTCGATCGACCGCCTGACCGATTTCTACGAGGAGGTCGGCTGCGACGGCGTCACGGTGCTGGGCATCCTCGGCGAGGCGCCGAAGCTCGATGCCGCCGAGGCCGAGCAGGTGGCGGTGCGCTTCGTCAAGCGCGCCAAGAAGATGCAGGTGATCGTCGGCGTCTCCGCGCCGGGATTTGCCACCATGCGTTCGCTGGCGAAAGCCTCGATGGACGCGGGCGCGGCCGGTGTGATGATCGCGCCGCCGCCCTCGCTTCGCACCGACGACCAGATCGTGGGCTATTTCAAGCAGGCGGCCGAGGCCATCGGCCCCGACGTGCCCTGGGTGCTTCAGGACTATCCGCTGACCTTGCAGGTGGTGTTCACGCCGGCTGTGATCCGCAAGATCGTCATGGACAATCCGAATTGCGTGATGCTCAAGCACGAGGACTGGCCGGGACTGGAGAAGATCACGACACTGCGCGGCTTCCAGAAGGACGGCTCGCTCCGCCCGCTCTCGATCCTCTGCGGCAATGGCGGCACGTTCCTCGATTTCGAGATGGAGCGCGGCGCTGACGGTGCCATGACCGGCTATGCGTTCCCCGAGTTGTTGATCGACGTCGTGAACCTCTCCAAGGCCGGCAAGCGCGATGCCGCGCATGATCTGTTCGACGCGCATCTGCCGCTGATCCGTTACGAGCAGCAGCCGGGCGCCGGCCTTGCTGTGCGCAAATACGTGCTCCAGAAGCGCGGCATCATCGCCTCCAGCGCGCAGCGCAAGCCAGGCGCGACCATCACGGCGACGGCGAAGGCGGAGGTCGAGTACCTGCTGTCGCGCGTTGCCCGCGTCGACAAGCGGGCCAATCTTGGCCCGCAATCCAGCGCCGCAGGTTAGCTGAATGGCCGAGACATCAGCATCACGCCCGGCATCGACGATCCTTTTGCTGCGCGATGGCGCCGCGAAGGAAATCGAGGTCTTCATGATGGTCCGCCATCATCAGATCGAGTTCAACTCGGGCGCGCTGGTGTTTCCCGGCGGCAGCGTCGATGCCGGCGACAACGAGATCGTCGCCCGCGCCTTCCTCTATTCTGGTGGCGAAGTCTTAAGCGAAGCGGAGCGCGGTTTTCGTATCGCCGCGATCCGCGAGACCTTTGAAGAGAGCGGCATCCTGCTGGCGCGCGCGAAGGACTCGGGCACGCCGATCGATGCCAGGCGTGCCGGCGAGCTCGCCGACAAGCATCGCGTCGCGCTCAACGAGCACAAGATCAGCTTCCTCAGCATCCTCGCCGACAACGGCCTCCAGCTCGCGCTCGACACGCTCGTGCCCTATGCACACTGGATCACGCCCGAGGGCATGCCGAAGCGGTTCGACACCTGGTTCTTCCTGGCCGCGGCGCCCCCGGACCAGCTCGGCGCGCATGACGGCCGCGAGTCGACCGACTCGATCTGGGTCTCGCCGCGCGAGGCGGTGGAGGGCGGCGAGAGCGGCCGCTTCAAACTACCGTTCCCGACCACGCGCAATCTGATCCGGCTTGCCAAGCAGGGCAGCGTTGATGCCGCGCTGGAGCACGCCCGCGGCATGTCCATCGTCACGGTGATGCCTGTCATGACCAAGACCGAAACCGGCCGCCAGCTCCGCATTCCCCGCGAGGCCGGCTATGACGGCGAGGTGTTCGAGGTCGGCGCAGTCGGCTAATACACTTCGACACGCAGCGAAGTATTGCCTGCTGCGGACGCGCTAGGTTCCGTCCATCGCGAATGGACGGGGCGCAGAATGGACAACCGGCAGGACACCAATATCGCCGTCGAGCTGGCGCTGCTGGTCGTGCTCGCAACGCTGTGGGGCGGCTCCTACACCTTCATTAAGCTCGGCGTCGCCACCATCCCGCCGATCACGCTGATCGCGGCGCGCACCGCGATTGCGGGATTGCTGCTGCTGGTCGTCATGTGGGCGCGCGGCATCAAAATGCCGACGGATGCCGTGACCTGGCAGCGCTTCGCGTTCCAGGCCGTGCTCAACAGCGTCATCCCCTGGACGCTGATCGCCTGGGGCGAGCGCCATGTCGATGCCGCGCTCGCCACCATCCTCAACTCGGCCGGGCCGATCTTCACCTTCCTGCTCACGGCGGTCGTGACCCGCCACGAGGTGACGACACCGCGAAAGCTGTTCGGCGTCGTGGCAGGGATGGCCGGCATCCTGCTGATCGTCGGCGTCGATGCCTTTCACAGCATCGGCAACGGCCTCGTCGCGGAGGCTGTCATCGTTGCCGCCACCATCTGCTACGCCTGCGCTGCGATCTTCGGCCGCAGTTTTAAGGGCCTCGACCCGATGGCGCCCGCCGCCGGCTCGCTGCTGGCGGGTGCGGCGGCGTTGATCCCGGCCGCGCTGGTCGTCGAGCAGCCCTGGACGCTGTCGCCGTCGCCGAGTTCCGTGCTGGCGCTGCTCGCGCTCGCGGTGTTCTCGACCGCGGCCGCGTTCGCGATCTATTTCCGCCTGATCCAGACCCTGGGCTCGGTCGGGACCACCGCGCAGGCCTATCTGCGCGTGCCGATCGGGGTCGCCATCAGCGTCGCCTTCCTCGGCGAGACCTTGAGCCGGACCGCCTGGATCGGGCTCGCCTGCGTCGTCCTCGGCGTCGCCGCCATGACGATCCCGGCCCGGCGGCGGACGAGCGTCAAAACGTCATAAAGCCGGCGGGAAGGGCAGGCCGAGAACCACGATATTAAGGATATTCCGAGGCGGGAGGCATGTTCCCCCGGGCGTGCAATACGTCGTATATTGGGCTTCCAGTAGCAGCCCGGTCCCTCAACGCACCAATGTCCGCCGAATTGACGCCGCCCCCCGAGAAAAAGCGAATCTTCTCGCTGTCCATCGGCCAGCTTACGTTCGGAAGCTTCATCCTGGTGCTGGCGGTGATCATCGTCACCTCGACCGCGAGCGTGATCGCGATCCGGCACATCGACACGACCTTTGCCGAGTTGCAGCGGCTCCAGAGCGTCGGCGACCTCGCCGAGGACATCGACCGCCGCATGAACGAGCTGCGCCTTGCGGCGCGCGACTTCGTCACCGACCCCGGCGCCGGCATCCAGTTCAAGCAGGTGGGCGAGGCGGCCTCGACGCTCAGCGACATCCTGAAGAAGACCCGCATCGAGCTCGCGCCCGAGCAGCAGGACATGATCGACGGGGTCACCGAGCGCCTTGCGACCTATCGCAACGGCCTCGAGCGGATCTCCACCCTGATCGACCGCCGCGCCCAGCTGCTCGCCGGACTGCCGCCGCTGCGCGAGCAGTTCGACGCGGCTGTCTCCGGCACCGCGGACCGCGAGCTCGCCTCCCGCCTGTCCGAGGCGCAGAGCCGGATCGCGCTCGGGCTGCTCGCGCGCAATCCCTCCGCGGCCGAGCAGGCCGCGCAGAACATGCGGACGATGGACATCGCCGACGCCAAGCTCAGGACGGCCGTGAATGATTACGCCGAGGCGATCATGGCGGTCGCCGTCCGGGAGCGGCAGATCGCCGATATCGACCGCGAGGTGCTGGGCACCGAGGGCCGGCTGATCGGCCGCGTCACCGAATTGCTGCGCGAGGTCAGCGCAAGGCGCGGCCATGTGCTGGCGCGCGATTTTGCCCGCACGCTCACGGAGGCGCGGTGGCAGAGCATCGTGCTCGGCAGCATCGGCGTGCTGATCGGCATCCTCGCGGCCGGCTTCGTGGTGCGGCGGACGGTGCGTCCGCTGGCCCAGATCGCAAGGTCGATTCGCGCGCTTGCGGCCGGCCAGAAAGATACCTCGATCCCGTCCGCCGATGTCGACAACGAGATCGGCGACATCGCACGCGCTGCCGAAGTGTTCCGCCGCGCGCTGGAGGAGGCCGACACCGCGCGCGAGGCGGCGGTGCGCGCGCTCACCGAGCAGCGCCTCGCCGAAGAGAGCTACCGGAAGCTGTTCGAGGGCTCGGTCGACGGCATCTACGTGACGACACCGGCCGGCGACCTCCTCAACGCCAACCCGGCGCTGGCGCGGATGATGGGCTATGACAGCCCGCAGCACCTGATCGACAGCATCAACGACATCGCCCACACGATCTACGTCCATCCCGAGGCGCGCGTCGAGTATCAGCGGCTCATGCATCGCGACGGCATGGTGCGTGAGTTCGAGTACCAGGTGCGTCAGCGCAGCGGCGACATCCTCTGGCTCTCCGACAGCGCGACCGGCGTGCGGGATGAGCAGGGCAAGATCATCCGCTACGAGGGCACGCTGCGCGACATCACCGACCAGAAGCGGGCGGAAGACGCCATCGCCGAAGGCCGGCGCCTGCTCCAGCAGGTCATCGATACCGTGCCCGCTGTCATCAACGTCAAGGACCGCGACCTGCGCTATGTGCTGATGAACCGCTACATGGCCGGCATCTTCGGCATCGAGCCCGGCGACGCGCTCGGCCGCACAACGGCGGACCTGATGTCGCGCTACGGTGCGGCCAAGACCGACGAGAACGACAAGCGCGTACTCAAGCTCCGCAAGGGCCTCGGCTTCTACGAGGAGGAGTACAAGGATAGCTCCGGCAACATGCGGCAATGGCTGGTCAACAAGCTGCCGCTGCTCGATGCCGAGGGCGAGATCGAGCGGATCGTCACGGTCGCGCTCGACATCGGCGAGCGCAAGCGCGGCGAGCAGGAGATGCGCAAAGCCAAGGAATCGGCGGAGACTGCACTGCGCAATCTGCGCGAGACCCAGGCCTCGCTGATCGAGGCGGAGAAGCTCGCCGCGCTCGGACGGCTGGTCGCCGGCGTCGCGCACGAGGTCAACAATCCCGTCGGCATCAGCCTGACGGTCGCCTCCGCGCTGGAGCGCAAGACCGCGATGTTCACGTCCGAGGTCGAGCGCGGCGAGCTCCGCCGCTCCACGCTCAACGACTTCCTCAACACCAGCCGCGACGCATCCTCGCAGCTCGTCTCCAATCTCAACCGCGCCGCCGAGCTGATCCAGTCGTTCAAGCAGGTCGCGGCCGACCGCAACTATTCGGACCAGCGCAGCTTCGATCTCGGCGACCTTACCGAGCAGGTGGTGATGAGCCTGCGGCCGGGCCTGCGCAAACACAATTTGACGCTTAACGTCGATTGCCAGCCAAGCCTGACCATGAACAGCTATCCCGGCCCTTACGGGCAGGTGCTGACCAACCTGTTCCTCAATTCGGTGGCGCACGCCTTTCCCGACGGGCGTCCGGGCATCATCGACATCCAGGTGCGCGAGTCCGGCAAGGACAATGTCGAGATCATCTTCTCCGACAACGGCTGCGGCATGTCGCTCGACGTGCGCCGCCGCGCCTTCGATCCGTTCTTCACGACGCGGCGCGACCAAGGCGGCACGGGACTCGGGCTGCACATCGTCTACAGCATCGTCACCAACCGGCTCGGCGGCCGGCTCGATCTCGATTCCGAGCCGGGCGGGGGCACGCGCATCCAGATCATCCTGCCGCGCACGGCGCCGCTCGAGCAGGCTGCGGAATAGCTAATCCACGTCGGCGAGCTTGTGCAGCGTCGCGCCGAAAATCAGGCTGGCCTTGCCGACGAGCGCCGTTCCCGTCATCTCCGCGCGGGTGTCCGTGTAGGTCCCGCTGACACCGATGCCGACCGGCGCCGGTCCGCCGAACAGCGGATTGTCGTCGCCCCGCGGTGAGGTGTGCCGCTGCACCAGCACCTCGCCTTTGAAGGAGTGGTCATCCTTCACCACGTAGCTGCCGGTGTAATAGAGGTACGCATCGCCGCCAAGGATCTTGCCGTCGCGGAAAAGAATCACGCCGCTGCCCTTGCCGACTCGACCATCGAGCAGGTTCACGTGGATCGAATAGAGGCCGTTCTTCATAACGTCCCGCAGGCCGGCCGCCATCGCCCAATGGCGTAACCGGTAGAGCTTTTATGCCAAAGCGCATCCCCTCGCGCAACGCGGCAGTTTGCCGGCCGGCAAGCTGTTCCGTGGCGCGGACCGTAATTGTCCCGACTTGTCTATGACGCGGTGATGACGGTCTCATCATGAGGCGTGGCCAGTCGTTGCGAATCAAGTTGGCCCGCGAAATGCATAACCATTGTTGCACTGGCCGCGGGGTGCTGGAGCAAGACAAACGTGAGCAACTGGATCGATTCCAGCGGCGATCAGCCGCGTCAGTACAGTGCGCGTCCCACGAATTGCAAAAGCGAACGACGGCGGATCGGTCGAGCGGCACGCTGGCGAAGCGTGACGAGGTTGGCATGCGCCGTGGCCTTGATTGCGCTAGCAGCCCCCTTCGGGCACGCCCGCGACCGCGGCCAGTTCGTCAACACCAATGCGGATTTGAAGGCCTGGTTCGACAGCCTGCGAAGCGGCAAGGGGCCTTGCTGCTCCGATGCCGACGGCTCGGCGCTCTCGGACACCGACTGGGACAGCAAGGACGGGCACTATCGTGTCCGCGTCCCGCGCTATGGCTACGCGCTCGAGGGCCAGCAGCAGGAACTCGTCTGGGTCGACGTGCCGGAGGAGGCCGTGATCTCGGAGCCGAACAGGGTCGGCCGCACCATGGTATGGCCCATCTACGGCTATATGGGCGTCACCATCCGCTGCTTCATGCCCGGCAGCATGACATAGCCGCGCCGGGCGGCACGTCGCCTGGTCTCGCTGATGGCCGATGCGGCGTGCGCCGCGTCAGGTGTATTTCTTGTCGCGCTCGAGCAGCTCGATGGAAATGCCTTCGGGGCCGCGGATGAAACAGATGCGCACGCCGGGCCGGATCGTCGTCGGCTCGCGCGTGAACGTGACGCCCTTGGCCTTGATCTCGGCGGCGACGGCGTCGATGTCCTTCACCGTGAGTCCGAAATGGTCGAGGCCCTGGTGCGGATGCGGCGGCGGCGGGCTGACGGCGTTGTCGCCCTCGAGCGGCGCGATGAAGATCCTGGCGCCGCCGAGATTCACGTCGATCCGTCCCGGCGCGCGCACGATCTCGCCACCGAGGATGTCCCGCAGCCAGGCCGCCGTGGCCTCCGGATCGGGGCTGCGCAGATGGACGTGATCCCAAGTGACGGCGATTGGCATTTCATGTTCTCCCAACAGGGTCTTTCGATATTGCGGCGCATGTTAGCGGCCCCGGCCAGTGATCGCCACCGTCGTTGCCGACTCGCTTGAAGCGCGGGAACCTTAGTTCGTCTCCCGGATTAAGGTAAGCAGTGGCCGAGTCCGCCGTTGAACCTGTTGCGGCCACCATCGGTGATACAGCCATGAGCGCAGGGTTTGAGCGGGTCGGGTTGGGACGCTTCGCCGGCATGGGCGAGCGCCTGGCACGGATCGTGACGGTCGCGAGAGTCTCATTTGGCCGAAGCCTTCTGTGGCTGCTGGCCGCCATCATCGTCGGTGGCGGCGTCTGGATGCTGCTGCCGCTCTCCAAAGGCAACAGCGCTGAACCGGCGAAGCCGGAGCTGGCCTCCGTCGAGACGGCGCCTACGGGCGATGCGGCAGCTGCGGTCACGCCGGCGTCCGAAGCCCAGGCTCTGGCAGAACTCGACCGTCTCAGGATTTCCTCCCAGACCTGGCGCCGCGGCGGGCTTGGCTCGAAGGCGCTGGTGACGTTCACGCTGCGAAATGACAATGACTATGCCGTAAAGGATGTGGCGATCGTTTGCGCGTTCGCACGGCGCGATGGCAGTCATCTCACCGACCGCAGCCGGGTTCTGGCCGACACGGTCAGCATGAAGAGCCGCAAGACCTTTGCGCGCATCACTGTCGGCTACGTCAACGTTAATGCCGATCAGGCCAAATGCTCGCTGGTTGCAGCCCGTCGCGCGTAAAGGGCGGCATTTTCGGGTAGCGGAAAAGTTACCCTTTCCAGGCCTTGCCGGTCCTTGGCAAAAAACTTGGCGTCGCCATTTGAACCGAACGGCTGGGCCAGGAACCAATTAAAGTATCGCCTGTTAAGGCGGAGTGCCCACGCGGGGATGCGGGGGGCGGAGTGCGGCCAATGCCCATCTTTCGGTATTTTCTCTTTGTCGGTGGAGCCTTGCTCGCACTGCTGTTGGCAGTGAACTTCGCTCTGCCGGCCTCGCCCGTGACGCAAGCCGTCGCGACCGCCGGCAACGATCAGCCGCTGATCCGGATCCGGTCCGATCGGCACCTGCCTGAGCGTGTCGTGCTCGACACCAGCCAGCCGACGATTGCCCCGCCCGCGGTGAAGACCGCCGCTGTCGTTGCGCCTCAGCCGCCGGTGCAGGATGCCGCCTCGGCGGCGCTCGCCGAGATGTCGGCCAAGGCGCGGGTGCGCGAGACGTTCGCCCAGTTCACGCCGGGCCAGAAGGCTGATGCCGCCACAGCGAAGAAGACCGACGCCAAGCCGCAGGCTCAGGCCCAGGCTTCTCCGGCCCAGGCTCAGCCCAAGCGCAAGGTTGTGCGGGCGCATCCGGCGCCGCAGCAGCCCGGCCGGCCGATGATGCTGGTGGCCCAGCAGCCGCATTTCGGTCTTTTCAACACGACCTGGTGAGAGCCGGCTCTGATCCGCCTCGCTGGAGGCGGGAAGGGCTTTTTATTGGCCAGCCTCTCTGCTAATTCGAACGCGTCCGAACGCCGCCCGGTATGCTGGTTCGCCAGCAACGGTCCGGCACGTTTCGGTCTCGGTCCAATACCCGGGCCAGGGCGCTCGTAGCTCAGCTGGATAGAGCATCGGATTTCGATTCCGAGGGTCGGAGGTTCGAATCCTTCCGAGCGCGCCAAGCTGTTGGCGGAAACCCATGATAACCCCAAGCAATTGATGGGATTGACATTTTTTTGTTGGGGCGAGGCCTTTGCTATTCGGCCGCAGGTCGGCATGGATCCGGACACATCCCCCGATGCTCATGATTTCCTCCGATACAGGACGAACCGGGTCGATTCTTCCGTACGTTCGAACTGGTCCAAGAGGATGCGCTCGGACATCTCCTTCAGCCAATCGTACTGATAGGTCGCGTCGCGCTCCAAAATAAAATGGTCAGCCTCGGCAAAGCTGCGAGCGACATGTTCCGGGCTGAACGTATCCCGGAAAGGGAGGAAGTAGCTCTTGGGTGCCCTGCCAAGGGCCACAAGAACGAGCCAATCGTGGTCGGACAATAGCAAGATGCGACCATCGCGTGGCACGACCTTGTTGACCAGATCGATATCGCTGCTGTCGAGCGAGATCCGAACCTCTCCCGCTCCTCGTCCCAACTTCAGTCTGGCGATGCTTGGATATTGCAAGTACGACCGCAACCCGATCGTCACGCTCTGTTGTCTGTCCTGCGCGCCCAGCAACACCACAACCGAGATCGCTGCTGTTGCCGCCAACGATAACGCTGGGGCGAGTTGCGAGGTCGTTTGGCCGAGGACGACGCGGAATGCAGATCGACACCACCAAGCGCAAACCGCAAGATAAGCAAAGGCGTTTTGCTGCCACACCGCGTCAAGTGACCGATTCATCCACTTCGCCATGAACACCAGCGCGACGAGTGACAGTACAAGAAGATACGCGCGCTCGATGCTGCGCCAGTTGGCCCACGTTGCGGCAACGCTAACAATTGTGCCGATGGCCATCGCCGGCAAGATCAATTGGTAAATCGTCCCAAATCCGGGACGCCAGTTCATCGTCACCCCCACCCAATTCGAGACGCTGTGCAGCCCGATTGGCGCGAGAAAGGCATGCAGGAAGTCCAGCGAAAGAACAGCCGGACCGAAGGCGGCGACGAACAACGCGATCAGGATCGCGATGGAGAGTCCGGTGAATGCAGCGACCTCCCAAGGCCAGCGTTTCTCGAACAGCCGCACTGACAACGCGGCGCAGCCCACGGCCCAAGTATAGATCCCCGTCTCGGTGTTCCAGAAAATCGAGCCAGCACAGACGGCGGACATCGCCACCAATAACCGACCTGAAGGTTGCGCCAGGTAATGCGCAAGGATGCCAGAGGCAATGAACACGAGCATGTACCGAATGGCGAGAGCAGACGGTGCGCTGAGCGCTTCGCCGTCGCCAAATTGACAGATTACAAGAAATGCGACCGCCAGGAGAAACGGCAGTGCTCTGCTCTGGAAGAAGTCGCGCAGCACCCAATAAGCCGATAGATGATAGATCGCGAGACATGCAGCAACGAACCCAATGTAACGCAAATACAGAACGTTTGTGTCAGCGCGGAGCAGTCGACCAAATAAGTAGGTGGGTCCGTATCCGTAGAAGGACAGGAAGTCGCGGCCGGGCACCAGGCCATCAGTAAATTGATAGAGTGCCGGCCCAACCAGATACGATACGGCGTGGGCGTTGCCCGCAGCCATCCCAGCCAAGCGTTGCACGCTCGCTGGTAGGGTAAGGGCGAGCAATGCCGTGATCAGCACAGCGTCAATCCATCCAAACTCAAAAAATTTGATCGACTGGAGCGCCGGGGCGCCTTGGATGCTGATTTGGGCCCGGATGCGTGTCACGAAGGGAATGAAGATCGCTGCGACCGAGAGGGCCAGCGCGATCATCTCAGGTTTTTGCTGGAATGCAGCCTGGAGAAATGCCTCGAGCGCCAAGACAATTGCCAGCGCCGAGACGGCGAACAGGATCAGCGAACGGCCTTCAAAGAACTTCCTGAGCCTGAGCGCTGCGAAGGCTGTGGCGATACCGAACGCGTAGAACAAGACATAGAAGATTTTCTCAGCACGCTTGACTGCTGCACTGTCCGAAAAATCCGATTGGACGACCGGGAAGTCCTGCGCGAGGTTTGCGCTTAGGTCCAGCTTGGTGGCGTTCAAGATCAGATAGGCAAATATGCCAGCCGCAATAGCGCCGACACATGCCCCCCACGCCGCAAAACTCTGAAACCTCCAAAGGCTAAGCTCTGATTCTGTCGCTGGCTTGATAAGACGCGAAATCCTGATCGCGGGACCTCCCGCCATTGTTCTTGCTTTCATTTCGGTGCCCCAACCCGATGTTGTCGGGCGTCAGGATAGCTCGCGCCGCTGCCGGGTCGCTACCCTTTTCATCGACTGCTCCTGGAACTCGGAAGCAGCTGCATGATTTTGCCCCCAATGGAATCCGCCGAACATTGCTTCGGTGCTCTGAGCACCAACCGATGTTGAGCTTGTCCTCACATATCATCGCGAAGACTGGCGCCGCACTACCGCTTATTCGGCCGTTTGATTGGTCGCGCGCGGCTGGCGGCGTCAGCTTGCCGGAAGCCTGGTCTGCCGGCCCCGCGCCAGCGTGTCTGAGGGCGCCTCGTGGAAGGTGGCACGGTAGGCCGCGGCAAACTCGCCCATGTGGTGGAAACCCTGGGCGCGCGCGCAGGTGGCAACCGTGGCGCCGCCGCCTTTGAGCAGCCGGGCGCGTGTCGCCCACAATCTCTTCAGGCGGATGTACTGGTGCAGGCTCATGCCGCGCACCTTGCTGACGGCGCCGCCGAGCGTCCGGATCGAGACGCCGAACTCACCGGCGAGATCGGCCGTGTAGATCGGAGCGGTCGGATAGGCCGCGACGTAATCGTCGACCCACTGCACGAGCTTGATCGACCGCCCGCCCTGGACCGAGGTGCTCCGATCCGGGCGCGCATCGATCCGAAACAAATCGTCGAGCGCGAGCAGCAGGCCTTCCTGGAGATGGGCGGCGACCTCGGTGGTCTCGAACAGGAGCGGCTGCACCGACGCGGTTCGCAGAATGTCGAGCAGGAGTTGCCGCATGTGCAGCAGCGCGGGCCGGTTCGCGACATAGGCCCGCAAATCGTCGGCATGATCGAACCAGCCCCGGTCTTTCAGGCCCGGAGAGAAGATGATCATCGCGTGATAATTGGTTTTGGGTTCGACGAAATGGCATTCATCGTTGCCGCGGAGCGCAACGAAGAAGCGCGCGTCGAGATCCATTCCCTTGGAATTGACCTGAAGGTCGTCGGTCATCGACAGGATCACCATCCCGCCCGGCATGCGATAGGCGGTGTCGAGGATGCGCGCGAAGGATCTCATCACGATGATGCGGCACGCCGGCAGAGAGACGACGGCGCGGGCGGCGGCGAAGTTCGGGACGTCGAGCGGAATGCTTCGGGCATCCTCCATCGACTCGATCGGCCGAAAGGCATCGACATCGGCAAAGCCGATCAGTTGAAGCGCGGAGGACGGGGCGAGGGCGTCGAACATGCGTCTGGTCGGCTGCTGCAATGTGACAATCAAATGAACGTCGGTACATCGCCATCAATGGCGAAACATCGCGCGTCAGTAAACGGGATTCCGGGCCGTAGTATTGCGGACATCATGCCATGACGTCCGTCAGATCATTGTCACCGTCAACGTTCTCGGCTCATCGGTTGGCCGGAGGCGAGGTCTATGAAATGCAGGCGCGTGCAGGCAGGACAGGCGAAGGACTCGAAGCTGCGTCCCTCCGGTCTCTGTTGCTTCTCCAGATGGGTCTGCACATTCATGCCCGTCTGGGGGCATCGAAAAACAATCAAATCGGCCATCGCCATAGAATGACGGCGCGGCGAATTTTCCTCTTTGATCTGGATCAGTTTTGGAATTGCTCCAGACCGGCCGAACAGGCGCGTGGGCCATCCGCGATCTCGCAAAAGCGAAGGGGCCCCGAGGGCCCCTTCGAATGTTACCAGCGGCGATAGCCGTAATAACCATAGCGCGGGCCGTAGCCGCCGTAGTAGCGCGGCGGTCCATAATATCGGGGGCCGTAGTACGGCCGCGGGCCGTAATAGCCATAATAGTTCGGACGCCAGAAACAGCGCCCCCAGGCGTCGCAGACCATACGGACCTGCTCGACGTCAGAGATCTGCGGGACCGCAGGTGCCGGCGCAATGGGCATGGCGGACGCCGCCGGCGATGCCGCGAGGGCACCGAACAGGGACGCGGCGACGAGGCCAATCTTGAGATTCATGATGTCTTCCTCTGCTTACGCAATACAGGATATCGAAGTTGTTCTGATCAAATTGTGGCGGAACCGAAATGTAATGCTGATGAACAAACCTTCAGTTGCTCCGCCGCGGGCCTGATCCAGCTCCGCCAGACTACGCCAGCTCCGCGCTTCTGGCCATGCCGTGCTCGCCTCGCGGCACATCGCCATCATCCTTGATCCTGCGCAATTCGCCCTTGATGCTTCCTCCCTAGTCTTGTCGCCGTGGGCCGTCCTTCGCGGAATACGAAGAGCGTTCGGCCGGTCGTACGCATCGGTCGCCCACTGTTTGCTTGGAGCTGTGCAATGGACAAGATGAGAATCGACAAGGGTGACTGGCTGGTCGTGTGCGACGGGCGCAAGGCGCTCATTCTGGAAAACCTCGGCGACGCGATGTTTCCGAACCTCCACACCAGGGAGGTGCACGAGCACCCCAATCCCCCGACGAGCGCGCAAGGAAGCGACGCGCCGGGCCGATTGCATGGCGCTGCCGGCGGTGCGCGCAGCTCGGTCGAGCAGACCGATTGGCACGATGAGGCCGAGCGCGCCTTCCTGCGCGGCCTGGCCAGCCGGCTCGACGCCGCGGTCAGTTCGGGCGAGACGTCGGCCCTGACCATGGTGGCCTCACCGCGTGCGCTCGGCATGATCCGCGCCGATTATTCGGACGTCGTGCGCAAGGCGCTTCAGGGCGAGGTGGGCAAGGACCTCGTCAAGCTGCCGGTCTACGAGATCGAGAAGCAATTGCTGCTGTCGGGCGTCGCCCGGTAGGGACGCCCGCAGCGGACGCGCCAGCGCCCCTCAGTAGCAGGGGTGCCGGCGGCGGTCCTGGCCGACATAGGCGGCCGCGCTCTGGTAGCAGTGGTTGGTTGAGGGGCCGTCGTAATAGGCGAAGGTGCCGGGGGTGATGCCGGGGCCGTAATTGTGCAGATAGCTGATCGGGTAGGGCAGCGGGTTGGCGTAGGAGCGATGGTAGCGGTGATGTCCCCGCGCCTCCGCGAGGCCAGGGGCTAGGATTGCGGCCGACAGGGCAGCAACCGCGGCTACAAGCTTCAACTTGCTCATCTCGATTCTCCGGAACCCGCGCGAATAGGTCAGCCGGTTATAGCCATTTCAGGCCGCCAGGACACCCGTCCGGAAGCCGGAAAACGGGGCCAGTCCCGCAGATTCCCGGGTGGGTGTGACAGAATTGCCGGAAGTGCGGCCGGATCCTGCCCATTTTTGGCCTTTTCGGGATGCTTAACGAATTCCCCACACAAGTATGACCAAAGAGAATTCGGATAAGAATCCTGTTGCCGGCCCTTTGGGGGTCCTTCGAGGCCGGTCCCATTCCTGAAGGCTTTCGTCGTCCGCCGCCATGCGCATCACGCTTTTGAGCCTGCTGTTGCTCTGTCTCGCCGCCGCCACGCCAGCGCGGGCCGAGCTGCACATCACCCGCGACCATGGCGGCTATGTCGAGGAGTACAAGGCCAAGTACAAGCGCGTCCGCGAGAAGGGTGAGCGCGTCATCATCGACGGCATCTGCAACTCGGCCTGTACGCTCGTGCTCGGCATCGTGCCGATGAACAAGATCTGCGTGACGCCGCGCGCCAGCCTCGGCTTCCATCGGGCCTATTACGACAAGGCCTTCACCTTCGGCATCAAGGTCACCAGCTCGGAAGGGACGTCCGACCTGATGTCCTACTATCCTGACACGGTGAAGGACTGGATCCGCCGCAATGGCGGGCTCACCACCGACATGAAGAAGATCAAGAACGGCGTCGAGCTCTGGAAGATCATCGACCCCTGTCCGGACGAATGGTGAGCGGCTGATCCGAGCCGCTGTCCGTCGCAGCGCAGCGTCGCTCAGGTCGAAATTCGCATTGCCGCATAGGCCCCCATCGGGCAATGAGGGCGGCAATGAACCATAATCAAGAAGCCCTGACCGCCCGCGCTGCGCCGATCCTGTTCGTCCTGCTCTGGAGCACCGGATTTATCGGCACCAAATACGTCATCAACAATGCCGATCCCTTGACCTATCTCGCCATCCGCATGGCGATCGTGGTCGGCCTGATGGCGACCATCGCAGGCATCGCGCGGCCGAAATGGCCGGACCGAATCGGCATCGCGCATAGCGCGGTTGCCGGCATCCTCGTCCATGGCTTCTATCTCGGCGGCACCGCGATCGCGATCGCGCATTCGATTCCAGCCGGGCTCTCCGCGCTGATTCCGGGCCTGCAGCCGATCCTGACCTCGACCATCGCCAACCGCTGGCTGGGCGAGAAGGTGACGCCGGTGCAATGGGCGGGGCTCGTGCTCGGCCTCGGTGGCGTCGTGCTGATCCTGCATAATCGCCCCATGACGGGCGAAGCCGGGCTCGGCTGGCTCGCCTCGGTGGTCTCGCTGGTCAGCATCACGCTCGGCACGCTCTATCAGCGCCGCTACTGCAACCACATCGACTGGCGCGCCGGCAATTTCGTGCAATATGTGGCCGTCACCATCTTCTTCGCGATCGGCGCCTTCCTGTTCGAGGATCGCATGGTGCACTGGACGCGGGAGTTCGTGCTCGCGCTCGCCTGGCTCACTGTGGCGCTCTCGATCGGATCGATCGGGCTGTTGTACTGGCTGATCCGCCACGCCGCGGCGACGTCGGTCGCGAGCCTGTTCTACCTCGTGCCCGCCGTGACCGCGCTGATGGCTTACGCACTGTTCGACGAGAAGCTCGATGCGCTGGCGATTGCCGGCATGGCGATGTGCGCGGCCGCGGTGTTCGTGGTCAACCGGCGCGTCTAGGCTGACAGGCGAGGCGGCAGAATACATCCCTGACGTGTGCAGCGCGCCGTGTTAGGGTGGCCGCATTTCAGTTTCCCTTTCACGCGGTGATGTCCATGCAGAAGACGAGACGTGCGCTGCTCGGCCGATCCCTGAGGCCGGTCCGGATTGCCTGCATCAACTTTGCGGAGGAGTCGATCAGCGGCAACAAAATGAGCCAGCTCACCGCGGCGCTCCAGAAGTGTTACGACAAGCATTTCCTGCCGGTGTGGGGCTATCCGGTCGATCTCTACGTCACGAAGAAGCCGAAGCCTGCCGATTGGCAGCTCGTCTATTTCGACGACGCCTCGCATGAGGGGCTGCTCGGGCGCCATGAGCTGACGCATCGCGGCCAGCCGATCTCGAAGGTCTTCGTCAAGGCGCTGGACGGGGAGCCCGTCAGCGTCGCGGCCTCGCACGAGCTGTTCGAGATGGTGCTCGACCCCATGGCCAATCTCTGGGCCGACAAGAACAGGAACACGCAATATGCCTATGAGGTCTGCGACGCCGTGGAGGAGGACTCCTTCTTCGTCGACGGCTTCGAAATGTCGAACTTCGTCTACCCATCCTGGTTCGAGCCGTTCGAGCATCCGCGCGGCACCAAGTTCGACCACAAGGGAACGCTGAAGGAGCCGTTCTCGATGACCGAGGGTGGCTACGTCATCAAGAAGGTCAACGGCAGGCGGGTGATCAAGCAGTTCGGCTCGCCTGAGAAACGGCGGCGCTTTGCCAGGGAGGACCGGCGCGGCCATCGCAGCGAATTTCGCGATCCGAAAGGGGTCCATCACCCGGGCCGGCGCGCAGCCAAGCGGCGAGGATAGGTTGTTGCCGGGAGATGCCTCCGGGCGCGTTCGCACCCGGAGGACTGTTCGTGTCCGTTCTCGGGAGCGCGATCAGCGCTTGGACTTCTTGGCCTTCTTCTTCTTGGCGGCCTTCTTCGCGGATTTCTTCACGGCCTTCTTCGCGGTCTTCTTGGCCGCTTTTTTCGACGACTTCTTTGCGGCCTTCTTGGCCTTCTTCTTGGAAGCCTTCTTGGCCTTCTTCGGCGCTACTTTCTTCGCGACCTTCTTGGCGGCTTTCCTGACCTTCTTGACGGCAGTGACTGCGGCGTCCTTGGTCGTTTCCACGGCGGTGGTGATCGTCTCTATTGCCTGTTCGGTGATCGGCTTATCGTCGTCCATATCGTCCCCCACGGTTTGTATGGAGCGATGACGATAGCGGGTTTCAAAATTGTGTCAAAGCAACCCTCAACCTTTGCGGATCTTTGCGCAGGCGGAGAGCGCACGCTCGCGTCCCCTGGCGTGATCGACGAGCGGCTGCGGATAGGTCTTGCCGAGCATGACGCCGGCGCTCGCCAGCTCGATCGGTGTCGCCTGCCAGGGCTGGTGGATCAGCTTCGCCGGCAGTCCTTCCAGCTCCGGCACCCAGCGCCGGACATAGGTTCCATCGGGATCGAACTTCTCGCCCTGGAGCTGCGGATTGAACACGCGGAAGTAGGGCGCAGCGTCGGCGCCGCAGCCTGCGACCCATTGCCAGTTGGCGGGATTGCTGCCGGCATCCGCATCGACCAGCGTGTCCCAGAACCAGGCCTCGCCATCGCGCCAGTCGATCAGGAGGTGCTTGACCAGGAAGGACGCCGCCACCATCCGCACCCGGTTGTGCATCACACCGGTGTGCCAGAGCTCGCGCAGGCCGGCATCGACGATCGGGTAGCCGGTGCGGCCGCGCTGCCAGGCGGCGAGCGCCTTTCCGTCGGGCTGCCACGGGAAGCCGTCGAAGTTCGCTTGCAGGTTTTCGGTGGCGAGGTCGGGGTGGTCGTGGAGGAGGTGGCGGCAGAACTCGCGCCAGCCGAGCTCGCTCAGGAATTTCTCGAAGCCGGGCCTGAGCGCCGGATCCGCGTCCGCGGCGAAGCGTGCGGCGTGCCAGACCTGCCGCGGGCTGAGCTCGCCGAACCGCAGATGCGGCGACAGGCCTGAGGTGCCCTCCCGATCCGGGCGGTCGCGATCGCTGACATAGCCTCGCGCGTTGTGTTTGAGAAAGTCGCGCAGGCGCGTGCGGGCGGAGGTCTCGCCCGGCTTCCAGCGCTCGCGCAGGCCGCCCGCCCAATCGGGCTTGCTCGGCTCGAGCTTCCAGCTCTCCAGCGTCTCGCTCGTGATCTTCCCGCTCGGGCGCAGCTGCTTCGGTGCGGGCAGGGGCTTTGGCGGATCGCCGAGCGACAATACGCGCCGCCAGAACGGCGTGAACACGCGCAAGCCCCGGCCGTCCTTGTTGCGGATGGCCGAGGGCGGGACCAGGAGGTCGCCCGGGAAGCTTTGCGAGTCCACGCCGAGCTTTGCCAGCGCCGCTTCGAGCTGCCGCTCGATCGCCTGATGCGGCGCCTGGGCGATCCCATTCCAGTAGACGGCGCTGGCGCCGCTCTCGCGCGCCACCTCGGGGATCACCGCGGCTGCCGGTCCCTTGCGCAGGGACAGTGACCCGCCGCGCGCGGCGATCTCGGCAGCGAGCGCCCGCAGCGACCGCGCCAGCCACCAGCGCACCGCGCCGCCCGGCGCGCGTCCGGCCGTCTCGTCCAGCACATAGAGGCAGATCACCAGCGCGCCAGTCTTGGTGGCGGCGTGGAGGGCGGGGTGATCGGCCAGACGAAGGTCATCGCGAAACCAGACGATGATGGGCGGCGCGCTTGGCGTGGTCAGGGGTGCCCTCGTTTACAATTTGTAAAGCATGGGGCGGCGTGAACCGCCGTTAATGCGGCCGTAAGCCCCTTGCACGATTATGCAGGAATTACGGGGGTCATTCCATTCATGTCCAGCCTTTCGACGGCGAAGTATCTGCCGCAGTTCAAACTTGGCACCAAGGCCGTCCTGTGCGCCGTGCTGCTGATCGCCGTGAACACGGCGCTGGTGGTCGGCGCCGGCTACTGGTCGCTCACGTCCGCTTTCAATGATCGCGCGCTGCGCGACATCGAGGTCAATCTGCGCACGTTGGCGCTGGCCTTTGCCGAGACCGTTCCGGACGCCAGGATCACGGTGAGGGATGGCGCGGTCGCGCGCGCCGAGATCCCCAAGATGCCCGAGTTCAAGGATCACGCCATCGTCGATCGTGCGGTGTCCTATGTCGGGGGCAACGCGACCCTGTTCGCATTCGACGAGGCGAGCGGGCAGTTCGTCCGCCGCTCGACCAATGTGAAGAAGGAGAATGGCGACCGCGCCGTCGGCACCCAGCTTGCCGCCGATCATCCGGCCCAGGCCCTGTTGCGCCGTGGCGAGGCCTACAAGGGCCCGGCCGTTCTGTTCGGCAAGTCCTTCATGACCGCCTATTTCCCGATCGCGGACGCAACCGGCAAGGTCGCCGGCATTCTCTATGTCGGCATCCCGATGGCCCAGTTCGAGAGCATGCTGACCCAGGCGATCGAGAGCATGGCCGCCGCCGCCGGGCTCGCCGCGCTGCTGGTCCTGGTCCTTACCCTGCTGATCGTCCGCCGTGTCACCCGGCCGCTCACCTCGGTCACGCGCTCGCTCACGGCGCTGGCGAACGGCCAGAGCGACGTCGAGATCGACTGCGAGGATCGCGCCGACGAGATCGGCGAGATCGCCCGCACCGTCGCCGTGTTCAAGAGCAATTCGCTGGAGCGAGCCCGCATGCGCAGCGAGCAGGCGGCGGCTACGGCTGCCGCAGTCGAGCAGCGCAAAGCCGACCTGCGCAACTTCGTCGAGCAGTTCCGCGGCAGCGTCGGCGGCATCCTCGACAAGGTGCTGACGTCGTCAGGCGAGTTCGAGCGGGTGGCGCGGCAATTGACCGACACCGCACGCTCGACCGCCGATCTGTCGGCGCAGTCGGCCGGGGCGTCCGAGGACGCCTCGGAACACGTGCGTTCGGCGGCGTCAGCCTCCGACGAGCTGTCCCAGTCGATCTCCGAGATCACCCGGCGCGTGCAGGAATCGAACGAGATCTCCGCCGAGGCGGTGAGGCAGGCCGAGGCCACCGACCAGCGCATCGCGCAGCTCTCCGAGGCCGGCTCGCGCATCGGGGACGTCGTCAAGCTGATCACCTCCATCGCCGAGCAGACCAACCTCCTGGCGCTGAACGCCACCATCGAGGCCGCGCGTGCCGGCGATGCCGGCCGCGGTTTTGCGGTCGTGGCTCAGGAGGTCAAGACGCTCGCCGGCCAGACCGCCAAGGCGACCGACGAGATCTCGAACCAGATCGCCAGCATGCAGCTCGCGACCGAGGAATCGGTCGCCGCCATCAGGGCGATCAGCCAGACCATCGAGCGCATCAGCGGCATCGCCGGCTCGATCTCGGCTGCGGTCGAGCAGCAGAAGAGCGCGACCCACAACATCGTGGCCAGCGTTCGCGCCGCGGTCTCGGGTACGGCCGAGGTCGCCGTCAACGTCCGTCACGCCGCCAAGGGCGCGAGCGAGACCGGCGAGACCTCGAGCCGGATGTTTGCCTCAGCGCAGGCGCTGTCGGGCGAGAGCCTGCATCTGAAGGCCGAGGTCGATGGCTTCCTCGAGCGTGTTCACGCGGCTTAACTGATCCAACACTGTCATTCCGGGGCGGTGCGAAGCACCGAGCTCTGGTGCGCAATTGCGCACCAGAGAATCTCGAGATCCCGGGTCTGGTCCTTCGGACCATCCCGGGATGATTTTTTGCGGCCGCTTGGCGCGGCCGCCAAAAGTCACTTCGGCTGCGGGACGATCCGGATGTAGGGCTTCGGCTCTTTCCAGCCCTGCGGGTAGATCGTCTTGGCCTCGTCGTTGGAGACCGAGCCTGCGATGATCACGTCCTCGCCCTGCGTCCAGTCGGCCGGGGTTGCGACGCGATGCTTGGCGGTGAGCTGGAGCGAGTCGACGACGCGCAGGATTTCCTGGAAGTTCCGGCCCGTGGTCATCGGATAGACCAGCACCAGCTTGATCTTCTTGTCTGGCCCGATGATGAAGACGTTGCGGACGGTCTGGTTGTCGGCCGGCGTGCGGGTGAGGGGATCGCCCGAGGTCGAGGCCGGCAGCATCTCGTAGAGCTTGGAGACGTTGAAATCGATGTCGCCGATCATCGGGTAGTTGGGGGCGGCGCCTTGCGTCTCCTTGATGTCCTCGGACCACTTCGTGTGACGGTCGACCGGATCGACCGAGAGGCCCATCAGCTTGACGCCGCGCTTGTCGAATTCCGGCTTCAGCTTGGCCAGCGCGCCGAGCTCGGTCGTACAAACCGGCGTGAAGTCCTTGGGGTGCGAGAACAACAGCGCCCAACTATTGCCGATCCAGTCGTGGAACTTGATCTTCCCTTCGGTGGTCTCGGCTTCGAAGTCGGGGGCGGTGGCGCCAATCGGAAGTGTCATGGTTCTACCTCATCACATTGAATTTGCTTGTGAATTTGTCACTGGCCGTCACCCTCAGTATAGGGACTTGCGAAGGCCAAGTGAACGCCAAGTGAACCGCTTCAAGTAAAATGTGAATTCCTTCTCTGAAGAGCCGATTTCCTAGCACCTTTCTGTTACAGCGGCACCTGCGGCGAAACATCTCCACCGGAGCCTCACGGTCTCGATTGCCCCGATAAAGCCTTTTATGACCCGCATCACGCCCGCCCGACGCTCTCCGGAACCGAAATGGTCCTCATAGCGACTAATCGGCAACCATTGAGAAAAGTCGCGATCCCCGTATCGAATCATTAACCACCCCTTTACGCCCGCATGAAAATGCTGGTCGATCAGAAGAAATCTGGAAGTGAACTATGTCTGCCGCTGCGCCTAAGTCTGTTGAGTCGCCGTCCCTCGAACCGTCCTGCCGCGATACCGCGGCTCATGCTCTCTCTATCGTGCGCGACGGCGTGATCACGGGCGAAGGCCCGACCACCAAGGGCCGGGTGCACTTTTCCCGTTCGCTCGATGCCGATGACACCGCCTGGTGCACGCGCATCCTGACCGCCACCGCCGTCAACGACCAGCCGGTCAGCCGCGCCGAAGCCGAGGCGCTGTTCGAGATCAACGAGGCCGCGACCGAGCGCAGCGATGGCGGCCGGTTCGACGACCTGCTTGCCAAGGCCGTGGCTCACTACGCCGCGAGCGCCTCGGGCCTGAAGGTGCCGCCGCGCAGCGTTGCGCTGTCGGCCGACACCGAGATCGAGAGCTGGGCGCCGTCCTATGCCTCCAAGGTCAACAGCGAGATGCTGGAGTGGATCGCCGGCCAGATGCGCGGCAAGCGCCAGAACAACCGTCGCCTGATGGCGATGGTGGCGACCTTCCTGGGCGCCACCGCGCTGCCTCTGGCGGGCCAATGGCCGAACGTGTTCGACATCGGCGTGTAGATTTGCGTCTCTTGAGAGCGCGAAGGAGCGGCGGGGTTATTTCCTCGCCGTTTTTTGTTTGCCGGTGTCCGGCTCGAGGCCGAGCGTGCGGCCCGGGAAGCCGGCGGCGTCGAAATAACGCTGGCTGCCGACGCGCTGGACGTTGAGCACGGTCTGAAGGCCGTTCTCGGACATCTTCGACTTCTCGACGCCCTTGAATGCCTTCGGCACGACGCCGTTGGGCAGGGCCTCCGACATCACGCGGCCGATCAGGCCGCCGTTGTGGGCGCCGCGCAGGCCCATCAGCTGGGCGGCGGTCATGCCGACGTCGGCATTGCTGACCGGGATCTCGTCGACATAGCCGGCTTTGAAGTCCGGACCGATCGCCGCCATGAAGTTCATGGTGTCGCCGCGGCTGAAGCTGCCATGCATGCCCTGGCCCTGGCGCAGCACGGTGTCGGCGACCTGCACCGAGCAGTTGGTCGGCGCCTCGCCGCAATCGCTGGCATAGGAGCGGAAGTTGACGACGATCGACGGCGTCGGCGTCGCCGCCTTGCCGCGCAGATTGATGCGCGACAGCGGCAGCGTGCCGGGGAAGCGGCCGAGCGAGTCGTCGACGAACAGGCCGGAGACGTAATCCTGCTCGAGCAGGGCCTTGATCGTCTTCACCGCCAGCTTCTTGTCCTTGCTGGGCAGGTAGACCAGGTCCGAGCCGCCATTGGTGGCGACGACGAGATCGGGCTTTTCCGGATCCTTGCCGAGCACGCCGTTGCCGGCCTTGGGATGTTTGTTGCCCTCGATCTTCGCGTTCTTGTCGTTGGGGTCGAACAGCGGCAGGTCGAGCGCCTTGGCAAGGTCGAGCGCCAAGAAGCCCATCGGCAGGAAGTCCTTCGGCGTGTCGTCATAGCTGACCTTGGCCGAGGGGCTGGTCTTGCTTTCCTTGGAGATGGTCGAGAAGCCGTGATCGGCGGAGACGATGATGTTGGTCGAGGCGGCGAGCCCGAGCTCGTCGAGCGCCTTGCGGAGCTGGGCGAGGTTGTTGTCGGCGTTCCTGATGCCGGCCATCGAGGTCGGCCCGTTGATGCCGGGCGAGATCTGGTTGAGGCTGTCGCCGGTGTTGTGCTGGCTGCCATCAGGATCGCGCGACCAGAACACCAGGACGAACGGCTTGTTGCGCGCCTTGAACATCGGCAGCACCACCTTGGCGGCGACGTCGGCGAAATAGGCCTGCTGCGCGACGTTGGCGACGGTGGTGCCGGGCGTCTTGGCATCGCCGGCCTTGCTGTTGTCGCCGCGCGGCGGCGTGGCGAGGGGCAGGCCGGCCTTGGTCAGCGCCGCCTTCACCTCGTCCGACAGCGCCACGCCGTTCTTGCCGCCGGTGGAGTCGTCGAACACGACCGAATGCAGGCCGGGCTTCTCGGGCTTGTCGGTGTGGTCGAACTGGTAGGTCGGGCCGACCTTGCCGATCGCCGCCGTGCTCAGCCCCTTGTCGCGGGCCATCTTCAGAATGGTCTCTTCGTTGAGATAGTCGCCCTTGAAATGCTCGTCGATGTCGCCGAGCACGGCGTCGTTCTCGATGAAGGGGACCACGGTGTCGCCGGCGGGCGTGGAGGTGTAGTTGGTCCAGATCGTGTTGGAGAACACGCCGGTGTCGCCGAGATAGTGGCCGGTCGACATCGCCGAGCCGTTGGCCATCGTGAAGGTCGGGAAGAGGGAGTGCGGGTTCTTGAAGTTGACGCCCTTGTCGCGAACCTCGGCCATCGCGGGGGTCGTCTCAGGGGTGACCTTCAGCGCGCGCAGCCCGTCGGGGATGAACAGGATGAGGTTGCGGGGGGTGTTGTTTTGGGCGGAGGCAAGTCCTGTGGAAAGTCCGGTGGACAGCACAGTCAGTCCGGCGGACAGCAACACCAGTGAACGGCGCATCAAATCTCTCCTAACGGTGAGGCGGCACGGCCGCGACCGCGGCCCTGCCATCGTTTAGTTTTGCTGCGTGACAGTTTTGTTACAAGACCTGTTGCCGATGCAAGAGGGCTGGGGGGGCGGCGGCAACACCCTCGGTGTCGTCCTGGCGAAAGCCAGGACCCATAGCCGCCGAACCGCGTTGTCGCGACCGCTGGGGGCCCCATCGCGCCAAGACCACGCTGACCCGGGGTAATGGGTCCTGGCTTTCGCCAGGACGACGTTGGAGAGGGGCGTGCGCAAACTGCATCAACCTCGTCATTGCGAGCGCAGCGAAGCAATCCAGAATCTTTCCGCAGTGACAGTATCCATCCCGTCATCCTGATGTGCGAGGCTTGCGATGCGGACGCTCGCAAGCCGAGCACCTCAGGGTGACGGTCACAGATCGGTGCTCGCAGCAACGCTGGCATTCGAGCAGACGCACTTCCGCATCCTCGCGGCGCGTTTCGCCCGAGTTTTGCTTTGTCGCCTCACCCTCATCAATGAAAGAGGGCGCAGGGAAGGCCGGGAGCCGGCTGGCTCCCATGGCCGCCTGTGCGCAAGATAGGCTGCGCTACAAAGCACAGGCGGAAAAACCACAGGGCAACCGGAGACATCCCGGCCTTCCCTGCGCGGATGGTTGGAACGGCTTATGTCGTGAGCTCCCCGGGGAGCGATGCACTATTGCCCCCGTCGCCGTGCGGATGACTGATGCGCGTACCCGGTCGGGCCGCAACATCACCGCAAGACTTGACGCACAGACCCCGGGCGCCAGGACCACACGATTTTGCCGTACGCAAGCTGCACCGGTCGTGTGCGCGACGCTTTTCGCTCACGGCTCTCCGCCCTGCGAAGCCTTCGCGCCAGTGAAGCCTGCGTCCACCGCTGCCCGGCCCGCGTGTCGTGACGATCGCGATACGCCCCTCTTCCTTGGGCCGGAGTGAATAATATCTAACAAAATTCCGAATTCGAATAAATAGAATTATTTCGATGCTGGTCGCTTGACCCCGGTCTTGGGTGTCTTGCCCGACGGGCTGCCAAGGGATTGTGGCCGGGGCGGTCATTCCGGCGCCGTCGGCACCCGCGGAGCCTGCGCGAGGGCCTGTGCCGGCTTGACGGCGGCCGGGTTGGCGGCGCTCCTGCTCCGATCGCGCCGCAGCGAAAGCGGGGCTGTCTTGAGCGCATAGATGATCGCGATCTGGGTCCGGTTCTGGAGGCGGTATTTGCGCATGATGTTGCCGATATGCGCCCGCACCGTGTTCTCCGAGATCTTGAGCTCGTAGGCGATGTTCTTGTTCTGCATGCCCCGCGCGATCAACATCATCAGCTCACGCTCACGCGGCGTCGGTGTAATCGAATCCTTCGGATCCGGGCTCATGACTGGCTCCTCCCTGGTCTTCTGGTTGATGCGGCCGCCCCCGGGCATCTTCTCACTCCGTCTTGAGCGCCTCGATCGGGCTGAGTCTGGACGCCTTGTGGGCGGGGTAGAAGCCGAAGATCAGGCCGGTCGCGATCGAGAAGACGAGGGCAAGGCCGATCGCCTCGCCGTCGATCGAGGTGATCCATCCGGCCATGCGGGCGACGGTCATCGAGAGCGTGATGCCGCCGGCAACGCCGATGGCGCCGCCGAGCAGGCAGAGGACGAGCGCCTCGCAGAGAAACTGGAGGCGGATGTCCCGCATCCGGCCGCCAAGCGCGCGGCGGATTCCGATCTCCCGCGTGCGCTCGGTGACCGAGACGATCATCACATTCATGATGCTGATGCCGCCGACGAGCAGCGAGACCGAGGCGATGGCGACGAGCAGGAGCGCCACGGTGCGGATCGCGCCCTGCTGCGCTTCCATGGCGGCGGCCGGATCCTGGACCTTGAAGTCGTCCTCCTGGCCGGCGGGGATACGGTGGCGCTGCCGCAGCAGGCTTTCGATCTCCGATCGCGCGCCCGCCATCTGACCGTCCGCGGCCACCTTGGCGATGATGTAGGCGACCGAATCCCGGTTGATGTTGCTCGCGCTGCCGAGGAAGCGCAGCTTGGCCGTGCTGAGCGGCACGAAGGCGACGTCGTCCTGCGCCGGGCCCTTGCGATCGAGCACGCCGACCACTTCGAGCGGGACCTTCATGATCCTGATCTGCGCGCCGATCGGATCGTCGCCCGGCGCGAACAGCTCGCGTGCGACCGTGCTGCCGAGGATCACGACCTTGCCGGCGCCGGCCTCTTCGGTGCCGGAGAAATAGCGTCCGGCCGCGAGCTGCCAGTCGCGCACCATGAAGTGACCCGTCGTCGTGCCGTTGATGGTCGTATTCCAGTTCTTGCTCTCGTGGATGACCTGCGCCGTTCCGGCGATCGAGCCGGCCGCGGCCTGGATCTCCGGAATCTGCTCGAGGATGGCCTGTACGTCGCTCTCGGTCATCGTCAGCTTGCTGCCGTCCTTGAGGCGCACGCCGCCCTGATAGACCGCGCCCGGCGTGATCATCAGCACGTTGGCGCCGATCGAGCGGATCTGCTCCTGGAGGCGAAGCTGTGCGCCGGACCCGATCGCAAACACCGTCACGATCGAGGCGACGCCGATCACGATGCCGAGCATGGTGAGGAAGCTGCGCAATGGATTGAGGCGCAGGGCGTGCAGGGCGATCTGAAAACCCTGGAGCATCGTCATGACACGGCGCTCCGTTTCGGCAGCAGCGGAACCAGCGTCTCGTCGCCGACGAGCTCGCCGTCGTGCAGGCGGATCGTGCGCCGGCACTGGGTCGCGATGCCGGGGTCATGCGTGATCATCACGATGGTCTGGCCGGTCCGGTTGAGCGCGGCGAACAGCGCCAGGATCTCGGCGCCGGTGCGGCTGTCGAGCGCGCCGGTCGGCTCGTCGGCGAGCACGATCAGCGGGGAGGCGATCAGTGCGCGCGCGATCGCGACGCGCTGCTGCTCGCCGCCCGAGAGCTGTCGCGGAAAGTGATGGGCCCGGTGCAGCATGCCGACGGCCTGAAGGCTCTGTTCGGCGCGCGCCAGGCGCGCCTTGCGGCTGACGCCGCAATAGACCAGCGGCAGTGCGACGTTCTCGATCGCATTGTGGCGCGCGAGCAGATTGTAGGACTGGAACACGAAGCCGATGCTGCGGGCGCGCAAGGACGACCGGCGATCTTCCGAGAGCTCGGCGACATTCGCTCCCTCGAGATGGACCTCGCCTTCGCTTGGCAGGTCGAGCAGCCCGATCATGTTCATCAGCGTCGACTTGCCGGAGCCCGACGGTCCCATCACGGCGACGATCTCTCCCTGCGCGATGTCGAAGCTGACGTTGCGCACCGCCGCCACCGCGACCCCGTCGGTGCGATAGGTCCTGGATACGGACCGGAGACTGATGAGGGGAAGGGGGGCGGTCATGATCCGAACCTGATTCCGAAAAACTCCATGCCCGCCGGCCGGATGGCCTGGCCGACGGCGACCTGGCTGCCTTCGACGAGGTCGCCGCTCTTGAGCGCGACCTGTTCGGTTCCGGCCGCGCCGACCGTCACCGCAATGCGCTGGAGCGAGCCGCCGGCAGTGCGCACCCACACGCCGCTGTGCGCGGTGGTCGGGTCCGGACGCGCGCCGGACGGCTGGAAACGCAGCGCGGCGAGCGGCACCTTCAGCACGTCGTCCTGCCGCTCGATCACGATCTTCACCAGGGCCGTCATGCCAGGCAGCAGCGCGCCGTCGAGATTGGAGGTCGACAGCACGACGGTGTAGGTGACGACGTGCTGCTGGTTCTGCGGCGCCTTGCGCACCTGCCGCACCACGGCCTCGAAGCGGCGGTCGGGGTAGGCATCCACCGTGAAATAGGCGCGCTGTCCGGAGGCGATGCGCCCGATATCGGCCTCGTCGACCTGGGCGTGAATCTCCATGTCTTCCAGGCGATGGGCGACCACGAAGGTGGTGCGCGACTCCAGCCCGACCGCGAGCGTCTGGCCCTCGTTGACGAACCTGCCGACGACGACGCCGTCGATCGGCGAGCGAATCACGGTGCGGTCGAGATCGGCCTGCGCCGCGGCGAGAACGGCCGCCTTCTCCGGCACCGCCATTCGGGCCTGTTGCAGCTCGGCTTCGATCCGGCGGACGTCGGCCTGCACGCCGTCCACGGAGTAGGCGTTGAGCGACATGAGGACCTCGGCCTCGCGCTCCTGGGCCAGACGTGCCGTGAACTCGGTCTGCGCGTCGTCGACCGTCGTCGTCGCCACCACGTTTTGCGACTGGAGCGCCAGCTTGCGCTGCAAGGTCTTCTGTGCCGAGCTCTTGACCGCCTGGGCGCTCTCGAGCTTGGCGGCGAGCACGTCGCGGCTGCCCTTGGCGTTCTGCAGGTCGATCCTGGCGCGATCGAGCTTGGCGCGCGCGATGTCGACCAGGGAATTGGAGACCGCCAGGGACGCCTTGGCTTCGTCGACCTTGGCCGCGAAGCTGCGCGGATCGATCAGGGCGAGCGGCTGGTCATTGCTGACGGTGTCGTTGAAGTCGACATAGACCCGGGCGAGCTGCCCCGACAGCTGGGAGCCGACCTCGATCGTCTTGACCGGCTGTAGCGCGCCGGTGACGGTGATCGTCTGCTCGATGCTGCCGCGCTGGATCGCGGCATAGCGGAACATTGGCGCATCCGACCCGAAGGCCGAAGCTTCGCGCCCGCCCGGCACGAGCAGCCGCTTCGTCGAGTCATAGGCGTGAGCCGCCGTGTCTGCCGCGCTTCCGGCGGCGCCCGCGACGACGGCCGGCTCCGCGGCGAAGACTGCGGCGAGGCCGCATGCAGTTCCGAGCAGGGCAATAATTGGCACAAATCGCATATCAAAAACCCGCCTGCTTGAAATGGCTTCGTTGCCGGCGCTGAGCGAGATCGCGCTATGGTTGCAAATTGTCGAAATCAATATCGATACGTCAGTATGTCGTCGCGACCGGGGCGACGGTCGGGCGCGCTGAACGATCCAGAAGTAAAATGCGCGGGCGCGACCTTTCGTGATTTGCGTGAATCGAATACCCGGCGTATGCCAGAGGTTGCGCGCGGTATCGAACTCGATAAGCTGGCTGAACGTCCCGTATGATCTGGCCGAGGCGGTCAGTCGCCGGCGTTCGCGTCAGCCCATGGGTAGTGACGCCATGACGCAGTCGGCGATATCGCGGCCAGGATGCCGGATTGCCGCATGCCCGATGCTGCATCTCGCCGCGATGCCGCCGGTGGCCGGACCGAATCCCCGCAATCACGAAGCCCGAAGTGTGAACGCCTTCACTCGTCTTCACGGAGTGTTGGCCCTAAGACGTCGTACCGGTGGATCGACGAGACTCGTTCGATCTGCGCGAATTCATCCGAGCGCCTTGATCTCGCTTGCAAGAAGAATGGATGGCTCGTTGCTTGCTCATCGAGTCCCAAGCCGGGGAGTCCGTTTGCCATGAGTTCAGGTCAAGCCACGGTTTACGTCGTTGACGACGAGGTTCAGATTCGAACTGCGATTGGAAGTCTCTGCGAGGAGACCGGACACCAGGTGAGATTGTTTGCCTCGACCGACGAGTTTCTGGCGGAGAGTCTTTCCGGCGGGCCTTCGTGCCTCGTACTCGACGTTCGCTTTCCCGGGACGTCGCCGACCGGTCTCGAGCTGCAGCGCCGGCTCGCCGAGACGGGCGTGTCCATTCCGATCATCTTCATCAGCGGCCACTCCGACGTCCGCGTCTCGGTCGAGGCGATGAAGCGCGGCGCGGTCGAATTCCTGCCAAAACCCTTTCGCGAGCAGGAGATCCTCGACGCGATCAGGCATGGCATCGAGCGCGACCGCAGGCGGATCGAGCGCGAAGATGCCGTGCGCGACGCCCGGCAGCGCATCGAGACGCTGACGGCGAGGGAGCGCGAGATCATGCTGCTGATGGCCGAGGGGCTCGTCGCCAAGCAGATCGCGGCGAGGCTTGGCGTGAGCGAAGTGACGGTGAAGGTCCATCGCGCCCGGATGATGCGAAAGCTGGAGCTGCGTTCGCCGATCGAGGTGGCGCGGCTGATCGACAGCATGGGACGCGAAGCGGAGACGACGCGCGCCGGCGCGGGACAGCCGCAAAACTGAGGTTGCGAGTGGCGACATGCCGCGCAACGTCTAGTCCGTACCGATTAGCATGAACTGCAGTCTGTCGCGCGGCACATGATCAGTTCAGAGTATTCCCACGATGTCAGTCGCATTCAGGACCGGCATCCGAACCCAGTCAAACAACTTGGCCCGAAAGGAATACTCCATGCGTAAATTGTTTTTTGCTTCCATTGCCGTGCTCGCCCTGTCCTCCGCGGCGCAGGCTGCCAACACCTCGACCACGGTGCAGGTCGGCCTCGTGAACGGCTCGAGCGTCACGCAGAACGGTCTCACCAATGACACTTCCTCGACCAGCCAGCTCGGCCTCGTGAACACTGCGTCCACGATGCAGGGAACCAGCTCTGCCTCGCTCAACAACGCCAGCACGGTCAACCAGATCGGCGTGCAGAACTCGGCCACCACCGGCCAGGTGGCGTTCGGCAACAACACCAGTGCGATCACGCAGAATTCGTTCGGACCCGCCGCGCTCCAGAACAACTCCGCCGGCGTCGGCCAGCTCAGCGTGTTCGGCGTCAACGGCAGCACCGTCTCGCAGACGGCGCACTGACCCACGTACCGTTCGGCCGGGCGCACCCAGTTGCGGTGCGTCCGGGCCATTCTGGAGGAAATGACATGCGGATCACCTATCTCGTTGCGATGGTCGCGGCGCTCGGTGCGCTGACTGCCGTCGATGCAGAGGCCGGCAACTCGGCGAGCGTGCTGCAGTTCGGCACGACCAACAACTCCTTCATCTCGCAGACGGGCTCAACCAGCAACAGCGCCACGACGTTGCAGTTCGGCGCGACCAATACGGCGACCACCTTGCAGACGGGCTCGCTGCTCACCGTGAACACCGCGGTGACCGGGCAGGGCGGCACCACCGCGACGGCGTCCAACACGGCGCTGACCGGCCAAATCGGCGGCGCCAATTCGAGCCTGATCGGCCAGATCGGCGCGAACAATGTGGCCGGCGTCGGGCAGCTCGGAATCCTGAACGGCTCGACGATTCTCCAGCAGACACCGTGAGCAATTCGGAAGTGGTGAGGCACGTCATGAAACGTCTCTTGAAACGTCTCTTGGGAAGCGCGAGTGCCGCAATGCTCGCTCTCGGCTGCGCCGGCGCCGGATCGGCCGGCGCCCAGACCGCCGACATCAAGACCATCGTGTCGGTCGGCGGACCGCCGGTCGTGCTGAACCAGAACAGTCAGCTCAACATGGCGGGCGTGTTCATGATCGGCGGCAGCACCAGTGCGACCGTCGTCCAGAATGGCACCAACAATGCCACGGGCGTCCTGCAATTCGGCGGGACGAATTCGGCCTCGATCGGGCAGGCCGGGACGAACAATTTCGTCTTCGTCGGCCAGACCGGCCAGTCGGCGACCAGTCTGGTGTCGCAGCTCGGCGCCATGAACACGGGCACGGTGGCGCAATTCAGCACGGTCAACAAGTCGACGATCGTCCAGACCGGTCCGTAAGGACGCGCGAACTCATCGGCGTCGGGAACCAGCGGGGAAGCGCGATGCGGTGCGGCAGAGAGGTCTTGAAGCGGGTTCTGGCCGCGGCGGCGTTGCTTGTCGCCGTCGGCATGGCGACGCCGGCGCCGGCCGGATCGGTCCAGCGCAGCGTGACCAACCGGAACGTGAGCATCGAGACGATCGTGCAATTCGGCAACGACGTTCAACCTGTTACGATCGAGGAGAACAGCCGCATCAATATCGCGCGGGTGATCCAGATCGGCGGAACGGGAACGGTGGATGCGACCATCATCCAGAACGGCACGCGCAACTATGCCAATGTGATCCAGGTGGGCGGCACCACCAACGCGGCGATCGGTCAGTCCGGCGTCAGCAACACCGCCGAAATCACCCAGATCGGCAATTCCACCAACGCGCTCCTGCTTCAGATCGGCGACATGAACTCGGGAGCGGTAAGGCAGTTCGGACGTTTCAACTGGCTGGCGATCTTTCAGTTCGGCCGATGATGGAGGTATGACATGAGATTGCTCCTGCTCGCATCCGGAATAGGATTCATGAGCGTGGTTGCGATGGCACCGGCCGGAGCCGGCGATGGCCATACCACGGTGGTCCAGGACGAAAACGGGACGGCGGCGATCACGCAAAGCGGCGATCCCGCGCAGGCCGAGGTCAGGATCGAGAAAGAGCCCGGGCGCACCACCGTGTACCGGCGCAGCGGCGGAAACACCGCGATCGTGACGCAGGGCACCGGAAATGCGCAGGACATGCTCGATTGGCTGCGCAAGCACCAGGGCCGCTGACGCACGAAGGCCCACCGTCCACCGGGAAGGTGGGCCGTCGTTCCGGACCCATTCGGCTGACATGATCTACTCATCATCAAGCGACACGCCGTGGGAACGAAGTGTCTGAAATCAGCACAGAATTCCGGGCGTTCTGCCGCACCGGGTTCCCCGTTAATCCCGTGTCTTAACCAATAATTAATTATACGTTTGCGGGTGGGCGACAGCCCGGCCTAGCCTGCGGTGGGGAGCCGCCGAAGCCAAACGAGTTGGTGCGTATCATGATGTCCAGATCACATGGCAGATCATTTGGGGCGCTGCTCGCCTCGCTCAGCGCAGCCGCGCTGCTCCTTTCGTCCAGCGACAGTTTTTCAAGGCCCGGCGGCGCCGCTCCGCATGGGTTCACTGCGGCGCCGCCGACTGCGGCAATGCGTCCGCCGATCGCGCCGGGTGCGCGGTTCCGCGGCCGCAACACGCCGTGGGTCTATTGGCCGGGCGGAGGCGGGTTCTTCTACGACAGTGCAGGCTATGGCCAGCCCTTCGCCGATGCCGGACCGCCGCTCTCCAACGACGTGCGCTACACCTACACCTATGACGTTCCCTGGGACTGGACGCATCGCTTCCCGCCCAACGTGGTGCCGTCGGACCGGCCCTATGTGCCGAGCTGCCCGACGGAGCAGGTGACGGTGCCCGGCCGTGGCGGCGGCGATCACACCGTCAACATCATGCGCTGCTACTGAGCGGCGCGTTGCGCTAACCCAGCTCGAAGCTGGTCACGCCGAAGACGCGGTCGAGCCGCAACGGCGGGATCGGCCCGGTGTACATTCGCGCCGTCTCGAACACCGGCTTGAGGCCGAGCTGTTCCGCGAGTGCGATGGCCTCGCGATTGACGGCGGGGAGATCGAGGAAGACTTCGCCGCCGTCCGCGCTCGCCAGCAAGGCCTGCACGACCGCTTCGGCCGCCGCGCGATCGTCGGCGACGAGCGGGCCGATCTTGCGACCGGTCCGGCACGGGCGGATCACGCCCCATGCGGCGAGCTTGCCGTCGCGCAGCAGCGCGCGGCCGACATGGCCTGATGTCTTGATCCAGGCGCGCAGGAAGGCACTGCGCTGCGCGGGAAAGACCGTGGCATCGTCGGCTTCAACGAGTGCGAACGGGATGGTGTCGAGCGCGACGACGTCGGCGGGTGACCCCGGTGGCGCGGCGACGGTGCCGCCATAGCGGATATTGGCGTAGGCAAGCTGGAAGCCGGACTTTCTGTAATTGTCCTGCTGCGCGACGACGCCGTCGAGGCCGATCACGCGGGGACGCGCATGCGCGATCGCCGCGTTCCAGATGCGCAGGCCGTGGCCGGAGCCGCGAAAACTTTCGCGCACGATGTAGAAGCCGAGAAAGGCGAAGCGGTCATCGTAATTGACGCAGGAGATGGTCGCGACCGGCTCGCCGCCGAGCTCGCCGACGAAGAAGCCTTGCGCGTCGGGGATCGCGAAACAGGCGGCATCGGACAGGCCCGGATTCCAGCCCTCGGCCGCGGCCCAGTCGATGGCGATGGAGATCTCCTCGGGGCGCAGATTGCGGATCTGCAAATCGCTCATGACGGATGCCTTCGACGGTGGACCTGCCGGCAAGTCTGGCGGTAGAAGGCCTCATGATAGGCCGGGCCCGCGGCTCGCCTCAAGACAGGGATGATCGGTCATGGCAGCAGAGAAAGTCGCACTCGTCACCGCCGGCGGCAGCGGCATGGGGGCAGGGGCCGCGCGGCGGCTTGCGGCCGACGGCTTTCGCGTCGCGATCCTGTCGTCCTCCGGCAAGGGCGAGGCGCTGGCGGCCGAACTCGGCGGGCTTGGCGTCACCGGTTCCAACAAGTCGAATGACGATCTGAAGCGTCTCGTCGACGACGCGATGGCGAAGTGGGGGCGCATCGACGTGCTCGTCAACAGTGCGGGCCATGGACCGCGCGCGCCGATCACGGAGATTACCGACGAGCAGTGGCACACCGGCCTCGATACGTATCTGCTCAACGTGATCCGGCCGACGCGGCTGGTGACGCCGGTGATGCAGGCGCAGAAGAGCGGCGCCATCATCAACATCTCGACCGCCTGGGCATTCGAGCCGAGCGCGATGTTTCCGACCTCGGCGGTGTTCCGCGCAGGCCTTGCCGCCTTCACCAAGATCTTCACCGACACCCATGCCGCCGACAACATCCGCATGAACAACGTGCTGCCGGGCTGGATCGACAGCCTGCCGCAGCTGGATGCGCGCCGCGACAGCGTGCCGATGAAGCGCTACGGCAAGGTCGAGGAGATCGCGGCGACGATCTCGTTCCTGGCGTCCGACGGCGCAGCCTACATCACCGGCCAGAACATCCGTGTGGACGGCGGGCTGACGCGCTCGGTCTGACGCCGGCGGATTCGCATCACGTTCGCGCGGACCTTGTCGTGATGCGACACGGCCGCGCGCTGCGCGCCGCCGATGAAGGATGTGGCGTGGCTCACGGGCCACACTCCTCATCCGTTCGCACGACGTGGGGCGCACACTACGTCACAGTCTCTATGAACTTCGCCGCAGCCCAAGACGGAACGAGGCCGGCAGCCTATGCCCGATCTGCGCCGGATGCCTCCCGCCCGCGCGCATTTGAAACGCGAGCTGATCGCGTGGGCAAGGAGACTGGAATGAAGAAGTTTTTGCTGGCGGTCGCTTCGGTTGTTTTGGGCACTGCATCCGTGCAGGCGGCCGACCTCGCGGCGCATTACACCAAGGCACCGATGATGGCGGCGGCCTACAACTGGACCGGATTTTACGTCGGCGGCAATGTCGGCGGGCAGTGGGGCAGCGCGAACCCGGCTACCACGACGCTGTTTCCGGTGGCCACGTATTTCGCGAACTCAAGCGTGGATGCCATCGCGGCGGTCGGCGCCCAGCACATCAACAGCTCCGGCGTGACCGGAGGCTTCACCGCCGGCTACAACTGGCAGGTCAACAACGCAGTGCTCGGCCTCGAAGGCGACATCAATTATTTCGGCTTCAAGGGCAGTGCGACCGGCTCGGCGTTTTATCCCTGCTGCGCGCCGACCGGCTTTACCGTGTCGTCGTCGGTCTCGGCCGACTGGCTCGCCACCATCCGCGGCCGCATCGGCTTCCTCGCAACGCCGAGCTGGCTGCTTTATGCCACCGGCGGCGCGGCGATCGCCGAGGTCAAGGGCAACTTCACCTTTACCGATACTTTTGCGGGCGCGACCGAGTCCGGATCGATCCGCGACACCCGCGTCGGCTGGACCGCCGGCCTCGGCGGCGAATACGCGGTGGGCAATGGCTGGTCGCTCAAGGCCGAATACCTCTACGTCGATCTCGGTCGCAGCAGCATGACCAGCAACAATCTGAATATCGGTTTGGCGTTGGCAGCCCAGACCTTCACCCACTCCGTCGATCTCAAGTCGAACATCGTGCGCGTCGGCGTGAACTACAAGTTCGGCGGACCGGTCGTCGCCAGATACTGAGATTCATCCCGTTCCGAATCTGGTGCGGAAAGCCCCGGCTCAGCCGGGGCTTTCCGTTTCGAGAGCCGGGTTCAATGCGAGGCCACGAGCTTCGCCAGCGCCGGCAGGATCCTGTAGCGCGCGATCTCGTGCGGATATTCGCCGCGATTGGCCAGCAGCACGATGCCGATCCGCCGCGACGGCACGAGGCCGATATAGCCGGAGGCATTGTTGAGGCCGCCCGGCTTGTCGACAACGGTGGCCTCGGGAAGATGCACCGTCTCCCAGGCCATGCCTTGCCCGAATTTCTCGTCGACGCGGAAGGCCTCGTGCTGCGTCATCCGCAATGCCTCGCGCAAGTGCGGATCGACCGAGCGGCCATCGACGCAGGCCGCAACGAAGGTCGAAAGATCCCGCGGCGAAGAGAACACCTGGCCGGTGCCGGGAAAGTCGAAATAGCTCTGCTGGTTGCCGGGCGGGCCGATCGCGATGCCCTGATCCGAATAGCCCTGGACGACCCGCTGCATCCACGCAGCATCCATGACGGCGCGGTTGTCCTCGCCGCGTTCGGGCACCGAGGTCGCGGTCATGCCCAGCGGCTTGAAGATGCGCTGTTCGAACTGGGTTGCGATCGGCGCGCCGTAACAGCGTTCGAGCACGAGCTGGAGCAGCACATAGCCGGCATGGCTGTAGATGCGCTGCCTGCCGGGCGCTTCGCCAGTCCGCGGTCTCCATGTGTTGAGCATCTCGATGAACTGCGCGCGCGAGAATTGCTCGTTGGGCCAGGGCGGATGGTCGGTCGGCAGCAGCAGTCCCGACGTGTGCGTGACGAGCTCGCCGACGGTGACGCGGCGGATGGTGTCGCCGGTGAGCTCGGGCAGGTATTTCGGCAGGGGATCGTCGAGCCGCAACTCGCCGCGAAGCGTGCCGAGCGCGACCAGCGCCGCCTCGAACGGTTTGCGCAGCGAGCCGAGGTTGAACAACGTGTCCGATGTCACCGGCCGTCGCGTTGCGTCGTCGGCAAAGCCGTAGTTGAAAAACTCGACATGGCGGCCGGCATAGAGTGCGGCGGCGAGGCCGCCCGGTTGGTCCGGCGTCGCGGTCGGCGCCAGCTCGTTGGCGACGATGTCGCGCATCTGCGCGATCATGTCGGAATCCGCGGCCGCCTCGCGCGGCCTGATGAGGCCGATTGCGAGTGGAAGCAGGGCCGCCTTGGCGAAGCCACGCCGGCTGATCGAAAGAGGTCGTGAGGTGACAAGTAGGGGCACGCGCTTGATGAACAGATTGCCGACGCCCCCGGCGGCAGTCGTACCTGCAAACCGCGTCCCGCCTCAATTCACAATCGCGCGTTGGAAGTTCCGCGGCGGACCTTCTAGCCGCCGCCGAGCTTGTAGTTCACGCCGACGCGAATGACGTCGTTGCGCACGGTGGATTGGGCCCCCATGGTCGGGAAACCGGGATCGGGCGTCGCGAACGTGTGGTTGATGTTGCCGAGATCGAAATGGAGATATTCGATCTTCCCGGTCCAGTTGCCGAACAGCCAGGCCTCGATGCCGCCGCCTGCGACCCAGCCGCCCTTGGTCTGCTTGAAGGCCGAGGTGTAGACGGCCGCGCCGGAGAACACGTCGGTCTCCTCGACCTCGGCCCATGCGCCGCCCGCCGTGACGAACAGCAGATAGCCGCGGTCGGCATAGCCGAGCCGGCCGCGCACGGTCGCGAGCCAGTTGAAGCGCTGCGACACCGTCTCGATGGGACCGCCGGCCGTGAAGCAGCTCATGGCGCAGGCGGTGTCCTTCTGGCCGCTCCATTGCGCATCGCCTTCGACGCCGAGCACGACATGGCCGGTCTGCCAGTTGTAGCCGAGCTGCCCGCCGGCGAGCGCGCCCTGCGGCGACACCTTCTGCGGCGCGAAGGAGGAGATGTAATGGGTAAGCTCGCCGGCAAGCGGAGGCGCGGCCGGGTCGAAATACTTGAATTCCCGGAACGAGGTGTTGCCGACGCCGTAGCCGCCGTTGAGACCGCCATAGACGCCGGTCCAGCGCCACGCATTGGCGGCCGGATCGACCGGCACGGGAGCCATGCTTTGCGTATTCCACAGCCGGTAGTTCAGTCCGACACGGATGATGTTGTCGGTGACGTGGCTGTTCACGGTGTTCGTCTCGTCGAAGGGCAAGAGGCCGCCGGTCGTGGCAATGCGCGTCGTCGTGGTCGTCGGCCTGAAGTCGAGATGCAGATACTCGACCTTCAAAGTCCAGTTCTGCCACAACCGTCCCTCGATGCCGCCGCCGAACGCCCATCCGGCGACGGTGTTCCTCACCGTGGACGAGGCGACAGAGTCGTCGAACTGGAGCGTCGCCGTTTCGCGCACGCCGGCCCAGGCGCCGCCACCGGTGACGTAAAGCAGGTAACCTGCATTGGCGAGGCCCAGCCGGGCGCGTGCGGTCGCAAACCATTCGAGCTCGTGATGGACGCGCGCGGCGCCGATTTCGGCATTGTAGTTCTGGATGCACTCGAAGCCGCCGCAGCCTGGGTCGCGCTGGCCGGTCCATTGGGCGTCGCCCTCGAGCCCCAGTACCCAGCGTCCGGCCTGCCAATTGTATCCGAGCTGACCGCCGAACACGCCGCCGGTCGGCAGCACCCTGCCTGACGCCTGCTGCTCGCGGCCGGGCGGAATGCCTGCGAGAGACTGGTCAAACGTGTCGCGGCCAAAGCTGTAGCCGGCGTTGACGCCGCCATAGAGGCCACTCCAGCTCCAGGGATCGGGCGGCGGCGCCTTGTACTTGACGGGAAGGTCGGCAGCCGATGCGCCGAACGCCGACGCTGCCAGGATCGCTGCTCCCAAGCCAATCCGGTTCAATCGCATTGCCATTCCAAATCGGGCTGAAAATGAATCGAAAATGGTCCTGTGTCATTTCAGCACAAGGACCTGCTTTTCGGCTGTAACCCGGCCGCCACAATCGCAGGTATTTCAGCCGGCGGGCCTGCACCGCGGGGCCTCGCTGACACCGGCGGGGCGGGCATCACTTAGCCAATAAGCTAACAATTGTTGACGTCGATCCGGGTGCCGGCTATAGTTAGCTACATGGCTAACCAATTGTCCCGACTTGACCAGGTTTTTTCCGCGCTCGCCGATCCGACACGGCGGGCGATCGTGATGCGGCTCTGCGTGGGCGAAGCATCCGTCGGCGAGCTCGCAGATCCCTTCGACATGGCGCTGCCGAGCTTCATGAAACACATCCACGTGCTGGAGACGAGCGGGCTCGTTTTGTCGGAGAAGTCCGGCCGCGTGCGCACGTGCCGCCTCAGCCCGGACGCGCTTCTCGGTGCCGAAGACTGGTTCCAGCAGCAGCGCGCGATCTGGGAGGCGCGGCTCGACCGGTTCGAGGCCTACGTGATGCAGCTCAAGAAAGAGAAGGAGAGGGCGGCCGCCAAGCGGCCGTCCCGCACAACCAAACGGAAAGGTGCCTGACGATGACGAATTCTGCCAACCCCGCCTTGTCGCAATGGTCGCTCGACCGTGAGATCGTGATGTCGCGCGTGATCGACGCGCCGCGCGAGCTGGTGTTCGAGGCCTGGTCCGACCCCAAGCATCTGCCGCAATGGTTCGGGCCGAAGGGTTTCAAGGTCGAGACCTTCGAGATCGACGTGCGGGTCGGCGGCGTCTGGCGCTTCAACATGATCGGCCCCGACGGCACGGTCTATCCGAACCGCATGCGCTTCCGCCGTATCGAGCGGCCGTCCTTGATGGAGATGGATCACGGCACCGACCAGGACGACGATCCCGGCATGTTTCGCTTCACCGTCACGTTCGCCGAGCAGAGCAACGGCAAGACCGTGCTGATGATGCGGCAACTGGCCTCGAGCACGGAGCAGCGCGACGGCATGATCGGGTTTGGCGCGGTCGAATACGGCTACCAGACGCTCGACAAGCTGGCGGCTTATGTGGGCGGGATGAAGAAATAAGCTCCTCGCATCATTCCGGGGGCGCCTCAAAAAGGCGGCTCCGGAATGGGTGTAGAAAATTGGTGGAGGGCAGATCGCCTTCGCGAATATGACATCGCATAGCGCAATTATGACAGTGCCATAACGCAGATTTTTGTCGCCCCCAACGACGGATTTATGACAGAATTGCTACCGCTGAATGTCAGATCGATTACGGCGGAGCGATTCATGTTGCAGTGGCAGGCGCGGTCAAATCCCCTCGCGTGGTGGTGGGGGTCGCTCACGCTCGTCAGCAGCGCCAACATCCTCGTCTGGTTCATGCTGTATCGCGAGTTCTACCCGACGGTTGCGGGCAGCGTCGGCGGCGGCTCCGACATCGGGCTGATGTTCCTGCTCTGCGCCGGCTACGTGTTCGGCTGCGCCTTCCGCTCGTTCCTGCCGCGCGCCGACGTGCAGCGCATCTGCCTGTTCGACACCTGGCTGTCGAGCGTCGTCGTCGGCCGTTCGGTCGCGACCGTGGCCGAGGTCTGCTTTGCCGCGCAATGGGCCATCATCCTGTATCAGCTAGGTCACATGACGGGTGCGGAGACCGCGGTGAACATCGCGCTCGTGATTGTGCCTATCATCATCATCGCGGAGTGTTTCTCCTGGTACGCGGTGGTGACGACCAACTTCCTCTACAACGCGATCGAGAATTCGCTGTGGGCAGTCACCTTCTTCCTCGCCGGCATCGCTTTGTGCCGGCTGATGCCGGAATTCCAAGGCGTGGTGCGCTGGGCGCTGATCGCCGGCATCGTCGGCATCGCCTGCTTCCTCGCGTTCCTGGTCACGGTGGACGTGCCGATGTATCTCAGCCGCTGGCGGGCAGGGCATGCCGAGGGCGGCAGGTTCCTGGGCTTCCTCGAAGGCCTGCATGACGTCTCGACGCGCTGGGTGGTGACCCACGACATCGCGCACTGGAAGGGCGAGCTGACCTGGATGTTCCTGTATTTCAGCGCGGCGGTGTGGTCGAGCCTGGCGCTCTGCGCGCTCTACGCCATGGAAGGCTATCTGACGCGTTATCTGGCCTGAGCGTTACTTGCCGACCAGGCTGCACTTGCTGCGGTCGAGCGGGCGGAAGGCCTGGTCGGGCGGGATCGTCGCGACCAGCTTGACGAAATCCCACGGGCCTTTTGACTCTTCCGGCGTCTTGACCTGGACCAGATAGAGATCGTGCACCATGCGCTGGTCATCGCGGATGCGGCCGTTGGTGGTGTAGGCATCCGACACCGGCGTCGCCTTCATCTTGGCCATCACGATCGCGCTGTCGTCCGAGTCGGTGTCCTTGATGGCCTGCAGATAGTGGCGTACGGCGGAATAGACCCCTGCCTGGATCTGCGAGGGCATCGCCTTGCGGCGCGCATGGAACGCATCGGAAAATTTCCGCGCCGCCGGCGAGACGTCCTCGAAGAACGAGGTCACGATAAGGTCGCCGCGCGTCGCCTTCAGGCCGACCGCTTCGATGTCGACATTCTGGAACGACATCGGCACGATCTTCATGCCCTGCGCGGCGAGCCCGAATTCTTCGGCCTGCTTGATCGCGGTGGCGTTGTCGCCGGCGACGTTGATTGCGAGAATCTTTGCACCCGAGGACTGCGCCTGCAGCAGGAACGAGCTGTAGTCGGGCGTGCCGAGCTGGGCTTTCACGCTGCCGGCAACCTTGCCGCCGAGCTCGGTGATGCGGGCGCGCGCGGTCGCCTCGATCGAATGGCCGAAGGCGTAGTCGCCGGTGATGAAGAACCACGGCTCCTTGCTGGTCTGCATGATGCCGGAGACCACGGCAGTCGCGGTGGAGTAGGCGTCTTGGGTCCATTGCACGCTGGTTGGCGCGCAGGCCTCATCGGTGAGCTGGTTGGCGCCTGCGCCGGAGACGAGGAAGATCCTGCCGTTGCCGCGCACCAGCTCCTGCACCGCGAGCGCCGCGCCCGAGCTGCCACCGTCCGCGATCGCCTGCACGCCGTCGCTGAACCACTTTCGCGCGAGTGAGGCTGCGAGGTCCGGCTTGTTCTGGTGGTCCGCCTGCAGGATCTCGACGGGCTTGCCATTGATCTTGCCGCCGAACTCCTCCGCAGCCATGCGCGCTGCCTCGGCCGAGCCCGGGCCCATGGCAGTGGCGAAAATCCCGTTCATGTCGGTGAGGACGCCGATCCGGATGGCTTCGCCCTTGATTTCGGCGCGCGCGGCGGTGCCTGCGAGCGCCAGCATGATCAGCAGGATGGCGGTGGAGGTCGTGCGGTGAATGGCCATGGCGTTTCCTGATTTGTTATCGTTTTGATTTGATCGAAGGCAGAGGTCACTCCGCCTCGGCGATGACCTTGTTGCGCAAGGTTCCGATGCCGGAGATCTCGACCTCGACGGTGTCGCCGGGGCGCATCCACAAAGGCGGCGTGCGCTTTGCGCCGACGCCGCCGGGCGTGCCCGTGACGATGACGTCGCCGGGGACCAGCGGGCAGATTGTCGAGATGTAGGCGATCAGCCCGGGGATGGCGGTGATCAGGAGATCGGTGGTGGTGTCCTGTACCACCGTGCCGTTGAGCCGGGTCCGCAAGGTCAACCTTGACGGATCGGGGATCTCGTCCGCCGTCACCAGCCACGGGCCGAAGCTGCCGCTCTCTGCAAAGGTCTTGCCGGAAAGGAACTGGCTGGTGTGGCGCTGCCAGTCGCGGATGCTGCCTTCGTTGTAGCAGGAATAGCCGGCAATGTGGTCGAGCGCGCGGTGCGCGGGGATGTGGCGGCCTTCCTTGCCGATGACGAGCGCAAGCTCACCCTCATAGTCGAAATCGTCGCTGACTTTTGGCTTCACGATCGGCTGGAGATGGCCAACCTGGCTACAGGGAAAGCGCACGAACAGCGCCGGCTTCTCGGTAACGGTACGGCCGGTTTCGGCGACATGGTCGCGATAGTTCAGGCCGACGCAGATGATCTTGCCCGGATCAGGGATGACGGGTGCGAAGCTGATCTTGTCGAGGGCATGATCGGGCGTCATGGAGGCGACGAGCTTTGCCGCCTCGGCAACGCGATCGGCTTCGAGCAGCTGCCTCAGTGTCCTGAGGCCTGCCATGCGCGCGCCGAGATCGACCACGTCGTTGTCCTTGATGGCCCCGAAGGAGGCGCGACCGTCGGCGATGAAAGAGAGCAGCTTCATGAGATATCCTTGGAAAGCGGGTTCGGTCAGGCCGCGGACGGCACGTGGGTTGGAGCAGTGACGGCGGCGACGAGCCGTTCGAGCTCGGAGTCGTTGCGGGCGGTGCCGCGCACGTAGCGGTCGGGACGGACCAGCGCGGCGATGATGCGGTGCTCACACAGCCAGTGCCCGACGCCTTCGGCGTCGTCGCCGGTCAGGATCGCGATCCCGGCCTGCGACTGGGTGAGACGCGATGGCAGCGCGGCCGCAGTCTCGACGAGCAGCACATGGTTATACCCGGTCCGGTCGTCGCTGCTGCGTCCGTCGCTCAACTCGAACTGCGGTGCGAGATGCCCGGCCAATGGCAGGCCGTCGAGCGCAAGCCCGGGGCCGAGCAGGGGCTTTTTCACCTCGAGCTTGACCGGCGCATTCGCGCGGGCTTCGCCGACCGCCAGGCCCGCTTCGATCGCCTTGGTGTTGATGACACCGCCAAGGCGGATGGCGAGCTCGATGAATTCGCGCACATGCGGCTGGCGCTCGCTCTGATAGGTGTCGAGCAATTCAGGCGCGGCGCCGTCGCGGATGATCGCGCCGAGTTTCCAGGCGAGGTTGGCCGCATCACGGATGCCGGCGCACATGCCCTGTCCGAGGAAGGGCGGGGTCTGGTGTGCGGAATCGCCCGCGAGCAGCAGCCGTTCGCTCCGCCATTGCTGCGCGATGACGGAATGAAACGTGTAGACCGCGGCGCGCTCGATCTCGGCGTCGTCGGGCGTGATCCAGCGCGACAGCAACTCCCAGACCTTGGCCGGCTGCGCCACATCTTGCGAATCCTCGTCCGGGAGGACCGTGATTTCCCAGCGCCGCCGGGTGCCGGTGCCTCGGACATAGGTCGCCGGCCGCCGGGGATCGCAGTGCTGGATGCTGTAGTCGCCGAGGTCGCCGCGGTCGCGCTTGAGCAGCACGTCGATCACCAGCCAGCGCTCGTGAAAGCCGAGATCGTCCATGCCGGAGCCGATGAAGCGGCGCACCAGAGAGCGGGCACCGTCGCAGCCGATCACATAGCCGGCGCGGACCTCGCTGAGCTGTCCGTTGGCCAGATCCTCGTAGCGGACGCGCACGCCGGTCTCGTCCTGATCCAGTGCGAACACGTCGCAGCGGCTGCGCAAGGCGATGTGCGGCCAGCGCGCAAGGCCGCTGATCAGCACGTCCTCCAGATCGGGCTGGTGGAAGCGGTAGCTGAGATTCCAGCCCATCGGCGTGAGCGCCTGCGGGCGCGACCAGTCCAGCAGCATCCTGCCGCCGGCGTCGAGAAAGAGCATGCCGGGGCTGAGGATGACATGCGGCAGGATCGCGTCGGCGAGGCCGATGGTCTGGAACACGCGCATGCATTCGTCGTCGAAATGCACCGCGCGGGGCAGGTGATAGGTGCGCGCCTCGCGGTCCAGCACCAGCGTCCGGACGCCGCACAGGCCGAGCAGATTGGCAAGTGTCGCGCCGACCGGGCCACGGCCGACGATCACGACATCAAACTCTTCGGGGGTGGATTTATCCTGCATGGGGCTATCTCTTCCCCAAGCCGCGCCGCAGCATCAATGCCGCTGCGCCAAGTGTCCGCCCAGCGGACGGACCCGCTAGACCTCGACCGGGATGGCCGACGCCGTCTCCTGAAGCTGTCCTGCAAACTGCGCCGCCGCCTCTTCGATCCCGAGAGCCGAGCGAATCCAGATGATGGAGATGCAGCCGAATACGACGCCGTTCCGAACGATGGGCACGGCGATCGAGGCGGTCTTGGGGTTGTATTCGCCCTCGCTGCGGATCGCATAGCCGCGCGCGGCGGTTTCCGCGATCATGCGGTCGAGGCGGGCTTCGTCGAGGAAGGGGCGATCGTCGGCCTCGTCGATGCGGCGGAGATGACTGACGATCAGGTCGCGCTCGCGCACGGGACAGGCGGCGAGATAGGCGCGGCCCGCGGACGTCCGCAGCATCGGCAGGCGCTTTCCGATCATGCCGCGGTCGATCGAGAGCGGACTGCGGGAATGAGTGGTTTCCTGTACCACCATCGCCGCGTTCTCATATGTAGAGAGATCGACCGGCCAGACCAGGTTCTTGCTCAGCTCAGCCAGATAGGGCGCCGCCACCTGGCAGATCACCACGCCGGGATCGTAGCCGTCGCCGAGACTGAGCGCGCGCCGGGTCACGCGAAAGCGGTCGTCGCTGGCGCTGCGGGCGACATAGCCGAGTTCCTCCAGCGTCTCGAGCAGGCGGTAGACGGTCGGGCGAGGCAGGTCGAGTGCGCGGGCAACGTCGCCCGCGCGGATGCCGCCGGACCGGTTGACCTCGTGCAGCACGTCCAGGCCACGCTTGAAGGCGCGGACGCCCTCCGACTGCCGCGGCGCTCCGGTCCGCGTCCGCTCCTTGGACACTTCGCATTTCCTCCCTTGTGCCGCTTCGCTCCGCGACTATCGTCATTGCAAACGCGAAGCGATCGCGGACGCCACCGTAGGATCGTGCGCGGCCGGTATCAAGTTCGCCGCAGTGCGGCGGGTGCGATGCCCTCGGGAGGACGTCGATGGAAATCACCGCGCTTGGTTATGTCGGGATCAATTCGTCGCAGATCGACCAGTGGAGCCGGATGGCGACAACACTGCTCGGCATGCAGCAGGTCGATCGCGGCGGCAAGATGCGGGCCTTCCGCATGGACGACCGCAAGCAGCGGCTGATCGTCGACGGCAGCAGCGATGCCGGGCTGGCGGTGATGGGCTGGGAAGTTCCCGCACCCGCCGAACTCGACGGGCTTGCCGGCCGGCTGGAGGGCCACGGCGTAAGAGTGACGCGCGGATCGCGCGCACTCGCCGACGAACGGCATGTGGCCGAGCTGATCACGTTCGCGGACCCTGCCGGCAACCGGCTTGAGGCCTTCTGCAAGCCCGAGCTTGCGACCGAGCCGTTCAAGCCGGGGCGGCCGATCTCGGGCTTTCGCACCGGCGCGCTCGGCATGGGGCACGTGGTGCTGAACGTCGAGGACGTCGAGCCGCTGCTGCCGTTCTACCGCGACGTGCTTGGCTTCCACGTCTCCGATTTCGGGCTCAAGCCCTATGGGCTCTATTTCTTCCACGTCAACGGCCGCCACCACAGCTTTGCGATGGTTGGTTCGGGACGCAGGGCGCTGCATCATTTCATGGTCGAGCTCGGGAGCCTCGACGATGTCGGGCAGGGCTACGACCTCGCGCAGCTCGATGACGGCCGTATTGCCTATACGCTGGGGCGGCACACCAACGACCACATGACCTCGTTCTACGTGAATACGCCCTCGGGCTTCTTCATCGAATATGGCTGGGGCGGTCGCATCATCGATCCCGAGAGCTGGCAGCCGCACGAGACCTTTGACGGCCCGTCGTTATGGGGCCACGAGCGGCTCAACATGCCGGAGGAGCAGCGCAAGCGCTTGCGGGACATGAGGCTGGACGCCGCGGCCCGCGGCGTGCGCGTCGCCGACCCGCGTGTGCCGCCGCTGAACTGCGCATGGCTGGACGCGGTGGTCGCGCGCGAATGATCCGCGGCCAAGCGGGATGGCGCAGGCTGCGATCAGGCCTCGCCGAGATCGACCTGCGTCAAGATTCCCTGGCGCAGTGCCAGGCGGACCAGCTCGATGTCGGAGTCGACGCCGAGCTTGTCCTTGATCAGTGAATGCAGGTTCGCCACCGTCTTCGGACTGACGTGGAGCGTCTCGGCGATCTCCTCCGTCGTCTTCTCGGCCAGCAGCAGCCGCAGCACCTCGAACTCGCGCGGCGTGAGGACGTCGGCAGCCGAGCTCTCGCCGCTGATGCGGCTCAGTGCGAGCTCGTGGTCGATGTCGGGGCTGATGGCGATCTTGCCGGCGAGCACGTCCATCACCGCGCGCACCAGCGTTTCCGGCGGGCTCATCTTGGTGACATAGCCCCTCGCACCGGCGCGGATCGCCTGCACGGCGAAGCCCGCATTCTGGTGCATGGTGAAGACGAGGATTCTTGCGCCCTTGTCCCACTGCCTGATCCGCCTGACGGTCTCGATGCCGCCGATGCCCGGCATGCTCAAATCCATGATGACGAGGTCGGGTGCCTCGGATTTGTAGAGACGATAGGCCTCCGCGCCGTCGGCGGCTTCGGCGACGACGCGCAGGCCCGGCTGCTTCTGCAGCACCGAGCGATAGCCTTCGCGGACGACGGAATGGTCGTCGACCAGCAGGATGGTCGCATCGCCCGCGCTCATGCCGCGTGCTCCAGCACCGGCCGATCGGCGGCGACGGGGATGATGACGCGCAGTGCAGTGCCGCCATGCGGGCCGGCCTCGAAGCTCAGTCGGCCACGCAGAGCCGCGACGCGCTCACGCATGCCGAGCAGGCCCATGCCGGATTTCGCGGCGGGATCGCTCGACCGGCCGTCGTCGTCGATCGCAAGCGCGATCTCGTCGGTACGCATCGTCAATTCCAGACTCACCTTGGTTGCGCCGGCATGCTTGGCGGCGTTGGTGAGAGCCTCCTGCACGATGCGATAGAGGCTGGCGCTGATCGCGGCCGGGAGGGTCTCGAAGGCGCCGTCGAACCGGATCGCAAAACGCGTCTCGCCGCGGCTGCGCCCGTTCCAGCCGGCGACCAGGCCTTCGAGGCTGGCGACCAGCCCGAGCTCTTCGACATCGGGCGGACGCAGCCTGAACAGCGTGCCGCGCAGCATCTCCATCATGCCGGTTGCGGTCCGTGCGATGCCGTCGCATTCGGACAGCAGGGAAGGGCAGTCCTGCACGGCGGTCTGGCGGGCGGATGAGGCGAGCGCGCGGATGGCGGCCAGTGACTGGCCGAACTCGTCGTGCAGCTCGCGCGCGAGATGGCGGCGCTCCTCGTCCTGGAGCGCGATCAGCTTTCGCGTCAGCTCGCTGCGCTCGGCAAGCGCGGTGTCGAGGCTTTCGGCGAGATGGTTGAAGACGTCGCGGATGGCGGAGAGCTCGGCGAGGTCGAACGGCGGCAGCCGTGCGGTGAGGTCGCCGGCGGCGATCTGCTCGAGGCCGGTGCGGATCATTCGGGTGGGGCGCAGCGCCCGCGCCAGAGCCGCATAGACCAGCGCGCAGAGCAGCGGCAGTGCGATCGCAAGCGCGATCATCAGGCGGCCGGCCTCGTGCCAGGCCTCCGCCGTCTGCACGGCCGGATCGACCGAGACCACGGTCTCGCCGAGCTTCGCCCCGCGCACGATCACTGGCCGTGCCGCCTCGCGGCCGGGGTCGAACAGGCTGCGATAGAAGGCCGCGAAGACCTGCGGCGGCGGGTTCGCCGGGGTAGGCGCGCCACTACAGAAGCGCTGGAGTATGTCGCCGCTCGTGCCACGGAATGCCAGGCACAGGCCGGGCGTCATCACGTAGGCCGATACGGGGTCAAGGTTGGGGAAGTCCGAGCGCGGGCTCGCCACCCACTGGACCTTGCCCTGTTGCAGCTCCAGCGACTTCGCCACGATGGCGGCGATACCGTCGATGCGCGCGTGCGCCTCGCGGTCAGCCGTGACAAGGAAATAGGCTGATATCACGGCGAAGCAGGCGGCCGATATTGCGGCCACGCGCAACGTCAGACGGACCTTGAGATCGGATCTCGGGCGGTTCCACATCGGCGGGCACCTGGCGCGAACGGGTTTGTTGCCTCCGCATTAAACGGCAGAACGCAAGCGGCGGAAAGCGCTGCGCTCTACCGCAGTGCAACGTCGTGAAATTTTCCCGGCACTCGCCGGGACGGATACGGGTGCATGGCCTGCGGTGACCATCCAGTTTTTCGGGCCGCTCCGTCACGCGAGGCCCGCTCATGCACCTGTCCCGGTTGATCTTCTCTGCCTTTCTCCTTGTCGTCTTTCCGGCGGCCCATTCGCCAGCCGGTGCCGAGGCCGCCATCGGCGTTGCCATGGACGACTTCAGCTATACCGATACGTCGGCCGAGCCGGCCAACCAGACCGCCGCCCATGAGCGGCGGTTGTCGGCGTTCATGGCCGCGCTCAGGCGGGATATCAGTGCGGACGGCCGCTACCGGCCAGTGCCGTCGGTGCAGGACGACGCGGCCTTCAAGGTGATCGGCGGCATCCAGAAGACGAGCACGCTGGTGCAATGGGCCAAGGTCGCCGTGATCGACGTCGGTGCCAAGAAGATCGTGATGGACAAGCTCTACACCTTCCGCGGCGACAATGATGAATCATGGGAGCGCGCCGAGATCTTCGTGTCGCGTGAGGTCATGGCCGCGCTCGGCACACAAGCGCCGGTCGCACTGGCGGTGTTCGAGTTCGAGCTCGAGGACACGACCGCGGCGTCGATGGGCGCCTCGGCCAGTTCGGATGCGTCGTACCTGGCTGAGGTCACCGGCAGCGTGCGCGAGGCGCTGGGGCGATCTGGTCGCTACCGCCTCGTAGAAGTCAGTGGTGCGGACGAACAAGCCGTGAAGGCACACGCCTTGCGCGACTGCAACGGCTGCGAGGCGGCGATTGCGCAAAAGCTCGGCGCGGACCAGTCGCTGATCGGCGTGGTGCGGCGGGTCAGTCGCACCGAGTACACGCTCGGCTTTCAGGTCCGCGATGCCAGGACCGGCGCCGTGGTGTCACGCGGCGACAGCGGCCTGCGCCTGGGCGCAGACTATTCGTGGAAACGGGGCGCGGTGCGGCTGGTGAGCGAAAGGCTGGTCGAGAGCCAGTAGCTCGCTTCACCTCTCCCCAGCGGGGAGAGGTCGGATTGCGTAGCAATCCGGGTGAGGGGGCGCAGCATTCAGTGTGGCCGTAACCCCTCACCCGGATCGCATCTGACGATGCGATCCGACCTCTCCCTACGGGAGAGGTGAACTAAGCCGCATCGCGTTTCTAGAACGTCAACTGCACCTTCATCGACTGCGCGCGGTCGCTGGCAAGCTCGAAGGCGGCGACCGCGTTCTCGAACGGCATGGTGGCCGTGATCAGCGGCTTGACGTCGATCAGGCCTTCGCCCATCAGCCGCACCGCGAGCTCGAACTCGGGATCGAAGCGGAAGGTGCCGCGCAGCTGCAATTCCTTGGCGACAATGGAATTGATCGGCAGCGTCATCTCGCCGCCGAGGCCGAGCTGCACCAGCGTGGCGCCGGGCCTGAGCACGTCGAGCGCGGTGCGCAGCGCCGCCTGGTTGCCGGAGGCCTCGAACAGCGTGTCGAACACGCCCTTGCCGGCGCGCCAGGGATCGAGCGCAGTGGCATGGGTCGCGACGTTGATGGCGTGCGTGGCGCCGAGCTTCTTGGCGACCGCGAGCGGCGCGTCGGCGACATCGGTCACCACGATCTCGGCGGCGCCGCCGAAACGCGAGACCAGGATCATCAGTGCACCGATCGGGCCGCAGCCGGTGATCAGCACGCGCTTGCCGAGGAGGGGACCGGCCTGCTTGCCGGCATGAAGGCATACGGCGAGCGGTTCGGCGACCGCGGCCTCGGCCAGCGACAGCTTGTCCGCGATCGGCACGGCCTGCGTCGCATCGACCGTGAGGAACTCACGGAAACCGCCCTGCACATGGGGAAAGCGCATCGCGCTGCCGAGGAAGCGCATGTCGAGGCACTGGTTGCGCATGCCTTCCTGGCAATGCAGGCATTGGCCGCACGGCTTGCTCGGATTGACCGCGACGCGCGTGCCGGGCTTCACGCTGGTGACGCCGTCACCGACGGCTGCGACCACGCCGGCGATCTCATGGCCCAGCGCCATCGGCTGCTGGATGCGCACGACGCCGAAGCCGCCGTGATGATAGTAATGCAGGTCCGAGCCGCAGATGCCGCCATTGGCGATCTTGACGCGGACCTCGCCCGGGCCGGGTGCCGGATCGGGGTAGCTGTCGATCCGCAGGTCTTTCGGGGCGTGAATGACGACGGCGCGCATGGGCTCGCTCCTCAATATTCTTCGCGGATCACATCGCGGCGATCATGCCGCCATCGACATAGATGATCTGGCCGTTGACGTAAGTGGAGGCGTCCGACGCCAGGAAGATCGCCGCGCCCACCAGCTCGTCCGGCCGGCCCCAGCGCTTCGAGGGAATGCGGCCCATCAGCCAGTTGTTGAAATCGGTGTTGTTGACCAGGGCCTCGTTCATGTCGGTGAGCATGTAGCCGGGGCCGATCGCATTGGCCTGGATGCCGTGCTGGGCCCATTCCACCGCCATTGAACGGGTCAGGTTCTTGATGCCGCCCTTGGCGGCGGTGTAGGGCGCGATGGTGGGACGCGCGAGCTCGCTGCCGAGCGAGCCGATATTGATGATCTTGCCGTGCTTGCGCGGGATCATGCGCTTGGCGGCCTCGCGGCCGATCACGAAGGCGCTGGTGAGGTTGGTCTCGATCACCTTGCGCCATTCGTCGGTGGTGAACTCGACCAGCGGCTTGCGGTGCTGGATGCCGGCATTGTTGACGACGATGTCGACGGCAATACCCTTCTTGTCGAAGTCGTTGAAGGCGGCGACGATCGCCGGCTCGTCCGTCACGTTGAAGGCCGCGCCCTCGGCCTGATGCCCGGCGGCGCGAAACTCGGCGACGGCCTGCTCGACGCGCTTGGGATCGACGCCGTTGATGATCAGCCTGGCGCCGGCCTTGGCCATGCCCTCGGCGATGGCGCGGCCGAGCCCGCGGGAGGAGCCGGTCACGAGCGCGGTGTGGCCGGAAAGGTCGAAAAGGGCGGTGCTCATCTCAAGAAATCCTCAGACGTTGGAACGGCGCACGGTGAGATCGCTGCGGTCGAATACCGCAGGCAAGAGGTCGACGCCAAGGCCGGGGCCTTCCATCGGGAAGACATAGCCGTCCTTGATAACAGGCATTGTGGTGACGAGCTCATTGTACCAGCCCTTGTAGAAGGCGCGCACCGATTCCTGGATCAGCGTGTTGGGCTGGCTGAACGACATGTGGATGGCGGCAATGAAGCCGATCGGGCCGATGCAATCATGAGGAGCAAACGGCCGGTGATAGGTTTCGGCCATCGCCGCGATCTTGCGGCCCTCGGTGAGGCCGCCGGTCCAGCACAGATCCGCCATCACCACATGCATGGCGTCGCGGTCGAGCATGTCCTTGTAGGGGAAGCGCGAGCCCAGCGTCTCGCTGGCGCAGACCCAGACGTCGGTCGAGCGCGCATATTCGGCGAGCGCCTGCGGCGAGTTCATGCGGATCGGGTCTTCGTACCAGGTCGGCTTGTAGGGCTCGAGCGCGCGCGCGATCTGCTTGGCGGTCGGCAGGTTCCACAGCGAATGGAGCTCGACCATGATCTCCATCTTGTCGCCGACGGCTTTCCGGATCTTCTCGAACGGTTCGATCGCGCGCTTCATCTGCGCCGCGGTGATGTAGAGACCCTTGTTCTCCTGGGCCGCGGGATCGAACGGCCAGATCTTCATCGCTGAGATGCCGCTCTCCAGAAGGCTCTCGGCGAGCGCGTCGGCGTGGTGCATGAAGCCGTCGAGGTCCTCATAGGGACCCTTGGAGGCGCCGAGATTCCAGTTTGCGACCGGGCTGATATTGGTGGAGCGGACATATTGCGTGCCGGCGCAGGTGTTGTAGATGCGCTGCTTGTCGCGGCAGAGGCCGCCGAGCATCTGATGCACCGGCTGATTGCAGACCTTGCCGAACAGGTCCCACAGCGCGATGTCGATCGCGGATGCCGCGCGGTATTCGACGCCGGTCGAGGACTGCGCCATCGGCAGGTTCAGCATGTCGCGGTGGATCGCCTCGATGTGCAGGGGATTGCGGCCGAGCAGGCGTCCGGCAAACGTGTCGTGGATCTGCGCTTCGACCGCGCCCGCGCCATAGAAGGTTTCGCCGAGACCGATCACGCCCGTGTCCGTGTGGACGCGGACCCAGATGACGTTGGAGAATTCCTCGGTGCGCAAGGTCTCGATCGACGTGATCTTCACCAGCTTTCCTCCCATCACAGGCGCCTCGCGCCGTCTTGTTATTTCGCGCTGCAACATGCAGCGCGGCACGCGGAAGTCTTACGCCCGCTTGTAATATATCACAACATGTTTTAAGGCTCTCACAAATAAGGCACCGCCGTGCGGGGGTAACGCAGGCCGACGGGGAGGACAACATGGCACGGCGCAAGCGCGCGCTCGCGGTGGTGAGAAACGAGGACGACGGCGAGGGCAAGCCCTCCCGGCGCAACCGTCTCAACTTCTTCGAGCTGGCCTACCAGAGGATCGAGGAACTGCTGGTTCATTGCGAGCTCAAGCCCGGCCAGTTCATGACGATGCTGGAATTGCAGCAGATCACCGGCTTCGGCCGCACGCCGGTGCATCACGCCGTCAATCGTCTCTCCGCAGATACGCTCATCATCATCCGCCCGCGTCACGGCCTGCACATCGCGCCGATTGATCTCGCGCGTGAACGCATGCTGCTCGGCCTGCGCCGCGACATGGAGCGCTTCGTGATCCGCCTTGCCGCCGATCGCGCCAGCCTGTCGCACCGCAATCAGGCGCTGCACATCGAGCGCCTGCTGCGCGAGCGCCGCGCCAGCCTGACCCTCGACGAATTCAACCACATCGACCGCCGCATCGATGCGCTGGTGCTGGAGGCGGCCGGCGAGCCGTTCCTGGTGCACACGATGCGACCGCTGCACACGCTGTACCGGCGCATCGGCTACATCCACCACCGCTTCATGCCGGGCCAGGCCGATCTTTCCGGCACGATCGACCATCATCTCGCCATTCTCGCGGCCGTCGCCGGCCGCCGCGTCGATGACGCCGTGAAGGCGAGCGATGCGCTGATCGACTACATGGGCGAGATGTTCACGGGCATGGAGGCGGGGATCGACCCGCGCCTGCTCGATTGCAGCATCGAGCCGCTGCTCGGCGCGTAAGAGAGTTTTGAAGAGAGGACCAAACATGTCGACGATGGCCATGCCACAACCGACCGCGAGCGAAGCCGCGGTCCGCTACCTGATCACGAATTACAGTCCCAAGGGTAACAAGGTCGGCTGGCTGATGATGGCCTCGATTTTGGTCGAGGCTTGGGATCTCTATTCGATCGCCTTCGTGCTGATCTTCATCAAGGAGCAATACAATCCCGATCCCTTGATGCTCGGCCTCGCCGCGGCCGGCACGCAGGGCGGCGCCCTGATCGGCGCGTTGCTCGGCGGCTGGCTCTCCGACAAGATCGGCCGCCGCGTCATGTTCCTGGTGACGATGGTGCTGTTCATCGTGCTGGCGCTGGCGCAGGCCTTCGTGCCGAACGTTACCTGGCTCATCGTGATCCGCTTCCTGCTCGGTATTCCGCTCGGCTCGGATATTTCGACCGGCTACACCTACATCATGGAATCCATGGCCAAGGGCGAGCGCGAGGTCATGGGCAACCGCTGGCAGTTCATGTTCGCCGTCGGCGAGGTCCTCACCATCGGCGTCATCGTGATCTTCCTCCTGATCGACATGCAGCACGAGATGCTGTGGCGCGTGACGCTCGGCCTCGGCGCGGTGCCGGCGCTGATCATTCTGATCATGCGTCACGACGTGCCGGAGACCGCAGTGTGGCTGGTGCAGAAGGGACGCTACCGCGAGGCCAAGCAGGTCGCGCGCGAGATGTTCAACGACGATCTCGCCATGCTGCCGGATCACGATGTGAAAGTGCCGAAGGTCAGCACCCGCGCCTTCCTCGCCGACCTCAAGCAGGATCCAATCCGCTGGCGCGCAACGATCTACGGCTGGATCGCCTGCTTTGCGCAAGGCAGCGAGTTCTCGACCTTTGCGTTCTACCTGCCGGTGCTCTTTGTCATGGTCGGCGTGTCGAGCGTGCTCGGCATCAACCTGGTGACGATGGCGCTGTTCTGCTTCGCCGCTCTGTCCGGCTGGGTCGGCCCGCTGCTGACGCCGAAGATCGGCCATCGCGGCATCTCGATCGCCGGTTTCAGCATCGTGCTGGCGTCATTGCTGGTTGCGGCCTTTGCGCTCCATACCGACAACAAGATCCTGCTGCCGTTCGCAGCAGCCGCCATGCTGTGGGGCCATTATTGGGACGCGTCGAACTGCATGACGATCCCGACCATGGTCGCCAAGCCGAAGTACCGCGGCACCGCCAGCGGCTTCGCCTACATGTTCGTGAAGCTGCCGTCGTTCCTGGCGATCTTCCTGTTCCCGACGGTGTTCGCTGCGATCGGGCAGGCGAATGCCACGCTGATGGTCGCGATCTTCCCGCTGATCGGATTGCTCGCTGCGATCTTCATCCTGCCGGAAGTCTACGGCTACGAGAACGACTGAGGATGCACTGCCCGGTCGCGGCCGTTGCGGCCGCGATCGGGCTTTTCCCGCTACGGGCTCAGGAAGACGGGATCGATCCCGGTCCCCTGGCTGAGCAGGCCGATCGCCTGAAGCTGGGCGGAGTGCAGGTCGATTTCCACGATGGCGAACAGGGCCAGCAGCGCCACAACGGAGAAGATGAGCAGGGGATGGGATGTCTCCGCTCGGCCGTCAGCGGGCGCGATGAAGCTCTGGATTTCGCGACGCAGGGAAAAGCTCTGCGGCAGCGCCTTTGATTGAATCTGCATGATGAACCTTCCTTGCCGCGGCATGTCTGAATCACGCGACAAGTGAACTCTAGGCGCGGTAGGCCCCGCCGGCATTGATGCACCGCAAACAACTGCACTTGATCGGCCGGCGCGTTCGGCCGCGGCTACCTGATCGCCACAGCCAGCGCGGCGATCAAAGCGGGCGGCGTCACCAGCAGACCGAGCTTGAGGAACGGCCAGGCGCCGACCGCGATCTTCTCCCGCCGCAGCGCGACCAGCCAGAGGATGGTGGCGAGCGACCCCGTTACCGACAGATTGGGGCCGAGGTCGACGCCGATCAGGATGGCGCTGACGACCGGCGCGGGCAAATGATCGCTGGCGGCGACCGAGCCCGCGACGAGGCCGACCGGAAGGTTGTTGGCAATGTTGGTGGCGATTGCGGTTGCGATGCCGACGCTCCAGGCCGCCTTGGGCACCGATTGCGCGACGGCTTGATGCAGCAGCGCGCTGAGCTGCCCGATCACGCCTGTCTTCACCAGCGCTTCCACCATCACGAAGAGCCCGCCGACCAGCGGCAGCACGCTCCACGACACGCCCCTCAGCACGGGCAGCGGCGATTGCCCGCTCAACAGCAGCACGATCGCGGCCGTCGTCCCGCCGCAGATGAAGGTCGGCAGGCCCAGTGGCTTGTCCAGCGCCGAGGCCGTGACCAGCACGACGCCGATCGCGACGATGCCCGCGGCCGTGAGTTTTCCGCCGCGGCCGAGCTTCGGATGCGGCACGCTGCGCGCGATGGTCTCTTCCTTCAGCGCGCGTCGCTGGGTCAGGCGCAGCACGACATAGGTGAGCAGGATCGATGCCGCCGAGGGCAGGGCGAACAGGCGGAGCCATTCGGTCAGGTGCGGCATGCGCGCACCGAACACGACGAGGTTGGCCGGATTGGAGATCGGCAGCACGAAGCTTGCGGCATTCGCGATGAAGGCGCAGACGAACAGGTAGGGCAGCGGCTTGGCGCCGGCCGCGCGCGTGGCGGCATAGACGGCGGGTGTCAGCACGATCGCCGTGGCATCGTTCGAGAGCAGCACGGTGACGAGCGTGCCGACGAGATAGATCAGCAGGAACAGCCGCTGCGGCGATCCGTCTGCATATTCCACCGCGAGCGCGGCGAGATAGTCGAACAGGCCCTCGAGCCGCGCCAGTTCGGCAATCAGCATCATGCCGATCAGGAAGAGATAGACGTCGACGCCTTTCTCGATGCCAACAAGCGCGTCCTGCCACGGCAGGAAGCCGAGCAGCACGAGGGCGCCAGCGCCGATCACGGCCCAGACCGCCTCGGGCAGGGACCATGGGCGGATGATGACGCCTGCGGTCGCGACGACGATGATGCTCCAGGCCCAGATGGCCTCATGCGGCACGGTCGGCACGTTCAATCCTCGAGGTGGAATGGGTTCATTCGGCAGCGATAGCCGATGTCGGCGACGCTGTCTTCCCCTGCGGCGGCGGGGTTCCATGCCGCGTCTCGGGCAAGGCGACAAGGCAGACGATCGCGCCGATCGCAGCGACCGCGCCGAGCGTGACGAACGCCGCGCTGTAACCCGCGCCGACCACGACGAGGCCCGCAAGCGTCGTCGACAGCGCCGCGCCGATGCTCTGGGCGGTGATGACCGCGCCCTGCGCGACGTTGAAACGTCCGGTGTTGCGCATGAGGTCGGCGACAATGACGGGGAAGATCGCTCCGAAGATACCGGCGCCGACGCCGTCGAGAAGCTGCACGCCGACCAGCCAGAACGGATTGTCGGAGAGCGTGTAGAGCGCTCCCCGAATGGGCAGTATCAGCAGCGCAGCGAGGAAGAAGCGCTTGTGGCCCCAGCGGTCGGCTCTCGCACCGACCAGCATCGCGAACGGCACCATCACCACTTGGGCTGCGACGATGCAGGCCGACATCAGGCTGGTGCCCATGTTCTTGTCCTGGAGCGCGAGCTTCTGGCCGACCAGCGGCAGCATCGCCGCGTTGGAGAGATGGAAGAGCAGGACGCAGATCGCGAAGACGAGCAGGGGGCGACAGGTGAGGAGCACCGCGAGGCCTGACGGCTGTTCGCTCCGTGTATCGGCGTCGTGCAGGCCGCGGGCGAGATCGTGGTCGATGGCCCGTTCGGGGATCGCAAGAATGCTGACAAGGCTTGCGATCGCCATGGCGCTGAGAAGGTAGAACACCACGGTCGGGCCAAACCAATAGGCGGAGAGGCCGGCAAGACCCGCCGCGACCGCGTTGCCGGCATGGTTGAAAGTTTCGTTGCGGCCGATCCGCCGGGTGAAAGCGGCATGGCCGAAGATGCCGAGCGAGACGGCGGCAATCGCCGGTGGAAAGACCACGGCGGCGGCCTGCGCGATGCCTTGCGAGATTGCGACCGGCACGAAGCCGGGGAACAACGGCAGCGACAGCGATGCAAGCGTCACCATGATCGCGGCGACAACCATCACCAGCCGCTTCGCCCGGGTCGCATCGACCAGCGCGCCGGCCGGTGTCTGCGCCACGATACCCGCGACTGTGGCAATCGACATCACGAGGCCGATGCGCGCCTCGTCCCAGTGCTGCTCGGTGAGGAGATAGACCGCAAGATAGGGCCCAAGCCCGTCGCGGACGTCAGCGAGGAAGAAGTTGGCCGCATCCAGCGCACGTCCGGCCCGCCTTGCCTGATCGGGGTCTTGGCTCGACATCGGTCTCTCGATCGAGGCGAGAAGCGCCCCGGCAGGAACGGTGGTCACGGCACCTTTGTTCCGCTTCAGAACTTCACCGCGAGCAGCACGGCGCCGGCGCCGATCATGGCAATCCCGGCCCAGCCCTGCGCCGTCGGCCGCTCGCCGAGAAAGGCGAACGCGAAGAGAGCAACCAGAACGACACTGAGCTTGTCGATCGGCGCCACCAGCGTGGCGGGGCCAAGCTTCAGCGCGCGAAAATAGCACAGCCAGGATGCGCCGGTCGCGAGCCCCGACAGCACCAGGAACAGCCAGGTCTTGGACGAGATCGCCGAGGGCACGGCGAATTGCCCGGTGAAGAACAGCAGCACCGAAAAGGCGAGCAGCACCACGATGGTGCGGATGAAGGTGGCCAGATCCGGATTGATGTTCTCGACGCCGACCTTGGCGAAGATCGCGGTCAGCGCGGCGAAGCAAGCGGAGAGAAGCGCCCAGGTCTGCCAGGCGGAGAGGAGGGCGGGTTTCATGTCATCAAGTTCCGTTGCTTTAGGACGGCGCGCCCGCGCCGTCATTGCGAGCGCAGCGAAGCAATCCAGAGTCTTTCCGCGGAGGCAGTCTGGATTGCTTCGCTGCGCTCGCAATGACGGAGTCTGTGGGAGCTTCGTGCAACTATAACACTCACCGCACGACCGACAGCTTCTCCGTGATCGCCTTGCGCAGGATGCGCGACAGCGATTCCACCGAATACGGCTTCTGGATCAGCTCGAAGCCGCGATGGGCGTTTTCGGCGAGCACGTTGCTGTAGCCGCTGGTGAGCACGACGGGCAGGCCCGGATAGCGCTCGCGGATGAGGCCGGCGAGCTCGACGCCGTTCATGCCGGGCATGATGACGTCGGAGAAGACGAGATCGACGGCGAATTCGTTCTCGCCGAGGATGGCGAGCGCCGCACTGGCATTGGCAACGCGGCGGACGACATAGCCGAGGTCCTCCAGCAGCTCGGTCGAGAACTGGCCGACGTCGTCATTGTCCTCGACCACGAGCACGCGGTAGCCGCGCCCGGTGGTCGCGGCCTCGCTGGTCAGCGCTGCGGCTTCGCTCCCGGTGGCCGGGCTCTGCGCCTGCGGAAGGTAGATCGTGAAGGTCGCGCCTTTGCCAGGCGTGCTCGTCACCGCGATGTCGCCCTCGGACTGCTTGGCGAAACCGAACGCCTGGCTGAGGCCGAGGCCGGTGCCCTTGCCGACCTCCTTGGTCGTGAAGAACGGCTCGAAGATGGCGTCGATGTTCTCAGGCGCGATGCCGCAGCCGGTATCCGCGACCGAGATCGCGACATAGTCGCCGCCACGCGCCGATTGCGCGCGCAGGCTCGGGATGCCATGCACCTTGCGCACCGCGATGGTGAGGCGGCCTTCGCCGTCCATGGCGTCGCGGGCGTTGATGGCGAGGTTGATCAATGCCGTCTCGAACTGCGCGACGTCGGCGACGGTGAAACAATCCGTATCCTGAACCTCGACGCTGATCTCGATGCGGCCGCCGACCAGCGGACGGACCAGTTGCGCCACGCCCTCGACCTGGCTGCCGACATTGAAGATCTGCGGCTTCAGCGGCTGCCGTCGCGCAAAGGCCAGAAGCTGCGCGGTCAGCTTCGAGGCGCGCTCGACGGTGTCGGAGATGGCGTCGACATAGCGGCGGCGGCGCTCCTCCGGCAGCTCGCGCCGGCGCAGGAAGTCGGTCGCCGAGCGGATGATGGTCAGGAGGTTGTTGAAGTCATGCGCGACACCGCCGGTGAGCTGCCCGATCGCCTCCATCTTCTGCGACTGCCGCAGCGCTTCCTCGCCGCGGCGCCGCTCGGTGATGTCGACGGCCTCGGGCACCGCGCCGGTGATGTTGCCCTGGCGGTCGAGCACGGGGCGCATGCCGAACTCGAAATCGCGCTCGCCGGCCGGCAGGCGCAGCCGCATCTCCATCCGCACCGCTTCGCCCCTCAGCACCGTCTCGAAGGCCTCGCGCGCGACGTCGCTCATGCCCGGGGTCCCCGTGAACCACGGCGTGTCCCAGAACGGCTGGCCGATGACATCCCGCGCCTCGGCGCCGATGCCGGCGAGCGTGGTCTTGTTGGCGTAGAGCAATTCGCCCTTGAGATTGACCAGCCCCTGATACTGGTTGCTGGTCTCCAGGATCGCGCGGAGCCGGGCCTCGTTGGATTCGAGCTCGGCGGTGCGCTCGACGATGCGCTCTTCCAGCGTCTCGTTGAGCCGCCGGAGCTCGATCTCGGCCTGCTTGGCGGCGGTGATGTCGTGGGCGACGCCGATGAAGCCGATATGCTTGCCGGTCGGATCCCAGCGCGGCTGGGATTCCGAGCGTAGCCAGCGCCATTCGCCGCCGGCGTTCTTGTAACGCGCTTCCAGCACGAAGGGTTTTAGCGACGCTTCACCCTGGACCGATTGCTGGAGCACCTGCGGCAGGTCATCCGGATGCAGCACCTTGCGCCAGTCGAAATCGATGGCCTCCTCGTAGGGCAGGCCGACGAAGTCGACATAGGCCTGGTTGGCGAAGGAGCGCTTGCGGTCGAGCTTTGTGACCCAGATCGGCACCGGCGCGCTGTCGGCGATCAGCCGAAACCGCTCCTCGCTCTCGCGTAGCGTCTCGCGGGCGAGCATCTGGTCGGTGATATCGATATGGGCGCCGACGAGGCGGATGGCGCGCCCGTGGCCGTCACGCTCGATCTTGGCGACGACGCGGATCCAGCGGGTCTCGCCGTCGTTGGGACGGATGATGCGGTATTCGGCGGTATAATCCTCGCTGGTCTCGGCCAGCACATCGAAGAAGTGTTTCACCGCGGCGTCGCGGTCATCGGGATGGATGCGGCCGACCCAGTCTTCGTGCGATTCGTCGGCGGCCTCGGGAGGCAGGCCGTGGATCATCAGATATTCCGGCGAGCGACGGTTCTTGAAGCCCTCGCGGAAGTCGACCTCGAGGCCGCCGACCTTGCCGATGCGCTGGATGCGCGCGAGCTCGGCCTCGCGCTCCTGGAGCGCGCGATAGGCATTGTCGCGCTCGCGCGCGACGTCTTCGAGGTGCTGGCGCAGCCTTTCGGCGGCGATGGTCTCGGGCAGAGGATTGTTCAAGGCGTCGGCCGTTGTCATGCGGGTGCGCACATGCCGGACCGATATTCACACAGACGGAGCGTGATGGCCATTGCCTGGAGGGATAGACTGTCAGGAAAGGCCCGCGGCCAGCCAGACCGCGGGACGGTCAGGCCAGTCAACCCCCGGTCTGGCTATTTGTTCCTGGTATTGGAACGATGGGCCTGCGGAGGCGTCTTTGCGAGGCGCCACGACTCTCATTTATAATGCTCCGTTCTCGAAGAGGCTAAATCTTGAAGCTCTTTGTCTGCCAGTCCTGCGGCAACGTCCTCTATTTCGAGAATCGCGCCTGCGAACGTTGCGGTCACCGCGTCGCCTTCCTCCCGGAGAAGGAGACGATGTCGGCGCTCGAGCCCGACGGCGAGGCTCAGGCCGTGTCCTGGACGACGCTGGCCGACAAGGGCAGGGGACGCAAGCTGTGCCGCAATGCCGAGTACGATGCCTGCAACTGGCTGACGGATCCGGGCGATACCAACGGATATTGTCGTGCCTGCCGCCACAACGGCATGGTGCCGGATCTCTCCGATCAGGCTCAGCTCGCCGGCTGGCGCGAGCTTGAGGTGGCAAAACACCGGCTGTTCTATTCCCTGATCCGCTGGAAGCTGCCGCTCCAGAACCGGCTGGACAATCCCGAGCACGGCCTGATCTTCAACTTCCTCGCCGACGATCCGAACAGCGGACAGAAGGTGATGACCGGGCATGACGACGGCCTGATCACGATCGCGCTCACCGAAACCGACGGCATCGAGCGCGAGCGGCGCAGGCTGGAGATGGGCGAGCCCTACCGGACGCTGCTCGGGCATTTCCGCCACGAGGTCGGACATTATTTCTGGGATGTGCTGGTCCGCCAGGGCGGCAAGCTCGACGCATGCCGCGCCGTCTTCGGCGACGATTCGGCCGATTACGGCCAGGCCTTGCAGCGCCATTATGCCGAAGGCGCGCCACCGGACTGGCAGCAGAACTATGTCTCTAGCTACGCCACGACGCACCCCTGGGAAGATTTCGCCGAAACCTGGGCGCACTACCTCCACATCGTCGACACCCTGGAGATGGCCTCCGAGTTCGGTATGGAGGTGCGGCCGCGGGTCGATCGCGACGGAGAGTTGTCGACGCGGCTCCGGTTCAACCCCTACGAGGCGCGGGACGTCCAGACGCTGGTCGACGCATGGCTGCCCTTCACCTTCGCCCTGAATAGCGTCAACCGCGCCATGGGCATGCGCGATCTCTATCCGTTCATCCTGTCGCAGGCGGTGGTCGCCAAACTGGACTTCATTCACGCCCTGGTGCGGGGCGTGGCCAAGGCCGCGAAGCGGTAAGCCGTCCCGGGGGCGCGCCAAGCCCCTTGCCCAAGTCCATTTTGGTCTTGCGCTGGTACGCCAGAGGGGCCGGATTTAGACCGTTGCCTCCGGCCTATTTTGATGTACCACGGGGTCACACGGCCCGTCCCAGAGGCCCCAACGGTCGGGGAAGGGTCCCGCCCAAGGTCGAGACTCAAGAAAAGCATGTTCAAACGCATCCTGATCGCCAATCGCGGCGAAATCGCCTGCCGGGTCATCAAGACTGCCCGCCGGATGGGAATTGAAACGGTCGCGGTCTATTCCGAGGCCGACCGCGATGCCCTCCATGTCGAGATGGCCGACGAGGCCGTGCTGATCGGCCCGCCTGCCGCGGCCGAGAGCTATCTGGTGATCGAGAAGATCGTGGAGGCCTGCCGCAAGACGGGCGCCGAGGCGGTGCATCCCGGCTACGGCTTCCTGTCCGAGCGCGAGTCCTTTCCGCGCGCGCTGGAAGCGGCCGGCATCGTCTTCATCGGCCCGAACCCGGGCGCGATCGCCGCGATGGGCGACAAGATCGAATCCAAGAAGGCGGCGGCCAAGGCCAAGGTCTCGACCGTGCCGGGCCATCTCGGCGTCATCGAGGACGACAAGCACGCGGTCCGCATCGCCGACGAGATCGGCTACCCCGTGATGATCAAGGCCTCCGCCGGCGGCGGCGGCAAGGGCATGCGTATCGCGCATTCGAAGAGCGAGGTCGCCGAAGGCTTCAACCTCGCCAAGGCCGAGGCCAAGGCCTCGTTCGGCGACGACCGCGTCTTCGTCGAGAAGTTCATCGTCGATCCCCGCCACATCGAGATCCAGGTGCTGGGCGACAAGCACGGCAACGTCATCTATCTCGGCGAGCGCGAATGCTCGATCCAGCGCCGCAACCAGAAGGTCATCGAGGAGGCGCCGTCGCCGCTGCTCGACGAGGCCACCCGCCGCAAGATGGGCGAGCAGGCGGTCGCGCTGGCCAAGGCCGTGAACTATGATTCCGCCGGCACCGTCGAGTTCGTCGCCGGCCAGGACAAGAGCTTCTTCTTCCTGGAGATGAACACGCGCCTCCAGGTCGAGCATCCCGTCACCGAGCTCGTGACCGGCATCGACCTCGTCGAGCAGATGATCCGCGTTGCCGCCGGCGAGAAGCTCGGCCTCGCGCAGAAGGATGTCACGCTCACCGGGTGGGCCGTGGAATCCCGCCTCTACGCCGAAGACCCGTTCCGCAACTTCCTGCCCTCGATCGGACGCCTGGTGAAGTATCGTCCGCCGGCGGAAGCCAGCCAGGACGGCATCACGATCCGCAACGACACCGGCGTGCAGGAGGGCGGCGAGATCTCGATCCATTACGATCCGATGATCGCCAAGCTCGTCACCCACGCCCCCTCGCGCGCGGCCGCGATCGAGGCGCAGGCAACGGCACTGGATTCTTTCTATGTCGACGGCATCAGGCACAACATCCCGTTCCTGTCGGCACTGATGCACCATCCGCGCTGGCGCGAGGGCCGGCTTTCGACCGGCTTCATCGCCGAGGAATTCCCCAAGGGCTTTGCGGTGCGCGTGCCCGAAGGCGAGGTCGCCCGGCGGATCGCCGCGGTCGGCGCCGCCATCGATCACGTGCTCGGCGAGCGCAAGCGCCAGATTTCCGGTCAGCTTGGCGGCCGGATCGTGCAGCGCGAGCGCCGCCGCGCGGTCTGGCTCGATCGCCAGGAGATTGGGCTCGAGGTCGGGCGCGAGGGCGAGGCGATCGCGATCCGCTTCGTCGATGCCGACGGCAAGGCCGGCAATGCGCATCTGCTGCAGTCGCCGTGGAAGCCGGGTGATCCGGTCTGGCAGGGCACCATCGACGGCCATTTCGTCGCGGTGCAGACGCGCCCGATCGCCAACGGCATCCGTCTTGCGCATCAGGGCGTCGAGGTGCCGGTCTATGTCTGGACCGAATCCGAGGCGGCCTCGGCACGGCTGATGCCGGTGACCACGGCCTCCGACACCGGCAAGAAGCTGCTCTGCCCGATGCCCGGACTGATCGTCTCGATCGCGGTGAGCGAGGGGCAGGAGGTCAAGGCCGGCGAGACGCTCGCGGTGGTCGAAGCGATGAAGATGCAGAACGTGCTGCGCGCCGAGCAGGACGGCACCGTGAAGAAGATCCATGCGAGCGCCGGTGCGACGCTCGCGGTCGATGCACTGATTTTGGAGTTTGCGTAAAGAGTGCGAGTGGGGCCCTAGCGGGCTCCACGCGCTTCGTCATTGCGAGCGCAGCGAAGCAATCCAGACTGCCTCCGCGGAACGATTCTGGATTGCTTCGCTGCGCTCGCAATGACGGAGTATGTTGCGACGGCGTTGCACTGACCGAGACAGCACCATGGCCTTCCGTTCCCGCCGCGAAAAATTGCGATCGATCCTGTCGGGTCCGGGCTGCATCCATCCCGGCTCGGTCTATGACGCCATTTCGATCCGCATCGCCGAGGATCTCGGCTTTCCGCTCGGCATGTTCGGCGGTTCGGTGGCCTCGCTCGCCGTGCTGGGCGATCCCGATATCACGCTGATCACGCTCACCGAGCTCGCCGAGCAGATGCGGCGGATGTCGCGCGCCTCCGCGCTGCCGGTGCTGGTCGATGCCGATCACGGCTATGGCAATGCGCTCAACGTGCGCCGCACCGTGCAGGAGCTGGAGACGGCGGGGGCGGCCGGCCTCACCATCGAGGACACGCTGCTGCCGGCCGCCTTCGGTGAAGCGAAGACGCAACTGATCTCGCTGGAGGAGGGCGTCGGCAAGATGAAGGCGGCGCTCGGCGGCCGCAGCGATCCCTCGCTGGTCATCATGGGCCGTACTGGAGCTGCCTCGATCACCTCGCTCGAAGATACTATCCGCCGTGCGCAGGCCTACGAGGCGACCGGCGTCGACGCGCTGTTCTTCACCGGCATCAAGTCGCGCGCGGAGCTCGAAGCGGTCGCAGCCGCGACGCACCTGCCGATCGTGCTCGGTGGTGCGCCGGAAGAATTGAATAAGCCCGATTATCTCGCCGGCCGGCGCGTGCGTATCGCGCTCCAGGGCCACGCGCCGATCGCGGCGGCGACGCAGGCCGTCTCCGACACGCTGAAGGCGCTGCGCGAAGGCACGCCCCCCAAAGCGCTCAAGGGATTGGCGTCCGCGGAATTGACCAGCCGTGTCATGCGCGAGGCCGAGACGAAGGCGCGCGGCGCCGATCTGCTCGGACTCAAGAAATGAGCCGGGCGATCCTCCAGGTCATGATCCGCGGCCGCGTGCAGGGCGTCGGCTATCGTGCCTGGGTCGAATACCAGGCCACCACGAGCGGGCTCGAAGGCTGGGTCCGCAATCGCCGCGACGGCAGCGTGGAAGCGCTGTTCGCGGGCGCGCCGAACCACGTCGCCGACATGGTGGCGCTGTGCCGCCATGGTCCGCCCTCCGCGCGCGTCGACAGCGTCACCAGCGAGACGGCCGGCGCGGACGAGCTGGACCTGCGCAGGGCAGGGGAGAAGTTCTCGGTTCTGCCGACGGTTTGATCTGGTGCAGTGAGGCGAGCCGTTGCCGCAGCAGCGGTGCGCTCCCTCGCCCCGTTCTTACGCAGGGCTGTCCGGGGAAGTTAGGCATAGGATAGCTCGATCTGGTCTGGGTGGCTGTGGGATCTGCG
>NZ_FOQJ01000019.1:0-67989 GCF_900113725.1 Bradyrhizobium sp. cf659
CGTTCCCAGATGATAGTGGTGCTGAGGGTTGGCGTTGAAGCCCGTCACCACGGCACGCAAACTGGCGTGACCGCTCAGTTGCGCATAGATCAGCGCGACCAAATGATCCCAGCTCTTGAACGACTTGTCGTAGGCATCCCCGTCCACACGATCCACAGCAGCCTGAAATTGCCGCCGATTGATCGGTTCAAGGAGCCTTCCAAAAATGCTATCGCTAAACCGCATGCCCGGTCACCTTCTGAGTCTCGACAACCAGAAAGTACCTGCTTCACGCCGGTTAAACCGGGCATGCTCCGCGACACAGTGAATCATTCCCCGGACAGCCCTGCGTTCTTACGGGGAGAGGGTTGGGGTGAGGGGCCTCTCTCCACACGAGCGGTCGTCGAGAGACCTGTACCCCCTCACCCGAATTCGATCTGCGATCGAATTCGACCTCTCCCCGCAAGCGGGGAGAGGTGAAGATCACCTTGGCAACTTCGCGATCGCTTCGCTCAGCTCGTGGATCTCGTAGGGTTTGCGCAGGATCGGGAAGTCGCCGCGCACGTCGGCGGCGGCCTCGCTGTAGCCGGTGGCAAGCAGGATCGGCAGGCCGGGGCGGATCAGGCGCAGGTGATGGGCGAGGGTGAGGCCGTCCATCTTGCCGGGCATCACGATGTCCGAGAAGACGAAGTCGACGCCGTTTTGCTCGAGCTCGCGCAGCGCGGATTCGGCGTCGGGGACGCGGCGAACGCGGTAGCCGAGCTGCTCCAACAAGCCGATGCTGACGATGGCGACCTCCGGATTGTCCTCGACCAGCAGCACTGTGCCGCTGCCGCGGAACGGCATCGCCTCCGCAGCTTCCCGCGCCGGCACATCCGTTCCGCGCGGCAGCAGGATGCCGAAAGTCGTGCCCTTGCCGAGTTCGCTTGTGACCTTCACCGTGCCGCCGGCCTGATGCGCAAAGCCGTGCACCTGGGACAGGCCGAGACCGGTGCCCTTGCCGATCGGCTTGGTGGTGAAGAACGGCTCGAAGATCTTGTCGACGACGTCGGCGGGAATGCCGAGCCCGGTGTCGGCGATGTCGATCGCGACGAACTCGCCGGCGAGCGGCGACTCGTCCAGCACGACGTTGCGGGCACTGATCGTCACCGTGCCGCCGTCGGGCATCGCATCGCGGGCATTGATGACGAGATTGAGCAGCGCAGTCTCGAACTCCGAGACGTCGGTCCTGATCGGCCAGACCTCGCGGTCGATGTCGAAGGCGAGGCGCACGGAGCTGCCGACGCCGGCCTCGAGCACCTCGCGGATCGCCCCGATGCGCTCGGAAAAGTCGATCGCCTGCGGGTTGACGCTCTGTCGCCGCGCGAAGGTGAGGAGCTGGTTGGTCAGCGCGGCGCCCCGCCTGGTCGCAGTCTCGATTGCCGAGATCGCGCGCTGGAGCTTGGCATCGTCGTCGGTGCCCCGCTTCAGGGTGTGAAGGCTGCCGCTGATGATCATCAGGAGATTGTTGAAATCGTGGGCGACGCCGCCGGTGAGCTGGCCGAGCGCGTCGAACTTCTGGGATTCGGCGAGCTGCTTCTGCATCGTCTCGAGCTTGAGCTGCGTGTTGCGTCGCTCGGTGATGTCGCGCGTGATCTTCGCGAAGCCGATGAGCTCGCGGTCCTCGTAGATCGGGTCGATCACAACGCTCGCCCAGAAGAAGGTGCCGTCCTTGCGGACGCGCCAGCCGTCTTCCTCGTAGCGGCCCTTGTCGCGGGCGATGCCGAGTGCGCGGGCGGGCTTGCCATTGGCCCGGTCGGTCTCGGTGTAGAAGCGCGAAAAGTGCTGGCCGACGATCTCGTCGGACGAATAGCCCTTGATGCGCTCGCCACCGATATTCCAGCTCGTGATGATCCCCTTGGGATCGAGCATGTACAAGGCGTAGTCGGCAACTCCTTCGACCAACAGCCGGAAACTGCGTTCGCTCTCGAACAAGTCTCTCTGCTGATTGGACTTTCTAACCATTTCGGACACCCTGACTCGACCGGTGCAAACGCCGAATGGGTCGTTTGGTTCCCGATTTCTGGGACATTCTTAGGCAAATGCGGCGGACGGTATGCACGGGCAGGCCGCCCGGGGAGGGCTTGACACGCAATCTTATCTGTCAGATATTTCTGTTATGACAGAAATGACCGGAAAGAAGAAACTCCCCGCCGCCGTCGAGCGCTTCATCCTGCATTGGGGCGACATGGGCGACGAATGGGGCGTCAATCGCTCCGTCAGCCAGATCCACGGGCTGCTCTATCTCGCGGAGGCGCCGATGACCGCCGAAGACATCGCCGACACGCTCGGCATGGCGCGCTCCAACGTCTCCAACTCGATCAAGGAGCTGCTGGCCTGGAACCTGATCCGGCGCGTGCCGATCCTCGGCGACCGCCGCGATCATTTCGAAGCCGAGACCGACATCTGGGAGGTTGCGGCCCGGATCGCGGCACGGCGCAAGGAGCGCGAGCTCGATCCGGCGATCACGGCGCTCAGGGCCTGCGTGTCCGATGCCGCCGACGATCTGACCATCAATCCGGTCGCAAGCAAACGGCTGAAGGAGATGCTCGCCTTCACCGAGCTCGCCGACCACTGGTTCCTGCAGATGCTGAAGGTGCCGCGGCCGCGGCTGGTCGCCCTGATGCGGCTTGGCGAGAAGATCGCCAACCTGCTGCCGCTGGGCAAGGTCAAATAGCGCGAGGGAGGGTGCGATGACGTCGGCTCGATTATCAGGCTCCAGCGCATCTCCCCCCACTCACACCAAACTGCTCGACGACCGCCGCTTCCGTGCGCTCCTGTCGGACGAGGACTGGGGACGCCTGCCGCTCGCGACCTGGCGGCGCTTTTCCAAACGCGTCGCCGACGGCGACAACGTCGTTTATGTCGGCGTGGTCGACGAGGTCGCCTTCAGCGACGCCGGCTGGTGGTTGGCGCAACTCGCACGCCTGATCGGCGGGCCATTGCCGACCGGCCGCGACACCGGCGTGCCGATGATCGTGACGGTCACCGAGGACGGCGCAAGCGGCGGCCAGACCTGGACGCGCATCTGCGCCCGCAAGCGCGGCTTTCCGCAGGTGATCCATTCCGCAAAACGCTTCGCCGGCCCGACCGGGCTCGAGGAATATGTCGGCCTCGGCGTCTCGATGGCGTTGCGCATCGCCGTCGAGGACCAGGTGCTGACCTTCCGCAGCGCTGCTTACGGCCTCCAGCTCGGACGCCTGTGGATCCCGCTGCCGCGATGGCTCACGCCGGGCGACCTCACGGTGACGCACAGCGATCTCGGCGAGGGCGCCTTCCGCTTCACCCTCGATGTCACCCACCCGCGTTACGGTGCGCTGATCCACCAGTCCGCCACCTTCAGGGAAGCCGTATCATGACGCCGCTGTTGTGGATCCTCATCGCCGTCCAGATCGTGATGGGCGTGTTCGACACCTTCTATCATCACGAATTCACCGAGCGCCTGGCCTGGCGGGTGTCGCAACGCTTCGAGCTGAAGCTGCACGGCGTCCGCAACATGCTCTATGCGCTGTTGTTCCTCGTGCTCGGCTGGCTCGAGGTTCACGGCGCGCTGGCGCTGCTGATCGTCGCGGTGCTGGTCGCCGAGATCGTCATCACGCTGATGGATTTCGTCGAGGAGGATCTGAGCCGGAAATTGCCGCCGAGCGAGCGGATCAATCACACGCTGCTGGCGATCAACTACGGCGCCATCCTGGTGCTGCTGCTGCCGGTGCTGATCGATTGGGCGATGCAGCCGTTCGGCGTGACGATCGTGCATCAGGGCCTGCTCAGCATCGCCGCGACCGCGTGCGCGGTCGGCGCGGCGCTCTGCGGCGTCAGGGATTTTGCGGCGGTGCGCCGGCTCGGCCGCATGAAGTGCGCACCGGCAGCCGGGCTCGTCGAGAAACTTCCGGGCCACAAGACCGTGCTGATATCAGGTGCCACCGGCTTCATCGGCAGCCGCCTTGCGGCGAGCCTCGGCGGGGCAGGGCATCACGTCATCGCGCTCATTCGCAACCCGGCGAAGGCCGATCTGCTGCCGCCGCCGGTGACGCTGATCACCAGCCTCGATCAACTCGCCTCGGACATGCGTATCGACGCCATCGTCAATCTCGCCGGCGAGCCGATCGGCAACGGCCTTTGGACCGAGGCGAAGCGCGCAGAGATACTGAAGTCGCGCATCGACATGACCGGCGAGGTCGTCAAACTGATCGCGCGGCTGGACCACAAGCCCGACGTGCTCGTCAGCGGCTCCGCGATCGGCTGGTACGGCCTGTGGGCCGACCAGGTGCTGACGGAATCGGCGAAGTCGCATGCCTGCTTCAGCCACGAGCTGTGCGCGGCCTGGGAGCAGGCAGCGCGGCCGGCGGAGGAGCTTGGCGTGCGCGTGGTCTATTTGCGCATCGGCCTCGTGCTCGGCACCGAGGGCGGCTTCATCACGCGCATGCTGACCCCGTTCGAGTTCGGACTCGGCGGGCCGCTCGGCACCGGGCGGCAGTGGATGTCCTGGATCGAGCGCGACGATCTCATTCGGCTGATCGCCTATGTGATCGCGACGCCCGATCTCACTGGGCCCGTCAACGCCACCGCGCCGATCCCGGTCACCAATGCAAAGTTCACCGAGGAGCTCGGCCGCCGCCTGCATCGGCCCGCGGTGTTTCGTATTCCCGGTGGTCTCTTGCGCCGGATCGGCGGCGGCTTTGCCGATGAGCTCCTGCTCGGCGGTCAGCGCGTGCTGCCGAACAAGGCGCTGAGCCGCGGTTTTGTGTTTCGGCACGAGACGCTGCGCAGCGCGTTCGAGGCGATCCTGTGAGGTGATGTCATGTCAGGCGGCGACGCTCTTGAACGTCGCCGCCACCGCCCGCAGCGCTGCCAGCTTCGCGGGATCGCTGACCTTCGAATGCAGCATCACCTTCGAGCTGCCGAGCCTCGGCAGCTTGTGCGCCGGCCCGATGTCGATGAGCCCGGGGGGCGCGATCCGCCGCGCCAGCGGCGCAATCGCAAGACCCGCGAGCGCGGCCGCGACCACCGCCGTGACGCCGCCGCCGACAAAGCGCTCGCGCCAGGCGACGCCGGCCTTGTCGAGCGCGCGGACCGCAATGGCGCGAACGCCGCAGGGCGGGGCCAGCGTCGCGAGCGGCAGCGGCTCACCCTTGGGCAGGGCGAAGCGGCGTGACGCGAACCAGCCGAACTCGTCCTCGGCCAGCTTCTCGCCGCCGCGGCGGCTGCCTTCCTGGCGGACGATCACCGCGTCGAGCCGGCCCGCGTCATAGGCGTCCTGCATCTCGCGCGAGAAGCCTATCGTGACGGCGAGCGTGAGGTTCGAGGACATCGCGTGCAGGCGTTCGAGCAGCGGCACCAACTCGGGCCCCGCGGCGTGGTCGGAGATGCCGAGCGAAAGCGACTGCGCGGCTGAAGCCTCGCCGGACAATGCGCGGTCATGCGCCTCGATCAGCGCGCGGGCGCGTTCGAGAAATGCTGCGCCGTCGGCGGTGAGCCGGACCGCGCGCGGCGAGCGCTCGACGAGCCGCTTCCCCAGCAACGTCTCCAGCCGCTGCAGCTTGAGGCTGACGGCCGCCTGTGTCGTGCCGAGCGCTTCGGCGGCGCGGGTAAAGCTCTGGAGGTCGGCGACCAGCAGGAAGGCCTTGATGGTGGCGATGTCGAGAGTGGCTGTCATTATGAATAGTTATCACTGATATCAACAGAGATAAGATACCAAAATGACGAGGGGAGGTCTAGCTTCTCATCACCACCGCGCAACGCCAGTGCGGCATCTTGAGGAGAACGACCATGCCCCTGATCACCGTGTCCTACACCACCTCCCGCCAGTCACCCTCGCTGAAAGCCGACATCGCGAATGCCGTGTCCGAGCTCACCGCAAAGATCCTGCACAAGGATCCCAAGGTGACCGCCATCATCGTGAAGTCGGTCGAGGCGGGCGACTGGTTCGCCGGCGGCAAATCGCTCGCCGAGCAGAAGCTCGCAAGCTACTGGATCGACATCCACGTCAGCGAAGGCACCAACACCAAGGACGAGAAGGCGGCCTATCTCGCCGCGATGTTCAAGCGCATGGCCGAAATTCTGGGCCCGCTGCACCCCGAGACCTATTTGCATGTCGACGAGGTCAAGGGCGACGCCTACGGTTTTGGCGGCCTGACCCAGGAGCGCCGCTACATCGCCGGCAAGCTCGAGGTTGCGCTGAAGGCGGCATGATGTTGCAGGCCGCGGGTGAACAATCCCACCCGCGGCCTGAACCGGTTGCGCGGGGCTCGTCAGCTCGCCGCGCGGAACTGAACTTCGGAATTGTTCAGGAAGCACGTCTTGTCGAACAGCTTCAGGTCCAGCGGGTTCGGCAAGCGGACATCGCTGAGGTCAGGGCAGGGCTTGATCGAGGGATCATAGGATCGATCGATCTGCGAGATAAAGACGATAACCAGCCCCTTGTCGCGCGCGAACGATTTCAGTGCGCGCACCTGAACGGTCAAGTCAGGGTTTTCCCGCCTCTGGTCGAGCAGTTGCAGATAGTCGATCACAACGACCGTGCCGCGGGGCGCTGCGGCCATATGCTTCACGACGTAGTCGCTGCTGATCGCGTCCGAGCAATCGACCTCGAACATATCAGCGAATTGCACGGGGTCGACGCCGATCGCCCGAAGGCGTTCCAGCACATCTTTCTCGGTGTATTCGAGCGAGAAGAACGCGGCGCGATGGCCCGACTTCATCGCCTCCACGGCAAGTTCGAGGCTCATCAGCGTCTTGCCCTGACCGGGGCGCGCCCCGACCAGCACCAGGTCACCCGGCCGGAATTGCGGGAACAGCCGATTGGCCGGCGTCATCGCGGCGGCTTTCGCTGCGAGCATGCTCCAGGTGGAGAACCCTTCTGTCGTGGCGATGCGGTCAAGCGCGTCGTGCAGCGGAATGCCTTCCTCGCGGGACAGGCGTTTTGCTTTCCGCTTCAGATGGTAGATGGGTGCAGATAACTTCATCGAGAGAACCTCCCATTGCGAGCAGAAAGCGCAATCCCTCCTTATGCCTGGCGCTCGAACAGTCGGTCCGATGATCTCATCGCCCGGCATGAGGTCTGCTTTCCCGGCGGAGGGGGGAGGCGTGGGCGACGCCGGAATCAGACATAGCCGATTCCGCGTCCGCCGAGAACGCGGGCGCTGCGTCTCCAACAGGAAAGCGCCTAAGCGATCGCTTCCGGCACCAGCGCGCGGGTCGGCCCGAACAGCTCTTCGAACGCTTGCCGAAGCGCGATGTCGACATCGGCCATCGTCACGAGCTGGCCGAGATCGACCAGCGAGGTGACGCCGTAGCGGGGATCGGCGACGCCGCAGGGCACGATCCCGGCGAAATGCGACAGCTCCGGCTCGACATTGATGGCGATGCCGTGGAACGACACCCAGCGCTTCAGCCGGACGCCGATCGCCGCGATCTTGTCTTCGTGCTCGGGCCCCTTGTCGGGGCGCTTCACCCAGACGCCGACCCGGTCCTCGCGCCGCTCGCCGCGGACGTTGAAGGCGGCAAGGGTGCGCAGGATCAATTCCTCCAGGCTCGCGACATAGGCCCGCACGTCTGGCCGGCGCCGCTTGAGGTCGAGCATGATGTAGGCCACCCGCTGGCCGGGCCCGTGATAGGTCAGTTGCCCGCCGCGCCCGGTGGCAAAGATCGGGAATCGGGAATCGAGCAGGTCAGATTCCTTGCCCGAGGTGCCGGAGGTGTAGAGCGGGGGGTGTTCGAGCAGCCAGACCAGCTCCGGCGCCTCGCTCGCCGCGATCGCGGCGACCCGCGCCTCCATGGCGGCCACGGCCTCCGGATAGGGTACCGGCGCGTCCGAGATCCGCCACTCCACGGGCGTGCCCGTGGAGGCGGAAAACGACGTCAAATCGAGGTCTTGACGCTGGTCTTGGCGAGGGTTTTGGGGCGAATTAACCATTGGCTAACCATAACGTGGTGATGATTGCAGGCGCAAATGCTAGTCTCAAGTTGCGGCGGTCCTGACAGTGCCCACTCTCGATAAAGTCACCGTGGATCTCATGGTCGTCCTCGGGACGACCACCATGCCGATCCATCAGGTATTACGTCTTTCCCGCGGCGCCATCATCGAGCTGGACGCAACCGAGGCCGACGAGGTCAAGGTTTTGGCCAACAACCTGCCGGTCGCCTCCGGCGTCGTGCTGGTCGACCGCAACCGGATCGCGGTCGAGGTCAAGCAGATGCTGCCGCGCACCGCTGGGACCCGGTAGGGCCCTGGGCACGCGGTGGCGGCCTGGGCATGCGGCCCCGGGCACCCGATAGGGCCGATCCGGGCAGGGAGAGAATTTCCTGCCAAGCTTGTGGAATTCTGGGCCTTTGCAGGCTTGTACCCCCCTGATGGATTTGTTAGATCGGCGCCGTTGATCCGGCCGGCCCTCAAGCCTCAGGCCGGCATCCCCAAAGCGCTCGTGGCGGAACTGGTAGACGCGCTGCCTTGAGGTGGCAGTGAGTAAAATCGTGGGGGTTCGAGTCCCTCCGAGCGCACCACAAAGCCGAATTTGGCTTTGAAATCCCTGAAGTTTTTCCGATGTAGGCCCGGGACTGGCACCACGCCAGTTCGTTTCCGCCCGCCGCTTGCGTCGGTCGAAGCCGTCGCGTGATCGGTCCGATCGAACGCGGCGATCTTCCTCATCATTCCGCTGACGCGGTAGATCGATCCCGCGATTCGCCGGCGCGATGGTGTGCGCTGGTGGCGTGGGGCTTCGTCCACCTGGGATGACCGCGGAACGATGGCTGTCGGACGCGCATTGCAGCCGATGAGTTCGCCGCGGAGATGCCGTCGCGCGGCCATGCGTTTGACGGTGGAGGACGATGAGGGACAGTGCGTCGGAAATTGCCGACATCTGGGATGCGGTTCACCTCTGCATCGACATGCAGAACATCTTTGCCCCGCGTTCAGCAATCCCGGCCCTTTTTCGAGGACGCTCTGTGCAACTCGTCCGACGTCGGGCACGATGCGCTGATGACCATGTATCGCACCCGCTTCCACGGCCAGGTCGATCTGGTGATCGCGGAAGAACTGGCGGAGTTCTGGCGGGAGTAGGGTGATGACCCGGCCCCTTCAGCCATATTCCTCGCCGATCCCGTATTCCTTGTAGATCTGAAGCGGATCCGAGTTCGGAAACAGGCGGCATTTGGCCTGGGCGAGGTGCAGGCTCACCGCCGCCGGCTCCTTGCCGCTCGAGAGCATCTTGCGGATGTCGTCCATATGCGCGCTCGGCTGGTGCTTCGGCTCGAGCTGCTCCAGCGCGACCAGCGCGGTCGCGAGGGCCTCCGTCAGAACCCAGTCGTCGTGGCCCGTGATTCCTTTCTTCGGCATCGGCAGACCCCACATGTGGCGGCGAGCCCCATTCTATCGCGACTTCCGCCAAATCGCCATTGAGCGTTGCGGACACCCGCGCGGGACAGGCCGGCCGTCGTGGCCCGGCTTGCATTATGGCCGCGCGTGGCTAAAAGGCGGCGAGTTGTGGGCGGATAGTATCTTTGTTGAAACAAAGTTGGCGTAGACGGGCCTGCGCGGCATCCAGGCCGACTGTTCCGGCCTGCATCCCATATCCCCGAAGTCGCAACACGACGCGCTTGCGCGTCTTCTCTGGGCTGGAGCCAGTATGGTCTTTCTAAGCTTCGTCTACCGCTTCGTGACCAACTTCGCGTTCATGGCGATGGTCTATTTCAGCCTGAACTTCCTGGAGAAATATCAAAACCGGGCGATCGTCGCGATCCTGGTGCTGGTCTATACCGGCATGCGCGCGGCCTCGACGCTGCGGGCGTTCTACTTCTTCCAGAAGATCGAGAAGCTGGAAGCCGAGACCAAGCGCCTTCAGGCCCCGATCAACGACGGCTCGGGCGGAACCTCGACGCGCAAGCAGATCGTGGTGGACGTTGCGCGGCTGCGCCGCGACGGCGAGCTCAAGTCCTATATGGACCTGTTCTTCCTGGCGCTGATCGTGCTGCTCTGCGTTGCCAGCATCATGCGGCAGTAGAGCTTACTGCGCGCGCTTCTTCAGGCTGGCCACGCGGGTCGGACGCGGCGCGGCGCTCGGTGCAGTGCTCTTGGGGGCCGTGCTCTTGGGGGCCGTGTTCTTGGCCTGCGCGGCATGCTTCGGTGCGCCGTGCGCAGCGTGGGCGGTGCGGTGTGCCGGCGACTTGGCAGCCTTGCCCTTCGCCGCACGGGGAGTCTCGGCCGCCATTGCCAGGCGTGTCGCGGCACGCCGTGACAATGTCGTGGACAGCAAGACCTCGATCGAGCCCTCGGGAATCGTGAACAGATCGCGGTCGGGCACGGGCAGGGTGGCGGCGACATTCGCCTGCGCCATGGTCCGGCGCGGCAGCAGCGGCTGATGCCCGGTCTGCGCATTGAGATCGGCAAGCGAGGGCGCCGGAAGCGTCTGGGTCTGCGTGAACACGAAGTTCGGCACGGCCGGCCAGCGCGCGATCGGCACGGTCTCGGTCGGCGGATGCAGCAGCCATTCCACCGGAATGGTCGGCGTCACCGGCCGCTCCGCGGTCGCAGGGACCACGTGCACGATGCGATAGCCGCGCGCCTTGAGGTCGCGGATGATCTTGGGCAGCGCCGCCACCGTGCGGGCCTGGATGTCGTGCAGCAGCAGGATGCCCTTGCCCTTGGCCTCCAGCCGCTGGATCGCGAGCTGGTAGACGCGATCGGACGACACATGCCGCCAGTCGTCGGCGGGGAAGTCGGCGCTCCAGACCTGGATGCCGCGCGAGATCAGATAATTCTCGACGCCCTCGGCGCGCATCAGGCCGGGGATGCGGAAGAACGGCGCGAGCTTGGACGGATCGGTCATCGCGGCCGAAGTCCATTCAATGCCGCCGTTGATCTCGGGCTCGAATTTTTCGGTCGGCATCCGGTCGAACGTCAGCGGATGGTTCATGCTGTGCGTGCCGACGGTGTGGCCCGCCGCCACCAGCTTGCGCACCCCTTCAGGGTTCGCCTTGGCCTGGCTGCCGATGATGAAGAAGGTCGCCTTGATGCACTCGTCGGCGAGGATCTGGAGCACCTGGTTGGAATATTTCGGCAGCGGACCGTCGTCGAAGGTCAGGACGACCTCGTGGTCCTTCAGCGGCAGCGTCTCGCGGTACTGCATGGTACCGATGCGCGGATGCTCGTGCGGATCGACCACGAGGGTGCGGGAGGTGCCGAGCGCGTCCGGGTGCCCGGGACAGTCGGCTGCAAAGGCCGTCGGTGTGCCAACGGTCAGCAAGCCCAAACAGAGGACGATCCACGATCGCGTCCGAACAACAACGCTACTTCCGATCATGAATTCCGTCAGCCCTCACACGCGATTGCCGCCATAGTAGGTCGGAGACATCAGGAAACGGTTCAGGCACCAGAACCTTTTCCATGACGAGCCCGCCTCAATACTTGCATGGCGTATCATGAACAGACTGTTAATAGGGCCCAAATCACCCCATTTTGCGCCGGCGTGACATTCCGGCATCAGCGCGTGTCGGCATTCTTCTGCGCTGCGCCCGCCGGGACGATGTGAACCACCCGATAGCCGTTCTCCCTCAGGTACCGCAGGAAAGCCGGCATGATCGCGGCCGTGCGCGCCTTGGGATCGTGGAAGAGGATGATACCCTTGCCGGCGGCGGCGAGCCGCTCGGTGATCAGCTTCAGTTCCTGCTCCGGCGTCATCTCCTCCCAGTCGCTGGCCCAGAGATCGGCCCCGAACACGACGATGCCGCGCGACTGGAGCAGGTCGAGCTCGGCTTGCGTCGCCTCGAAATAGGGGAAGCGGAAGAACGGCGTCGAGGGCGTCGTGGTCGAGGTCCCGTGCAGCGCCATCTCGTCAGCGGCGATGCCGCGGTCGATCTCGGCCTTGGCCTTGTCGAACGGGATCCGCGCCATGAACGGGTGCGACCAGGTGTGATGGCCGATGGTGTGGCCCTCGCGCGCGATGCGCTTGACCATGTCAGGATGTTCGGAGGCGGGCTGGCCGATCAGGAAGAAGGTCGCGCGCGCGCATTCCTGCGCCAGCGCGGCCAGCACTTTCGACGTCGTCGGCGGATACGGGCCGTCGTCGAAGGTCAGCACGACCTCGCGATCGGCAAGCGGCAGCGTCTGCGGAAAGCTCTTCAAGCCCACGCGCGGCGTGGTCCTGGCGTCGACGCCCAGAATGCGCGAGGTGCCGAGCGCATCCTTGCGCGGGCACTCGGCGGCCTCAGTCGAGGCGACGCCGGCGAGGGCCGCGAGCACCGCGCCCGCCGACATCGATGTCCACATCAGTCGAAGCATCTTTGCCATTGCGCTCGGAGTTGCCTTGTGGGTATTGCCTGAACCATCAGCTCATACCACTCGTTCCAACCTGTCAAACGGCGAGGCGCGCCATGGACGAACATATGGACGGTGCCCCATCCGCCGAGGCCTCGGTACTCGACCACGTGCCGATGCGCAATGAAGACGGCGAAATTCGTCACGAATTCGTCGAGGAAATTGCCCGTGCGATCGAAGCCGGCGACAGTGCGGCGCTGCGCGCCTGCGTTGCCGAGCTGCACGAGGCCGATCTCGGCGATCTGATCGGCGCATTGGAGCCCGACGACCGCGTCCGCCTGGTCGAACTCACGGGCCGCGACTTCGACTTTTCGGCGCTGAACGAAGTCGATGAGAGCGTCCGCGAGGAGATCCTCGATGAGCTGCCGCCGGAGACGGTCGCGGAAGGCGTCCGCGATCTCGAATCCGACGACGCGGTCGAGCTGCTGGAGACCCTCGACGAGGACGAGCAGGAGGAGATCCTCGAGAAGCTGCCCTTGCGCGAGCGCGTCGCGCTCGAGCGCAGCCTGCTGTATCCGGAAAATTCCGCCGGCCGCCGGATGCAGACCGAGTTCATCGCCGTGCCCCAGGATTTCACCGTGGGGCAGGCGATCGACTACATGCGCGAGACACCGGATCTGCCCGACCGCTTCTACGAGATCTATGTCGTCGACAAGGACCAGCACTGGCAGGGCGCGGTCTCGCTCGACGTCCTGCTCCGCGCCCGCCGCCCGGTGGCGCTTGCCGAGCTGACCGACGAGGATCGCCGCCGCGTCTCCGTCCTGGAGGACCAGGAGGAGGTGGCGCGGATGTTCGGCAAGTACAACCTCGTCGCAGCGCCCGTGCTCGACACCCAGGACCGCCTGGTCGGCGTCATCACCGTGGACGACGTCGTCGACGTCATCGAGGAAGAGGCGGCCGAAGACCTCAAGGCGCTCGGCGGCGTCACCAGCGACGAAGAACTCTCCGATACCGTGTTCACCATTGCCCGGGCGCGGTTCAACTGGCTGCTGGTCAACCTCGCCACCGCCTTCCTGGCGTCCTCCGTGCTCGGCCTGTTCGAGGGCCAGCTCGAGAAAATGGTCGCGCTCGCGGTGCTCGCGCCGATCGTGGCGAGCCAGGGCGGCAACGCCGCGACCCAGACCATGACGGTCGCGGTGCGCGCGCTCGCGACCCGCGAGCTCGGCTCCTCCAATGCCTGGCGCGTGGTGATGCGCGAAGGCCTGGTCGGCCTCGTCAACGGGCTCGCTTTCGCCGTGATCACGGGCATCGCCGCGGTGGCCTGGTTCAAGATCCCGGGCCTCGGCATCGTCATCGGGCTTGCGATCATCTGCAACCTCGTCGCCGGTGCGCTCGGCGGCATCCTGATCCCGATGGCGCTCGAACGTGTCCGGGCCGATCCGGCGGTGGCGTCGGGAACGTTCGTGACGACGGTGACCGATGTGGTCGGGTTCTTCTCCTTCCTCGGCATTGCGACCTTGTGGTTCGGGTTGAGGTAGCTCTCGCCTCCGCTCCGTCATTCCGGGCGCGCCACTTGGCGCGAGCCCGGAATCCATTTGTCGGCGTGCTCCGGTGCGCGATGGATTCCGGGCTCGCGCTCCGCGCGCCCCGGAATGACGACCCGCCATCATCTTTAATCCGAACTTAAGCGACCTGACGCATCATCGCCCGCGCTTGGGGGAATGGACATGCGGTTGCGGCTGAAGGCGGACGGACGGATCGTCGAGTTGCGGGACGGGCAGGAATTTCCGGTCCAGCCCACGGCCAATGCCGCGCCGGCCGACACCGGCTCGCTCGCGGTGCGCGACCTGCGCCGCCGCGCCTGCCTGACCCAGATGGAGTTCGCCGCCAAGCTCGGCGTTCCCGTCGAGACCATCCGCAACTGGGAGCAGGGCAAGCGCGCCCCGCGCGGACCGGCCCGCGCGCTGCTCGCGGTGATCGCGCATGCGCCCGACACGGTGTTCCAGGCGCTTGCCAAAGCCTGACGCGAACCTCCCATTAGCATTGCGCTGAATAACCGGCCCGGTTGCAACGGCTTCCGTTGGCAGCCTCTCGGACCCGGTCCATAATGTCTCGGGGCGACCGCAACAGAGAGGATTCCTCATGCTGTTCGTCGAGGCCAATGGTGCAAGGATCCCGGCGATCGGGCTCGGGACCTGGGAGCTGAGCGGGCGGCCATGTGGGCGCGTGGTCGAGCAGGCGCTGCGGCTCGGCTATCGCCACATCGACACCGCGCAGGTCTATGACAACGAGCGCGAGGTCGGCGATGGCGTGCGCGCCTCCGGCGTGCGCCGCGACGACATCTTCCTCACCACCAAGGTCTGGACTAACCATTTCGCGCCCAACGACCTCGAACGGTCGGTGAAGGAGAGCCTCGCGCGCCTGCGGCTTCCCTCCGTCGATCTTCTGCTGCTGCACTGGCCCAATTCGCACGTGCCGCTGGCGGAGACGCTTGGCGCGCTGTCGCATGCCAGGCAAATGGGCCTGACGCGCCACATCGGCGTCTCCAATTTTACGGTGGCGCTGATCGAGCAGGCGGTCGCGCTGTCGCCGGAGCCGCTCGTCTGCAACCAGGTCGAATTTCACCCTTATCTGGACCAGGCCAAGGTGAGGGCGGCCTGCGACCAGCATGGGCTCGCGCTGGTCGCCTACAGCCCGATCGCCAGGGGCCGCATCAAGACCGACCAGACGCTCGCCGAGATCGGGCGGGTGCATCGCAAGACGCCGGCGCAGGTCTGCCTGCGCTGGCTCGTGCAACAGAACGTCGCAGCGATCCCGCGCACCTCGCGCATCGAGCGTCTGTCGGAGAACATCGAGATCTTCGATTTTGAGCTGACGGACGACGAGATGGCCCGGATCGCCGCTCTGGCCAACCCCAAGGGCCGCCTGACCGACTTTGGCTTCGCGCCAAAATGGGATTGAGGGCGGGCTGCCGTATGCTAGGAGCAGGGCGGCAACCCAAGATCGGGCGATGGAACTGCGGAAGATCATACGGACGGACATTGCGGCGTCGGCGATCGCGCATCTGACGCTGGTGGCGCTGATCATCGTGATCAGCGAGGTCCATCCGTTTCGCAGCCAGCTGCCGGAAACTGTTACGGTCGACATCGTCACGCCGGAGCAGGTGAAGGAGGAGGAGGCCAAAGCCGAGGAGAAGGCCAAGGAAGAAGCGGAGAAAAAGCCGCCGGAGCCGATGCCCGACCTGAGACTGCCGAAACTGGATGTCACCGAACAGGCGGATCCAGCGAAGCCGGCCGCCAAGCAGCAGGCCGCGTCGCAATCATCGCAGCAGAAGGCGCGGCCCGAACCGGAGCAGCCGACGCAGCAGAAACAGCCGCCCCCCTCACAGGCGCCGAAGCAGCGTGAGGCCACCGCGCAGCCGCAGCCCCAGCAGCCGCCTCAGCAACCGCGGCCATCGCAGTTGCCGCCGCAACAGCCGCAGCCGCAGGCCGCACCTCCGGCCTATCAGGCTCCCGAACCCGACGTCACCCTCAAATACGGCGTCATGCTGGGCCTGCCGCCCGAACTGCCGATCGGGCCGAAAGACGCCCCCAAGAACGACGGCGGCGACGCCAGGGATTCGATCGGCGCGAAGCTTCCACCTGAGGTCATCGCCGAGTTTCGTCGGCACTTGAGAAGCTGCGCAAAACTGCCGGCCGGGGTCGACCCGACCGACACCGTCCACATCAAGCTGCGCACGGTGCTCGCCACCGACGGCACGCTGGCGCGCCCGCCGATCCTGATCGAAGCCCCGCCATCCGCGAAGGGCGTGGCTATCGTGAAGTCGGCGACGAGCGCGCTTCAGGCCTGCCAGCCGTACAAGATGCTGCCGGCCGACAAATACGAGGAATGGAAGGTGTTGGACTTGCCGTTCTCGCCGCGGGATTTTGGCGGGGGATAAGTTGCCTCGCGGCTATCCGCGCGCGGCGAGACAGGCGCGGACCTTGTCGGCGGCGGGCTTCGGCACTGCGTGAGCTCGCCACTGCTCGCGCGTCGCGCCCGCGGAGGCGAGGCACTGGTTGATGTTTCGGTCATATGTGGCGCGAGACATGCTGTCGCGCTTGGCCTGGCAGGCCGGGTCGCCACCGCATTCGTAAAGTGGAGCCGCCTTGGCCGTTGATACTCCGAGAATGGTCACGGCAACCGCGATCATCAGCTTGTTCATTTCGCCCCCGGAATTATGTTTTGAGTATTCTCAATGCTGCGTCTATAGCGCGTCGAACTGCTGCCTGCAACCTTGGGTGAAGTGCCCGCGGCGCTGTAGAAGCTCGCGCTGACTGTTCGGTCAATGCCTGCACGCGATAGGCCGTCGTTGCAATGTACCGCTCGCTGGCGACGACCTCGTCGTTGCGTTTCTCAACGGCATCCAAAGCAAACCATTACCCGACGGGCAAAACACCGCTAATGGTGTCAAGCCTTCTTCCCAAAAATATTCCGCTTTACCGAAATTCGGATTTGTCGTATGTGTCGCCTATCCCGGCTCATCCTTGAGGGGCGATCTTGTGTCGTCATTTTCGCGAGCCGGGCTTGCGGTGGACGCGGCAGCGTCGGGCGCGAGAGTTGCGGGCAGGGCGGATTGCTCTCCGTGAGCCCAAAACTTCGTGCCAGACGAGCGGCGCTGTCAGGTTCGTCTCGCCAGCAGGTTTCCGGCTCCGTCGACAGGGCTGGAAAAACCGCGGCGAAATGGCGAGCCGTGCGTACGGCAAAACCGTGTGGTCCTGACCGTCGTTGCTACGGTCAAGCTCTTGCGGAGGCGGCAGTCGCGTCAACCGGCGCGGTGCCGGTGAATTCCGCGAAGGCGAGGGAGGCCAGAACGAACTCGGCTCCCGGGAGAGCACGGCATAAGCCGTCCAACCACTGCGCAGGGAAGGCCGAGTGATTGGCTACACCTGTATGCTGCTGTGCGGTTTTCTGCGTGTGCCTTTCGCGCGGCAGACCGCGGGTGCCAGGTCAGCACCCGGCCTTCCCTGCGCCCTCTTGGCTCAAGAGGGTGGAGCAACGAAGCAAAGCTCGGGCGAATTGCGCCGCGAGGCTGCGAAGGCGTGTCTGCATCCAACTGCTCGCTGTCATCGCCCGGCTTGACCGGGCGATCCAGTACTCCGAGACAATTGTGGTTCAGCCGAGGAGCCGCGGCGTACTGGATTCCCCGCCTTCGCGGGGAATGACAGTGGTACTTGGAGGACGAAGTCGATGCCTCATACTCCGTCATTGCGAGCGCAGCGAAGCAATCCAGAATTCCTCTGCGGAAAGATTCTGGATTGCTTCGCTGCGCTCGCAATGACGGTGTGGAGAGAGTTGGGGTCAATGCCCGCGCTTCCGCATCCCCTCATCCGCCACCACCTCCGGCGCCATCGCCGACCATGCGCTCGAGGCGAACTGCCTGCGCCACGTCACGATCACCACGGCTGCCGTGGTCACGAACAGCACCCAGGGGCTGACGAACCAGCCGAGATAGCCGAGCGCGAAGAAGAAGGCGCGCTGGCCGCGGTTGAAATGGCGGCCGGCGGATTCGAACAGGCGCGTGGTGCGGATGACATGGGCTTCGGCCGCGGGGGTGTCGCGCTGGGACGCCGGCGGCATGCCGCCGAACAGGATGGCGACATAGTTGAACAGGCGATAGGCCCAGGCGAACTTGAAGAAGGCGTAGACGCAGATCAGCACGAGACCGACGCATTTCAGCTCCCACATTGCGGGCGAGGTGCTGAGGTCGACCGGCAGCTTGCTCAGGATCGTGATGGCGTCGTTGGTGGCGTGCAGCAGTGCCAGCGCGCCGCCGAGTGCGATGAGGCTGGTGGAGGCGAAGAAGGCGGTGCCGTTCTGGAGCGAGGCCATGATCTGCATGTCGACCATGCGCGTCTCGCGGTCGCGCAGCCGGCGCACCCAGACCTCGCGATAACGGTTCATGCGCGCCGACAGGCTGTCGCGGCCATAGGCCGAATGTTCCAGCGTCAGGGCATAGACCAGCCATTCGACGATGAAGAAGCCGACGGCGGTGATGTCGACCCAATGCCTGCCCATGTCTCTCTCCTCGCGAGCATCGCAACGATTGCCACGCAAGGCCGGGCGCAGCAACGATTGATTGACGGCAGGCGATGGCGCTAAAAGCAGCCGCATCCAGAGACTCGGAAGGACCAGTGACATGGCTGCACTAAAACTTGCCATCGGCAACAAGAACTACTCGTCATGGTCGATGCGGCCCTGGCTCGCGCTGCGCGCCAACGACATCCCGTTCGTGGAGACCCTGATCCCGCTCTACACGGATAACCCCGCGGACAAGGAGCAGATCCTGTCCTTCAGCCGCGCCGGCAAGGTGCCCGTGCTGGTCGACGGCGACACCACGGTGTGGGATTCACTCGCGATCATCGAATACATCGCCGAGCGCTATCCGGAAGTGAAGCTGTGGCCCGATGATGCCGCGGCTCGCGCCCATGCCCGTTCGGTGTGCGCCGAGATGCATTCCGGCTTCGTGCCCCTGCGCAGCGAATGCGGCATGAACCTGCACCGGCCGATCCGCCCCGTGACGCTGTCGGCCGATGCGAAAACCAACGTTGCGCGCATCGAGGAGATCTGGCGCGAGTGCCGGGCGCGCCACAGTGCCAAGGGACCGTTCCTGTTCGGCCGGTTCGGCGCGGCGGATGCGATGTACGCGCCGGTCGTGCACCGCTTCCGCACCTATGCGATCGACGTCGCGCCGGACACCAAGGCGTACATGGAGACGATGATGGCGCTGCCGGCATTCCAGGAATGGACCCGCGAGGGACTTGCCGAGACGCTCGTCATCGCGAAGTTCGAGGACGCGTAACCGCGAATGTGATCGGGCGCCGCTTGACGATACGCCGGCCGGCGGCGCTCAATCGTGCTGGAGCTGCGGCTTGGGAGAGGCACGCCATGGGAATCCTGGACACGCTGGAAAACAACCCCGCGCTCCGCAGCGCGCTCGGCCAGCTCGGCGCCGCCGTGCTGCCGGCTGTCTTGAGCGAGGTGCTCGGCAGCAACAATCAGGGCGGCCTCAGCGCGATCGTCGCCAAGCTTCAGCAGGCCGGGTTCGGTGACCAGGTCAAATCCTGGCTCGGCAACGGCCAGAACCTGCCGATCTCGGGGGACCAGCTCCGCGCCGTGCTCGGCAACGACACCGTCCGCCAGCTGGCAGCGCGCTACAACATCCCGGTCGACCAGCTGGGCCAGATCCTGGCCCAGGAGCTGCCCAAGGCGGTGGATCAGGCGAGCCCGCAGGGTCATTTGCCCCATACCGCCTGAGGCCCGGTTCCAGCGGTATTACCGTGGCCCGTTGTTCCCGTTATCGTCCTGAAAAGACTTCAAGATTGGGGTGTTTGCCATGCTCGGATGAGGCTGGCCAAAAACGCCGCATGCGTGCTATACAACAGCCGGGTTTCCGGCCGGCCATCGCAGTGGGACCATGGGCGAGGCAGGCGTTGTTTGAGTAATGGAGAGGGTGTTGAAGCACAAATTCCCCGTTGGAACGCGCGTATTGTTCACGGCCAGCAACGTTGCGCGCCCGGCTGCCAGCGGCTCGTACGAGATCATCCGCCTGTTGCCGACGGAAGGCGACGACTGCCAGTACCGGATCAAGAGCTCGACCGAAGCTTTCGAACGTGTCGCCAAGGAAAGTCAGCTCGCGCTCTCCTGAAGCGCCGCCACCGCCCATTGATGTCGCGGACGAATTTGCTCCGCTCGCCGTCAAAAGGCCCGCTTCACCTTCAAAAGGTGGGCCGGGGGCAGTTGCCGACTCGCGGTGCTCGCTTTGACCATTCGCTCTTTGCTCGCGTGAGGGGACGTCGCGCATGAACTGGGCATGGGCCTCGTCGCTCGACGAAACCTGGCACTCGTCGGCCTTTCCGATGTGGATGACGCTGGCGGCTGCCGGCTTCTTCGGATTCATCCTCCTGGTCACGCTGCTGCGCGCCGAGAGATCGCTCGCCAACGGCGCGCTGACCGTCATCACGCTGCTTGCCATCGCCATCGCGGTGGCTGCCACGGTGCGCGTCTATGGGCCGGCGGGGCAGGCAGCTCCAGCCGAGGCGCGCGCGCAGGCCGGTGTTATCGCAAGCCTGCCGGCGCTGTCCTGCCTCGACGATCTGGCCGGCGATGCGGTGGCCGTTGGCTGCGAGAAGGCGCTGTTCGGCTCGCCGGATGCGGCGGCCGCGGCCGTCTCCTACACCGCCGCCAGGATCGACCGGCTGACCGCGCTCGGCGATGCCGCGACCCTCGACAAGAGCCTGACGCTGGACATGAAGGTGCTGCGCAAGGCATTGGAGCGCGATCGCTACGGCTTCGTCGCGCAGGTGCTGATCGCGCGCGACGGCTGCACCCGGTTCGATTGCGCCGCCTTCCGCTCGCTGACCGATCAGCAGCAGGTCGCCGCCAACATGGAGTCCCATCTCTACGACATGCTGGTCGCGCGCTATGCGCCCACCTGGAACGCGCCCGCAGCGGCAGCATCGGCCGTACCGGCCGCAGGTGCGCTCGCCGCGCTGCCGCCATCGATGCCGACGGGCAAGCCGACCAACGCTGAGTTCCCGAGCGCCTCGTCGACGCCGCCGGTGAGCATCATGAATCCGGAGCCGCCCACGGCGTCGGCGCGCCAGGCCGCGCCCGCCGCGAACGCAGCGTCGGCGCCGCGCCCGCCGGCCGCGACTTCGGCACAGGCCGCAGCGCCCGCGGCACCGGCCGCCAAGAAGCCGCCGGCGCCGAAGGCTGCGCGCGCACCGGCAGCTGCACCGGTTCCGCTGGCGCCGCCGCCGGCTTCGGCTCCCGCGGCATCGGCTCCCGCGGCTGCGGATAACGAATAGTTCGGCTTTGAAAACCTGCGGCCGGCCCGCTAATGCTGGGGCATGCCACTCCATCTGATCAAGCTCGCCGTCGGCTGCGACTCCGTCAAGGAATTGAAGGAGTGGGTGGCCGAACGGATGCAGACCGCCAAGAAGAAGGGTCTGCCGCAACATCACATCCACATCACCCGCATGGTGCCCAAGCGCGACGCCGAGATCCTCTCGGGCGGGTCGCTCTATTGGGTCATCAAGGGCGAGATCGCCGCGCGCGAAAAGATCATCGCCATCGAGCCGTTCCGCGACAAGGACGGCATCGGGCGCTGCCGGATCGTGATGCAGCCGAAGGTGATCCCGGTCTCGCCGCGGCCGATGCGCCCGTTCCAGGGCTGGCGCTACCTCGCCGATGATTCCGTGCCGCCCGATCTCGGCAAGTCCGCCGCGGGCACCATCGCGGCGATGCCGGAGCCGATGCGGCGCGAGTTGCGCGATCTCGGGCTGCTCTGAGCATGGTCCGGAAAAGTGTGTAGCGGTTTTCCGGAAAGATCATGCTCAAACAATAACCTAAAGCGCGACGTCGTCATCGCGCTTTAGACCGCGATATTGTCGATCAGCCGGGTCGTGCCGAGCTTGGCTGCGACCAGGATCCGCAGGGGGCCGTCCTTGCGCGAGGTGACCTGAGCCAGCGTCTCGGCGTGACGGGCCTCGAAATAGTCGAGCACGAAGCCGGCCGCCTTGATTGTCGCGGCGCCGCGCGCCATCGCCGGCGCGATGGCTTCGCCGGCGCGGATGCGCCCGGCGCTGTCCTTCATGGCGCGATAGAGCGTGGTCGCGGTCTGCCGCTCCTGCGGGGAGAGGTAGACGTTGCGCGATGACATCGCGAGCCCGTCGCGCTCGCGCACGGTGCGGGAGCCGATCACCTTGACGCCGAGATCGAGATCCCGCGCCATCTGCGTCACCACCCGCAATTGCTGAAAGTCCTTCTCGCCGAAGACCGCGACATCCGGACGGCATTGCGTGAACAGCTTGCCGACGACGGTGGCGACGCCACCGAAAAAGTGGGGCCGGAAACAGTCCTCGAGGCCGGCCAGCGCCGGACCCTCCGGCACGATTCGGGTCGCAAAGCCTTCCGGATACATGGCCTCGACGCCGGGGTGCCAGACGATGTCGACGTCCTCGGCAGCGAGCTTGGCGATGTCGGCCTTCCAGGTCCGGGGATAGGCGCCGAAATCCTCGGTCGGGGCGAATTGAGTCGGGTTGACGAAGATCGAGACCACGACGCGGCTGGCGCGCCGCCTGGCGAGGCGCACCAGCGACACATGTCCGTCATGGAGCGCCCCCATGGTCGGGACCAGCGCGATCGTGGCCTTTCGCTTGCGAAGATTATCGACGGCGCGTCGGAGCGCAGGGACCGTGCGGGCGATCAGGGGGCTTCGTTGCATCGGGACTCGGGGGGCTTGGGGATGGGTTGGGCGCGGCCTGCGGCGCAGCCGGCTAACCTTAACAAGCAGCGATCGTGGACGCCATGCATCCGGATGCGGCACAGCATCCCGCGCCAAGCTGCGGAGGCTGTCGCAACATTGTGGGTTGGATCACAGACGTGATGCGGCGACGCGATTCATGATGAAGACTAGCGCGCTGTGATTTCGTTATCCTGTCACGCATTTCACTTGACCGCAGACGCGGTCAACTCGAAGATATTGCTTAGGGGCGCTGAGGATCACCATGCTTGTGCAGGCTAGCCAAGGCCAATCGGGCTCGGCGCACGTCGTTGTGCTGGGTAACGAGAAGGGCGGCTCCGGCAAATCGACCACTGCTTTGCATATCGCGGTTGCGCTCCTGAAGGCCGGTCAGCGCGTCGCCACCATCGACCTCGACTGCCGCCAGCAAAGCTTCACACACTACATCGACAACCGCGCCGCCTGGGCTCGTCGCACCAAGCTCGACCTCGAGCTGCCGGTGCATCGCTGCATCAAGCTCGGCGAGACCATGCAGATTGCCGAGAACGAGAACTCCGAGTTCCAGCAGTTCATGGAAGCGGTCTCGGCGGTCGAGAGCAGTTTCGATTTCATCGTCATCGATACGCCCGGCACCGACAGCTACCTGATGCGGCTCGCCCATTCGATGGCCGACACGCTGGTCACGCCGATCAACGACAGCTTCCTCGATTTCGACGTGCTCGGCACCGTCGACCCCGCCAACTATGCGGTCACCGGCGAGAGCCACTATGCCGAGATGGTGCGGGATAGCCGCCGCAAGCGTCGCCAGCTCGACGGCTCGAGCACCGACTGGATCGTGGTGCGCAACCGCCTGTCCATGCTCGGCTCGCGCAACAAGCAGCTCGTCGCCGACGGGTTGAAGGATTTGTCGCTGCGGCTCGGCTTCCGCTATGTCGACGGCTTTGCCGAACGCGTCGTCTACCGCGAATTCTTCCCGCGTGGCCTCACCGCCCTCGACGAGATCGACGAGGCGACGCTCGGCATGCGGCCCAATCTCGGCCATCTCACTGCACGGGAGGAGGTGACGAGCCTGCTCCGCCAGCTCAAGCTGCCGCTCGACGAGCGCGGCCGCCGCCGCGCGGCCAACCGCGCCGAGTGGTTCAGCCAGGTCGACAAGCCGCTCGAGGTCCACGACATCCTCGGCGCCTAAGTTAGCGGTATATCGCTACTTCCGGGCAACCTCATGGGCTGGTCCCCGCGGGAACTGAGCCCGCCTTCGGCCGTTTTCATTCTACGTTTACTGCGAAATTGAACCCAATCGAGACCGGTTGAGTCAGATGGTGACCTACAGCCTGACGTAGTCATATGAGAGAGGAGTGCCCAAGAAACGTGTGCGGCGCACAATGAAAGGGCTGCCAGTTCACAATATTTGGCCTTCCTGTCACGTGCCTGTGACATATATTAGCGAATAGGCGACCAGGGGCCGAAGAGCTCCGGAACAACACGATTTTCAACAGGGATTCAGGCCGCAAGAGCCTGAGGCTGAGGACGAAAATGAAGCGTGGAATTGCCGTTCTGGTTTCGGTCAGTGCCCTCTGCGGCGTCGCCTATTTCACGGCGAGCAAGTGGGCGATCAGGCACGAGACCATCACCTTCTACGACGCTTCGCGCGACAACCGTCCGGTGCCTGTCGATATCGCGATCCGTCGCGACAAGGAAATGCAGGCCGATGCCGGCATGATCACGATGCCTGTCGCCGTGATCAACCATGGCAACACCGTCAAGAACACCGAGTACGGCTTCCTCGCCAACATTTTCGCTGCGCGCGGTTACCTCGTCGTGAGCCCGCAGCATGATTTGCCGACCGATCCTCCGATGGTGACCAAGCCCGGCGAGCTCTATGTCGGCCGGTTGCCGCAGATCCTGCGCGGCGTTGCCAACATCCATCTGGCGATGCAGGAGATGAAGAAGGTTCAGCCCAACGCCGACTACGAGAAGGTGACGATGGTCGGCCACTCCATGGGCGGCGACATCACGATGTACTTCGCCAAGCAGTATCCGGATGAGGTCAAGAAGGTCGTCACGCTCGACAATCTGCGCGTGCCGTTCGTCACCGCCGGCAAGTTCAAGATCCTGTCGTTCCGCTCCACCGATCCGCAGTTCAAGGCGGATGCGGGCGTGATCCCGAGCGACGAGGAATGCGAGAAGGCCGGCATCCAGGTCGTGAAGACGGAATTCCAGCACAACGACATGCGCGACACCGGTCCGGATGCGGCCAAGAACTCGATCCAGGGCATGCTCGACAAGTTCCTGAGCGCGACTGACAGCGAGGTGGCGCCGGTCGATACGCAATCGTCCCCGCCCAAGATTCTCGAGCCCGGTCCGGTCGCCCTGATGGCGCCCGCAAAGAGCTGACGTATTCATCATCGTCAGAAACGACCTTCAAAGCCTCCGCCGGCGCTCGCCCGCGGAGGCTTTGCACATTGACCGGGCTGCACGCGCTAACCACATTAGTCGTTCACGCAGGGCCAAGGGATGTCGGGCGAACCCATCAAACCGCGCGGCCGCGATGCCGTCTCGCCGCAAGCCGGCGGCGCGGTGCCGCAGGCAGGGACGTCGGCCTCGGACGATATCGCCGCCTTTGTCGCCAAGGCGCGTGCGCTGTCACCGCATGCTCCCGGCGCGAAAGGGCGGCTGATCTTCGCGCTGGATGCGACGATGAGCCGGCAGCCGACCTGGGACATGGCCTGTGCGCTCCAGGCCGACATGTTTCGCGAGACCGCGGCGCTCGGCAGTCTCGACATCCGGCTGGTCTACTATCGCGGCTTCAACGAGTGCCGTGCCACAGGGTGGATCTCCGACAGCACCAGGCTCGCGACGCTGATGAGCAAGATCGATTGCCGCGGCGGCGACACCCAGATCGGCAAGGTGCTGAGCGAGGCGCGGCGCGAGGCGGTCGCATCGGGCGTAAGGGCCGTGGTCTTCGTCGGCGATGCGATGGAGGAGAAGGTTGACGAGCTCTGCGCCAAGGCCGGCGAGCTCGGCATGCTCAAGGTGCCCGTGTTCGTGTTTCAGGAGGGGCATGACGCGGTAGCCGAGCAGACCTTTCGCGAGATCGCGCGCCTGACCGGCGGAGCCTGGTGCCGTTTCGATCCCGGCGCGGCGGCACAGCTGCGCGAGCTGTTGCGGGCAGCCGCGACCTATGCCGCCGGCGGCCGCGAGGCGTTGTTGAAGCTGGCGAAGAGCACGAGCGGTGCGGCCCAGCTGATCGGCCAGATGAAGTAATAGGTCACATCTGCCAAATGCGGACGGGCGAAAGGACGCCATGCTTTTTGACGACAGGGCGCCTATATTCTGGCCATGACCCTGATCGCCGGCGCTGTCGCCGTTATCACGCTTTATCTGCTGCTCCAGATGTTCCGCGCCGCCAATCCTGCGGTGCTGGCGCGCACCATCAAGATCGGCGGCGGCGTGGTGGCGCTGGCGGTCGCGGCTTTCACGGGCTTGCGGGGCGAGCTGGCGGTCGCGATCCCGCTCGGGATTTTCGGCGCCGGGCTGCTCGGCTGGACTCCGCTGACGAACGCCGGCTTCGGCAATATCGGCGGGCTGTTCGGTGGCGGTGCGGCGCCTGCGCCCGGGCAGTCCTCGCGCGTGCGCTCGCAATTCCTCGACATGCGGCTCGACCACGATTCTGGCCGGCTCGGAGGCCAGATCGTTGCCGGGCCTCACGCCGGGCACGATCTCGACGAGTTCGACCTCGCCGGCCTGCTGGCGATGGTCCCGGCGTTCGACGCCGAGAGCGTGGCCTTACTTGAAAGCTATCTGGACCGCCGGTTTCCCGCCTGGCGTCAGAACGCGCAGGGCGATGCGGCAGGGGGGCAGCGCCGCACGGCGGCGAGCGGCAAAATGACGGCGGAGGAGGCCTATCAGATCCTTGGCTTGCAGCCGGGAGCGGGGCGTGACGACATCAGCCGGGCCCACAAGTCCCTGATGAAGAAACTCCATCCCGACCAGGGGGGCTCGACGTATCTCGCTGCCCGGGTAAACGAGGCCAAGGATACTCTGCTTCGCACGCATAACGGCTAACTCCGGCACCACGCTACAAACGCCCGTACCGCGTGAGCTCCGTTTGCTCTGTCTGTCGTCGCCCCGATGCCCGCCATTGTCGGCGTGGTCGATCTCTTGAGTAAAAATTTAACCGTAAATCGTTGACGAGAGGTTGTCGCGGAACTGACTTTGGCTAGCCGCATGCCGAAAACAAAAATGCCCGCGCAAGGCGCGGGCATTTTTTTCGGAACGGTGCAGGAGATCAGTTGCGGACGGTGATGCAGGAGATGTCGGCGCGCTTCAGGGCGCGGCAGACGGCTTCGGCCTGATCCCGCTCGAGCCCGGCGAAGCGGGCGCGATAGAGCTTGCGATTGTCCTTGGCGACGACCGGCTCGGTGAACGGATCGGCCTTGCTGAGCAGGCCGCGGGCTGAGCTGCGCGCGGCATCGATGCGCTGCTGGGCCTCATTCTCGCTTTCGAGCGCGCCGACCTGGACGATCCAGCCGCTGTGGGTGACGACCGGCTTGGTGGTGGCGCTCATCTGGATCGGCTGCGGCGCCGGGTCGGCGGACGCGAGTTTCGGAGCGGCCGGGGCGGGCGCGGCGGCGGTTGCAGCCGGCAGCACGCCGAGGACGCCGTTGCCGGTGCCGAAGCCGGCCGGCTGCCGCGGCAGCTCGGTGCGGGCGACTTCTGCCTTCGGCGCTTCCGGTTGGCTCTGGAACTCGGGCTTGTTGATCAGATCGGCCCGGGCGACAACGGCGCCGGAGGTTTCCGCGACGTCGGAGCGGGACGCAACCGTGCTGGTAACCTGCGGCGCGACCTGAGCCGGCGCGGCGGAGGCGACCTTCACCGTGCCGGCCTTGACCTGCACCGTCTTGACCCGGACCGGCTTCATCGGTTCGGACGAGCCCGGGATGATCGAGAGCGGCTGGCTGGAGATCACGCCATTGGTGAGCGGCGCGGGCTCGATCTTGGATTCAGTCGGCCGAGCCTCAGGCTTGGGTTGAGCGGGCGGCATTGCGGCGGTGGCAGCCGCAAGCGTGGACAGGCGCGAGGCGAGACGCGAGGGGGCCGCTTCGGGAGCAGGGGCGGCCGCGGCCTGGACCTGCGGAGCGGAGCGGGCCGGGGTATCTGACGCATCCGCGACCTCGGCAGCGGCGTCAGAGCCGTTGCGTTCGGCGACCGCGGCGACGGTGTGCGTGGTCGCGCCCTTCTCGAGATTCTCCGCGAGCAGGTTGCGCATGATGGCGTCGCGCGAACCGCCGCTGCGGCCGCCCAGCACCACGCCGATCAGGTGGCGGTTGCCGCGGCGCATCGAGGTCACGAGGTTGAAGCCGGAGGCGCGGGTGTAGCCGGTCTTGATGCCGTCCACGCCTTCGACGCTGCCAAGCAGGTGGTTATGGTTCCGGATCGACTGGCCGCGCCAGTTGAACGTCGAGGTCGCGAAATAGCGGTAGTAGCGCGGGAAGCGCTCCTGGATGGCGCGGCCGAGCGTGGCCTGATCGCGCGCGGTCGTGACCTGCTCGTCGTTGGGAAGGCCGTTGGCATTGCGGTAGACCGTCTTGGACATGCCGAGCGAACGCGCCTTGCGCGTCATCATCTGGGCGAAGTCGTCCTCGTCGCCGCCGATCGCTTCCGCGATCACCACGGCTGCGTCGTTGGCGGAGCGGGTGACGAGACCCTTGATCGCGTCCTCGACACGGATGGTCTGGCCGGCACGCAGGTTCAGCTTGGTCGGATCCTGATCGGCGGCGTGCTGCGACACCGGCATCTCGGTGTCGAGCTTCATCTTGCCGGACTCAAGACGCTCAAACAGCAGATAGAGCGTCATGATCTTGGTCAGCGAGGCCGGATGGCGAATCCCGTCGGGGCTCGTTGCCTGGAGCACGGAGCCGGAATTGCCGTCGACGATGATCGACGCGAATTTAGGGCTGGAGCTCTCGGACACATCGCGCTGCACCCGGTGGTGCGCGTAATGGCGGCGGTGACGCCGCGCCTCGGCGGCATCGGTGGTGAAGATGACCGCGGTGGTGACCGTAAGAAGCCCGAAAACCCCGACCCGCGCCAAGCGCGAGGAAGACAAGTTTTTACGAAGCATGAAACCCCGTCCCCGTTTCTGACTTGATCACCGGCCCGTGAGGCGAAATTGTGCCCAATGGACCCGGGATCATTACCTGCTCAGGCTGCCCCTCCGCGGGTGTCCGCCGCGGGGGACGTTGGGCCTGAGCCGCTGTTCTGGCTAAGGTGATGTTCTCAAACGGCTTTTGGCCGCTTGCGGAAGCTGAACACGTCCAGGGAATCAAGGTAGGGGTCCGCGGTTTCCAAAAGCTTAAGGAACCCTTGCGGGAAACCCCGGGAATCTCCACGGTTTGCATCTAAATTTTGTGCGTCGCACAAGATTCTTGACTTTTTTGTGCGTTGCACTAATTGTGGGCAGAGTCAGGGAGCCGGGGCTTCCCGACGCGAGCCAGGGAAAAGGATTCCGAAATGTTCAAGGTTGAAGACTTTCAGAGCTACGGGAAAGAGCAGTTCGAGCAGTGCGTCGCCTCCGCGACCTCGGTGCAGCACGGCCTCCAGGCGATCGCCAGCGCCTATGGCGACTACACCAAGAAGTCGTTCGAAGACACCAAGTCCTTCGTCGAGAAGCTTTCCGGCGTGAAGTCGCTGGACAAGGCGATGGAAGCGCAGACCGACTTCGCCCGCTCCGCCTACGAGACCTTCGTCGCGGAATCGCAGAAGATCGCCGGCCTCTACAGCGACCTCGCCAAGCAGGCGTTCAAGCCGGTCGAGACCATCGTGTCGAAGTTCACCCCGGCCGCCAACTAACCTTTCCTGGACATCCTGGAAGCAAGAAGCCCGGCTGAACAAGCCGGGCTTTTTCGTTTGTCGCGACCGATCCGTCTCAGCGCGCGGTCTGGTTCGCCGAGCTGACAAAGTAGAATTTGTCGGTGCTGCGCGCGCAGTATGACGGCACGCCCAAGGTCGCACTCGTCGGCGTGGTGTTCATGGGATTAATGCTGGCGCTCGCGGTTCAGGTGCCGGCGACGCTGACCGTCGGCAGCGAGTTGGTGCCGGTGAACAGCACGTCGACATGGGCCTGCGCCTTGGTGCTGATCTGCGACGTGGTGATGGTGCCCGACGAGTTGAGCGCCGCCTGCATTGGAGAGCGGGCCTGTGCTCGGCCGCTGCAAGATGGGCGAGCTGTCGACCGATGCGGCTGACACAGGGCAGGGCAGGCGAAGCACGGCAATCCTCCAAACTTGCGATTTTGCCCGCTTTCGCGCCACCCGATTGAACAGCAGGTACCGTAGTAGACCGGAGATGATCCCGCGCGAAGCCGTCGCAGTCGCACTAACGGCCGGGTTCCTGGTCACCATGTTCGAGACGGGCGCGGCGGAAATTTTTGTCAAACCGGCCCGGATTGATTAACCTTGATCAGGATCGCCCGGATCGGGAATCGGGACCGCCGCAGCCGGATCTTTGCACGCTTGCGGCGAGCCGGGGGCAGGCCCATATTCCCGCAATCGATCTGGTTTGGACCGGACCGGTTGGAAGCGGCGATCCAAAAAACGCGGTGCGCCGGCGCGAAGCTCCGAAAGGCGGGGCCGCGCGGCGGACCGTTACCGCTTCCGTGGGGAATTTGAACGCCTGAGCCATGTCGCAATTGACTTCCAGCCTTGACCTGTCTGCGGCCGCCGCCGCCCGCGCTCCCCGGATGAGCAACGACGAGAACCGTTCCGGCAGCCCGACGGGCCCGAACACCTCTGTCATCACCAAGGTCAAGCCGAAGACCAAGCGGCCGAACCTGTATCGCGTTCTGATCCTGAACGACGACTACACGCCGATGGAGTTCGTGGTCCACGTGCTGGAGAAGTTCTTCCAGAAGGACGTCGAGGCGGCGACCAAGATCATGTTGCACGTCCACCACCACGGCATCGGCGAGTGCGGCGTGTTCACCTACGAGATCGCCGAGACCAAGGTGACGCAGGTGATGGACTTCGCCCGCAAGCACCAGCATCCGCTGCAATGCGTGATGGAGAAGAAATAGGTCAACTCGCGGCGCGTTCGTAGCCGGCTCTTGCTTGTGCATGTCGCAGTGTGACCGCCGCGCGATGCCTGCGCGCGATGTCCGTCGCAGCCGGCAGATCTAAGGAATTCTGAACCGGCGCCGATCCCGCCCAAATCGGAACGGGTTTTGCATCGAAAAATACCGCAGACGGCTAGCTGCCGAGTCGCGGAACCGGTCTTTCGCCGCGGTCTTGTATAACTATATGTGACAAAGGTTGTTGTTGCCTGACCGGGCGAGGACGATCATGATGGTGGGGGCCATAGAGGACGCGAATGCCGACTTTTTCCCAAAGCCTTGAACAATCCCTGCATCGTGCGCTGGCGATCGCAAACGAGCGTCATCACCAATACGCGACGCTTGAGCATCTCTTGCTCTCCCTGATCGACGACTCCGATGCAGCCGCCGTCATGCGCGCCTGTAGCGTCGATCTCGACAAGCTCCGCACGAGCCTCGTCAACTACCTTGAGACCGAATTCGAGAATCTGGTGACGGATGGCGCCGACGATGCCAAGCCGACCGCCGGTTTCCAGCGCGTGATCCAGCGCGCGGTGATCCACGTGCAATCCTCCGGTCGCGAAGAGGTGACCGGTGCCAACGTGCTGATCGCGATCTTCGCCGAGCGCGAGAGTCACGCCGCGTACTTCCTGCAAGAGCAGGACATGACGCGCTACGACGCCGTCAACTACATCAGCCACGGCATCGCCAAGCGGCCGGGCGTCTCCGAGGCGCGCCCCGTGCGCGGCGTCGACGAGGAGACCGAGACCAAGGGCAGCGACGACGCCAAGAAGAAGGGCGAAGCGCTCGAGACCTATTGCGTCAACCTCAACAAGAAGGCGCGCGACGGCAAGATCGATCCGGTGATCGGACGCAATTCCGAGATCAACCGCGCGATCCAGGTGCTGTGCCGCCGGCAGAAGAACAACCCGCTGTTCGTGGGCGAAGCCGGCGTCGGCAAGACCGCGATCGCGGAGGGCCTCGCCAAGCGCATCGTCGACAGCGAGGTGCCGGAGGTGCTGGCGGCTGCCACCGTGTTCTCGCTGGACATGGGCACGCTGCTCGCGGGCACGCGCTATCGCGGCGACTTCGAGGAGCGCCTGAAGCAGGTGCTGAAGGAGCTCGAGGCGCATCCCAACGCCATCCTGTTCATCGACGAGATCCACACCGTGATCGGTGCGGGCGCGACGTCGGGCGGGGCGATGGATGCCTCGAACCTGCTCAAGCCGGCGCTTGCCTCGGGCACGATCCGCTGCATGGGCTCGACCACCTACAAGGAATACCGCCAGCACTTCGAGAAGGACCGCGCACTGGTGCGGCGCTTCCAGAAGATCGACATCAACGAGCCGACGGTTGAGGACGCGATCGCGATCCTCAAGGGTCTCAAGCCGTACTTCGAGGACTACCACCGGCTGAAGTACACCAATGAGGCGATCGAGGCTGCGGTGCAGCTCTCCTCGCGCTACATCCACGACCGCAAGCTGCCCGACAAGGCGATCGACGTGATCGACGAATCCGGCGCGGCGCAGATGCTGGTTGCCGAGAACAAGCGCAAGAAGACCATCGGCATCAAGGAGATCGAGACCACGATCGCCTCGATGGCGCGGATCCCGCCGAAGAGCGTGTCGAAGGACGATGCCGAGGTGCTCAAGCATCTCGAGCAGACGCTGAAGCGCACCGTGTTCGGCCAGGACAAGGCGATCGAGTCGCTCGCCGCTTCGATCAAGCTGGCGCGTGCCGGCCTGCGCGAGCCGGAGAAGCCGATCGGCTGCTACCTGTTCTCCGGCCCGACCGGCGTCGGCAAGACCGAGGTCGCAAAGCAGCTCGCGGCGTCGCTCGGCGTCGAGCTGCTGCGCTTCGACATGTCCGAATACATGGAGCGGCACACCGTGTCGCGTCTGATCGGTGCGCCTCCCGGCTATGTCGGCTTCGACCAGGGCGGCCTGCTCACCGACGGCGTCGACCAGCATCCGCATTGTGTGGTGCTGCTCGACGAGATCGAGAAGGCGCATCCCGACCTCTACAACGTGCTGCTCCAGATCATGGATCACGGCCGGCTCACCGACCACAACGGCAAGCAGGTCAACTTCCGCAACGTGATCCTGATCATGACCACGAATGCGGGTGCTTCGGATCTGGCCAAGCAGGCGTTCGGCTTCACCCGCTCGAAGCGGGAAGGCGACGACCACGAGGCGATCAACCGGCAGTTCGCGCCGGAATTCCGCAATCGCCTCGATGCCATCGTCTCGTTCGGCCATCTCAGCGTCGAGGTGATCGGCACGGTGGTCGAGAAGTTCGTGCTTCAGCTCGAGGCGCAGCTCGGCGACCGCGACGTCACCATCGAGTTGTCCGAGCCCGCCAAGACCTGGCTGGTTCAGCACGGCTATGACGAGCAGATGGGCGCGCGGCCGATGGCCCGCGTGATTCAGGAGCACATCAAGAAGCCGCTGGCCGACGAGGTGCTGTTCGGCAAGCTCAAGAGCGGTGGCCACGTCCGCGTCGTCCTGGTCAAGGACGAGGCCGACGAGACCAAGGAGAAGATCGGCTTCGAGTTCGTCGAGGGTCCGGTCACGCCGAAGCAGGAAAAGCTGCCCGGCGCCCGCAAGCGTCCGCCGGGCAAGCCCAAGCCGGGCGGCCCCGGCGGCTCGAAGGGGCCGACCTCCAAGGGTCCGCTGGTCAAGGCTTGATCGGCGCGCGATGAAATCGAAAAGGCCGGCTGAAATGCCGGCCTTTTTGTTTGTGTCGCAATGCGGGGTTTTAAGTGCCGGTGTCAGGCGCAGGTGCCGCAGGCGGCCGCGGTTTCTTCGGCGCGGGTGGCCGTGCGCGGGCAGGGGCGGACGGCTGCATCGTCACGATGACCGGATTCGGCTTGTGATCGGTTGCCGCGCCCGTCGCGGCATCGACCCCCATGCCGACGACACCGCCCAGCAGAAGATTGCCGGCAAAGCCGGCGGCGCCGGAGGTCGGTATGTCGCGGCTGAGCGGCACGATCTGCGGCTCGTAGCCTTCCTTCTGGAAGGTGATGGAGATGTCGGCGTTCCGCTTGACGACCACGGAGCATGGCGTCGTGCAGGTGGTCGGAACCTCCATTCCGCTGACGACGGCTTCAACGCCTGAAGGTGTCGATGAGATGCTGATATTCTCGGTCGTGCCGCGCGTGACGGACGCGCAGCCGCCCAGCATGACGCTGAGCGCCACAATTCCAAATGATCGCATGAAATGCCCCTTGTCCCGCCGCCAGTGAAGCGCAACCAGAGCGCGAGGGCAATACGTCGTTGGTCCAGATAGTTAAGCCACGCACCGGTTGTGTGGAGAAGGGGCGGAAACCTGCGCGTGGGCCGGTTCTATTCGCCGCGCAGGCGCTGGTCGTCCTGCACGCGGACATGCTCGGCGCCGCGCGCGCCTGCGGGCGAGAGCCGCAGCATGCTCAGCACCGCGCCGCAGAGCGCAAAGCCGACGCCGGTGAGGAGCGCGATCCGGGTTCCGTCGATCGGGTAGCGGCCGAGGAACAGGGCGACCAGTGCCGCACCCGTGGTCTGGCCGAGCAGCCGCGCCGTGCCCAGCATGCCGCTGGCGCCGCCGGCGCGCTCGCGCGGGGCGGCGGCGATCATGGTGCGGTTGTTGGGGGTCTGGAACAGGCCGAAGCCGGCCCCGGCCAGCGCCATCCGCCAGATCACGTCGAGCGGCGTTGGCGCGGCCGGCAGGAGGGCGAGCGCGCCGAGCCCGCAGGCGAACAGCGTGAGCCCGATGCCGCCGAGCAGGCCAGCCGGATAATGTTCGACCAGGCGGCCGGCGAGGGGGGCTGCGAAGGCGAGGGCGATCGGCCACGGCGTGATCAGGAGGCCCATATGCACGGCGGAATAGCCGAAGCGGCTCTGGAGATAGAACGGGATCGCGACGAAGGCCAGCATCTGCCCGCAGAACGATGCGATCGAGGTCGCGATCGACAGCGCGAAGACGGGGATGCGCAAGAGGTCGACCGGCAGCAGCGGCGAGGTCATGTGCGTCTCGCGATAGATCAGCAGCGCGCCGGCGACAATCGCGATTGCGAACTGGACGAGGCAGGTGAGCGCGGCCTCGCCATGACCGACGCTGTCGATCGCGGCAATGCCGACACCGAAGGTGATCGCGGACAGACCCGCGCTCTGCCAGTCGAAGGAATGGCTCGCGGGCTTGGTGTGCGGCAGGCTGCGCAGGCCCAGCACCAGCGTCACCGCGCCGAGCGGCACGTTGATGGCGAACAGCCAGGGCCAGCTTCCGACCGCGAGGATGCCGGCCGCGAGCGTCGGGCCGACCGCGGCCGAGAAGGCGACGACGAGCGCGTTGAGCCCGATGCCGCGGCCGAGCAGGCTACGCGGATAGGTGAAGCGCACCAGCGCGGCGTTGACGCTCATGATGCCGGCGGCGCCAAAGCCCTGGATGATGCGTGCGACCGTCAACAGCGGCAGCGTATGGGCCAGCGCGCAGAAGGCGGACGCGAGCGTGAACAGCACGAGCCCGACCAGATAGACGCGGCGATAGCCGACGATCTCGCCGAGCGAAGCCAGCGGCAGCAGCGAGATGGTGATCGCGAGCTGGTAGCCGTTGACGATCCAGATCGAGAAGGCCGGGCTCGCGTTAAGGTCGGCCGCGATCGTCGGCAGCGCGACGTTGGCGATGGCACTGTCGACCACCGCCATGATGATGCCGAGCGCAATGGTCAGGACCGCCTGGTTGCGCTGGGGCTGCGGCAGGCCGTCGGCATGCACGATCGTGGTTGACGACATGGTGAACGTGTTCGGTTGAGGCGCGGTTGCTGGTCCGCAACTTGGTCCGACCCGGGATGGTTCCAGCCAAAGCCGATGGCTATTTCGGCTTCTGCGGCTCCTGAATCGCTCTGAGGTAGTTTACCACGGCCTCGGCGTCGTCGCGGCCGAATCGAAACGTCGGCATGAACCGGTGAATGCTGCTGTAGCCATCCTGAAGACGCTGCATGAAATCGGGATCGTAGAGCTTGTTCTCGCCGAGGCGGCGAAACGGCGGCGCCACCTTGTTCGGGCTCGTGCCGGTCCTGCCGACCGCGTGACACCGCGAGCACATCCGCTGCAACATTGCTTCAGCGTGCCGGTGCTCGACGTCCATGGCTCGACCACCGGTGCTCCATAGCACGCCAACGACCAGCAGGGCCGGCGCGAACCTCTTCATCGAGCATTCCTCGTCATTCCCAGCGCGAGTTTGCCTTGCCCCAGACGTAGAGTGTGATCAAGGCGATCGTTACCGCCGTCGAGAAGATCAGGATGCGGCGATCCCAATCGATCCCCTCTCTCTCACCCCTTCTGAAAGTGAGGGCCGTGAACAGAGCCTTCATGGCAAATCGGCGCATCGGAAGCCTCGCGAGGCCGTACAATGCCATGGTCGCTGCAAGTTCGCTTGATACAGCTCAAGGGCGGGCGCGCCCTACACCGCCGGCGGATTGCGGTCGGTGAAGGTCGTGCGCTGGTGCCAATAGGGATAGGGCAGCGTCACCTTGCTGGCGGCATCGAGCTTTGCGACCTGGTCCTTGGTCAGCGACCAGCCGACCGCGCCGAGATTCTCGCGAAGCTGCGCCTCGTTGCGCGCGCCGATGATCAGCGTCGAGACCGTCGGACGCTGGAGCAGCCAGTTCAGCGCAATCTGCGAGACGCTCTTTCCCGTCTCCTTGGCGACCTCGTCGATCGCATCGACGACACGATAGACGTGCTCGTCGGGCACGGGCGGCCCGAACTCGGCCGTCTTGGGCAGGCGGCTCACCTCGGGCTTCGGCTGCCCCCGGCGGATCTTTCCGGTGAGGCGTCCCCATCCGAGCGGCGACCAGACCACGGCGCCGATCCCCTGGTCGAGGCCGAGCGGCATCAGCTCCCACTCATAGTCGCGGCCGATCAATGAATAGTAGGTCTGATTGGCAACGTAGCGGGGAAAGCCATGCTTGTCGGCGACGGAGAGCGACTTCATCAGGTGCCAGCCTGAAAAGTTCGAGACGCCGACATAGCGGATCTTGCCGGCGCGCACGAGCACGTCGAGGGTGGCGAGCACCTCTTCAGGCGGGGTGAAGGCGTCGAAGCCATGGAGCTGGAACAGGTCGATGTAATCGGTGCCGAGCCGGCTCAGCGAGCCGTCGATGGCGGCGAGCAGATGCTGCCGTGACGAGCCGATGTCGTTGGGGCCGTCGCCGAAACGGAACGTCGCCTTGGTCGAGACCAAAACCTTGTCGCGGCGGCCCTTGATCGCTTCGCCGAGAACACGCTCGGACTCGCCGAGCGAATAGACGTCGGCGGTGTCGAACATCGACACGCCGGCCTCGAGACAGATATCCAGAAGCCGCCGCGCTTCGTTCGCGTCCGTGGTGCCCCAAGCAGCGAGGCGGCCGACGCCGCCGAAGGTGCCGGTTCCCAGACTCAAAGCGGGCACCATGAGGCCGGACCGGCCCAAGCGTCGGTATTCCATCGATATCCTCCTCGGCTGGCCGCGGATTGATCCGTGCGGCCTTGGCGTCGAAGTTAGCGCAAGCAGGCGCCTCGCACCATTGCGCGCGCACATGGCGGCTCTGCTTTGCGCGGTTCGTATTTGCTAGGCCATGCTTGTCGTCTGCAAGTTCGCGGCCGAGATCTTCGCGCGCAGCCAGGCCTCGAACGCGCCGACATGCCTGCGCCCCTTCGCCTCGGCAGATCGCACGAGATAGTAGGAGATCGTCTCCACTTCGAATTCGGGCTGGTGGAACGGCGCGACGAGCGTGCCCTTGTCGAGCTCCTCGGCGGCGAGAATTTCGCTCTCCAGCACGACGCCGAGACCTTCGACCGCGGCATCGATCGCCATGGTGGAGCGGTCGAACCACAATTCGTGCCGCGCCTTGATGCTCGCGCCGATGACCTTGCGGAGATAGTCGGTCCAGGTCAGGGCGTTCGAGGAATGGATCAGCGTGGCGCGGGCGAGATCGCCGGGCTCGCGCAGCCCGAGCTGCTCGATCAACCGCGGGCTACAGAGTGGCCGCAGGCGCTCGGCGAGCAGCGGCTCGATCTGCCGTCCGTTCAGGACGGGCGGACGACCATAGGCAATGGCGAGATCGAAGCGGATGGTTTCGAGATCACGCAGATCGGCGATGGTCGACAGCCTGATCCCGATCTCCGGATGCTGGCCGATGAAATTGCCGATCCGCGGCTGCAGCCATTTGGCGGCAAAGCTCGGACCGCTCGCGATGAACAGATGATCGCGCTGCGATTGCGGCGCCACCAGCCGCGTCGCGCCCATGATCGTGCCGAACGCGCGCTCGATTTCGCCGGCATAGAGGCGACCGGCATTGGTCAGCACCGCGCGGCCGGCATGCCGCGAGAACACGCGAACGCCAAGGAAGTCTTCGAGCTTCTGGATGTGATGGCTGATTGCCGAGGGCGTGACCCCGAGCTCCTCGGCGGCGCGGCTGAAGCTGCCGTGACGCGAGGCGGCCTCGAACGCTGACAGTGCCTTGAGCGGCGGCATTCGCGGCCGCTCCGTTGACTCCAGCTCATCGGCTGCTGAGTTTTTTGAACTGGCGCTCATCATGCCTGCCCGGTACGAATTTCCACGTTGCCACGGGCAAGTTTCGTACCGCGAACGCTCCGACGCAACAGCTTCGTGCCCAAAACCTGACCCGAGACCGGTGAGCGGACCCCGCATCGCCGCGCCGCGCAGCCGCGCGGCGGATGCCGCTTGCCCGAGGAGAGCCCATGACTTCAACGCTGAAACATGCCGCCGATGAATTTCTGGTCCGGTACGGCGGAGACGTGTTCCCGAACCTCTTCACCTCCGCGAAGGGGACGATCGTCACCGACAGCGACGGGCGCGACTATCTCGATTTCACCTCGGGGCAGATGTGCGCGACGATCGGCCACAACCATCCCGCGATCGTTGCGGCGGTGGAGAGGGCAGGGAAGAAAGCGTTCCACCTCTTCAGTGGGATGATCCCCGAGGTGGTGGCCGAGCTCGCCCAGGTGCTCGCGAAGGACTGGCTGCCCGGCGATCTCAAGCGGTCGATCTTCATCAACACCGGTTCGGAAGCGACCGAAGTCGCGCTTCGGATGGCCAAGATGTACACCGGCGGCTACGAGGTGCTCGTCCTCGGCGGCTCCTGGCACGGCATCACCGGCGGCGCGGCCTCGGTCTCGATGGCGAGCGATCGCAAGGGCTATGGCGTGCCGCCGCCCGGCGTGTTCGTGATCCCCGAGCCGAACGCCTACCGGCCCTATATCGCGAAGGGCAGCGACGAAGAATCCGCGCTCTCCAATCTCGAGCTTGCGCTCAAAATGTTCGACATGCAGTCGAGCGGGCGGGGCGCGGCGATCATCGCCGAGCCCGTGATCAGCGCCGGCGGCGTGCTGGTGCCACCGAAAGCCTTCATGGAGGCGCTGCGCAGGGCCGCCGATGAGCGCGGCATGCTGTTGATCTTCGACGAGGCCCAGACCGCGTTCGGGCGCATCGGCAAGAAGACAGGATCGGAATATTTCGGCGTCGTGCCCGATATCATGACAATGTCGAAGACGCTCGGCGGCGGGCTGCCGCTCGCGGCGGTCTCGACCACCGAAGCGATCGAGAGCAAGCTGCACGACGATCACTTCACTTACTACACCAGTCACGTCTCCGACCCGCTGCTGGCGGAGGTCGGGCTCGCGGTGCTGCGCGTGATTACCGAGGAGAAGCTCGTCGCGCGCGCCAACGTCATGGGCAGCTATCTGCGTGGCCGGTTCGAGGGACTTCAGCAGAAATACGAGCAGATCGGCGACATCAGGGGCATGGGCCTTCTGCTCGGTGTCGAGCTCGTCACCGATCGCAACAGCCGGCGGGCGGCCCACCAGCTCGGCGGGCTGACGACCAAGAAATGCTTCGAATACGGGCTGAGCATGAACATCCGCCGCCGGCCCGAACGCGGATCGGTATGGCGTATCGCGCCGCCGCTCACCGTCTCGATCGAGGAGATCGACTGCGCCGTCGAGATCCTGGATCGCGCCTTGCGGGAAAGCCTCGACGAGCTGTCGCGAAACCCCGCCGCTTGAGCACAGTCCGGAGGCTGACATGATCCGCAGACGTTCGTCCACGCTCGCTCTTGCCGCCGCATCGCTCGCACTGTTCCAACTGCCGGCGGCGCAGGCCGCGAGTCCGACCCTCGACAAGATCAAGGAGGTTGGCAAGATCAGCCTCGGCTATCGCGAGGCTTCCATCCCGTTCGCTTATCTTGGATCGGATCAGAAGCCCACCGGGCTTTCACTCGATCTTTGCTCAGCGGTGGCCGACACGATCAGGGTCGTGCTGCGGCGGCCGGAACTGGGCATCGAATATGTCCCGGTGAATGCGTCCAATCGTATTCCACTGCTTCAGAACGGAACGATCGACGTCGAGTGCGGCAGCACGACCAACACCGCCGAGCGGCAGAAGCAGGTCTCGTTCTCCATTGCGACCTATGTCGCATCGCCGCGCTGGCTGGTGTCCGCCGCCTCGGGAGTGACGGAGCCGAAAGGCCTAGATGGGCAGACGGTCGTCATCACACAGGGCTCGCTGAATTTCGCGGTCGCCAAGAAGGTTATCGACGATCAGAAGCTGAATGTGATGATCGTTCAGGCCAAGGACCATGCCGAGTCGCTGCTGATGTTGGAAACGGGAAGAGCGACAGCGTGGTTCGAGGACGATATCCTGATCGCCGGGCTGGTCGCAAACGCGTCCAATCCCAAGGCGTTCCGCATATTGGTGGCGACCTACGCGCCGTCCTATTACGGGCTGATGACCCGCAGGGACGATCCGGAGTTCAAGGCGCTGGTCGATGCGGCGATCAAGGAGAAGATGGCATCCGGTGCGTTCGACAAGCTCTATGCGAAATGGTTCGAGGCACCGATTCCGCCGAAGGGACAAAACCTCCAGCTTCCCATGAGTGAGGCAATGAAGGCCCGGGTGGCATCTCCCAGCGATGCGCTCACGCCCTAATCGTGCAGGCGCATGTCATCGAACCCGGTATCGGCGAGGCGCGAGCCGGCGATCTTCGCTGTTGCTTGCGCCTCGAACTTTGCCGAGGGTGAGGGGAGGCAAGCAATTTCGCTGTTGTGAACCTGCCGCGGCAAGAGCGTCAGGCTCCAGCCTGCCATGACCAACACCGCGAGCCGGATCGCGATTACGCTGAGCAGTAGTTCCGATCCGCTTATCGTGGACTGAGTCCTCATGTGTGCCAGCCTGATCCACGCAGCAGCACAAGACAATCTGGAATTGGCGAGCGCTGTCTTCGCCCAGGACGAAGGCTTGCGAAGATGGCTGCTCAGTGCCGCAGCTGGCCCTGCCGGAAATCGCGCGGCGACATCCCGAAATGTTCGCGGAAGACGCGGCCGAAATGCGAGAGGTCGTTGAAGCCCCAGGCAAACGCGATCTCGCTGATGTGGCGGTGCGCGAGCACGGGCGAGGCGAGGTCGCGCCGGCATTGGGCAAGACGCTCGGCAAGCACATGGCGCTGGAACGACGTCTCCTCGTCGGCGAGGAGGTCGTTCACGTAGCGCGGCGAGATACCGAGCGCGGCCGCGGTCTCCGCCAGCGAAAGGTCGGGATCGGCGAGGTGCACGCGGATGTGGGCCTTCAGCCGGTAGAGCAGGGCGGAGCGATGCGTCGACGACGGCAGCGGCGTCTTGCCGAGCCGCTCGCTCAGCGCCATCGCCAGGAGATCGACGGCCTGCTCCGACAGGGCGGCGGAATTGTTCGGCGCGAGCCGGTCCGCGTTCTGGCACAGTTTGAAGATGAAGTCGTAGGCGAGCCGCTCGAGCGGCGCATCAGTGCCGAACGAGATCGCGGTCAGCGTCTCGGTGCCGCCGAGCCGTCGCTGCAACATCTCGCGCGGCACCTTGAAGATGGTCTGCGTGAAGCTGCCGTCGAACTTCAGCTCGTAGGGACGCGTGGTGTCGTAGAGTGCGAACTCGCCGGGATGGATCACGGTCTCGCGGCCGTCCTGCACCACGCCGCCATCGCCGCGATTGCCGAGTGCAACCAATACAAAATCCTGGTCCGAGCGCGCGATGCGCGAGGGCGTGCGGAACACGTGCTGGCGGTCGGAGCAGACGTCGGAGCACACGGCCTTGCCGAGCGTGGCCTGCGTGACCGAGCCGCGGAAGGCGCTGCCGAGATCGGACTTGCAGTCGAGCCCGACGAAGACGTCGCAGACGATGTCCTGCCAGAGGGCGAGCCGCCGGTAGCCGGGGCTGCCGTCCGTCGTGAACTGGATTGGCATCGGCAAGCCTCCCTTTCACATCCAGCAAAACCGCATGTCGGCGCAGATCCGGCCTGACCGCAGGCAAGTTCCGTACCGGGGCGGCGATCCCGCCCGGTCGAGTTTTTGTTCCGCCCTGGTCGAGCGCCCGGCCGCCCGGCTTGGCCAAATAGACTGCATCGGACGAGGTCTGCGATCAACCGGCAATGGAGGCGGCAATGGGCATCGAACATCCAAAGTACAAGGTGGCGGTGGTGCAGGCGGCGCCGGCCTGGCTCGACCTCGACGCCGCGATCGACAAGTCGATCGCGCTGATCCGGGAGGCGGCCGAGAAGGGCGCCAGGCTGATCGCGTTTCCGGAGGCCTTTATCCCCGGCTACCCCTGGCACATCTGGATGGACTCGCCGGCCTGGGCGATCGGCCGCGGCTTTGTGCAGCGCTATTTCGACAATTCGCTGTCCTATGACAGCCCGCAGGCCGAGCGCTTGCGCGATGCCGTGCGCAAGGCGAAGCTGACGGCGGTGATCGGCCTGTCCGAGCGCGACGGCGGCAGCCTCTATCTCGCGCAATGGCTGATCGGCCCCGACGGTGTGACCATCGCAAAGCGCCGCAAGCTGCGGCCGACCCACGCCGAACGCACGGTCTATGGCGAGGGCGACGGCAGCGATCTCGCCGTGCACGCGCGGCCCGACATCGGCCGCATCGGCGCGCTGTGCTGCTGGGAGCACCTCCAGCCGCTGTCGAAATACGCGATGTACGCCCAGAACGAGCAGGTGCATGTCGCGGCCTGGCCGAGCTTCTCGCTCTACGATCCCTTCGCGCCGGCGCTCGGCGCCGAGGTGAACAACGCCGCTTCGCGTGTCTATGCCGTGGAGGGCTCCTGCTTCGTGCTCGCGCCGTGCGCGACGGTGTCGCAGGCGATGATCGACGAACTCTGCGACAGGCCCGACAAGCACGCGCTGCTGCACGTCGGCGGCGGCTTTGCCGCGATCTACGGCCCCGACGGCAGCCAGATCGGCGACAAGCTCGCGCCGGATCAGGAGGGCCTCCTGATTGCCGAGATCGACCTCGGCGCCATCGGCGTCGCCAAGAATGCGGCCGATCCCGCCGGGCACTATTCGCGGCCCGACGTCACGCGGCTGCTGCTCAACAAGAAGCGATACCAGCGCGTCGAGCAGTTCGCACTGCCGGTCGACACCGTCGAGCCCACGGACATCGCCGCGGCGGCGAGCTGATGGCCGGATCGAGGGGAGGGCACGACCATGGAATCCGCAATTCCTCTGCATCTTGAAACTCAGCGCACGCGCCACAAGCGCGTGCCGGACGATTACCAGCCGCCATATCCGTCCTTCGTGGCGCGCTACAAGCCCGCCGTCAGCCGCGTCGTGATGGTCTATTTCGGCGTGCAGTATCGCGGTGTGGCGCCGTCGGCCGCGACGGACGCGCTGAAGGAGATCGCGGCTCTCTTTGCTGCGGAGAACGGTCCGCCGCATTGGGATCGCGCGCATTATGTCGACCAGTCCGGCTACGAGAACGTTGTCTCGGTCGCCTACTGGGACGACGTCGCACGCTTCGACGCCTGGTTCGCACCGGCGCGCGAGGTGTGGACGGGCAAGGCGCGGGAAGACGTCGGCACCTTCATCGAGGGGCTGCGTCCCACTGTGGCGCGGCACGAGACGCTGTTCTCCTCGCTCGACCGGCCCGAAGGTGTCGCCGTCATTGCGGAGGCTATGAGCGGCGAGGTGCAGGAGCACGCTTACTGGGGTGGCATGCGCGACCGCATTCCGCTGTCGCAGACCGACGCGATGGCACCCGGCGGTGCGCCGGAGTTGGTCCGCGACGGCGCGCGGCTGCGGGTGACGGCGCACGACAATCTCTGCCTGATCCGGTCCGGGCAGGACTGGAGTGACACCGAGGCGTCGGAGCGAGAGCTGTATCTCGACAACGTCGAGCCGGTGCTGCGCGAGGGCATGGATTTTCTGCGCGACGACGGCCTCGGTATCGGCTGTTACGCCAACCGCTACATGAATGTGCTCGCCGCCGACGGCAGCGTGAGCGAAAAGTCCTATGGCCAGAGCTGGTGGAAGAGCCTTGCTGCGCTGGAACGCTGGGCGGAGTCACATCCGACCCACGTCAAGATCTTCGGCGCGGCGATGAAATACCTCTCGACGCTCGGGCCGTCAGCCAAACTGCGGCTCTATCACGAGGTTACCGTAGCGGCAGCAGACGAGCAGTTCTTCGAATATCGAAGCTGTCACCCGAAAACGGGCATGCTGGCGGCGGTGGAGACGGTCCGCGCTTAGGCCAGGCAATGGCCGAGCAAGTCCGGATGCGCGGCGCAGATGTGATGCGCGCCGGCGTCCCGCAGCTCGGCCTCGCTGCCATAGCCGTAGAGTACGCCGATCGCGGTCATGCCGTTGGTCCGGGCGCCGACCACGTCATGGCTGCGGTCGCCGATCATGATCGCACTGGTGAGATCGACCTTGGCCTCGTCGAGGGCGTAGCGGAGCAGGTCGCGCTTGTCGACGCGCGTGCCGTCGAGCTCGGAGCCGAACACGCGCTCGAAATACGGCTTCAGGCCGAAATGGTCGACGATGCGGGTGGCGTAGACCGCGGGCTTGCTGGTTGCGACGAACATGCGCGGCGTCGTCGCGGCCAGCGTCGCCAAGGTGTCCATGATGCCGGCATAGGCCTCGTTTTCGAACAGGCCGATATCGGCAAAACGCTCACGATAGAGCAGCAGCGCCCGGTCGGCGAGGTCGTCGGTTCCCGTCAGCTTTTTCAGGCTGGCATGCAGCGGCGGCCCGATGCACCAGGTCAGCTCGTCCTCGCTCGGCACCGCGAGGTTCAAGCGCTCGAGCGCATACTGGATCGAGCGGGTGATCCCGGGCTTCGGGTTGGTCAGGGTGCCGTCGAGATCGAAATAGATTGTAACCATGCTGGCCGTGCCCGTGTTGATATTGCCGTCGGCTGCTTGACTAAACGACGCCGCGGGCCGAGGCAACGCCGCCTCGTCGATGCGCGTCCCGTTTTAAAGCTCGCTATTGGCGGGGTGTAAGCGTAGAGTCATGCGATCACCGCCCTTCCCATGGCATCTATCGGTGACTGAGGGTCACTAGCGCTCCCGCCGAACGAGGAGGAGCGTGCATGCCTCGATTTAATCTGGCCGACTGGATCGTGCCGCCGGTGATCGTCCCGCTGTTTCTATTGCTCCTGGTGGCTGCCGCGGCTTTTCTGCATGGATAGGACGCCGCTCCAATATCTGGTGAGCGGACGCGACCAGAGCGGCTACGTCAGCTTGGCCCGCGCCACGACGGTTGCCGCTCTGAAGAAGGCAAGAGAGCTATTGCAGGAAGGCTATATCGACGTGCGGATATGCACGCCGCAAGGCCGGATTCTGCTGTCTGACGAGTTCGACCAGTTCGAGGCATGAGAAGCGCGAGAGCGTCGGACGGCGTGCCCGGATACTCCGCGAGGAAGGATCATCGCATGAAAATGCTTGTTGTCGCATTGGCGCTTGGCACATTCGTGCAAAGCGCTGTCGCGAAAGAGCCGGACTGCCGCGCGATCGAAAGCACGAGCGGACGCTTGGCCTGTTACGACGCCGCGTTTCCGCCGCAAGCAAAGAAGCCGGCAGCTCCGGAAAGCGACATATCTCGAGCTCCGTACAAAGATCCGTTCCTTGCGGAAGAAGCCCGTACTGCGGCGAAACTCAAGAATATTTGCCGCGGTTGTTAAGGCTTGTCACCAGGCAGCGCGGGCGTGGCAGCGGGCCGACGGCGTGAACAAGCGCCATTAACGGGAGGATCTGCCATGTCACATACACAATTTGGCTTCCATGACGGGCGACCCAGCATGGTCGCGCATCGCGTCGGCGAGGTTGTCTCGGAGATCGGGGAAAGCGACGAGACCCTGAATCTCAGTGGGCTCGTGCGCGAGCCGTCGCCGCCGCCATTTCATCGGCTGGCTTGAGCCGGACAGGAGATGACCATCGAGCATGCCTCTGTAGAGATCGCCCGCAAACCCTGGGGGCGCGTCGATCTCCGTCCCTGGAGCAGCATCGACGCTTCGGCTGATCCGGTCGGCGAGTTGTGGTTTGGGCGTATGGACGAGCGTGCGGCCAGTCCGGCACTCCTGCTGAAGCTGCTGTTCACCAGCCAGCCCTTGTCGATCCAGGTTCACCCGAATGACGAATTCGCGCACGTCGTCGGCTTGCCGAACGGGAAGACCGAGGCGTGGTACATCCTGTCGGCGCCGCTGGGCGCGCGGGTTGCACTGGGGCTGAAGCGGAAACTCACGCCGCAGGCTTTGCGCGCGGCGATCAGGGACGGCTCGATTGCGGGCCATGTGCAATGGCGTCCTGTCGCGCAAGGCGACGTCATCTTCGTTCCCGGCGGCACGATCCACGCCATCGGCGCCAATATCGTGCTTGCCGAGATCCAGCAGCGCAGCGATACGACATTCCGCCTGTTCGATTTTGGCCGGCAGCGCGAGCTGCATGAGGACAGCGCCGTAGCCGCCTCCGATGCCGGGCCGCCGCCAATGCAATTGCCTGCGCGGCGCCTCACCGATGGTCGTACGGTTCTCGTCGCGAGTCCGCCTTTCGTGCTTGAGCGGATCGAGCTCCAGGCCAATTCGCATTGGGAGCTCGATACCGATCGGGAAGCCTGGCTCCTCGTGATCGACGGGAAGGGGCGCGTCGGGCGGGCGAATGCGACCGTCGGAGAGGCAATCTTCATCGAAGCCGATAGTGCCGGCATCGACGTTGGCGCGAGCGGGATGAACATCCTGCTCGCCTATCCGGGACCGGATCCAATTGCATCCCTGCTGCAGGATTGCACGGGACGGACGACAAAGTCCGCCGCCGGGCATGCGCCGACATCAAACGAAATCATCGAGGTACCGACATGACGCCGCTCCACCGTATCGCCGTCATCGGCAACTCGCTGCCGCGCCGATGCGGAATTGCGACCTTTACGACCGACCTGCAGAAGGCGATATCGATGTCGCGCGGGGATCTGGAGACCAGCATCGTGGCGATGACCGATCCCGGTCAGGCCTATGACTATCCTCCGGCGGTCGCTTTCCAGATCAAGGACGGCCATATCGACGACTACATGCGCGCGGCGGATTTCCTCAATGCCGGCCAGTTCGATATCGTGTGCCTTCAGCACGAATTCGGGATTTTCGGCGGCGAAGCCGGGGCCCATATCCTGGTGCTGTTGTCGCGCCTCACCATGCCGGTCGTGACGACGTTCCATACGGTGCTGGCCAGTCCGACGGTCAAGCAACGCGCCGTCGTGGAGCGTATCGTCGATGCGTCGTCGAAGGTCGTCGTGATGGCCAACAAGGGCCGGGAGCTGTTGCGTGACGTCTACCTGGTGCCGGACGACAAGATCGAGGTGATTGCGCACGGCATTCCCGATGTCGCCTTCGTCGGGTCCGACGCAGCGAAGGCCAGGCTCGGATTTGCGGGAAAGTCGGTCATTCTGACCTTCGGCCTGCTATCACCCAACAAGGGTATCGAGGTCATGATCGATGCCATGCCGTCGATCCTGAAGCGCTGCGCGGACGCAGTGTACGTCGTGCTCGGCGCAACGCACCCGAATCTTGTTCGAAACCAGGGCGAGGCCTATCGCGAGGGCTTGATGGCGCGGGTGCGTGAACTTGGCATCCACGATCACGTGGTGTTCCTCGATCGGTTCGTCGATCTGGCCACGTTGCTTGAATTCATTTCGATGTGCGACGTCTATGTCACGCCCTATCTCAACGAGGCCCAGATGACGTCGGGGACCCTGGCCTACAGCTTTGGACTGGGGAAGCCGGTGGTTTCGACGCCTTACTGGCACGCCCGCGAGCTGCTCACCGAGGGATGCGGAGTTCTGGTGCCGTTCGGCGATGCCGCCGCTATCGGCGGCGAGATCGCGAAACTGCTCACCGACGACGTGCGACGGCAGGCGATGTCCCGGCGCGCCTATGCCGCGAGCCGAATGATGACGTGGGAATGCACGGCCGAGCGTTACATGTCGGTCTTCGAGACGGCACGGCAAGGTCACCGGCCCAAGGTGTTTGCGCGCTCCGACCTGGGCTCGCCGGGGCTGCGTGGCCCTGCGCCGCCGGATATGCAGATCGGCCACTTCCTGTCGATGTGCGACGATGTCGGCCTGTTCCAGCATGCGGTGCACTCGGTGCCCGATCGCGCGCACGGCTATTGCGTCGACGACAATGCCCGAGCGTTGCTGTTGGCCTGCGCCCTCAACAATCCGGGCGAGCAACCCCTGTCGGAGGTCTTGACGGCCCGCTTTGCCGCCTTCGTGCAGCACGCGTGGAACCCCGACACCGGGCAATTTCGCAACTTCATGGGCTTCAATCGCACCTGGCTTGAAGACAAGGGCTCCGAAGACAGTCACGGGCGAACGCTATGGGCCCTGGGTGAGGCGGCGCGCACGGACGCGAGCCCGGCGCGGCGCCAGTGGGCTGCTGCCTTATTCGCGCAGGCATTGTCGATCGCGGAGAGCTTTCGCTCGCCCCGCGCGTGGGCATTCATGCTGCTGGGTCTGGACGCATATTGCGCCGTGGCGCCGGACGATCTTCGCGCCCGGGAGGTCCGGCATTCCCTCGCCGACAGGTTGATGTCCTGTCTGGCGTCGGTGGAGACGCCGGACTGGGTGTGGTTCGAGGAAGGGCTGGCCTATGACAATGCGCGATTGCCGCAGGCCCTGATGCTCGCGGGCATGGCGACGCAAACGCCTCAATATCTCGATGCCGGATTGAGGTCGCTGAGCTGGCTCATGACGCAACAAACGACCGCGGCAGGTCAATTCCGGCCGGTCGGCACCGCCGGCTTCGGCGAGCAGCGGCAACATCCTCGTGCCTTCGATCAGCAGCCGGTGGAAGCAACGGCGACGATTGCGGCCTGCCTCACGGCGTGGCGTGCGGATGGCGATGCCGAATGGAAAGCCATGGCAACGCGGGCCTTCGCCTGGTTTCTCGGCAGCAATGATCTCGCGGTGGCGCTGGTCGATCCGCTCACCGGCAGTTGCCGCGACGGCCTGCACCCCGATCGCGCCAACGAAAACCGTGGGGGCGAGTCCGTGGTTTGCTATCTCCTCGGCCTTGCCGAGATGCGCCAGCTTGCACGCGTCACCACGAGCCTGACGAGGCCCATTGCGTTGCGCGCCGTGGGCGCCTGAACTTCACCATCTCATCCAGCGAGCCGAGGATACCGTGTCACAACCTTCTTTCCTGAACCGGCAGGGGCTTCATCTGCGTCCCGATCCCGCGCGGGTCATCGTGCGGCCGTTCAAGCCGGCGACCGAACCGCGCGATCTCAATCCGACCGACAAGATGCGCGCAAATCATATCGTCGAGCGGGTTCTCGCACTCAGCTCGGAAGCCGTTGCAGCGCAGCTCGCGGACGTCCTGGACAATTTCGAGGGCCGACATCGCAACCTCCTGGAGAGGTTCGAGGCCCGCGCCGATGATATGGAGGATGCTTTTGCAACGCATGGCATCTTCTCGAAAACCCAGCGCCAGCTGATCGGCGCTTATTTTCTCAGCGAGTATTCGTTCGAGGCTTCTGCCTTGTTCAATCCCAGCATCGTGCCGCACCCTGATCAATCCGGTGCCCCGGCGGGGGGCAAACGCTTCGTCATCAGTCTCCGGGCCATCGGCGAAGGGCACGTGTCGTCGCTGACGTTTCGAACCGGAACGATCGCGGCTGACGGGAGCCTGGCCGTCGATCCGACGGCGCGCCTTGCCTCGCTCCCGCGGATCAGCCATCGCGCATCCGGCCCGGACGGCGACCGGGTCGAGCTGACGTTCAGGCCCGAGGAAGATCTCAGCGAGCGTGTCATCTTTCCCGTGACCGAATCCCAATCGAACGGCATCGAGGATGCGCGCTTTGTCCAATTCAGCGACGGCGATCACAAGACCTATTACGCGACCTACACGGCCTACAGCGGGCGGGCGATCCGGTCCGAATTGATCGAGACCAGCGATTTCATGTCGTTTCGACTGACGCCTTTGCGGGGGGCTGCGGCACACAACAAAGGCATGGCGCTGTTCCCGCGCAAGATCGGCGGCAGCTATGCCATGATCGCGCGGCAGGACAACGAGAACCTGTATCTGGTTTATTCGGACGATCTCTCCACATGGGAAGGCGGCCAGGCCCTTCTGAAACCGCAGTTTCCCTGGGAGTTCGTCCAGATCGGCAATTGCGGGTCGCCCATCGAACTCGACGAAGGCTGGCTGCTGCTGACGCACGGTGTCGGCCCCGTCCGCAAATATTCGATCGGTGCGGCGCTGCTCGACAAGCGCGACCCATCCAGGGTGCTGGCGCGTTCGAGCGAGCCGCTGTTGCGGCCTGAACCGTCCGAGCGCGAAGGATATGTCCCCAACGTCGTCTATACCTGCGGTGCGATGAGGCAGAATGACCAGATCATCTTGCCATATGCCGTGTCGGACACCTTCTCCAGTTTTGCAACGATCAGGATTTCCGCGCTCATGGAAGCGATGCGACGCTGAGCGCGGCGTTCGCAGTCGTTGACGGCAATTCCGTTTGCTAACAGGGTCAGAGGAGGCGTCATGGTCCGCCAAACAACCTACGTCGTGCAGGCATTCAACGCCGGCAAGGGCGGGAATCTCAAGGCCGACTCTCCGATCGTCTGCAAGTCGGAAAGCGGCGCGCTGCGAACGGCGGAGAGACTGGCCTTGAGCAAGCTCGGCGTCGTTGCGTTCTCGTCCAGCGGCGATGCCGAAATGGGTGACTATGACGATGAGCCGACGGTGTTTTTCCGGAAAGGCGAGCTTCCGGCGGGCTTCGACTGAAGTCACTGGTTGCGACCGCGAAGATATTTTGCAGAGGAGCCTAACATGAGCGAGCGACTTGAAACCCTGAAGAAGGCCCGCGATCGCATGATCGAGGATAGAGACGCGCATGCAAAGGTGCTGGCCGCTCCCTTCGTGCGCGACACGGCCGAGCGGGCGCGCAACAAGTTCGTGGAGATTCAGGCATTGATCGACGCTCTCGACCGCGCCATCAGCGGTGAAAACCTGGTGCCCGTCAAAAACTGACGCAGCGACAGGCGAGGCCAGCGGTCGCTTCATCGCAGGCGAGTCGCGATATGCCGATGGCCGCCACCGTTCCCCTTATTGCTGTTTCGCCCATTCGACGATCGCCGCCGCATCCGCGCCGGCCTGGGTCTCCCAGGTGGCGATCGCGTCCGTCGCGGCGTTGCGGAGTGCGGTGACGAGGGACGGCGGCGCGGGCTCGGCGATGTTGACGCCGTTGTCGCGCATGCGCGCATAGTTCTCGGTCGTGCGATGGGCCAGCAGTGCGAACTGGCTCTGCTCGGTCTCGGCCGCCGCGGCCATCACCTCGCGCTGCATCGGCTCGGACAGCGCGGCGAAGGCCTCGCTGCGGACGAAGGCGATCGAGACCGGCATCGCGTAGTTGATGGCGGTGAAATGCGGCAGGAAGTCCCAGAGCTTGCGTCCCGCACCGCCGTCGCCCGAGGTGAGGAGCGCATTCAGCCGATGTTCCCTGAGGCCGGCGAGCGCCGCGTCCATCGGCAGGAACTGCGCATTGGCCCCGGCCGTGCGCATCACCGCGCTGGAATTGGCATCATAGGCCCGCAGGTTCAGCTTTGGCAGATCGTCGGCGCCTGCGAGCGCATGATCCGACCAGAGGCCCGTCGCCGGCCAGATCGTCAGATAGAGCAGCTTGAGACCGCGGGCGGCGAACGCCTTTTCGTAGAGTGGACGTGCCCGCGCATTGGTGGCGCGGGCGACGTCGACCGATTGCACCAGGAAGGGCAGGGTCGAAAGCCCGAGCACCGGGTCGAGGCCGGACAGCGCGCCCGCAAAGGCATCCCCGCCCGCGATCCGGCCGTCGAGCGCCGCACGCGGCATCTCGCCCGAGTTGATCTTGAGCTCGTTGTCGAAGGCGTTGCTGACGCTCACGAAACCGTTTGTGCGCGCCGCCACCCGATCGGCGAAAGTGGTGAGCCCGATCCCGGAAATGTTGTTTTGCGGATATTCCGTGGTCATCCGCCAGCTGACCTGCGCCAGGGCCGGCGCGGCGGACAGGACCAGGGCGGCGAGGGCAAGGATCGCGCGGATCCGCCTGGAGGGGGAGCGCATTGGGAGAAGCAGGGCAGGCAGCATATATTGGCAACTCGTCAAACCATGGCACGATGCCACAACATGGCGGATCATCTTGTTGCATGCCGCGCCGGCGTGCGCCACATCGATGCGTGGGCAGTGTTGGCGCGAATTGCATCACTCGTCGTTGCCGCGCTGCTGGCCTCTGCGACAGAGGTCGCGGCAGGGGACAGCTCGCCCGCGAGGACCAACGTCGCGGTGCCGAGCGTCGAGGAGCTGGCGACACCGCCGCAAAAGGCCGCGGATGCGCGCGAGAGCGACACGCGGGAGTCGATCTGCCTGATCGTCGAGGCGGCCGCGCGGGACGCCAATCTGCCGCTGGAATTCTTCGCCCGCGTGATCTGGCAGGAGAGCCGCTTCCAGGCCGATGCGGTGGGGCCCATGACGCGCAGCGGCGAGCATGCGCAGGGGATCGCGCAGTTCATGCCGGGCACCGCGAGCGAGCGCGGGCTGCTCGATCCCTTCAACCCGGTGCAGGCCTTGCCGAAGTCCGCCGAATTCCTCAATGAGCTGCGCAACCAGTTCGGCAATCTCGGGCTTGCGGCGGCCGCCTACAATGCCGGGCCGCGCCGCGTGCAGGAATGGCTCGCCGGCACCGGCCCGATGCCGGAGCAGACCCGCAATTACGTCTATGCCATCACCGGCGCGACGGTGGAGGCCTGGGCGAAGGCCGGCAGCACCGGCAAGGGGCCGCCGAGCGTGCCGCCGACGAGTTGCCGCGATCTCATGGCCCTGTTGAAGCGCGCGCCGAATCCGTTCGTCGCCGAGCTCGAGCAGCATGTAGAGCTGGCCGCCGCGAAGATCTGGGGCGTCCAGCTTGCCGCCGGCTTCGACCGCAACAGGGCATTGGCGATGTACTCCCGCGCCGTCACGCGGCTGAGCGCCGTGATCGGCGAGCGCGATCCGAGCCTGCTGAGCTCGGTGATGCGCAGCCGCGGCACGCGCGCGTTCTACCAGGTGCGCATCGGTGCGGATACGCGCAGCGAGGCGGATGATCTGTGCAACCGCATCCGCAAGGCTGGCGGCGCCTGCTTCGTGCTGAAGAATAGGGGTGTGAGCGGGTAGGGGCGTGTCTCTCTCCTCTCGTCATTCCGGGGCGCGCCCTCTTGGCGCGAACCCGGAATCCATTGCTCAACAATCTATGCGGCCCGATGGATTCCGGGCTCGCGCCCAAGAGGGCGCGCCCCGGAATGACGGCAAGGGTGTTGGCCGCGCGCATGCCAGCCCCGCCGCGCCCTTCCTTGACGCGGCCGCCCGCGTTGCCCGTTATGCCGGCACGATTCTTCATTCAGGCCGGCCGTCCCGTGGCGCTTCCTCCGCTCGATTCACCTCAATGGCAAAGTCCCTGGCGCGCCTTTGCGTGGGGGCTGCGCTCGATCACGCAAACGATCCTCACCGTCGTCCTGTTCGTGACCTATCTCGGCATCGGCGCGCTCGCCCACGACAGCCATTTCAGCTTGCTCTGGGCTCTCTGCTCGACGCTGTTCGTCTGGGCAGGCCCAGCGCAGATCATCCTGATCACGACGCTCGGCTCGGGCGCGACCGTCATCCAATCGGCGATCGCGGTGACGGTCAGTGCGATCCGCCTGTTTCCGATGGTGGTCTCGGTGCTGCCACTGATGCGTACGCCGACGACGAAACGGCGCGAACTGGTCTTCGCCGCGCATCTCACCGCCGTGACGCTCTGGGTCGAATGCCACCGCTTCCTGCCGCAGGTGCCGCGCGAGCGGCGCATCGCCTTCGTCCACGGGCTCGGCTGCGGCCTTGTCTCTGTATGCCTCACCGCCAACACGGTCGGCTATTTCCTCGCCGCCAACCTGACGCAAACGCTTGGAGCGGCGATCCTGCTGCTGACCCCGCTGTCCTTCCTGTTCTCGACCGCACGCAACAGCCGCGAGGTCGCCGACGTGGTCGCGCTGGCGCTCGGGATTCTGCTCTATCCGCTGGCGGCGAAGATGAACTCCGGCCTCGACATCCTCGTCAGCGGCGTGGTGGCGGGCACGATCGCCTACGGCGTGCATTGGTGGCGGGAGGTGCGCGCATGAGTTTCGCACAGCTCATCGGCGACTGGCATGCGCTCGCAGTCTTGTTCGTCGCCGGCGTCGTTCCCAACCAGATCTGGCGCATGCTGGGCCTGTGGTTCGGCGGCGGCATCGACGAGGGTTCCGAGCTGCTGGTCTGGGTGAGGGCGGTCGCCACCGCCATCCTGGCCGGCGTCATCGCCCAGATCGTGGTCGAGCCGCCGGGCGCACTGGCCAGCGTGCCGGATGTCCTGCGCTATGGCGCGGTCGGTGCCGGTCTGGTCGTCTTCCTGCTGACGCGCCGCTCGATTTTTGCAGGCGTGGTCGCCGGCGAAGTCTTCATGCTGGCCGGCAAGTGGTGGTTGGGCTAAAACCGCCGCCGAACAGCAAGGAACAGGAAATATGGTTCGCGAAAACGAGCTCCGCGAGGGCGAGGTCGCCATCGAGCTGCCGTCGACGGCGGATGCCGGTCTCGTCTTCATTGGCCGCATCCGCACGCCCTGGACGTCGCGGCTGGAGACGCCGCGGCAGGGGCGGCACGACGGCCCGATCTGCCGCCTCGAGATCTTCGAGCCGTTCGTGCCGGCCATCAAGGGCGTCGATTTCTACAGCAATCTCGAAGTGCTCTACTGGCTCGACAAGTCGCGCCGCGACATCATCCTGCAAAGCCCGAAGAACAACGAGAAGACCCGCGGCACGTTCTCGCTGCGCTCGCCGGTCAGGCCCAACCCGATCGGCACCTCGATCGTCAAGCTGGTCGGCATCGAGGGCAATGCCATTCTGGTGCGCGGGCTCGATTGCCTCGACAACACGCCGCTGATCGACATCAAGCCCGACCGCTGCGAGTTCACGCCACTGGCCGCGCCGCAAGCCGGGGATTTCCAGACGGAGTAATTTCCTCCGTCATTCCGGGGCGCGCCTCTTGGCGCGAGCCCGGAATCCATCGGGCGACAGAGATGGTGGTGGAATGGATCCCGGGCTCGACGCTTCGCGTCGCCCCGGAATGACAGCGTGGAAACGATCAGCCCGCCTTCAGCGCCGCGATCAGCCTGGTCGCGTTCTCTTCCAGCACCTTGACGTCTTCCTTGCGGCTCGCGGGCGGCAGCATTTGCACGCCGTCGTGGCGCGGCAGGACGTGCATGTGCAGGTGAAACACCACCTGTCCGCCGGCCGGCTCGTTGAACTGCTGCACGGTGATGCCGTCGGCCTTGAACGCCTTCATCGCGGCAACGGCGATTTTGTGCGCGCCGCGGGCGACATGGGCGTAGTCGTCGGGCTTGATGTCGAGGATGTTGCGGGCAGGGGCCTTCGGGATCACCAGCGTATGGCCCGGCACGCGCGGCATGATGTCGAGGAAGGCGAAGACGTGCTCGTCCTCATAGACCTTGTGGCAGGGAAACTCGCCGCGCAGGATCTTTGCGAAGATGTTGTTGGGGTCGTAGGCGGTCATATCAGCTCCTCGGCGCTCCTCGGAATTTTGCGCTTACTGTCACCAGCGACGGCGAACCGTCAAGGCGCCTCGTCGGCGCCCTTCCGGAACGGGCCGAGCTCGGCCAACTCCCGTCCGGCCTCGGCGACATAGGCGCGCTCGCGCTTGAGATAGTCGTCGATGGCGCGGCGCAGGCCCGGATCGGCGATGAAGTGGGCGGAATAGGTCGTCTTCGGCAAGTAACCGCGCGCGATCTTGTGCTCGCCTTGCGCGCCGGCTTCGACATTGTGGAGGCCGCGTTTGATCGCGAAGTCGATCGCCTGATAGTAGCAGACCTCGAAATGCAGGAACGGATGATGCTCGACCGCGCCCCAGTTGCGACCGAACAGCGTGTCCGAGCCGATGAAGTTGATCGCGCCCGCAATCCAGCGATCGTTGCGGCGGGCCATCACCAGCAGCACATCCTCGCTCATGGTCGCGCCGATCAGCGAGAAGAACTCGCGCGTCAGATACGGGCGGCCCCATTTGCGCGAGCCGGTCTCCATGTAGAATTCGAAGAAGGCGTCCCAGGCTTCCTCGGTGATGTCTTTTCCGGTGAGCCAGTGGATGGTGACGCCGGATGCGAGCGCGTCGCGGCGTTCGCGCTTGATCGATTTGCGGTGGCGCGAGTTCAGGGTGGCGAGGAAATCGTCGAAGCTCGCAAAGCCCTCGTTGTGCCAGTGGAACTGCTGGTCGGTGCGCTGGAGGAAGCCGTGCCCGGCGAGCAGCTTCCACTCCGCCTCCCGCGCGAAGGTCACGTGCACCGAGGAGGCCTTGCTGACGCCGCACAGTGCCACCAGCCCGCTCGCCAGCGCCTCCGTGACGCGCTCGCGGTCGACGCCGTCGCGGACGAGGAGCCGCGGCCCGGTCGCCGGCGTGAAGGGAATCGAGACCTGGAGCTTCGGATAATAGCGCCCGCCGGCGCGCTCATAGGCGTCGGCCCAGCCGCGGTCGAAGACGTATTCGCCTTGAGAATGCGATTTCAGATAGCAGGGCACGACGCCGGCGACGCGGCCGTCGATCTTGGCGACGAGATGCCGGGGTCCCCATCCGGTGCGGATGGTCGCTGAACCCGATTTCTCGACGGCGGAGAGAAACGCGTGCGAGACGAACGGGTTATAGGCAGGCTTTAAGAGACCGGCCGAATCGCCTGGGAGCCCGGATGAGGATCCCCTGCCATGCCCGTTGCAAGCCTTGCCGGGATTTGCGCAGGCGTCCCACTCTTCGGGCGACACTTCGCCAATGGACGATACGGCCTCGAGCGTGATTTCGGATGATGCCATCGCGTCCAAGATCGTGCATTGCAGCAGCGACTTCAAGAGGGCGGGAACTGAGGTGCTGACGCAAACGCGGTACCAGCGATTGTGCAGAGATCTATCCCGAGTCGTCCTGGCGAAAGCCAGGACCCATACCCACAGGATTTGATTTGGCGATGACTCGGAGTTGCAGCTTCGGGCCACGGCTCCTCCCTGGGGTAATGGGTCCTGGCTTTCGCCAGGACGACCCTAGGGCTACGGCACGAACCCCTCAAAGATCATCTGGTCCGCATACTGCCCGGCCCGGGTCCGTTGCTCGGGCGTGCGGACGGTCCAGCCGAGCAGGGCGCAGCCGAATACATTGCGGGCGATCCAGGGGGCGGGTGCCGGGAGGTGGTCGACCTTGAAGGCGACGAAATGCGGCTGGGTCTGGAAGCCGTGGCGCAGGTACAGCATGCCGTCGCGCTGCGCCTCGGTGAGCTTGGCCCAGTACTCGTCCTCATAGGTGCGCTGCGCGACGATGCCGCGCGGGCGGGAGGGGAGCAGCTCGCGCAGCGCCAGCACCTGGTCGGGATCGAAGGACATGCCGACCGCGGGGCCCTGATAGGACGCCAGCACCTCGGCCATCCGCTTCACCAGCTTGCGGTCGCCGCCAAAATGGCTCTTCACCTCGATCACCAGAGGTACGCGGCCCGCGACCATGGCGCAGAGGTCGGACAGCGACATCATCCGCTCGTCCGTGTCCTTGAACCTGACCGCCCTCAGTTCCGCCGCGGTCTTGTCGACCACCTCGCCGGTGGCCTCGGTGAGGCGGCCGAGCGCATGGTCGTGATGAACCATGGCCTCGCCGTCGGCGGAGAGCTGGATGTCGACCTCGATTGAGAAATTGCCTGCGATCGCAGCCTGGACCGCGCCCGGCATGTTCTCGACGATGCCACGGGAAATGTCGTGCAGGCCGCGATGGGCGACCGGCCGGGCTGTCAGCCAATCAGGGGCGCGCACGATGCTGGCCTCAGGCGACCTCGAACACGCCCTCGACCTCCACCGCCGCATCCGCGGGCAGCGAGGCGACGCCGACGGTGGTGCGGGCGTGGCGGCCCTTGTCACCGAAGGCGGCGACCATCAGGTCGGAGGCGCCGTTGAGTACCTTCGGCCCGTCCAGGAAATCGGGCGCCGAGTTGATGAAGCCGCCGAGGCGCACCACGCGCGCGACCTTGTCGAGATCGCCGAGCGCCGCCTTGACCTGGGCGAGCAGGTTGACGGCGCAGCCGCGCGCCGCCGCGGCGCCTTCTTCGATCGAAACGCCGGCACCCAGCTTGCCCTTGGCGATCAGCTTGCCGGCGGGATCGAAGCAGACCTGGCCGGAGACGAACAGCAGATTGCCGGTGCGCACGAACGGCACGTAATTGGCGACGGGGGTGGGCGCCTCGTGCAGCTTGATGCCCTGTTCCGCCAGCTTCTGCTCGACCGTGCCCGCCATCTTCGACCTCGTTGTCCAAAATTCATCCACCCCGGCGCGTCCCATTGGCGGCCGGATGCGTCCTGTTTCGCCCATCGTGCCGCCACATGCAAGCAACCCCGGCGGGCTGCATTTTGTGGAGGCAGGGCAGGCGGTTCAGGGCGGGGGCCGCAACTTTACGTGAAACGGCCTCAGTTGCGACGCAATGGAACGGTCATTAAAATGTCGAATCTGCTGTCCCCAAGGACGCATCTTCAAGGAACAGACATGATGCACCTTTTCCGGACTTCGCTCGGTGTGATGGCGCTCGCGGCGGCCGCTTGTGGCCCATGCGGCGGGGCGCTGGCCGCCAATGGTCCGTTCCTCGCGCATCAGGCGCTCTATGACCTCAGCCTCGTCAAATCGCGCTCGAATTCGGTCAACAGCGCGCGCGGCCGCATCCTCTACAACTTCACCGGAAGCTCCTGCGAGGGCTACACCTCCGAATTCCGCCAGGTCTCCGAGCTCGACAGCGGCGAGGGCAAGGTCACGCTCAGCGACCTCCGCTCCAATTCCTGGGAGGATGCTGCGGGCAAGAGCTACCGCTTCAAGATCGAGACGCGGATGAACGAGGCCGACGCCGGCCGGGTCGACGGCTCGGCCGAGCGCGACGGCGACCACATCAACGTCAAGCTGAAGCTGCCGGCGCCGAAGAGCTTTACGCTCGACGGCAAGATCGTGTTCCCGACCGAGCAGATCCAGCGCATCATCGCCGCCGCCAGGGACGGCAAATCGCTGCTGGAGCTGTCCGTCTATGACGGCTCCGACGACGGTCAGAAGGTCTACAACACGCTGACCGTGATCGGCCAGCCGATCCCCGCCGACCGTACCACCTCGACCGATCCGTCGACCACCGACGAGCACATGAAATCGCTCAAGCGCTGGCCCGTCACCGTCAGCTATTTCGACCGCGAGGCCCAGCAGAAGGAGGGCGAGCAGACGCCGATCTATGCGATGGCGTTCGAGCTCTATGAGAACGGCGTCTCGCGCCAGCTCGTGCTCGACTACAATGATTTCGTCATCTCCGGCGCGATGGGCAAGTTCGACGTGAAGGACAGCAAGCCCTGTAATTGAAGGGGTCGCCGTTCTCTCCTCCGTCATTGCGAGCGAAGCGAAGCAATCCAGACTGCCTCCGCGGAAGGATTCTGGATTGCTTCGTCGCAAGAGCTCCTCGCAATGACGGGCTAGCCCTCAGCGGCCTCTCCAGCTACGCTCTCTCCCAACCACAAACTCCGGGAGGCAAGCACCATGCCCAAGCTCGACCATCTCCGCCCCAGCGGCCTGCATCACAATCCCGCTTATTCCCACGTCGTCACCGCCACGGGCGCGCGCACCATCTACATCTCGGGCCAGGTGTCGACCGACGAGGAGGGGCGGATCGTCGGCGAGGGCGATCTCGCCGCGCAGACGACGCAGGTGATGCAGAATCTCGGCCTGGCGCTGAAGGCGGCCGGCGCGAGCTATGCCAACATCGTCAAGATCACGACCTTCGTGGTGAACTACAAGCCTGAGCTGCGCCCGATCATCGGCAAGGCCCGCTCGGCCTTCTTCGAAGGCATGGAGCCGCCGGCCTCCACGCTCGTCGGCGTCTCCGCGCTCGCCGCGCCGGAATGGCTGATCGAGATCGAGGCGGTGGCGGTCGCGGATTGAGGTGTGGACGGAATGACGTCGCAGAATTCCATTCGGATCGCTGCTGCATTGATGAGCAGGAGCGATGGACGTGTCCTGCTGGTCAGGAAGAAGGCCACCGAAAGCTTCATGCAGCCCGGAGGAAAGATCGAGACCGGTGAGCATCCGCAGGCCGCGCTGAGGCGCGAATTGTCGGAGGAGCTCGGGATCGATATCGATCCGAGCGAGATGACCTATGTCGGGCGATACACGGCGCCTGCCGCGAATGAGCCGGGCCGGCAGGTCGATGCGGAGGTTTTCCGTATCGTCATTGCGCATCCGGTCGCTCCGGGAGCCGAGATCGAGGAGATTCTCTGGCTCGATCCGTCCACGCCTGAAGCAGTAAAACTCGCGCCCCTCACGCGCGACAAGCTGCTTCCGCTGTGTTCGTGAATCCCGATTGCGCTACGCTCCATCCCGGCTAGGAGGGCTTCGCTTTGGACATCTCCTGCAGCAGCGCCATCGCCTCATCGGCCCTGTCAGCGGGCACGAACAGATGATCGTGATGGAAGGCCGATACGGCGTTCACGCTGATGCCGGCGTCGGCCAGTCGCGCCGTGATGGCCGCCAGAAAGCCTACCGCATCGAGCGCGGAGTGGACTGTCAGCGTGATCAGGCGCGAGGCAAACGCGTGGCGTAAGCCTGACGCCTCGGCTTCTTCGCGCAGGATCACCAGCGTGGTGCCTTCCTGCTCGTGGAACGTCAGCAGCGGATCGACTGTCGCGGGAATGCGCTCGCCGGGTGGGATCGTGCAGAACACGAACGTGCCGGGCTGCATCTCCGGCTTCATGTTTCTCAATAGCGCGTTGAGGTCGCGTTCGCCTGTCACGGTGCCAGCCCCTGGGCGGGCGGGATCGTTTGAGCCCTTGCGAAGCTATCGACGCCGGAAGCTGTTTGAGCCATGGCCAACATACCTTTGTATATCTCGTCTAATCTTTCTCATACGCTGACCTTACGCTGGTACAATTGAGCGACGGCGGGAGATTCTTACAATTTGAGTCCACTCGGGTCACTGCGAGGAAGCTCAAATGAACGTCGTCATTCAGAAGCTCAACGGCTTGTGGCACCTCATTGTCGGGTCTAGTCAGATCCGAACTCCGTTCCTGGAAACTCAGGATAGGCAGTTGGTCGTTCAGTATGCCAGGCGCGTCTACCCGGGCGCACGGATCTTCGAACGCGACTGAGTTGAGCAGGACTCGATCACTCCCGCTCCTTCTCCGGCCCATCATAGGCAATGCCGCGGATCACCGCGGCGCTGCCGAACTTCTTGCGCAGGCTGTCGACGGCGCGTTCGGCATGGGCGGCGCGGCGGTCGAGCATGTCGGTGTCATCGGCGGGCGAGCCTTCGCGCAATGCGCTGACGCCGGCGCCCATCAGGCGGAAGGCGGTGCCGTCGATCTCCTTAGCCAGCATCTCGCGGCAGATCGAAAAGATCTTTGCGGCGAGCTGCGTTGGCGCTGCGATCGACTGCGAGCGCGTGCGCTGGCGGAAGTCGGAGGTCTTCAGCTTCAGCGTGACGGTCGAGCCGGCGAGCTCGCTGCTCTTGAGCCGCGACGACGTCTTCTCGCAGAGGCGCCAGAGAATCTTCTCCAGCGTTGCGAAATCGCGGATGTCGGTTTCGAACGTGGTCTCGCTGGAGATTGTCTTGGCGCCGCGATCGGCCTCGACGCGGCGGTCGTCGATGCCGCGGGCAAGCCGCCACAGCCGGCGGCCGTCGCTCGGAAATTGCCGCATCATCTCGATCTCGTCGGCCTTCTGAAGGTCGGCGATGATGCGGAAGCCGCGCTGCACCAGACGTTCCTGCGTCGCGGGGCCCACGCCGAAGATGAAGCCGACCGGTTTCTCCGCCAGCATCAAACGCGCTTCCTCCTGATCGAGTGCGGCAAAGCCGCGCGGCTTGTCGAGATCGGAGGCGATCTTGGCCAGGAACTTGTTGCAGGACAGGCCGACCGAGACGCTGATGCCGATGTCGCGTTCGACGTTGCGGGCAAACCGCGCCAGCACCTTTGCCGGGATCATGCCGTGAACCCGCTCGGTGCCGGAGAGGTCGAGGAAGGCCTCGTCGATCGAGAGTGGCTCGACCAGCGGCGTCAGCGCCTGCATGGCCTGGCGCACCTCGCGGCCGACGCGCACGTACTTCGCCATGTCGGGGCGGATCACGATCGCGTGCGGGCAGGCTTCCAGCGCCTTGAACATCGGCATCGCGGAGCGGACGCCATAGGTGCGCGCGATGTAGCAGGCGGCCGACACGACGCCGCGTTTTCCCCCGCCGATGATGACGGGCTTGTCGGCGATGTCAGGATTGTCGCGCTTCTCGACCGTGGCGTAGAAGGCGTCGCAATCGATATGGGCGATGGTCAGGTTCGAAAGCGCACGGTGGCGGACGAGGCGGGGAGAACCGCAAGCGGAGCAGCGCCGCACGCCCAAGTTCTGCACGTCAACATCCAGATCGGCCAGGCAATCCCGGCAGAAGCAGCGGGGCCCGGCCGCCTCCGGCACGCTCACGGCACGTCGCGCTCCCAGGTCCGGTCGCCGAGCGCGTCGCCCAGCACCTGCCGCGCTGCGGCAACGTTGGTCGGATGCAGCTCCGAGGCCGTGGCAAAGGCCTTCACGGTCGCGTCATCGCGCAGCACGAAATCGAGGACGCTGAGGAGGAAATTCGGGTCCGAGGCGGCGTTCCGCAGGGTCTCCGGGCCGACACCTGTCTCGGCCAGGAACAGGCCCAGCCGCTCGGGCTCGCCCGCGACAAAGGACAATGCCTGAATCGCAACGATTTCAGCGACTTCGCGGGGGTTGTGAACAGGCTTTTTCAAGGGGCCGGTTTGCCTTTCCGTTAACTTTCAGTGTCTACTTTGGAATATGCCCGAGTCTCGCGCCTGAGTCTTGCGACCCCCGACAAGCAACTGGAAACCACATCGCAGAAAGTGGCCCCTCGGGTTTAACGAAACTAGAGCGAATCTGAGGCTAGTTTGAATCCAGTTTTCGAAGCGCCGGGGAGCGGCGCCTGAGGCGTCACATGTATCGGGCTTCGTGCCAATCAGGAGGACGGGATGGCTAAGACCGTCCTGATCGTGGAAGACAACGAGCTCAACATGAAGCTCTTCCGCGACCTGTTGGAGGCGCACGGCTACCAGACCACGGGCACCAGCAACGGCTACGAGGCGCTGGATCTCGTTCGGAAGATGCGGCCCGACCTCGTGCTGATGGATATCCAACTGCCGCAGGTTTCGGGCCTGGAGGTGACGCGCTGGATCAAGGACGATCCGGAACTGCGCGCCATTCCCGTCGTCGCGGTCACGGCGTTCGCGATGAAGGGCGACGAAGAGCGCATCCGCGAGGGCGGCTGCGAAGCCTATTTGTCCAAGCCGATCTCGGTCGGCAAATTCATTGAGACGGTCCGGCGTTTTATCGGATAGGAAGTGAGTTCAAAGTGTCCGCGCGTATCCTAGTTGTCGATGACGTTCCTGCCAACGTCAAACTCCTCGAAGCCCGCCTGTCCGCCGAATATTTCGACGTGATGACCGCCTCGAACGGCACCGAGGCGCTGGCGATCTCCCGCCGCGCCGAATGCGACATCATCCTGCTCGACGTGATGATGCCCGACATGGACGGTTTCGAAGTCTGCCGCCGCCTGAAGACCGATCCGGCCACGCACCACATCCCCGTCGTGATGGTGACGGCGCTCGACAGCCCGTCCGACCGCAACCGCGGGCTCGAGGCCGGCGCCGACGATTTCCTCACCAAACCCGTCTCCGACGTCGTGCTGATCGCGCGCGTGCGCTCGCTGACGCGACTGAAGATGATGACCGACGAGCTGCGCATGCGCGCCATCACCTCGCTCGAGATCGGCATGCAGGCGCCGGAGCGCACTGCGGTCGCCGACACCGGCAAGGGCGGCCGCATCCTCCTGGTCGACGACCGCCAGTCCTCCTATGAGCGGCTGGCAACGCTGCTTGCCGCCGAGCACACCGTCGACGTCGAGCCGAACCCGACCGAAGCGCTGTTCCACGCCGCCGAGGGCAATTACGACCTGCTGATCGTCTCGCTCGATCTCAACAATTTCGACGGCCTCAGGCTATGCAGCCAGGCGCGCTCGCTGGAGCGCACGCGCCATGTGCCGATCCTGGCGATCGCGGACCCCGAGAACTCGACGCGGCTGCTCCGCGGCCTCGAGATCGGCGTCAACGACTATCTGCTGCGCCCGATCGACAAGACCGAGCTGCTGGCGCGCGCCCGCACCCAGATCCGCCGCCGCCGCTACACCGATCACCTGCGCGACAACGTGCAGAACTCGATCGAGATGGCGATCACCGACGCGCTCACCGGCCTGCACAATCGCCGCTACATGGAGAGCCATCTCGCGACCCTCGCCGAGCAGGCCGCGACGCGCGGCAAGCCCCTGGCGCTGATGATCCTGGACATCGACTATTTCAAGTCGATCAACGACAATTACGGCCACGATGCCGGCGACGACGTGCTGCGCGAATTCGCGGTGCGCGTCCGCAAGTCGATCCGCGGCATTGATCTGGCCTGCCGCTACGGCGGCGAGGAGTTCGTCATCGTGATGCCGGAGACCGATCTCCATGTCGCCGGCATGGTCGCCGAGCGCCTGCGACGCTCGATCGCGGGCGAGCCGTTCTCGATCCACAAGGGCACCAAGCGCATCGAGGTCACGATCTCGATCGGGCTGACCACGCTGGAGCAGAAGGGCGAGGCGGTCGCCGACGTCCTCAAGCGCGCCGACACCGCGCTGTATCGCGCCAAGCACGACGGCCGCAACCGCGTGGTGTCGCAGGCGGCGTGAGGCCCGCTCGCACAAAAAGTGCGAAAACAACCCCATGCACAGTCGCCGACGCTAGTCGGATCAATGACTTACGCGGACGGCAACGCCGTTTGACTCGTCGGGCAAGACAGGAGCATTTTGGTAGGATCAAGAAATGGGGCTGGTGTGGCGCGAAGCTCCCTCCACAAGCTCCGCTGTCATTCCCCGCGCAGGCGGGGAATCCAGTACGCCGCGGCTTCTCGCTTCAATCACAACCGCCTCTGGAATACTGGATCACCCGCCTTCGCAGGTGATGACACCGTAAGGTACGGCGACAGCGATTATTGTGGCGCGCGCTTGTGCCGCTTCACCTGCTTCACCGTACCATCACCACCATCCCCCACATCCACCCCCGCATTCCGCAGCAGCACCGTCGCGGCTTCCTTCGCGGCGCGCGCCATCGCGGGGTCGTCGCGGACGAGGTCTTGGGCGATGGAGCCGTCGACGAGCAGCACGAGCTGGGTTGCCAGCGCGTCCGCATTGGCAACGCCGAGCTCGCTCAGCCGCTCGCGAAACCAGGCGCGGCGGCTTTCCTTGAAGGCGACCGCGATCTTCTTCACGGCGCGGTCGTGAGGACCGAGCTCAGCGACCGCATTGACGAACGGGCAGCCGCGAAAATCCTTGGCCGCAAAGCGCCGCTCCAGCGAATCGAAGGTGGCGAGGATCTGCTCGGCCGGCGGCTTGTCGGACGGACGCGGCTGCACGAACCGGCGCTCGAGGTAAGCCGCGATCAGCGCGTCCTTGGAGGGGAAGTGGTTGTAGAGCGTGCGCTTGGAGATGCCGATCTCGGCCGCGATGGTGTCGACGCCGATGGCGCGAATGCCTTGCAGATAGAACAGCTTGTCGGCGGTCTCGAGGATCCGCTCTTTCATCGTCTGTGGAGTCGTCGGGGGAGCCATGCGACAGCGCGCGTCCTCTTCGCTTGACAGCCTGCACCTTCCATAGCCTAAGTACACAGGTCTGTGTAACCAAAATCAACTGATATTGCAGACGCCGGTGCGCGCGCCGCGCCGACGAGGGAGAAGAACATGCCCCTGTTGCAGGTCCTGCGTCCGACATTGCCCATCCTGATCGGCGCCTCGATCATGCTGACGCTGAGCATGGGGCTGCGGCAGAGCCTCGGCATCTTCATGCAGCCGCTGACGCATGACATCCACATTTCGATCTCGGATTTCACTCTGGCGCTGGCCGTCCAAAACCTCGCCTGGGGCTTCCTCCAGCCGCTCGCGGGCGCGATGACCGTGCGCTACGGCTTCCGCCCGATCATGATCGTGGGCGCGCTGATGTACATCGCGGGCCTTGTGCTGATGGCAACCGCGAACGGGCTCGTCAGCATCATGATCGGCGCCGGCGTGCTGATCGGGACGTCGCTGGCCTGCACGGCGGCCGCGATCGCGATGTCGGTGGCGGCGCGCGCGGTGCCTGAGACGGTGCGCTCCACCGTGCTCGGCATCGTCTCCGGCGCAGGCTCGCTCGGCGCGCTGTTGTCGGCGCCGATCGGGCAGCTGCTCAATGAAGGCTTTGGCTGGCGCATCGGGCTCGCCGGCTTCGTCATCATGTCGGTGCTGATGATCCCCGCCGCCTGGTATGCGGGACGCGTCGACGGGATTCCGCTGCCGAAACCGTCCGCCGACGACATCGGCGATGCCACGGCCGCGACGGCTGCGAAGACGGCGTTCGGCAATGCCTCCTTCGTGGTGATGACCTGCGCCTATCTCGTCTGCGGCATGCAGCTCGTGTTCCTGACCACGCATCTGCCGTCTTACCTCGCGATCTGCGGTCTCGATCCGATGCTGAGCGCGCAGACGCTCGGCATGATCGGCGGCTTCAACGTGCTGGGCTCGCTGTTCTTCGGCTGGGCCGGCCAGCGCTGGAACAAGCTGGCGCTGCTGGGCGCGATCTACATCCTGCGCTCGCTCGCGCTCGCCTGGTACTTCATGCTGCCGGCGACGCCGTTCTCGACGTTGCTGTTCGGCGCCATCATGGGCTTCCTGTGGATGGGAGTAGGGCCGCTGGTGGCAGGCGCGGTCGCCGAGATGTTCGGCCTGCGCTGGCAGGCCATGATCCAGGGCCTTGCCTTCATGAGCCACCAGATCGGCAGCTTCCTCGGCGCTTACGGGGGAGGGGTGCTGTATGACGCGCTCGGCTCGTACACGATGGCCTGGCGCATCGGCGTGGCGCTGGGCCTCGCCGGCGGCATCGTGCAGGTCGCATTCGCGCTGACCCGGCCGTCGCAACCGCCGGCGCCGGTGCTGCGGACGGCTTAACCGGACGCGAGGCTCACGGTTTTGGCGCGCATCGGCGACCCTGGGAGTCGCACGTCGTCCGACGCGGAGCTTCCTGCCTGAACCTCACGCGCGGGTTGATATCACAATAGGTGTTCGACCGGCCGGACGCCGATGCCAGGCACTGCTCTCTCGTCTCATACATGCAGTCGCCGGAATAGCCGAGCTCGCCACCGAAGACGCACCAGGGATAGTCGCGTTGAGCGTTTGCGGCGGACGAAAGCCCCACCAGCATGAATACAACGAGCAAAGCGAGTCGCATTCGACCCTCCATCATGTAATGCGGACAGATCATAGAGCATTCTGAAAACAATTGGGGCCTGAAAGGAGCCGGTCCAGCTTTGCGGGCCGTTGCCGCCGGCATTGTCCAGATCGCGCTTGCGCTGATCAGGCCGACTGCGCCGCCGCTGCCGGTGCTGCGGACGGCTTGAAGATTCAGAGCTCGGTATCTCACCGTCACCCTGAGGTGGCCGATTCTTCAGCGGCCCTCGAAGGGCGACGGCCCGGCCGATGCAGCGGGGGCCGTTTCATCCTTCGAGGCTCTCAGCGCAGTGCAAATGCACCGCGCTGTTCGCACCTCAGAGCCTGACCGAAAAAGGTGAGCGGCTTAAGCGGGCCTGTGATTCCTTCGGATTTGCAAAGATTCGAGGGAGGACACCATGCCGTGGACCAAAGCCGCTCGTATCAAGTATCAGCGCAGTGGACTGCGTTACACAAGTGATCTGACCGATGCAGAGTGGGCGTTGATCTCCCGGAAGATGCCGCCGCGACGGCGATTGGGCCGGCCGCGGGAGGTTAATCTGCGCGAGATCGTGCAGGCGATCTTCTATATTCTGTCGAGCGGCTGCCAGTGGCGAGCCTTGCCGAAGGAGTTCCCGCCATACTCGACGGTTCAGGGCTATTTTTACGCTTGGCGCGACACGGGTAGATGGCAGGAGATC
>NZ_FOQJ01000005.1:0-458247 GCF_900113725.1 Bradyrhizobium sp. cf659
CGTTCCCAGATGATAGTGGTGCTGAGGGTTGGCGTTGAAGCCCGTCACCACGGCACGCAAACTGGCGTGACCGCTCAGTTGCGCATAGATCAGCGCGACCAAATGATCCCAGCTCTTGAACGACTTGTCGTAGGCATCCCCGTCCACACGATCCACAGCAGCCTGAAATTGCCGCCGATTGATCGGTTCAAGGAGCCTTCCAAAAATGCTATCGCTAAACCGCATGCCCGGTCACCTTCTGAGTCTCGACAACCAGAAAGTACCTGCTTCACGCCGGTTAAACCGGGCATGCTCCGCGACACAGTGAATCATTCCCCGGACAGCCCTGCGTTCTTACGGGGAGAGGGTTGGGGTGAGGGGCCTCTCTCCACACGTGAGATCGTCGATAGACCTGTACCCCCTCACCCGGATTGCTTCGCAATCCGACCTCTCCCCGCAAGCGGGGCGAGGTGAAGAAGGCGCGTCGTCGCGCCTCAGCGCTGCCAGTTGCAGATGCCGCCGGAGCGGCACGGCCAGGTCTGGATGCGGGTGTCCCTCGCCTGCGCATCCAGCGGATTGCCGTGGCGATGCGCGAGTTTGGCCCGGGCCGCACCACGCGGCTGCGCGGGCTTGACGTGCGCGACCTTCGGCTCCGACACATGCACGCGTTCGGCGGCAACCTTCTTCGGCACGTCCACCGGCTCGGCGCGGGCCTGCGCCTCGCTGCCGCCGCGGGCCTCGAGTGCGACCGGTGCGAACCGCGTCTCCGGCCCGAGCCGCTTCGGCGACAACACCGCCTTCGACAGATCGAGACCGAGATATTCATCAGGCTTGTAGTCATCAGCGCGCGCGACGCCGCCCCATGCGAACACGAGGGCAACGGCAACAGCAAAATGAGCGCTCTTCAGGACCACGGACGCCTCCTGAAATTGATTTATTAAAGGGGTAATTTACCCCTATTTAGGAAGCGTCGCGCGCAATTCCAGCGGTCAAGTGGCGCCGTGGTTAAGAAGTTTGGCAGTGTCAGGCGACTTTTCGCGTCGCCCCCGTCCCATCCAGGAACCCCATCAGGCGGCTGCGGATGATGGTTTCCGCCTCAACCATGATGCGATCGACGAGTTCCTTGCAGGAGGGGATGTCGTGAATGAGGCCCGCGACCATGCCGCAGCTCCAGGCGCCCGCGTCCATCTCCCCTTCCAGCATGATCTTGGGATAGACGCCCGCGACCTGGTCGTGGATGTCGTCGATGGTGAGCTTGTCGCCCTTCGCGCGCTCGATCTCGAGCAGACGATCGACATTGGCGTTCTTCAGGACGCGTTCGGTGTTGCGCAAGCTCCGCATGATCAGACGGGTGTCGAGCTCGGTCGCGGCGACCAGCGCATTCTTCACGTTCTGATGCACCGGCGCTTCCTTGGTCGCGATGAAGCGCGTGCCCATGTTCATGCCGGCTGCGCCCAGCGACAAGGCGGCGACGAGGCTCCGGCCATCGGCCATGCCGCCGGAGGCGACGAACGGGATCTTCAATTCCTCCGCCGCGCGCGGCAGCAGGATCATGTTCGGAATGTCGTCCTCACCGGGATGGCCGCCGCACTCAAAGCCGTCGACGCTGACGGCGTCGCAGCCGATCCGCTCGGCCTTCAGGGAATGGCGCACCGAGGTGCATTTGTGGATCACCTTGATGCCGGCCGCCTTCAGCGCCGGCATATACTGTTCCGGGCTACGGCCTGCAGTCTCCACCGACTTGACGCCACCTTCGACAATGGCCGCGATGTATTCGGGATAGGGCGGTGCCGAAAAGGTCGGCAGAAAGGTGAGGTTCACGCCGAACGGCTTGTCGGTCATGTCGCGGCAGCGCGCGATCTCTTTTGCCAGCAGCTCCGGCGTCTTCTGCGTGAGGCCGGTAATGATGCCGAGCCCGCCGGCATTCGAGACGGCGGCGGCCAGCCCGGCAAAGCCGACGAAATGCATGCCGCCCTGGATGATGGGGTGCTCGATGCCGAACAATTCGGTGATCGCGGTCTTCACGTAGGCTTCCTCCCGGATTTCGGTTTGTATGGGGGCAGTCTAGTCGCAGTCTCGTGTCGCGGTCACCATTTCTCTCCGAAGGGCCGGATCTCCATTTCGAAGGTCCAGGCGCTCTTCGGCTGCTGATAGAGCTGCCAATAGGAATCGGCCACGGCCGACGGCGGCATCAGCAGGTCGGGATTGTCGAGCGCGTTCGGACCGAGCGCCTCGAGACGGCGCTGCCGCACCCATTCGGTATCGACGCCGGAATCGATGATGAGATGGGCGACGTGGATGTTCTTCGGCCCAAGCTCGCGCGCGATCGCCTGCGCCACCGCGCGCAGACCGAATTTGGCGCTGGCGAACGCGGCAAAGCCGCTGCCGCCACGCAAGGAGGCCGTGGCGCCGGTGAAGAAGATGTTGCCGCCGCCGCGCGGAAGCATCAGCCGCGCAGCTTCCCGGCCTGCGAGGAAGCCGGAATAGCAGGCCATCTCCCACACCTTCCGGAACACGCGCTCGGTGGTGTCGAGGATCGGGAAATTGACGTTGGCGCCGACGTTGAAGATGCAAACTTCCAGCGGCGCGTGCTTGTCGGCATCGTCGAGGAAGGAGATGACCTCTTCCTCTTTCCGCGCATCGAGCGAGCGCGCGTGGATCTCGCCGCCGGCGGCCTCGATATCCTTCACCAGAGGCGCCAGTTTGTCGCCGTTGCGGCGTCCGGCGAAGACCGAAAAACCTTCGGCAGCGAATTTCTTGGCAATCTCGGAGCCGATGAAATCGCCGGCCCCGATCACGGCGGCTGTCGCGTTTCGCTTGGGCAAGGTCGCCTCCTCAGGTGCGCATGTGTTTGAAGCGAAGGCTATAGTTCTAAAATAGAACTGTCAAATTGCGGGGCAGACTGCTAGGTTCATGGGCAAATTGCACTGATCATTCAAGTCAGTTCCTTTTTCTGACTTACTGAGCCGCGCCGGAGACCGGATCATGAAGTGGGACACGCTGGACGAAGAGCCCTGCTCGCTCTCCCGTACCGTCGCCGTTGTCGGAGATCGCTGGACGCTTCTGATCCTGCGCGAATGCTTCTTGCGCGTGCGACGGTTCGAGGGATTTCAGTCCTCGCTCCAGATCACCAGGCATCTTCTGTCGGAACGGCTGAAGAAGCTGGTCCGCTTCGGCATCCTGCGCCGCGTCCCCTATTCCGAGGCGCCCAAGCGCTACGAATACATCCTGACGCAGAAGGGCCTCGACCTCTACCCGATCATCATGGCGATGGTGCATTGGGGCGACATCCACATGGGCGACGAGCGCGGCCGCCCGCTGCTGCATGAGCACAAGACTTGCGGCAAGCTGTTCGACCCGGTGATGGTGTGCTCGGAATGCGGCGAGGTGCTGCATGCGAAGCAGGTGCATGTGCATGCGGGGCCAGGGCGACGGGAAGCGGTGGGGTGAGTGGCACTGACGCGCAGCACCGCCGCCGTGGGATCATCGGCACAGCTGACGATCGCGAATGATAGCGCGGTGCCGATGCCGCACTCTTCGATCGTGATACTTTCAGCCTCGGCGCACCTTCATCAGTGCGTCTTGGTCTCGTGCCACTTTTCCAGATCGGGCTTCGCCTCGCCCGATCGCTGCTCCTTCTCCGGATTGCCTTTCCAGGGCTTGTCCGTCTGGGCGTGCGATCCCCAATCGTTCTGATGTCGGGGATCGTCGGTGGGCTTTTCCTTGCTCATTGGATCTCCTCAGGTGCGGAGCCTACGCGAAGGGAACGCCATAGTAGGAGTTAATGCCGCGCACCGCCGCATCGTCACCCCAGTTCCAATCGCTCTGCTCACCATATTTCGGCGCGCCTTGCAGCTCCTTGGTTGTAATCCCCGTCACGTAGCCACCGAGCTCGGTGTCGTACTTCAGGGACTGCCAAGGCAAGGGATAGTGGTCATTTCCGACTCCCAGAAATCCGCCGAAGCCGAGCACGGCGTAGGACACCCTGCCGCTGATCTTGTCGATCATCACCCGCTCGATCGAACCGATCTTGTTGCGATCCGCGCCATAGACCGACGTTCCCTCGACCTTGTCGCTGCCGATCAGGCGGCCCATTTCGCTGCGGTCCAGTTCGCCTTGATTCAGCATCTCAATTCTCCACTCAGCCAGTGTGTGGACCAACCTGTTCCGATGGTGATCGTTCCAGAGCGGGTTCGGCGACTCGCCAGGAACAGCGCTGGAAACGAGTGGTTCTCCGAGTCTTTATTTCGGATAATCGACATCCGCCCGCAATGTCCCAGACCGTCGCCGACTTCATCGTCCAGCATCTGTATCAGTGTGTGCAGCACGTTTTTTGGGTATACTGGCGATGGCATCAACGGCGTGTTCGGCGCGATGAACCGGGCCGCAAGATCGGCTTCGTGCAGGCGCGGCACGAGGAAATGGCGGCGTTCATGGCAACCGCCTACGCGAAGTTCTCGGGCCAGCTCGGCGTCTGCATCGCAAGCGAGATGCCCGTCGCGCTGGAGGTGAAGACAGCCCCCGAGGTGCCGCCGCTGCCGCCGCTCATCACCTTGCAGCAGGCCAAGAACTTCTCGCTCGCGCTGATGAAGGGCGATCCCAACGAGAGCGGCATGATCAAGGGGGCGGCACGGCAGGTGCTGGTGAAGATCCTGCCCGGAAAGGAATGAGGTAAACCATGAGCGATTTCCGCGATATCCAGCATGGTGTCAACGATCCCGTCGACGGCGTCGACGTGAAGCGTCAGTTCAACTCCACGCAGACACCGCATGAGCGCGCGCAGCACCATGCCGACGTACGGTCGGCGCCGTCGGCCTCGCCCGAAGAACCGTTCCTGCCGGAGCGATTGCGGCGCAAGCCGACCGACCCCATCAATCCACGCACCGGCCGCAATCCGGCCGACTAGCCGCTCAGGAACGTCGGCCCCGGCACCGTGATGAGGTTCCAGTTCGCCGCGCTGCCTGCCACCGTCCTCGCCTTTGCAGTCTGGCTCGTGGCCGCTTTCGCTCTGCTCGCAGGTCTCGGGGGTGCAGCCTGATGCCGGTCAAGCTGTCGTCATCTTCGCTGAAGCAGACGCATTGGTACGAGTACGGCGTTCGCTTCGTGCTTGGCGGCCTGGCAACGGTTTTGGCGGGACTTGTCGGGGCACATTTCGGCGAGACCGTCGGTGGACTTTTCCTCGCGCTTCCTGCCGTCTTCTGCGCCAGCGCCACGCTGATCGAGAGCCATGAGCGGCGCGCCAAGGAGAAGGCTGGCCTCGACGGCCGCCGGCGCGGGCGAGAGGCCGCCGCGCTCGACGCCGCCGGCGCCAGCCTGGGAAGCATCGGACTTGCTGCGTTCGCCGCCGTCTTCTACATCACCGTTCCGGCGAGCACCGTCGGCGCATTCGTCGCTGCCGTCGCAATCTGGGCCGCGGTCTCCGTGTCGATCTGGTGGCTGAGGCGAAAGCTTCGCATCGTCTCACGACGCTCATCGTCCTGACGCTGGCCGCGGTCAGCGAGGCGCCAGAGCTTCCCGGGGCATCAGGAATTCAAACATCTCGGCCGCGGTCTGAAGCTGCTCGATGCGCGCGGCAACGGAATCGCGCTGAACGCCGGCCGGCAAGCTCGCAAGCTCATGCTCGAGCCGCAGCCTCTGCGCGTCGAGGCGTTGCTCGAATGTGTGGGGCTCAGACCGTCTTCGCATCGTCCGTCCTCGGGGGTTGCAGGCCCGGGCTGTTGGCCCAGCGCTCGACCTGCTCAATGACCTTCTGATGGCTTGGACGCACCGGCTTTGGCGCTTCGCGTTCCTCGGAAAGCTTGCGGGGTAACCTGACCTCGTCCGTCATGGTGCGTCTCCCTTCCCTCTGGAAATGCATCTCCACGAGAATCGTTTCAAGTAACTTATTGATTTATTTAGACTATATTGCTCAACTGACGCTTTTTGGGACTCCTGTGGAACTCTCGGCAAATTGGCCGGTTTAGCAAATTACTCATCTTGCTCAATTTGCGTGATTGACCATGAACGACCTTCGCGCCGAGCGGCTCCAAGTCATGCTTTCGCCGGAAGAGCTGGCCGCAGTGGATGATTTCCGGTTCAAGCACCGCATGCCAACGCGTGCCGCGGCAGTCCGCGAGCTGCTCAAGTTTGGACTCGCAGCCGCGGGCATCGAGACGAGCATCGACCCGTCAACGGGCATCAAATCAAGCGAGTTTGGTGTATTTGGCCGCGGGCCGGACGGACACACGCCGGGAAAATCCGAGAACGACGCCGAGGATTGATCTGATCGGCCCCGCAAAACAAAACGACCCCGGCACAGAGGGGTGCCAGGGCCGTCCTTGGAGATTGCTTCCGGCGCACCGGGGGCATGACAACCGGAAGCAATCCGTCGACTCTTCGCGCCCGGAATCGTTCCTTGCGAGAACTAGCCCGTCGGGGCGCCGCCGGAATCGTCCGGCATCACGCCGGATCGCGGCGTCTTGTTGTTGTCGTTGAGCTTGGAGTCGCGGGTCGCCTCACGCGACGGCGAGCCCTTCGAGTGCGTCTTGTGCGCGGTCTGTGCGCGCTGCTTGTCGCGCGGTTGACCCTCCGCGCGCTTATCCCTGACGATACCGTGGTCGGAATGCGCCATGATGTCCTCTCGCCTCTCCAGTTGTCCTGCCAGATGTCCCGAAGCGCTTACGCACCGGCGCGTCGAATGTTCCGGTTCAGACGAGAGGCCGCTGCGCTAGCTATGCGCCGCATGGACCGGGGCCGATGCATTTTCCAGATGCACCTGCCGTACCGTCGTCACGGTTGCGAACGCCACCGAGACGCCAAAAGCGAGAATCAGCGAAAGAAGTGCAAGACGTGGAGCCATTGCAAAATCTCCTTCTAAAATCGAAAATCAACGCGATTGACTGTTTCCGAATGATCCTCGATTGGTCGCTTGCATTCCGTGCGCAGTCTCACACCCCGATTCACGAAACCGAGAGCGCCTATGCGTCCTGCCTTTGGGAGGTACGGACCGTTACGGGCGGAATTTCGCCATCGAGCCAGTCCTGTTCTGTCGCGAGCGCGGTCCAGGCGTCCGCCATGCGCGAATAGCGCTTATGGGCAGGTTTCCCTTCCGCTCGCTCGGCGAGCTGCAGGCAGTTCTCGGCGTTGTCTCTGAAGATGTCGGACTGTTTCATGAATCAGACGTGGGGACGGAACTGTCGCGTCGCAACCGCCCCTTACCGGATCGTAACGTTCGGGGAACTTCGCACGCCATCCGTCATTGATATCGATGCGAGTTCTTGTCGCGATCATCCTGATGTTCATCAGCACCGCAGCGCTTGCCGACAGCACCGGCGAGCGAAGGCCGGGCGACCGCACGCCGACGGCGACCGACGTCATCAACGGCCTGTACGCGTTCAGCCGCTTCCAGCAGGGTCTCCTCGAAAGCACCGACCTGAAGGGCAATGCGGAGGTGAAAAACCTCGCCGTCCTGCGCGCCGAGGAAGCGGCGAAACGCGACAAGGTCTTGAAGGACATTCAACAGGCGCTCGGCGCCGAGCCGCGCGTCGGCAAGACAACGGCGAGTGCAAGCCTCGGCGAACCTGGCAATTCGGAGGGACCAGCCTATGTGCGAACCTTCTACGCCGCGCAGATCCCCGAATATGAATCCACCATCGCCCTGCTCGAGCACTATCTGAAAGCTCCCGACAATGCCGCCCTTGCCGCCTTTGCCCGCGACCAACTGCCGGTGCTGCGTTCGCAGGTGAAGGATGCGGAGCGGACGATGGCAGACAAATAGTCCCCCGTTCGTCCGCCGGGCGGCCGCCCCACCCGCGGTGCCCGCCCGCCTGGCATGGAAGTGATCGCAAAGGCGGCGAATCAGTCCTAGATTCCTAGGAACCGGTTGGAACTAATCGCTTTTGTCGTCGTTATTGCCGTCGGGCTGAGCAAAGCAGGTTCCATTTCCAGGCGCCGCAACCTTGGCGCTTGATTTCGAATTTGGCTGACGCTCTAGTTTGACTAATTGCGTCACGCCTTAGATTCGGCCGACGCCTGCGGGGGAATCAGTATGAGCGACCTCGATCCCGGATCTGCATCACGCTCCGGTCGTCGCGTCCCAAAGCCAAGAACTAACGGTATGTCAGAGCCGGACTCCCGGCCGGAATTGCTACTCGCCTTGCAGGCCATGCGTAGCGGCGATTTCTCGGTGCGTATGAGCGGCGACTATCTCGGTATCGACGGCAAGATTGCCGACACTTTTAACGAAATCATCGCCGCCAACCAGCGCATGGCGCAGCAGCTCGAGCTGGTCGGCCAGGTGGTGGGACGCGAGGGCAAGACCCGGCAGCGTGTGAAGTTCGGCCTCGCCTCCGGCTCCTGGGCCGACATGGAAGGCTCCGTCAACACGCTGATCGACGATTTGTTGTGGCCGACGCGCGAGGTGACCCGCGCGGTCGCGGCGGTGGCGCAAGGCGACCTGCTCCAGACCGTCAAGCTCGACGTCGACGGCCGTCCGCTCCGCGGTGAATTCCTGCAGTCGGCGAACATCGTCAACACCATGATCAAGCAGCTGGGCGTGTTCACCTCCGAGGTGACGCGCGTGGCGCGCGAGGTCGGCACCGAAGGCAAGCTCGGCGGCCAGGCCCAGGTGCCCGAGGTGACCGGCGTCTGGAAGGATCTGACCGAGAGCGTCAACTCGATGGCGAACAACCTGACCAACCAGGTTCGCAACATCGCCGAGGTCACGATCGCGGTCGCCAACGGCGACTTGTCCAAGAAGATCACCGTCGACGTCCGCGGCGAGATCCTTCAGCTCAAGGAAGCCATCAACACGATGGTGGACCAGCTCCGCTCCTTCGCCTCCGAAGTGACGCGCGTGGCGCGCGAGGTCGGCACCGACGGCAAGCTCGGCGGCCAGGCGATCGTGCCCGGCGTCGCCGGCACCTGGAAGGATCTCACCGACTCCGTGAACGCGATGTGCGGCAACCTGACCGCGCAGGTCCGCAACATCGCCAACGTCACCACCGCCGTGGCGCGCGGCGACTTGTCCCGCAAGATCACGGTGGACGTGCGCGGCGAAATCCTGGAGCTGAAGGACACCATCAACACCATGGTGGACCAGCTCAACTCCTTTGCCTCCGAAGTGACGCGCGTCGCACGCGAGGTCGGCACCGAAGGCAAGCTCGGCGGCCAGGCCCAGGTGCCCGGTGTGGCCGGCACCTGGAAGGACCTCACCGACAACGTCAACTTCATGGCGTCGAACCTGACCGCGCAGGTCCGCAACATCGCCGACGTCGCCACCGCCATCGCCGGCGGCGACCTCTCCAAGAAGATCACCGTGAACGTGTCCGGCGAGATCCTTCAGCTGAAGGAAACGCTCAACACCATGGTGGACCAGCTCAACGCCTTCGCCGGCGAAGTCACGCGCGTCGCCCGCGAGGTCGGCACCGAGGGACGTCTCGGCGGTCAGGCCAACGTGCTCGGCGTCGCCGGCACCTGGAAGGACCTTACCGAGAGCGTCAACTCGATGGCCTCGAACCTGACCGCACAGGTCCGCAACATCGCCGAGGTGACGACCGCGGTCGCAGGCGGCGACTTGTCGAAGAAGATCACCGTGGACGTGCGCGGCGAAATCCTCGAGCTGAAAGACACCATCAACACCATGGTGGACCAGCTCAACGCCTTCGCCGGCGAAGTCACGCGCGTCGCCCGCGAGGTCGGCACCGAAGGCAAGCTCGGCGGCCAGGCCCAGGTGCGCGGCGTCGCCGGCACCTGGAAAGACTTGACGGACAGCGTCAACTCGATGGCCTCGAACCTGACGGGTCAGGTCCGCAACATCGCCGAAGTCGCCACCGCCGTGGCCAAGGGCGACCTGTCGAAGAAGATCACCGTGAACGTGTCGGGCGAAATCCTTCAGCTGAAGGAAACGCTCAACACCATGGTGGACCAGCTCAACGCCTTCGCCGGCGAAGTCACGCGCGTCGCCCGCGAGGTCGGCACCGAAGGCAAGCTCGGCGGCCAGGCCGAGGTGCCCGGCGTCGCCGGCACCTGGAAGGACCTCACCGACAGCGTCAACTCGATGGCCGGTAACCTCACCGCCCAGGTCCGCAACATCGCCGAGGTCGCGACCGCGATCGCCGGCGGCGACCTGTCGCGCAAGATCACGGTGGACGTGCGCGGCGAGATCCTTCAGCTCAAGGACACGCTGAATACGATGGTCGACCAGCTCAACCGCTTCGCGGGTGAGGTGACGCGCGTGGCGCGCGAGGTCGGCACCGAGGGTCGTCTCGGCGGTCAGGCCAACGTGCCCGGCGTCGCCGGCACCTGGAAGGATCTCACCGACAGCGTGAACTCGATGGCGGGCAACCTCACCGCCCAGGTCCGCAACATCGCCGAGGTCACCACCGCCGTGGCGCGCGGCGACCTCTCGCGCAAGATCACCGTGGACGTGCGCGGCGAAATCCTCGAGCTGAAAAACACCATCAACACCATGGTGGACCAGCTCAACGGCTTTGCCGGCGAAGTGACGCGCGTCGCGCGCGAGGTCGGCACCGAAGGCAAGCTCGGCGGCCAGGCCGAAGTGCCCGGCGTCGCCGGCACCTGGAAGGATCTCACCGACAACGTCAACTTCATGGCGTCGAACCTGACGGCCCAGGTCCGCAACATCGCCGAGGTCGCAACCGCGATCGCCGGCGGCGACCTGTCGAAGAAGATCACGGTGGACGTGCGCGGCGAGATCCTGCTGCTCAAGGACACCCTGAACACCATGGTCGAGCAGCTCCGCTCCTTCGCCGCCGAAGTGACCCGCGTGGCGCGCGAGGTCGGCACCGAGGGCCGGCTCGGCGGTCAGGCCGTCGTGCCCGGCGTCGGCGGCACCTGGAAGGACCTCACCGACAACGTCAACCTGCTGGCCGCGAACCTCACCACGCAGGTCCGCAACATCGCCGAAGTGACCACCGCTGTGGCCCGAGGCGACTTGTCGCGCAAGATCACCGTCGACGTGAAGGGGGAAATCCTCGAGCTGAAGAACACCATCAACACCATGGTGGACCAGCTCAACGCCTTCGCCGGCGAAGTCACCCGCGTCGCGCGCGAGGTCGGTACCGAAGGCAAGCTCGGCGGTCAGGCCGCGGTGCCCGGCGTTGCCGGCACCTGGAAGGACCTCACCGACACCGTCAATCTCATGGCCGCGAACCTGACCGAGCAGGTGCGCGGTATCGTCAAGGTGGTGACCGCGGTCGCCAACGGCGACCTCAAGCAGAATCTGACGATGAAATCGCGGGGCGAGGTGGCGGCGCTCGCCGACACCATCAACAACATGACCGAGACGCTCGCGACCTTCGCCGACCAGGTGACGTCGGTGGCGCGCGAGGTCGGCGTCGAGGGCCGCCTCGGCGGCCAGGCCAACGTGCCTGGTGCCGCCGGCACCTGGAAGGACCTCACCGGCAACGTCAACCTCCTGGCGGCCAACCTCACCTCGCAGGTGCGCGCGATTGCGGAAGTGGCGACCGCCGTGACCAAGGGTGACCTGACACGGTCGATCCAGGTCGACGCCCGCGGCGAAGTCGCGGAGTTGAAGGACAACATCAACACGATGATCACGAACCTCCGTCTCACGACGGACGTGAACACCGAGCAGGACTGGCTGAAGACCAACCTCGCGAAATTCACCAACATGCTTCAGGGCCAGCGCGACCTCGCCACCGTCGGCCGGCTGCTGCTGACCGAACTGTCGCCGCTGGTGAACGCGCATACCGGCGTGATCTACCAGGTCGAGAACGAGGACAATCCACAGCTCCTGCTGCTCGCATCCTACGCCGGCGACGGCGTCTACCCCTACCAGCGCGTACTGCCGTTCGGCGACGGCCTGATCGGCCAATGCGCGCTCGACCGGCGGCCGCGCGTGGTCGCGGATATTCCCTCCGACGTGGTGCCGATCAACTCGGCGCTGTTCCGCGTCGCCCCGAAGAACCTCGTGGTGCTGCCGGTGCTGTTCGAGGGCCAGGTCAAGGCCGTGATCGAGCTCGCCTCGCTGACCTCGTTCACGACCTCGCAGATGACCTTCCTGGAGCAGCTCACCGACTCCATCGGCATCGTGCTCAACTCGATCGAGGCGACGATGCAGACCGAAGGCCTGCTCAAGCAGTCGCAGCAGCTGGCCGGCGAGCTTCAGACCCAGCAGCGCGAATTGCAGCAGACCAACGACCAGCTCGAGCAGAAGGCGCAGCAGCTCGCCGAGCGCAACGTCGAGGTCGAGCGCAAGAACCAGGAAATCGAGCAGGCCCGCCGCGCGCTCGAGGAGAAGGCGACCGAGCTCGCGCTCACCTCGAAGTACAAGTCCGAATTCCTCGCCAATATGAGCCACGAGCTGCGCACGCCGCTGAACTCGATCCTGATCCTGGGACAGCAGCTCACCGACAATCCGGACGGCAACCTCTCGGCCAAGCAGGTCGAATTCGCCCGCACCATCCACGGCGCCGGCACCGACCTGCTCAACCTCATCAGCGACATTCTCGATCTCTCCAAGATCGAGTCCGGCACGGTGACGGTGGACGCCGAGGAAATCCTGACCTCGAACCTGCTCGAAACCGTCGGACGGCCGTTCCGGCACGAGGCGGAGAACCGCAACCTGTCGTTCAAGATCGACGTCGACCCGAACCTCGCGCGCAGCATCGTCACCGACTCCAAGCGCCTGCAACAGGTCCTGAAGAACCTGCTGTCCAACGCCTTCAAGTTCACCGCCGAAGGCGAAGTGCGCCTGAAGGTCGGCGGCGCGCTCGGCGGCTGGGGAACGGATCACCCGGTGCTGAACTCCGCGCCGGCCGTGATCGCGTTCGAGGTGTCCGATACCGGCATCGGCATTCCCCTGGAGAAGCAGAAGCTGATCTTCGAGGCGTTCCAGCAGGCAGACGCCGGCACCAGCCGCAAATATGGCGGCACCGGCCTTGGCCTCGCCATCAGCCGCGAGCTCGCCAGCCTGCTCGGCGGCGAAATCCATCTGCGCAGCGCACCGGGCAAGGGCTCGTCCTTCACCCTTTATCTGCCGTTGAAATATTCCGGCCCGACACTTGCGCCGCGCGCCACGCCACAGCAATACAGCCAGCCACCGGCGCTGCAACCGACGGCGCCCGAGCCGCGCGTCATCGAGCAGCTTCCCGACGACCGTCTCAACCTCGAACCCGGCGACAGCATCCTCCTGATCGTCGAGGACGACCCGCATTACGCACGCGTGCTGGTCGATCTCGCGCGCGACAAGGGTTTCAAGGTGCTGGTCGCGGCCCGCGGTGCCGAGGCGCTGGAACTTGCCAAGCAATACCAGCCGAGAGCGGTCTCGCTCGACGTGTTCCTGCCGGACATGCTCGGCTGGACGGTGCTGAGCCAGCTCAAGCACAATCCGCTGACGCGCCACATCCCCGTGCAGATCATCACGCTCGACGAGGACCGCCAGCATGCGCTGGCGCGCGGCGCGTTCTCCTTCGTCAACAAGCCGACGACGACCGAAGGGGTTTCGGCCGCGCTGACGCAGATCAAGGAATATGCGCGGCCGCGGCGCAAGCGGCTCCTGATCGTCGAGGACAACGAGGCCGAGCGGCTCTCGATCCGCGAGCTCCTGCATCACGACGACATCGAGATCGTGACGACCGACACCGGCGCCGGCGCACTCTCGACGCTGCGCGAAGCGCCCTGCGATTGCGTGGTGCTGGACCTGCGCCTGCCCGACATGAGCGGCTTCGAGGTGCTGGACCAGATCCGCCACGACGAAGCACTTTCGAACATTCCGGTCGTGGTGTTCACCGGCCGCGAGCTCTCGGCGGAGGAAGATGCCGAGCTCCACACCATGGCGCGCAGTATCGTGGTCAAGGGCGTGGAATCGCCCGAGCGCCTGCTCGACGAGACCGCGTTGTTCCTGCACCGCGTGATCACGGAACTGCCGGTCGAGAAGCAGCGCATGCTGGAGAAGCTGAACAGTTCCGACGAGGACCTGATCGGAAAGACCGCGCTGCTCGTCGACGACGACGCCCGCAACATCTTCGCGCTGTCGAGCGTGCTGGAACGGCGCGGGATGAAGGTGCTGACGGCGACGACCGGCCGCGAGGCGGTGACGCTGGTCGAGTCCAATCCGGAAATCGCCATCGTCCTGATGGACATCATGATGCCTCAGATGGATGGATATCAGACCATCGGCGTGATCCGCGAGAACCCAGCCTTCGCGCGCCTGCCGATCATCGCGTTGACCGCCAAGGCAATGAAGGGCGACCGCGAGAAATGCCTGGAAGCCGGCGCGTCCGACTACCTCGCCAAGCCCGTCAACACCGATCAATTGCTGCTTGCGATCCGCATGTGGCTGCACCGCTGAGCTGGACGCGCGAATGGACCACGAAAAGGTCAACATCCTCCTCGTCGACGACCAGCCGGCCAAGCTGCTCGCCTATGAGGTGATCTTGAAGGAACTGGGCGAGAACCTCGTGATCGCCTCGTCCGGTCGCGAGGCGCTGGAGGTGCTGCTCAAGAACGAGATCGCGGTGATCCTGGTCGACGTCTGCATGCCCGAGCTCGACGGCTTCGAGCTCGCGGCGATGATCCGGGAGCATCCGCGCTTCCAGAAGACGGCGATGATCTTCATCTCGGCCATTCAAGTGAGCGACATCGACCGGTTGCGCGGCTATGAGATGGGTGCGGTCGACTATGTTCCGGTGCCTGTCGTGCCGGAGGTGCTGCGCGCCAAGATCAAGGTGTTCGCCGAGCTCTATCGCAAGACCCGCGAGCTCGAACGGCTGAACCAGGAACTCGAGGATCGCGTTCGCGCGCGCACGGCCGAGCTGGAGAACTCAACCGCAAAACTGCGCGAGAGCGAAGAGCGCCGCAGCATGGCGATCGCCGCCGGCAAGATGGGATCCTGGGACTGGGACTGGGTCAACGGCGACTGGATGTGGGACGAAGGCCAGTATCGCATTTTCGGCGTGACGCCGGAGAGCTTCAACGTCACCTCGGCCAACATCCAGGCGCTGCTGCACCCTGACGACGTCGACCGGTTCGGCCAGGCGATCGCCGCGTTCAACACCGGGGCACGCGCCTATGAAGGCGAGTTTCGCGTCAGCAGACCCGACGGCGAGGTGCGCTGGTGCGTCGGCACGGCGGCCGCGACGGTGGACCAGGCCGGCCGCGTGGTGCGCGTGAGCGGTGTCACCGTGGACATCACCGAGCGCAAGCGGGCCGAGGAGCGGCAAAATCTGCTGGCGCGGGAAGTCGATCATCGTGCCAAGAATGCGCTGGCGCTGGCGCAATCGATCGTGCGTCTCACCCGTGCCGACGAGGTCAAGGCCTATGTCAACGCCGTCGAGGGGCGTATCAACGCGCTGGCGCGCGTGCATACGATCCTGTCGCTGTCGAGCTGGCAGGGTGCCGAACTCTCGAAGCTGATCGACGAGGAACTCGCGCCCTATTCGCTCGGCGGCCAGATCAAGCTGGCGGGGCCCGAGGTTCAGTTGCTGCCCGCAACCGCCCAGACGCTGGCGCTGGCGCTGCACGAGCTTTTCACCAACTCGGCCAAGTATGGCGCCCTCTCGACGCGGTCGGGCCGGCTCATGATCAGCTGGCGGGTCGAGGAGGACCACCTCACACTGATCTGGGAGGAATCCGGCGGCCCACTTGTGAGGACGCCGAAGTCTCGCGGCTTCGGCACGCGGAGCCTGCTTGCGAGCGTCGAGTCCCAGCTCGGCGGACAGGCGCAATTCGATTGGCGCGCCGAGGGCCTGTTGTGCCGCCTGGAAGTGCCGTTGACCCGGAAGACCCCGACCGCGGCAGCGCAGCAGGGCAAGTTCGACGCCGCCACCTCCCTCGCCCTCCAGCGCGCGTCGGGTTAGCCCGACGCGGCGACTTTCATGCGCTGCACCGACCGCGGTTCATGGGCGACGCGCCCTTCGAGCCAGGCTTCCGTTTGTGCGAGATCGCGTAACGCCATCGCATAGCGGCGGGCCGCGCTTCGCTCGGCACCGCGCGGCAGCTTGCGCGCCTTGCGCAGCATATCGGCCGCCGCGTTTCGATAGGCCAGTGAGCGATAGAGAAAGACAACCTTACCCATATCGAATGTTCCCGTGTTGACGGCCTCCATGGTCGCAAGGTCGGCATGAACGTCGGATGAAGCCCGACGTGACAAATCGTTCATGCCGATGGAACCCGTAATCGCCGGCTGCGTTGCACGGATGATCGAGGTCGGTTCCATGCGTGCGAGAAAGTCGCCGAAGAAGTCGCCAAGTCTGATCTCTCCTACCGGCATCATCACGATCATGACGCATGCGATGATGGGCGTGGCGCTCGGCCTTGCCTTCGGTCTCGCGCTCATTCTATCCAACCCTGCGGTCGCAAATTTGCTGAAACACGGCGGAGATTCGGCCGCGGCCGTCTTTGTCCTTACGCTGGTGACGACGTTCGCGATCGGCGCGATGCTCACGGGTATCGTGTTCATCATCGCCGAGGACAAGGAATCTTGAACCGCGCGTGAAACCCAGGGGCTGCTTTGCCGGGAACTCCTGCGGCGGATGGCAGTTGGCTGCCTGCGTCATTTTAACTCAGGGAGTTCCCGCGCATGAAGACGACCAAGCTCGCCCTCGCCATGATGTTGGCAACCGGCCTCGCCGCCGCACCGCTCGCCGCGCAGGCGAAGTCGCACAAGGCGAAACATGAATCCTCGACGTCGTCCTCGCAGACGACGGGCGCCAACACGAAATCCAAGAGCGCCGATCCCTCCGGTCAGGGCGGCTCCGGTCCCGGCTCCGACCAGGGCGGCAGCATGACGAACAACAAGGGCACGACCAACGCCAAGTAGGCTCGCCGCCGTTCATCGAAGGCCTCGCGATCGCGGGGCCTTCTTGCTTTGCTATTCGATGCAATCCTTCTCAGGCCGCATCATCGGCGCATGCTTTAGCTGCGCCGGAGGTCAGCGATGTTCAGGCCACCGCCCGCGGAGTTCGTCTTCACGAGATGATCGAGCTGCGCCCGCTTGCGTGCGATCAGAAGCTGGGCCGCAGCATCGTCGAGACCCTCGCGCTGCAATTGCCGGATCGCGGACCCCAGTTCGAGGATCTCGGCGCGCAGTCTCAAGATCCGGTACGTGTCCGGGTCTTCCTCCACGGCGCGCTCCCAAATGTCTCAGCGGCGCGCGATTACGCGCACGGGATCTGCGGCTTTCTTGAGGGAACGAAGACGTACACGATGGCGAACATCCGGCAGGACATCACCACCGCCAGCCGCCTTCCATTCGCCGATCAGCAGATTGATTTTCCGGCGCAGATCCATCTGCGCCAGGGCCTTTTCTGTGCAGTCGCGATCGCGTTCGACGAGGTCGCGCACGGACGCCTCGACATCGGCCATTTCCAACCTCAAGGCACTGATCTTACGTCGAATTTCATTAATTCTGTTGTCCATGGCTTGTTAGAACAAAATAAGAACATATAGTCAAGTCACGATTCAGAACGGAGCGGCCAGATGCAGGTTCAAGGTAAATACGACGCCAGGGCTTTCCTCGCGGAGCAGATGACGAGGGCGCAAGGCCTGAGGTTGAAGCGGCTCAGCGAGGAGGCCTATCAGCCCGCGCAATATGATCGGGATCTGTCCTTCACTGAAGCTGCGCGCCGCATCCAGGTGCTCGAGGCGGAGATCGAACTGGCAAATTCCTTCTAGCCAGGCTGCATCGCGCATTCCGGAACGTAGCGGGCGCGCTTTCGGAACCACGCAAGGCAAAGAAACGCCGCTACTCGCGCAGCTCCGGCAGCGACGTCGAAAGCGAAATGCGGCGCTACAAGAAGGGCACGGCAAAGAGCGGCCGCGGCGGACGTGTGAAGAGCCGCAAGCAGGCGATCGCAATCGGCCTGTCGAAGGCGCGCAAGAAAGGCAAGAAGGTCCCGGAGAAAGCCTCGAAGCGGAAGGCATCCAAGAAGAAGGCATCCAAGAAAAAGACGAGCAAGAAAACGTCCAGGCGCAAATCCGCCAAGCGGTAGTGGCAATCGGCGCTAGATCATGCTGCCCGGCATGAAGCAGCGGATCGAGATGCCAAACGCGGTCTTCACCGGCCACACCATGGTGCGGCCGGCGCGGTTCGGCTCGGTGATGACGGCTTCATCGGGCACATCGACCCACTGGCCATCGAGGCGTACGCGATAGTGCCCGTCATGCGACTCCCAATCGGGATCGGAGACGGCAAATCCGTCGGCGTCCGAGCAGCACGGGCCGAGATGGCTGCGCAGGCTGTCGAACCAGGGCTTGAGCGGCGAATCGGCGTAGCGGCCGTCATCACGCCCCAGGGCACTTCCAGCCGACAGCACGAACGGCGCCACGAGCAGCGCACACCTCAGCGAGAGCTTCAATCGATCCATGTCGGCACCGATCAAATACGAACCGCCGGTTCCACAAGACGGCCGGACGTCCGAAGTTCCACTCTTGCAACTTGCCTGGGCGCCTTCATTGCCGCCAAGGCCACACACGATTTCGAACTTTGACGAGCGAACGCGGCTTTTTCGGACGAACCCGTCACCAATGCTGCCGTTGACGAGAATGTTATCGGCGGCCTGTGGGTATCTCGGATGCAAACGAGAAAAGGCGGCCCGAAGGCCGCCTTTTTGGATTTGCGCTGGACGAGCTCGACTTACGCGAGTGGCACCGCGACAAACCGGGTCGCGTCCGCACTTCTGACCTGCAACAGCACGCTGGTCTTGCCGGACGATTTGGCCTGCGCCAGCTCGGAGCGGACGTCGTCGACATTGGCGACGGGCTTGCCGCCAACATTGAGGATGACGTCGCCGGTCTGGATGCCGCGCTGCGCCGCCGGCCCTCGCGGATCGACCTCGGTGACGACGACGCCCTTCTGGCCGGCGCCCTGCACGTCGCCGGCCGGCGCCAGGCTGAGCCCGAGGCGCGGCGAGCCGTTGTCCGGCTGCGCCTTGCCTTCGTCGGCCTTTCCTTGGGCCTGCCGCTCGTTCGGCAGTTCGCCGAGCGCGAGGGTCACCGTCTTGCTCGCGCCCTTGTGGAAGACGTCGAGCTTCACGGACGTGCCGGGCGCCAGCGTGGCGATGGTGCGGGCGAGATCGCGGGAGTCCTTGATCGCGGTGCCGTTGACGGCGGTGATGACGTCGCCCGCCTCGATGCCGGCCTTTGCCGCCGGGCTATTGTCCTGCGGATTGTCGACGATCGCGCCGCGCGCCTCCTTCAGGCCGAGGCTGTCGGCGATCTCCGACGTCACCGGCTGCACCTGCACGCCGAGCCAGCCGCGGGTGACCGCACCCTTGTCCTTCAACTGCGCGACGACGAGCTTTGCGGTCGTGGCCGGAATGTCGAAGCCGATGCCGACCGAGCCGCCCGACGGCGAGAAGATCGCGGTGTTCACGCCGATCACGTTGCCGTTCATGTCGAAGGCCGGGCCGCCGGAATTGCCCTTGTTGATCGGCGCGTCGATCTGGATGAAGTCGTCATAGGGCCCATTGCCGATGTCGCGGCCGCTGGCCGAGACGATGCCGGCGGTCACGGTGCCGCCGAGGCCGAAGGGATTGCCGACCGCGACAACCCAGTCGCCGATCCGCGGCTTCTGGTCGGAGAACTTGACGAAGGGAAAGTCCTTCTTGCCGTCGACCTTGATCAGCGCGAGGTCGGTTTTCGGATCGGTGCCGACCACCTTTGCGGTGTAGCTCGCCCCGTCATCCATGGTGACCTGCACGGACTCGGCGTGGTCGACGACGTGGTTGTTGGTTACGGCATAGCCGTCGGCTGAGATGAAGAAGCCGGAGCCTTCGCCCGTGACCATCTGGTGACGCTGGCGCGGCATGCCGTTCGTGCCACCCGGAAAGCGGAAGCCGAACTGACGCGAGAACTGGTCGAACGGCGCGTCCTCGTCGGAATCCATCCGGTTCTGTTGCAGCATCGCGCTCTTGTCGTTGTCCTGGTCGATCCTGACCCGCACCGAGATGACGGCAGGTTTGACCCTGGCGACGAGGTCGCCGAAGCCCGGCGGAGTCGCAGTGCTTTCCGCGGCCTGGGCCGGCGCGATGAAGGAGGTTACGCCGAGCGGTGAAGCGCCGGGAGAAGCCGCTAGCACGGCGACGCCAAGCGCGGCCACTGTGCCCAGCAGCGCAAGCCGGCGCGGCTTCAAGATCGTGCGGGACGTGGTGATGTCGGAATTGACGCGGTCATTCATGTCGAAATGTCCATGTTGGGTCAGGTGTCGCCTTGCACGCAACATGGCCGCTCGCACCTTACGGTGTCCCGTCCACGCGATTAAATCTTGGCAAAGAAGATGCGATCTGCGGCCGCTGGGGCGGCGCAGCACCCGCATCCTGCGCCCGCATCACGCGGCGGCTTGGCCGCGCGTCAGGCCGTGCGGACGCAACGGCGCGAATTGCTCGGCGGTCAGGCTTTCGTTCGCAATCAGGAGCTCGACGCCGGCCTCGAGGTCGGAGCGGCGCTCGGCGAGGATCTTGCGTGCCGTCGCATCGCCGGCCTCGACCAGATTGCGCACGGCAAGGTCGATCTCGCGTCCCGTGTCAGCCGCCGCGCTGACGCCCGCGTCCTGGGCCGCCTGAAGGAACATCGACGGCTTTGGTGCATAGGTCCGCTGACCAACCGTCGCGTCCATGCCGTATTTCGTCACCATCTCGACCGCGATCTCGGTGGCGCGCTGGAGATCGTCGGCAGCGCCGGTCGATACGTCGCCGTCAAATATCAGTCGTTCCGCGGCGCGCCCGCCCATCAGCACGGCAATGCGGCTCTTCAGTTCAGCGACCGTCAGCAGGAAGCGGTCCTCGGTCGGACGCTGCATGGTGTAGCCGAGGGCGCCGATGCCGCGCGGGATGATCGAGACCTTCTGCACGGGATCGACCCCGGACAGATTGGCGGCAACCAGCGCGTGGCCCATCTCGTGATAGGCGACCCGCTTGCGCTCCTCCGTGCTCAGCACCCGGCTCTTCTTCTCGACGCCGGCCACAATCCGCTCGATCGCGGCGGTGAAATCCTCGAACGAAACCTCCTCCGCGTTGCGACGGGTCGCGGCAATCGCGGCCTCGTTGATCAGGTTGGCTATATCGGCGCCGGTGAAGCCGGCCGTGAGGCCCGCCACCTTGTCGATGTCCACGTCCTTCGCCACGCGGATCTTCTTCACGTGAACGTTGAGGATTGCCACGCGGCCGCCCTTGTCGGGACGATCGACCAGCACCTGGCGATCGAACCGGCCGGCACGCAGCAGCGCAGGATCGAGCACCTCGGGGCGGTTGGTCGCAGCAAGCAGGATGACACCAGTCGAGGGATCAAATCCGTCGAGCTCGGCGAGAAGCTGGTTCAGCGTCTGCTCCTTCTCGTCATAGCCGCCGAAGGCGCTCGGCGCACGGCTGCGCCCGAGCGCATCCAGTTCGTCGATGAAGATGATGCAGGGTGCGGCCTTTCGCGCCTGCTCGAACAGGTCGCGCACCCGTGCCGCCCCGACGCCGACAAACATCTCGACGAACTCGGAGCCTGAAATTGAAAAGAAGGGGACGCCGGCCTCCCCCGCCACCGCGCGCGCCAGCAAGGTCTTGCCGGTGCCGGGCGGGCCGACCAGCAGGATGCCCTTCGGCACGTGGGCGCCCAATCGACCGTAGCTCTTGGGATCCTTCAGGAAAGAGACAACCTCCTGCAACTCGAACTTTGCCTCCTCGACGCCGGCAACATCGGCGAAGGTCACCTTGGTGTCGGTCTCGACAAAGATCTTGGCGCGCGACTTGCCGATCGACATCAATCCGCCAAAACCCTGCCGCTCGGCCAGGCGCCGGCCGAGAAACATCCAGACCAGATAGAACATCAGCGCCGGAATGATCCAGGACAGGATGATCTGGAACAAGCCGCCTGACGGCACGCCGGTGACCGTGATCCCTTTGTCCTGCAGCTTCTCCGCCAGCGCCAGATCCACGCGTGCGGTGACGAAGGCGGTCTTGCCGCCGGCAAGCTTCTCGCTCTCCCTGAGCTTGCCCTGGATCACGTCCTGCCCGACCGACACCTCCGCGACCTTGCCCTGCGCGATGAGCTGCTCGAACTGGCTGTAGGGAATGCTCTCGACGGAGTTGTAGGCGGCAAATGCCCATTGCAACAGCACGAGCAGGATACCGGCTGCGAAGATGTAGCCGATCGCGATGGACTGCTGCCGCGAATCCTTTTCCATTGTTCTCTCCGCCAAACCCGCAAGAAATGAGACTGCCTCGCCCATTATCTTTAGGCGACGGGAGGCTGGCCGTTTTGCGGAGAATCAAGACACCGGCTTGACGCAGCTCAACATGGGCGTCCGGAACGATGGAAGATTGGCGGGCAAGATATGGTCATCCAGGAGATGTCCCCATGATCAAAGACATTCTCGTCCACATTCCGACCGAGCGGCCGATGCGCGCGGCGATCGACGGCTCCATTTCGCTGGCGGCTGGCCTCAACGCCCATCTCGATGCGGTGTCCGTCGGGTATGTCGCAACCAGCGCGGCGTATGTGATGGAAGGTGGGGCCGCAGTCGCGGCCGTATTCGAAATGGAGCGCGAGCGCGCGTTGGAGCGGGCCGAGACGGCGCTCACCGTGTTCGCGACCGAGGCGAAGAACGCCGGCGTTTCCCATGGCTGCCATCCGATGGGCGCGATCCCGGCGGACGCCGCAGGCGCGATCGGTGCGATGGCGCGGCTCTACGACCTCTGCATCGTGCTTCAGCCGGATCCGGAGCAAGGCTCGTTCGACAACGACGTGCCCCGCGAGATCCTATTCCAGGCGGGCGGCCCGGTGCTGTTCCTGCCGTACACTTTCCGAGGAGCCTTCAAGGCAAGGCGGATCGGCATCTGCTGGGACGGCAGCCGGCTCGCCGCCCGTGCGTTGCGCGACGCGGCACCGTTCCTGGCGCGCGCCGAAGAGATCGTGATCATCACGATCAACGAAGCCGATGCGGTGCCCGGCGAAGCGTCGGCAGGCAATCTGGCAACACATCTCGGCCGGCGCGGGCTCTCGACCCGCACGGTCGGCCTGTCAGCCACCCGCTCCGAGATTCAGCCGACCATCCTGTCGCTGGCGGCGGACGAGAGCCTCGATCTCCTCGTGATGGGCGGCTACGGCCATTCGCGATTGCAGGAGCGCGTTCTCGGCGGCGTCACCCGCGCCATGCTGGAAGCCATGACGGTCCCGACGCTGATGTCGCATTAGCGAAGCCGGCCCGACGCTCTCACGCCGCGACGGGGGCCTCCCATGTCGCGGTTGCGGTGGTGTCCTCGTCGCGTTGGGCGTTGCACGCGTCGAAATGCGCCTTCAGCGCGAGTTCGGCAAGATATTCGAAATGTTCGGCCTGGCCGAGAAGTTCCCAGTTCTGGAGCGGCCGGTAGGCCGCCTGCTGGCGACAGAGGGACGCCAGCGCCCGGTAGCGACGTACGTTCTCCATGAGAATCTCCCTCTCAGTCACATCCGGCTTATTTCTCCGGTTTGCGTCAGGGTCATTGCACTTGTGCGAAACATTTTCTGCGCAAAGCCGATCGGTCTCGGGAACGTTAACGTATGCTGCAACGCGGCCACTTTGCTTTGGCGCAAACTTTACAAATGTTTGGCGATTGTTCTCGGCGGCGTACAGCTCAATGCCGACCGAGCCACAAAGTTGCGGCATGTGTGAGGCAAAGCACAGCCGGCCCCCTGTGCCGCGCGTATAAATTTCTGCGTATGGCCGCAAACAAGGTAACGGCGGTACACCAGGGCCACGCTATCAGCGCTGCCTGCGACTTTGGAGCCGTGCGGGCATGGAACCGGCGGCTCATTTCGTTTCTGGCGGCGACGGCTAGGCGTAGAGGCGGCGCTCCACCGTCACGCCGACCAGGTCGAGATAGCGCTCGATCAGGTCGGGACGGCCGACGAGATAGCCCTGCATCTCCTCGCAGGCCTCGTGCGCCAGGAAGGCACGCTGCGCTTCGGTTTCCACCCCTTCAGCGACGACCGGGATATTCAGCGCGTGCGCAAGACTCAGCACCGCGCGGACGATCTCGGCCGATTGCGGCGTCGCCTCGAGATTTGAGATGAAGCTGCGATCGATCTTGATCTTGTCGAACGGAAACGACTGGAGGTAGGACAGCGAGGAGTAGCCGGTGCCGAAATCGTCCATCGCAATGCGGATGCCGAGCGCCTTCAACCGCCGCAGCAGATTGAGCGCGCGGGTAAAATCGCCGATCAGCACGCCCTCGGTGATCTCGACCTCGAGCCGCGTCGGCGTAAGCCCCGTCTCCAGCAGAATCTGGTGGATCGAGCGTTCGAGGTCGCCGGCCTGGAACTGGATCGGCGACAAATTGACCGCGACCTGCAACGGCCGCGGCCAGGATGCCGCCTCGCGGCATGCCTCGCGCAAGACCCATTCGCCGATCTGGATGATCAGCCCATTCTCCTCGGCGAGTGGAATGAACTGGTCCGGCGGCACGAAGCCCCGCGTCGGGTGATTCCAGCGCAGCAGCGCCTCGAAGCCGATGATCTCGCCGTCCATCCGCGCCTGCGGCTGGAAGTAGACGAGGAACTGATTCTGCTCCAGCGCCTGCCGCAGATCGTGCTGCAACAGCCTGCGATCGCGCAGCTCCTGGTCCGTCTCGGATTCGAAGAAGCAGACCCGGGCCCTGCCCTCGCGCTTGGCGCGATAGAGCGCGGAATCGGCGTTGGCGAGCAGCGTCGCGGGATCCACGCCGTCATCGGGGTAGACCGCGATGCCGACGCTGACGCCCACTTGGGAGAGATAGTCGTCGATCTCGAGCTCCTTGCCGATCACCTCGACCAGGCGCTCGGCGAGCGTCAGCACGTCCTCGCGGCGGGCGTTGTCGGGCATCAGGATCATGAACTCGTCGCCGCCGATGCGGGCGACGAAGGCGCCGTCGGCTTCGGCGGCAAGACGATCCGCCGCCGCCCGCATCAGCACGTCGCCGACGGGGTGACCGAACACGTCGTTGACCTCCTTGAAGCGGTCGAGATCGAGGCTGAGCAACGCAAAACTGGTCGACGCCTCCTGCGCGCGCTCCAGCCGTTCGTCCAGTTCCGCGTTGAAGGCGCTGCGGTTCGGCAGGTCGGTCAAGGCATCATGATGAGCAAGATGACTGATGCGCTCATGGTTCGTGACGCGCTCGGTGACGTCCTCGATCACGCCGACCAGATATTGCGGGTCGCCGGCGCCGTCCGAGATCAGCATCTTGCGCGAATTGACGACGCGGTCGTGGCCCTTGACGCCGACTTCGAGCAGGTGCTCCTCGAGGAACATCGGCATTCCACTGGCGACGACCCTGCGGTCCTGCTTGTTGACCACGCGGGCAACGTCCGCCGGAAAAATCTCCTCGGGCGTCCTGCCCAGCATCTGTTCGCGGGGCAGGCCGTAATAGTCCTCGCCGGCGCGGTTGAGCAGAATGTAGCGGGAATCCTTCGCGCACTTTGCGAACACGGCAATCGGGATATTCTCGACGATCGTATCGAGGAACTCGCGGGTCCGGAGCAAATCCTCTTCGACCTGATCGTGCGTCTGGGCACGCGCGTCGGCCGTCCGCTGGCGATCGCGGTCGCTTGCCTCGTAGGCCGCGCTGACGAGTTCGCCCAACTTGGCGAGATCGACCTGTCCGGTCGCTTCGGTGGCACAGCGAAGCTGCTCAGCGAACAAGCGATGCATGCTCATGCCACCCCAACTGGCCGAATGCAGGCCTCATGCCCGCAGATATCCTCGATCCGCATCCCCGCGCTCTCTCGCGTTCCTGAACCGCAGATTGAGACACTTAGCATTGCGCGGGCGTTAATCGAACGTTCGCCTCGGACGCGGTGGTTACCCCCGCCTGAAGGAATCCGATCGCCTTGTGCGGCAAGTTCCGTGGAACCCCGGAGGAAAGTGGCACGCGTTGGCACAACCGACACCCGGGTGCAGGGCTCCCGTAGTCTACCGGAGGCGCGCGCTTTCGCCGACACGCAGCGGCTGCGCGGAATTATCCTGCGATTTTGGAACCCGGCCCGCTTCCGCGGCGACGCGAATGGCCGCGATATTGCCGGCATAGTCGGCGCTGCTCTTGCCGCGGAACACAGCGGAACCCGCCACGAGCGCATCGGCACCCGCGGCGGCCACGGCAGCAGCGTTGTCGCGCGTGATGCCGCCATCGACCTCGAGCCGGATCGGCCGGTCGCCGATCATGGTTCGAATGCGCCTGATCTTGTCGAGCTGGGATTCGAGGAAGGACTGGCCGCCAAAGCCCGGATTGACCGTCATCACCAGCACCAGATCGATGCGATCCAGCAAATATTCGAGCGCGCCTTCCGATGTCGCCGGGCACAGGCTGACGCCGGCCTTCTTCCCGAGCGCGCGGATCGCCTGCAGCGTGCGGTCGAGATGCGGTCCCGCTTCGGCATGAACGGTGATGACGTCCGCCCCGGCCTTCGCGAACGCCTCGAGATAAGGGTCGACCGGCGCGATCATGAGATGCACGTCGAAGATCTTCTTCGTCACCGGCCGGATCGCCTTGATGACATCGGCGCCGAAGCTGATGTTCGGGACGAAATGTCCGTCCATGACGTCGCAATGGATCCAGTCGGCGCCGGCGGCGTCAATGGCTGCGATCTCCTCCCCGAGACGGGCGAAGTCTGCGGCCAGGATCGAGGGCGCGATGAGGATCTCGCCGGTCATGGCTTTGCACTCCGCACGTCGGCCCCGCCGCTGAAGACGCGGCTTGCCAGCACGTCCACGGGATCGATGGTTTCGAGGTCGGAAATTTCGAGCATCCGGTCGAGATCGGACACGAGGCGATCGGCCTGCCGCAAGCGGATGCGGTCGACGGCATTGCGGATCGAGCGCGCGTTGGAGAAGAACGGCTGGGTCCGGCGCAGCGCGATGTACTTCTCGAACGCCTCGTGCGCGGCCGCCGAGAAGCGATAGCCGCGCTCCTTCAGCATCAGCTCGGCAATGACGAGCAGCTCGGCTTCCGCATAGTCCGGAAAGTCGATGTGGTGGGCGATGCGCGAACGGAAGCCGGGATTGGAGGCGAAGAAGCTGGTCATTCGCTCGCCGTAGCCGGCAAGGATCACGACGAGATCCTCGCGCTGGTTCTCCATCACCTGAAGCAGGATCTCGATCGCCTCCTGGCCGTAGTCGCGCTCATTGTCCGGCCGGTGCAGATAATAGGCCTCGTCGATGAACAGCACGCCGCCCATCGCCTTCTTCAAGATCTCCTTCGTCTTCGGCGCGGTGTGGCCGATATACTGGCCGACGAGGTCGTCACGCGTCACGGAGATCACCTGGCCGCGCCGCACGAAACCGAGCCCGTGCAGGATCTTCGCCATGCGCAGCGCCACGGTGGTCTTGCCGGTGCCGGGATTGCCCGTGAACGACATGTGCAGCGTCGGCGGCGCGGAGGCGAGGCCCGCACGCTGCCGGATGCGCTCGATCAGCAGGAGCGAGGCGATCTGGCGTACGCGGTTCTTGACCGGCCGGAGGCCAACCAGCTCCTGCTCGAGCTGCTGCAGCGTATCCGTGATCCCGGCCGCTTCGGCTTCCTTGCGGAGATCGAAATTGGTCTCGCCGCCTTCGGCGGTCGTCGCATGGGGCACGTCAAGCATCGGCACCTCGAAGAAAAGAGCTTCGCCGCGGGGGAAGCGGCGAAGCAGTGGTCCGCCAAGGATACGGAGCAGGGAGAGCTCCGCGCGGAGAGGAACGGCTATTGCGAGGCGTGGGCAGCCGCCTTGCGCACCGTGCTGTATCGGATTGCGCGCCCGCCAACCTCCTGTCGCACCAGCTCGAATTCCGCTTCCTGCGGCGGCCGGTTGACCAGGAAGGAGATTCGCACCGATTCCCAGCCATGGCTGGAATCGAAGCCGCTGATACGGATGTACCGGTCGCCGTACACCCTGCGGCATTCGGCGAGCTCCATCATCACGCCGGCGGCGTCCTGGAGATCGAACATCGGCAGGCCCCACATCTCCCAATAGGTGTTGCGGGGATGCGGATCGTCGGTGAACTCGATGTTCACCGCCCACCCCTTCGCAAGGCAATACTGCACCTGCTTGGTAATCTGGTCGTCGGTGAGATCGGGCAGGAACGAGAAGCAGCCCTGGGTGAGTTTCATGTTGCGTCTCCTCAAACGGTTTCGAGCGCGGTCGGCACGAAGTCCGGCGTGTCGGTGGATTGATAGTTGAAGGTGACGTCCTTCCAGACTTCGAGCGCCGCCTTCAGCGGCGTGCAGGTCTCGGCCGCCCTGGCCAGGATCTCCGGCCCTTCATGGACGTAGTCGCGGCCCTCGTTGCGGGCGAGGATCATCGCCTCCAGCGCCACGCGGTTGGCGATCGCGCCCGCCGCAATGCCCATGGGATGGCCGATGGTGCCGCCGCCGAATTGCAACACGACGTCCTCGCCGAGCAGGTCGAGCAGCTGGTGCATCTGGCCGGCGTGGATGCCGCCGGAGGCTACCGGCATCATTTTGTTGAGGCTCGCCCAGGACTGGTCGAAGAACAAGCCATGCTCGAGCTTGGTCGGGTTGAAATCCTCGCGGCAGACATCGTAATAGCCGCGCGTGGTGTTGGGATCGCCTTCGAGCTTGCCGACCACCGTGCCGGCATGGATGTGATCGACGCCGGCAAGCCGCATCCATTTGGCGATGACACGGAACGACACGCCGTGGCTCTTCTGCCGCGTATAGGTCGAGTGACCGGCGCGATGCAGATGCAGGATCATGTCGTTGCAGCGGGCCCATTTCGCCATCGACTGGATCGCGGTGTAGCCGATCACGAGGTCGATCATGACGATGCAGGATCCGAGCTCTTTCGCGAACTCCGCGCGCTCGTACATGTCCTCCATCGTTCCCGCGGTGATGTTCAGGTACGTGCCCTTCGCCTCGCCGGAAGCGGCCTGCGCACGGTTCACCGCCTCCATGCAATAGAGGAAGCGATCGCGCCAATGCATGAAGGGCTGCGAGTTGATGTTCTCGTCGTCCTTGGTGAAGTCGAGCCCGCCCTTCAGCGCTTCGTAGACCACGCGGCCGTAATTGCGCCCCGAAAGCCCGAGCTTCGGCTTCACGGTTGCGCCCAGCAGCGGCCGGCCGAACTTGTCGAGCCGCTCGCGCTCGACCACGATGCCGGTCGCCGGCCCCTGGAACGTCTTCACATAGGCGACGGGGAAACGCATGTCCTCGAGCCGCAGCGCCTTCAGCGGCTTGAAGCCGAACACGTTGCCGATGATCGAGGCCGAGAGGTTGGCGATCGAGCCCGGCTCGAACAGGTCGAGATCGTAGGCGATGTAGGCGAAATACGAGCCCGGCGTGCCCGGCACCGGATCGACGCGATAGCATTTCGCGCGATATTTTTCGGCGGCCGTCAGCCGGTCAGTCCACACCACCGTCCAGGTCGCGGTCGAGGACTCGCCGGCAACCGCCGCGGACGCCTCGATCGGATCGACGCCTTCCTGCGGCGTGACGCGGAACAGCGCGATGACGTCGGTGTCCTTTGGCGTGTAATCGGGCTCCCAATAGCCCATGCGCTTGTATTCCATGACGCCCGAGCGATAACGCTCCTTGCCGCGAACCGTGCCGGTATGTGCGTTCATGACTCTCTCCTGTTCTTCTCTCTCTGAATGGCTAGGCGGCGACTGACTCTCGGGCGTCGACGCGCGGATCGAGCTCGCCGGCGCGATAACGCCGCGCCATCTCGCTCAAGGGAACGACCTTGATCCTGCTGGCGTGGCCCGCGGTGCCGAACTGTTCGAAGCGCTCGCGGCAGAGGTCGCGCATCGCATCCATCGCCGGCTTGAGGAATTTGCGCGGATCGAACTCATTGCGACTTTGCGCCGCGACCTTGCGGAACACCGCGGTCATCGCCAATCGGCAGTCGGTGTCGATATTGACCTTGCGCACACCGCTCTTGATGCCGCGCACGATCTCTTCCACCGGCACGCCCCAGGTCTGCGGCATCTCGCCGCCGAACTGGTTGAACATGTCCTGGAGCGGCTGCGGCACCGAGGACGAGCCGTGCATGACGAGATGCGTGTTCGGCAGCCGGCGGTGAATCTCCTCGACCACCCGCATCGCCAGGATATCGCCATCGGGCTTGCGGCTGAACTTGTAGGCGCCGTGCGAGGTGCCCATCGCAATGGCCAGTGCATCGACTTTCGTCGCGCGGACGAAATCGACGGCCTGGTCTGGATCGGTCAGCAGCTGGTCGTGGCTGACCTTGCCCTCGACGCCATGACCGTCCTCCTGCTCGCCGCCGCCATGTTCGAGCGAGCCGAGCACGCCGAGCTCGCCTTCGACCGAGGCGCCGACCCAATGGGCGAGATCGACGACGCGGCGGGTGATCGCGACGTTGTAGTCGTAGTCGGCCGCGGTCTTGGCGTCGGCCTTCAGCGAGCCGTCCATCATCACCGAGGTGAAGCCGTGCGCGATGGCGGACGCGCAGGTCGCCTCGTCATTGCCGTGGTCCTGGTGCATGCAGAGCGGGATGTCGGGATAAGTCCGCTCCAGCGCGTCGATCATGTGGGAGAGCATGAGGTCGCCGGCATAGCTGCGCGCGCCGCGCGAGGCCTGGATGATCACGGGCGCATCGACCTCGGCGGCCGCCTGCATGATCGCGATCCCCTGCTCCATGTTGTTGATGTTGAACGCCGGCACCGCGTAGCCGTGGCTGGCGGCGTGATCGAGCAGTTGGCGAAGGGTGATACGGGCCAAGGGTCGTCCTCCTTATTGGCTCTTGCGGGCGATCGCCCGGCGGGCGGCTTCCGCAATGTCTTGCGGCGTGATGCCGAATTCGCGATACAGCACCGGCGCCGGCGCCGAGGCGCCGAAGCCGCGCATGCCGACGAATTCACCGTCGGCGCCGATCCAGCGCGGCCAATCGCCGAGCACGGCCGCCTCGATCCCGACACGCGGCGCGGTGCCGAGCACGGCGGCGCGGTAATCCTCCGGCTGCTCCTCGAACAGCGCGAAGCAGGGCGCGGAGACGACGGCCGCGCGGATGTGCTCGGTCGCGAGCAGGCGGGCGGCTTCCAGCGCGATCGAGACTTCCGAGCCGGTCGCCATCAGCGTCACATCGCGGCCGCCATCCGGCGAGACCACGAGATAGGCACCGCGCGCGACACGGTTTCTGCCGCGCACATCACTGCGGAACGTCGGCAAGGCTTGCCGCGACAGGCAAAGCACGGAGGGACGATGCTCCGCCGCAAAGGCGCAGTCCCAGGCCTCCAGCGTCTCCACCGCATCGGCGGGGCGGAACACCAGAAGGTTCGGGATCACGCGCAGCGCGGCGAGATGCTCGACCGGCTGGTGCGTCGGGCCGTCCTCTCCGAGACCGATGGAGTCGTGCGTCATCACGTGGATGACGCGCAGCCGCATCAAGGCCGCAAGGCGGATCGCCGGCCGGCTGTAGTCGGAGAACGCGAGGAACGTGCCGCCATAGGGAATGAAGCCGCCGTGCAGCGCGAGGCCGTTCATTGCGGCGGCCATGCCGTGCTCGCGAATGCCGTAGTGGATGTAGTCGCCGGCGAACGCGCCACTCTTGACAGGAGTTTGCGCCTTGGCATGGGTCAGGTTCGAATGCGTCAGGTCCGCGGAGCCGCCGACCAGGCCGGGAATTGTCCCGGCGATGCCGTCGAGCACCTGTTGCGAGGCCTGCCGCGTCGCGAGCTTCGGCCGCTCGCTCGCAAAGCGTTCGCGCAATTTCGCCGCAGCCAGCGCATAGGCGGCCGGCAGGGCGACGACCTTGCCTTCGACGAACAGATCGCGCTGCTCGGGCGTCGCACTTTCATAGCGATCGAGCCAGGCGAGACGCTCGACCTGCCCGCGCTGTCCGATCATGCGCCACGCCTTGAGGATCGGAATCGGCACCACGAACGGCTGATAGTCCCAGCCGAGCGTTCGGCGCGCCGCAGCGGTCTGCTCGGTGCCGAGCGGCGCGCCATGCGCCTTCTCCGTGCCCTGCCGGTCCGGCGCGCCATAACCGATGACGGTGCGGCAGGCGATCAGCGACGGCTTTGTGGTCTCGCGCTCTTCGGCGATCGCCTGCGCAACCGCTTCGGGATCGTGCCCATCGACGCCGCGCACCGACCAGCCGGAGGCGGCGAAGCGCGCGAGCTGGTCGTCCGATGTCGCAAGCGACGTCGGTCCGTCGATGGAGATGCCGTTGTCGTCGAACAACACGATCAGGCGGCCGAGCTGGAGATGGCCGGCGAGCGAGATCGCCTCCTGGCTGAGGCCTTCCATCAGGCAGCCGTCGCCCGCGATGACATACGTGAAGTGGTCGACGAGCCCATCGCCATGCCGCGCATTGGCCATGCGCTCGGCGAGCGCCATGCCGACGGCCGTGGCAATCCCCTGCCCCAGCGGCCCGGTCGTGGTCTCGACCCCTGGCGTGTGGCCGTATTCGGGATGGCCCGGTGTCTTCGAGCCCCATTGCCGGAAGGCCTTGATGTCATCGAGGCTGACGGCGCCGCCGGTGAGATGGAGCAGTGCATAGAGCAGCATCGAGCCGTGGCCCGCGGAGAGCACGAAGCGATCGCGATCCGGCCAGTTCGGGTGCGCGGAGTCGAACTTCAGGAAGCGCGAGAACAGCACGGTCGCGACATCGGCCATGCCCATGGGCAGGCCGGGATGGCCGGACTGCGATGTCTCGATGGCATCGACCGCGAGGAAGCGGACGGCGTTGGCGAGATCGTTATGCGCGATAGCCGTGAGGTCGGCTTCGGCATGGACGGAGATGTTCATGGAATTCTCCCCTTGTTCACTTCAGGTTTCGCTTGCGCTCGATGAGCTGCATGATCAACGGCGTCAGGATCAGCTGCATTGCGAGGTCCAGCTTGGCGCCGGGGCACACGATCGAATTCGCGCGCGACATCCAGCTGTGGGGCAGCATCGAGAGCAGATACGGGAAGTCGATGCCGCGCGGGTTCTTGAAGCGGATCACGACCATCGATTCGTCCGGCGTCGGGATCCAGCGCGCGATGAACGGATTGGAGGTGTCCACCGTGGGCACGCGCTGGAAATTGATGTCGGTCTCGGTGAATTGCGGACAGATGTAGTGGATGTAATCCGGCATCCGCCGCAGGATGGTGTCGGTGACGGCCTCGGTCGAATAGCCCCGCGCGCTGCGGTCGCGATGCAGCTTCTGGATCCATTCGAGATTGATGACGGGCACGACGCCGATCTTCAGGTCGGCATAACGCGCGACGTTGACCTTGTCGGTGACGACGGCGCCGTGCAGGCCTTCGTAGAACAGCAGGTCGGAATTCTCCGGCAGCCGCTCCCATTCCGTGAAGGTGCCGGGAGGCACGCCGTGCAGCGCGGATTCCTCGGCATCGTGCACATAGTGTCGCGTCACCGCCGAGCCGGTCTCGCCGTAGTCGCGGAAGGCACGCTCCAGCTCCTCGAACAGATTGGTCTCGGGGCTGAAATGGCTGAAGTGCCTGTTGCCGCGCTCGGCCTCCTTCGCCATCTGCGTGCGCATCTCGGTGCGGTCATAACGATGGAAGGCGTCGCCCTCGATGTAGACGGCGTTGACCTTCTCGCGGAAGAATATCTGCTCGAACGTCTTCTTGACCGAGGTCGTGCCAGCGCCGGAGGAGCCGGTGATGGAGATGATCGGATGCTTCCTGGACATGTGTCCTCCTCCTCACAGCCTGAAGAAGCCGCGCCGCGCGAACAGCGGCGCCGAGACGCTGGCAACCAGCAGCGGATCGCAATGCAGCTCTTCGACGCGCCGCACCTCGTTGCTCGAGCCCATGATCAGCGGCACGCGCTGGTGCAGGCTTTGCGCCGACAGGTCGAGGACGCGCTCGCGTCCGGTCGAGGCCGAGCCGCCGGCCTGCTCGATGATGTAAGCCATCGGATGCGCCTCGTAGGTGAGGCGCAGGCGGCCGTCGCCATAGCCGGGCCGCGCGTCCGAGGGATAGAGGAACACGCCGCCGCGGGTGAGGATGCGATAGGCCTCCGCGACCAGCGAGCCGATCCAGCGCATGTTGAAATCGTGATTGGCGGGACCTTCGACGCCGGCGAGGCATTCGTCGACGAAGGCGCGCACCGGCGGATCCCAATGCCGGCGGTTCGACGCGTTGATCGCGAACTCCTCACCCGCTTCGGAGATCTGCACGGCGCTGCGCGCGAGACGGAAGCAGCCGGATTTGCGGTCGTAAGTGAAGATGTCGACGCCGTCGCCGAGCGTCAGCACCAGCGAGGTCTGCGGACCGTAGGTGACGAAGCCCGCCGCAAGCTGCGCCGAGCCGCGCTGATGGAAGGCGAGCGCGAGATCGTCGGGCGCGGGCAGAATCGAGAAGATCGTGCCGACGGTCATGTTGATGTCGATGTTGGAGGAGCCGTCGAGCGGATCGATCGCAACGCAGATCCTGGCCGCGCGGTCGACGATCTGCGGCTCGCGCATCTCCTCCGACGCCAGCGCTGCGATCGGCAGCTTGGCGAGACAGCGGCGCAGGATCGCATCCGCCTGGACGTCGAGATCCCGCTGGACGTCGCCGTCGCTGTTGCGGCCCGTGGTCAGGCCCGAAGCGTCCGCGAGATCGCCGGTGCCGATGAGGTCGGTGATCTCGATCGCCGCCGCCGCGATGGCATCGACCGCGGTCGCCACCGCCAGCGCGTGGGGCGCGGTCTCCGAGTACCGTTGAAGGTGGTCGTCCAGCCTGAGTTGCCCGGTCATCTGCGTCCATCCCCTGGCCGGCGCCGCATCCATGTCCCTCCCCGGTGGAGGTCGGTGCGGTCGGTCCCGGCACGAGAAGATTGACAGGGGTGGCTTAATAAGGAAAATTTCTATTCATAATGAGCGCCAAAGAATTTTCTTATAATGCCCCCGGCCATGCGGCGGCCCAGCTCCGGCATCTGACGATCCGGCAGCTTCGCTCGCTCGCGGCGCTTTCGGCCAAGGGCAGCGTGACCGCGGCCTCCGGCCATCTCGGGCTGACACAGCCGGCCGTGACCCAGCAGTTGCGCCAGCTTCAGGACCTCGCCGGCCTGCCTTTGGTGCAGCGGACCGGTGACGGCATGCTGCTGACGGAGGCGGGCAAGGAGGTTCTGGCGCTCGCCGAGCGGGTCGAAGCCGCGATCATGGACTGCCAGGGCGCGCTCGACCTGCTCGCCGGGCGGACCGGCGGCACCGTGCATCTCGGCGCGGTCTCGACCGCGAAGTATTTCGTCCCGCATGCGATTGCGGCATTCACCAAGCGGTACCCGAAGATCGAGATCAGGCTGACCATCGGCAACCGCGAGGAGATCCGCGAGGCCATGCACGGCTACGACCTCGATTTCGCGGTGATGGGTCGGCCACCGGCCGACGTCAGCGTCGACGTCCGTCAGCTCGGGCGCAATCCGCACGTCATCGTCGCCCGCAAGGGACACTGGCTGGAGAGGGATTCCGGCCTCAGCCTGACCGACCTCGTGCACGAGACCTTTCTCACCCGCGAGCCGGGATCGGGCACGCGCACGCTCATGGAGGGCATGTTCCAGAAGTCGGACCTCGAGCCGGTCATCGGCATGGAGATGAGCAGCAACGAGACCATCAAGCAGGCGGTCATCGCCGGGCTCGGCATCGCCTTCATCTCGGCTCACACCGTGGCGCACGAGCTTACCGAGGGCCGCCTGATCGTGCTCGACGTCGCCGGCCTTCCGATCGTCCGGCAATGGTACGTGATCCGGCGCAGCGACAAGGTGCTGCTGCCGCCGGCGCAGGCGATGTTCGATTTTCTGGGCTCGGAAGGCTCGAACTATCTGCCCGACGTGCCCGAGCTCGGCGAGCGCTAGCTCGCCGATGCTTACCCCATCAGCTTCATCGCAATCGTCGCTGCGAGAATGACGATGATCTGAAGCAGGCGCTCTGTCGTGAAGATGCGGTTGAAGGTGGTCATCGCTCGCCCCCGGCCGACGTGAAGGAGATCCGGGCGACTTGCTATCATGCGCAGGCGCCGGGGTAACTCCGTAGTCGCCACGGGTTCTGCTCCCGACCAGAGCCGGCGATCGCCGGCGTTCGCCGCCGATCTCCTTGCGGCGATGGTTAACGATCAGGCTGCGCGCGGAGCGGCGTAATCCATGTGCGTGGCGAAATAGGCTTCCAGCTCCGACAGCGCCCGCGCTTCCCAATCCCTCGCCTGCTCCAGCAGCGACCAGCTCTGGCCCGGGCGGAATGCGGCGGTCTGGCGATAGAGCGATGCGATGCCGCGATAGCGGCGCACGTTCTCCAAGATGGCGTTCCCGTTTACTTGGCCGTTCATGTCCGAAAACTCCCTCGTCATTCCTGGGGGAGAAATTGCGGCCAAATCTTTTTCGAAAAGTTAGCGGCGCGCGGCAAGCTGGCGAATGGTTGCCGGACTGTTGCGCGGGCGCAACGTGCGCACGCCCGCATCGCCGGTCTATTGCGAATTCGTTGCCGCGCTCTCGCCCGAACGCTTCAGCCCGCCGCGGCTGATGATCGTCATCGTTTCGCGGCAGAGATCGGCCAGGCCGATCAGGAGCACGGCGAGGAGGCAGAACAGGTTGATGGAATCGGTGTTTGCGCTGGTCAGCGCATTGAACTCGAAGAAGGGCGGCATGAACGCCCACCACACCAGTGGAATGGTGAGCAGCGCGGCGAACGCCGCCGCCGGCGCGCCCGCGACCAATCCGAGCACGAACAGGCCGGGCAGGAACGCCGCGAAATAGAGTTTTGCGCCGAGCGCGACGCAGATGCCCTGAAGCACCGCCGATAGTCCGACGACGACTAGTCCCAGCAGAAACGCCTGCCACGACCATGGCCGTACCCGCGGTACGGCAAACAGTCCCGCACGTCTCATCAGCCTCCCCCTGCCGCCCGTTAACCGGGCCTTGCGACCAAAGTACTACAGCGGCAGGGAAATCGCGAGGCGGAAAACGCATGCCCGAGCGTTTGGTAAACGCCGCATCGCACAATTTCACCGCTACTCCGTGACCGCATAGAGCAGGCCCGCGACGGGCAGAGCGAGGCCGATTCCCGATGCGAGGGCCCAGCCGCCTTGCGCAAAGGCCCAGGCGCCGATCGCGGAGCCGGCAGCGCCGGCTGCGAAGAACGTCGCCATGTAGAGGCCGTTGAGGCGGCTGCGATGTTCGTGCCCGAGCGCGAAGATGGCGCGGAAGCCGAGCACGACGTTGCCCTGGACGCCGATATCGATGGCGATCGCGGCCACCACCAGGCAGGCGAGGTTCAGCATCGAGCCGGCCGCGCCGATATAGGTCACGAGGAAACCCACGGCCGCGAGCAACATCGCGACCAGCGTCGCGATGCGGCTATGGCCGTGATCGGCGAGCCGTCCCGCGATTGGCGCGGCGAACACGCCGGCGACACCGGCCAGGGCAAACAGCGCGATGCCGCGCTGGGAGAAGCCGAACGCGCCGGCGAGCTGGAGTGGCGCGACCGTCCAGAACAGGGTGAAGCAACCGAACAGGCTCGCCTGGTAGAGCGCGCGGCGCCGGAGCAGCGGCATGGTGCGCACCAGATGCGGCATCGACAGCAGCAGCGTGCCGTAATGCATGCGCGCGACGGGCTTGCGCGTCGGCAGCACCATCCAGAGCACGGCTGCGAGCACGATCATCAGCGCGGCTGAGGCGAAGAACACCGCATGCCACGACGACGCAGCGGTGACGAAGCTCGACACCGGCCGCGCCAGCATGATGCCGAGCATCAGCCCGGTCGAGACGTTGCCGACGACGCGGCCGCGGATGGCCTCGGGCGCCAGATGCGCCGCATAGGGAATGATGATCTGCACCGCGACCGAGCCAAGCCCGATGAACAACGCGGCGATCAGGAACGGCAGCGCATGCGTCGCGAACGCGGCGGCGAGCAGCGCCGCGGCGCCGAGCGTGATGACGGAGCAGATCAGGGTACGGTTCTCGACGAGGTCGCCGAGCGGCACGATGAAGAGCAGCCCGGTGCCGTAGCCGATCTGCGTCATGGTGACGATCAGCCCGGCGGCGGCGTGCGACAGGCCGAGCGCAGCGCTGATCGGGGCGATCAGCGGCTGGGCATAGTAGATATTGGCGGCGACCATGCCACAGGCCGCGGCAAGCACGAAGGTCAGGCGCTGCGACACCGCATCCGGCTCGGGTGCGGTCTCGATGGTGGCATTCATCGTCATTGACACGGTCTCCATAGATTGGGAACGATCATTCCCTAATAAGGCAAGAATTCAGGCGAGCAGTTTCATCGCGACGCCGACCAGGCGCTCGCCGTCGAGCGGCAGGCGCGCCTTGCCGACGACGCGCATTCCCTGCGTGATGCAGATCATCAGCCGCGCGGTGTCGTCGGCCGCGACATGGCGGGGAATCGAGCCGTCCGCCTGCCCCTCGCGAATGAGGCCGGCGATGAAGTTCTCGTTGGTCGCGAGCTGCGCATTGACGCGGGCGCGGACCACCGGATCGACCGCGGAGAGCTCGACCGCGCTGCCGACCACGATGCAGCCGCGGCGCCCCTCGCTGCCCTGGGAGTGCTCGACATAGGACAGCAGCACATGGCGCAGCCGCTCGCGGCCGTTCGCCCCGCGCTCGGCCGCGCCGCGGGTCTGCTCCCGGCGCACTGTGGCGTAGCGCTCGAAGGCGGCGAGGAACACGGCATGCTTGTCGCGAAACGCCTTGTAGACGCTGCCGGTGGCAAGCCGCATCGCGGCGGTGAGGTCTCCGATCGACGTGGCATGATAGCCGCGCTCGCAAAACACCCGCACCGCCCCGTCCAGGGCAGTGTCCATGTCAAACTCCCGGGGACGGCCGGGTGGATGGGCAACGGCTTGCGATCGGCGGGCGGATTTTTGCATTGCGGGATGATAGGGAATGATTGTTTCCTAATCAAGACACCTGGTTGTGATTGGGGGAGAGACTGGCGGCCACAGCCACGGTGTCGTCCTGGGGAAGGCCAGGACGACATTGGGAGTGTTGCGCGCACTCTTCCCACATCGTCATTGCGAGCGCAGCGACTTCGTCCTCCAAGTACCACTGTCATTCCCCGCGAAGGCGGGGAATCCAGTACGCCGCGACTCCTCGGCCGAACCACAATTGTCTCGGAGTACTGGATCGCCCGGTCAAGCCGGGCGATGACGCCGAGTGTGGGGCGCACTGTCACCACACCGTCATTGCGAGCGCAGCGAAGCAATCCAGACTGTCACCGCGGAGGGATTCTGGATTGCTTCGCTGCGCTCGCAATGGCGGCGTATGAGGCATCGGCTTCGTCCTCCAAGTACCACTGTCATTCCCCGCGAAGGCGGGGAATCCAGTACGCCGCGGCTCCTCGGCCGAACCACAACTGTCTCGGAGTACTGGATCGCCCGGTCAAGCCGGGCGATGACAGCGAGTGTGGGGCGCACTGTCACCACACGGTCATTGCGAGCGCAGCGAAGCAATCCAGACTGTCACCGCTGAGGGATTCTAGATTGCTTCGCTGCGCTCGCAATGGCGGCGTATGAGGCATCGACTTCGTCCTCCAAGTACCACTGTCATTCCCCGCGAAGGCGGGGAATCCAGTACGCCGCGACTCCTCGGCCGAACCACAATTGTCTCGGAGTACTGGATCGCCCGGTCAAGCCGGGCGATGACGCCGAGTGTGGGGCGCACTGTCACCACACCGTCATTGCGAGCGCAGCGACTTGTCCGCCGAAGCTTTAGCGAAGGCGGAAGCAATCCAGAGTCTTTCCGCGGAGGGATTCTGGATTGCTTCGCTGCGCTCGCAATGACGGCGTATGAGGCATCGACTTCGTCCTCCAAGTACCACTGTCATTCCCCGCGAAGGCGGGGAATCCAGTACGCCGCGGCTCCTCGGCTGAACCACAATTGTCTCGGAGTACTGGATCGCCCGGTCGAGCCGGGCGATGACAGCGAGTGTATGGTTGCAGACACGCCTTCCCATTCTCGCGGCGCATTTCGCCCGAGCTTTGCTTCGTCGCTCCACCCTCTTGTCCAAGAGGGCGCAGGGAAGGCCGGGTGCTGACCTAGCACCCGCGGTCTGCTGCGCAAAAGGCACACGCAGAAAACCGCACAGCAGCATACAGGTGTAGCCAATCACTCGGCCTTCCCTGCGCAGTGGTTGGACGGCTTATGCCGTGCTCTCCCGGGAGCCGAGTTCGTTCTGGCCTCCCTCGCCTTCGCGGAATTCACCGGCACCGCGCCGGTTGACGCGACTGCCGCCTCCGCAAGAGCTTGACCGTAGCAACGACGGCCAGGACCACACGGTTTTGCCGTACGCACGGCCCGCCATTTCGCCGCGGTTTTTCCAGCCCTGTCGACCGAGCCGGAAACCTGCTGGCGAGACGAACCTGACAGCGCCGCTCGTCCAGCGCGAAGCCTTGGGGCTCACGGAGAGCAATCCGCCCTGCCCTTGGCCTCTCGCGCCCGACGCTGCCGCGTCCACCGCAAGCCCGGCTCGCGAAAATGACGACCACAAGATCGCCCCTCAAGGATGAGCCGGGATGGGCGACACATACGACAAATCCGAATTTCGGTAAAGTGGAATATTTTTGCGAGGACGGATTGACAGCTTCGCAGGTGTTTTGCCCGTCGGGTCGCAAAGCCTGTAGCCCGGATGAGCGAAGCGACATCCGGGGTCTTGCCACGGGCTACGGCGGTCCCGGGTATCGCTGCGCTCACCCGGGCTACAGCAGCATCACCCCTTCGGCCGCACCGGCGTGCCGTCGGCCATGGTGGTCACGCCCTTGCGTTCGACGATCATCTCGTAGGCGCGGGGCTGGCGGTGGACGTCGAAATTGAAGGTGGTGCGCTTGTAGGAGTTGCAGAGATCGAGGTCGCAGCGCGCCGGCGCGATCTCGTCGCCCTTGGTCGTGCACGCCGCGACGATCTCACCCGAAGGTGCGATGATGCAGCTGCCGCCGATGTGGTCGACGCCCTCCTCGAGGCCGGCCTTGGCAACGCCGACCACGAAGGTGCCGTTCTGGTAGGCGCCGGCCTGCATCACAAGGTGATTGTGGAACAGCGAGAGATCGTCGTGCTCGGGCGCAGGCGGATTGTGCACCGGCGTGTTGTAGCCGATCATCACCATCTCGACGCCCTGGAGGCCCATCACCCGGTAGGTCTCGCTCCAGCGGCGGTCGTTGCAGATCGCCATTCCCATGACGCCGCCGAACGCGTTGGTCACGCCAAAACCGCTGCCGGGCTCGAAGTAACGCTTTTCCAGATGCTGAAATTCGCGCCACGGCTCATGCTCGGCATGGCCGGGCAAATGGACCTTGCGGTATTTCGCGACGATCGCACCGCTCTTGTCCACCAGGATGGAGGAATTGTAGCGCCTGGTGACGCCGGCCTCGACCGTCAGCTCGGCATAGCCGAGGTAAAATCCGATGCCGATCTCGCGCGCGAGGTCGAACAACGCGCGCGTCTGCGCCCCCGGCATCTCGCGCTCGAAGAAGCTGTCGATCTCCGCCTGGTCCTCGAAATACCAGCGCGGAAAGAACGTGGTCAGCGCGAGCTCGGGATAGACGATCAGGTCGCAGCCGCAAGCCTTCGCCTGGCGCATCAACGCCATCAGGCGCGCCACAACCTCGGTCCTCGTCTCAGCTCTCGCAATCGGGCCAAGCTGGCCGGCCGCAACATTCACAAATCTCGCCACGCGTTTTTCCTTCGCTTCCTCGACTTGCGTCGCCATGCGCTATCGCGCGGCGCGCTGTCGCGATCGCCCACATGCAGATTCCGCGCCTGTAACGCGCATCGCGCAAGGGCAAGCGGCCCTGCACATCCAGTCGGGGAACCATCGTTGCCCTTTTGCAACGGTTCCCCACGGTCTGAAGCCGGACAAGAGAAACTCCCATTGCGGCCACGAACCGCTCTCACAACGCCGTGAGACTACAGGGGAACTACGATGCGCGCACAACGCGTTTGGAAAGTGAACGGGGCCGCCAGCATCGGGCAGCTTCAATCGAGACTGGACGATCTGAACAAGCGTCTCAGCCAGCTCGAAAGCCAGCATCCTGAGAGCTGGAAGGTCGAAGAGCTCAGATCAAGCGCACTCAGCCTGTCGCGCGAGATCGACGACATCCGCTGCGCCGAGGCGACGGCGGCGCTGAGCGAGCTGCTGCGGAAGTAGGCGGGACGGCGGCGATTCGCCGTTGCGTCGGGAACCAACATCCGTCGCCGCCATTTCCATCAGAGCATGGAGCAAAATCATGACCAGGCACCTGACGCGAGCCCATCTCGCACGCGGCGTGGCCGGCGCGGTTTCCACGCTGGTCCTGTGCGCGACGGCGGCATTCACCATCGCGCACCACTTCGCGCTGTGAGGGATTTCGCATGACATCCGACCCCGAGGAGTCGGTGAGGCTGCAAGGTTTTGGCGAGATGACGTTGCGCACGGCGATCGCGACGCTCATGGCGCTCGCGCCGCGCGCGCGATCACAGGCCGCCGTCTTCCGCGTCCGCGACGGCTCACGTTTGGCCGCGCGCGAGATCGCCGACCTCGCGTCGGATTGGGGCATGACGCCGATGGCTGAAGTCAGGTCGCCAAGGCTGGTCCCGGAGCCGCACTGGTCGGACATTGTCCGCAGCATGGTGCGCGAGGCGCCGCTGCCGGCGCTGATGGTGGCGTTTCTGGTGGGCGTGCTGGTGGCGCGGCGGTAGTGCCGAGTCTCAAGCGGCGCGGGCCGATTTCGCGCGGTCCTCCAGGGCATTTATCGTCGACACGAGATTGTCACGTCGTACCCGAAGGGTTGCCGCCAGCAACGGATAGGACGGGTGCTGCCTGTCGAACACCCCGGCCTTGGCCTCTTCTTCGAGGATGTCGGAATTCATGAGCTGAACGCGCCACCACAGATCCGCAATCAGCGCGCTAAGCCGAAGCTCTCCAGTGGAGCCGAAACGGGACACTTCTGTCATTGTTTGCCTCAACCTGAAACAGTCCCTCCGCTAGGGGCTGACTTTGGTCCTGACTGAGCAAACGGAGTGCCAGGGCTGCAGGCGGGTCAGATGCGCCAACCTGCACGATCGCGCGGCCTGCACAGGGGCGATCGCAATCGGCATGGCCGGCAAGGCGCATCGGTCGCGCGAGCCATGCCGCCGCGGCAGACGCCCCTGCTTGGGCCAAATCGGCCGTGGACCCGCCCTGAAAATCGTTGCAAAAAGGCGCTCCCGAGGCGCCGGCGGCCGGTCCGCCAAGCCTCTGGAAAACGTCGGCTTTTGGAAGAATGGTCGGAGTGGCAGGATTCGAACCTGCGACCCCTGCGTCCCGAACGCAGTGCTCTACCGGGCTGAGCCACACTCCGACAAGAGGCCGGCTTATAGCGTTGGGTTTGGCGCACCGCAAGCGGCCGAGTTGAGGAATTTTATCCCTGTGAAAACGGGTCTTGAAACGCTGATTTTACCGGCTGGCGATGCCGCCGCCGGGGCCGCCGCCCGGACGCTGGCGGCCGGAGGGCTGGTCGCGTTTCCGACCGAGACGGTCTACGGGCTCGGCGCGGACGCCGCCAATGCCACCGCCATCGCTCATCTCTATGCCGCCAAGGGGCGCCCGGCCTTCAATCCGCTGATCGCCCATGTCGCGGACATTGCCGCCGCGCAGGCCATCGGGCGGTTTGACGCGCGCGCCCTGAAGCTGGCGCAGGCGTTCTGGCCGGGGCCGCTGACGCTGGTGGTGCCGAAGACGGACGGCTGCCCGGTGGCCGATCTCGCCACCGCGGGCCTCGACACCGTCGCGATCCGCATTCCCGCCCACCCGGTGGCGCAGGCGATCCTGCGTGCCTTTGGCGGGGCTGTGGTGGCACCGTCGGCGAACATCTCCGGCCACGTCTCGCCGACGCTGGCCGCCCATGTCGAGAGCGATCTTGCGGGGCGGATCGACCTGATCGTCGACGGCGGGCCGGTCGCGGTCGGCGTCGAATCCACCATTGTCGGCTGCCTCGACGCGCCGATGCTGCTCCGGCCCGGCGGACTGTCGCGCGAGCGGATCGAGGCCGTGCTCGGCGCAGCCCTGGCGCGGCCGCCGGCGGAGGCGGAGAGCGACGACAGCCAGCCGCTGGCGCCGGGCATGCTGGCCTCGCATTACGCGCCGCGCGCCAATGTGCGGCTCAATGCGTGCGAGGTAGCGCCGGGCGAAACGCTGCTGGCGTTCGGGCCCTCACGCCTCCCCGGCCTTGACGCCGCAGCGGCCGTCATGAATTTGTCGCCCGCCGGTGATCTCGACGAGGCCGCCGCCAATCTGTTCGGCTATCTTCGCACCCTCGATGCGAAGGGCCCGCGCACGATCGCGGTGATGGCGATCCCCGAAGACGGTTTGGGCGAGGCGATCAACGACCGGCTGCGGCGAGCTGCGGTGGCGAGATAGCGCATGATCCGGAAAAGTGTGTAGCGGTTTTCCGATAAGATCATGTGCAAGAGATAAAAGCGAAGTAGAGACGAGACAATGAACATCAATAAATCTGCCACTCCTCCGCTTGCGCCCGAGCTGATCGAACAATTCCGCAAGATCGTCGGCGACCGCCACGCGATCACGGATGCGGCCGACATCGAGGCTTACGTCACCGAAGAGCGCAACCTGTTCCACGGCCGCTCGCCGCTGGTGCTGCGGCCGGGCTCAACCGCGGAGGTCGCCGCGATCTGCAAGCTCGCTTCCGCGCACAGAATCGCGCTGGTGCCGCAGGGCGGCAACACCGGGCTCGTCGGCGGCCAGACCCCGCACAATGGCGAGGTGGTGGTGTCGCTGCGGCGGCTGGACAAGATCCGCGAGATCGATACCGCCTCCAACACCATGACCTGTGAGGCCGGCGTGGTGCTGCAAATCGCGCAGCAGAAGGCGGCCGAGGTGGACCGGCTGTTTCCGCTCTCGCTCGGCGCCGAAGGGAGCTGCACCATCGGCGGCAATCTCTCGACCAATGCCGGCGGCACCGCCGCGCTCGCCTATGGCGTCGCGCGCGAGATGGCGCTGGGGCTCGAGGTCGTGCTCGCCGACGGGCGCGTGCTCAACGTGCTGTCGAAGCTGAAGAAGGACAATACCGGCTACAATCTGCACAACCTCTTCATCGGCGCCGAAGGCACGCTCGGCATCATCACGGCGGCGACGCTCAAGCTGTTCCCGAAGCCGCGGGCGGTCGAGACCGCCTTCGTCGGGCTGAAGTCGCCGGCGGCGGCGCTCAAGCTGCTGACGATCGCGCAAGGCGAAGCCGCGAACGCGCTGACGAGCTTCGAGCTGCTCTCGGAGATGGCGGTCGACTTCTCGATCCGCCACGGCATCGACGTGCGCGATCCGCTGGAAGCGAAGCATCCCTGGTACGTGCTGATGGAATTGTCCTCCCCCGGCGAGGATGCCCGCACGCCGCTGGAGGCGATCCTGACCCGCGCCATGGAGGACGAGATCGTCGACGACGCCGTGATCGCGGCCAACCTCACCCAGCGCGCCGGCTTCTGGAAACTGCGCGACGAGATGTCGGCGGCGCAGAAGCCGGAGGGCGGCTCGATCAAGCACGACATCTCCGTGCCCGTCGCCGCCGTGCCCGCCTTCATCGACGAGGCCAATGCCGCTGCGGTCAAGCTGATCCCCGGCGCGCGGCCGGTGCCGTTCGGCCATCTCGGCGACGGCAACCTGCACTACAATGTCAGCCAGCCGGTCGGCGCCAACACCGCGGACTATCTGGCGCGCTGGCACGAGATGAACGCGGTGGTGTTCGAGATCGTGCTGCGCATGGGCGGCTCGATCTCCGCCGAGCACGGCATCGGCGTGCTCAAGCGCGACGAGCTTCCCGAGGTAAAGGACAAGACCGCGATCGAGCTGATGCGCGCCATCAAGGCGATGCTCGACCCGCTCGGCATCATGAATCCGGGGAAGGTGCTGTGAGCGTCTCACTTACGATCGAAGCGATCACCGACGCCGACGTCGAGCCGGTCGTCGTGCTGTGGCAGCGCTGCGGCCTGACGCGGCCCTGGAACGACCCGCATGCCGACATCGCGCTGGCGCGGCGGCGCGAGAACTCGACCGTGCTGGTCGGCCGCGATGGCAGCGCGATCGTCGCCACCGTCATGGTCGGCCATGACGGCCATCGCGGCTGGGTCTATTACGTCGCCGTCGATCCCGACAGCCGCAAGCGCGGTCTTGGCCGGGTGATCATGGCGGCGGCCGAGGACTGGCTGCGCCAGGCGGGCATCGCAAAGCTCCAGCTCCTGGTCCGCCGCGAGAACGCGCAGGCCAATGCGTTCTACCAGTCGCTGGGCTTCGAGGAATCCACCTCGGTGATGTTCCAGAAGTGGCTCGACGGCCGCGGGCCGACGCCGTAAGGCTCAACCTGGATGCGGCCGCGAACGCAGCTGCGCTCCCTCGCCCCGTTCTTACGGGGAGAGGGTTGGGGTGAGGGGCATCTCTCCGCGCGCGAGACCTGTCGAGGGACCTGTACCCCCTCACCCGGATCGCACCGGACGATGCTTCGCATCGCCGAGGCGATCCGACCTCTCCCCGCAAGCGGGGAGAGGTGAAGACAACAGAGAGTGAATCATGACCATTTCCGACCGCGTCCGCATCAAGGACGTCCGCGTGCTCTCGGACAACTGGACCACCCTGAAGAACACCACGTTCGAATACCAGCGCGCCAATGGCGAGTGGCAGACGCAGCACCGGGAAACCTATGAGCGCGACAACGCCGCCGCCGTGCTGCCCTATAATCGCGCACGGCGCACCGTGATCCTGGTGCGCCAGTTCCGCCTGCCGGCGTTCATCCGCGGCTACGACGATCTCCTGATCGAGGCGGCCGCCGGCGTGCTCGACGACGCCTCCCCCGAGGTGCGCATCCGCGCCGAGGCCGAGGAGGAAACCGGCTATCGCCTGCACCACGTCCACAAGGTGTTCGAGGCGTTCATGAGCCCGGGCGCGGTGACCGAGAAGCTGCATTTCTTCGTCGCCGAATACGAGCCGGAGATGCGCGTCAGCGACGGCGGGGGCCTCGAGCATGAGGGCGAGGACATCGAAGTGCTCGAGCTTTCCATCGAGGAGGCGCTGGCGATGATCGCGGACGGACGGATCATCGACGCCAAGGCGATCATGCTGCTGCAATACGCGGCGCTGCATATTTTTCGGTAGGTGATTTCTTCACCTCGCCCCGCTTGCGGGGAGAGCATAGGCCGCCTAGGCGGCCGTTCTTAGAAACGCCGAAGCAGAGCTTCGGCTATGCGCGAAGCGATCGGGTGAGGGGGAGCCTCCGCGAATCCAACTCTCACCACCCTCGCGGAGGCTCCCCCTCACCCCAACCCTCTCCCCGCAAGCGGGGCGAGGGAGCGCACCTGCCGCGCGGCAGCCATTGCGCAATGCAATTCTGGCCTGCGCCGCCTCTCCCCCCGTTGAGCTAATCGCCGACTATCTCTAGTCTGGCCCCAACCAAGAACCAGGAGACGCGCCCCATGTCCGCTTCGCGCGACGACGAATTCGGCTTTGCGCCCGACTATGACTCTCCCGTCCCCTACATGCAGCGCACCCGGGACTATTACGCCGCGATCGGCTACACCACGGCGTACCGCTGGGCGCATCATGTCGAGGCGCCGTTCCAGCCGCTGAAGAAACAGCTTTCGCAATCGCGCGTCACCATCATCACCACGGCTGCGCCGTTCGATCCGACCAAGGGCGACCAGGGGCCGGGCGCGGCGTACAATGGCAGCGCGAAATTCTACCAGGTCTACGACGGCGACACCGCCGAGCAGCACGATTTGCGCATCTCGCATATCGGCTACGACCGCAAGCACACCTCGGCGACCGACAGCGGCACCTGGTTTCCGCTGCCGCAGCTCCTGAAGGCATCCGCCGCGGGCCGGATCGGCGAAGTGGCTCCGCGCTTCTTCGGCGCGCCGACCAATCGCAGCCATCGCGTCACCCTCGACACCGACGCGCCGGAGATTCTGGCGCGCTGCCTTGCCGACAAGGTCGATGCCGCGGTGCTGGTGCCGAACTGCCCGGTCTGCCACCAGACCACCGCGCTGGTGGCGCGGCATCTGGAGCGGAACGGCATTCCGACCGTGATCATGGGCTGCGCCAAGGACATTATCGAGCACGCCGCCGTGCCGCGCTTCCTGTTCTCCGACTTCCCGCTCGGCAATTCCGCCGGCAAGCCGCACGACGTCACCTCGCAGGCGCAGACGCTCGAGCTGGCGTTTCGGCTGCTCGAGACCGCGAGCGGCCCGCAGACGACGATGCAGTCGCCGCTGCGCTGGAGCGAGGACGCCTCCTGGAAGCTCGACTACAACAATGTCGCGCAGCTCTCGCCGGAAGAGCTGGCGCGCCGCCGCGCCGAATTCGACAAGCAGAAGGAGATCGCGCGCGGCAACCGCGCCGCCTGACGTCCTCCGACAACCAAAACAAAAAGGGAGAGCGACGTGACGCGACCGTTCGAGGGCGTGAAGATCCTGGATTTCACGCAAGTGCTGGCCGGCCCCTATGCGAGCTACCAGCTCGCGCTGCTGGGTGCCGAAATCATCAAGGTCGAGCGGCGCGAGGGCGAGGACATGCGCCGCACGCCGCTCAGCCGTGAATGGGCCGAGCGCGGGCTGGCGCCGGCGTTCCAGGCCATCAACGGCAACAAGCGCAGCCTGACGCTCGATTTGCAGAAGCCCGAAGCGATCGCCATCGTGAAGAAGCTTGCCGCCCAGGTCGACGTCGTCATGGAAAACTTCCGCCCGGGCGTGATGGACAAGCTCGGCATCGGCTATGAGGCGCTGTCCACGATCAATCCAAAGCTGATCTATTGTGCCGTATCAGGCTTCGGCCAGACCGGCCCGGACCGTTTGCGGCCCGGCTATGACGGCAAGATGCAGGCGCTGTCCGGCATCATGGCGATCACGGGCCACCCCCAGACGGGACCGACGCGCGCGGGCTTTGCGGTCTGCGACGTGCTCTCGGGCGCCACGGCTGCGTTCGGCGTGTCGAGCGCGCTGTACCAGCGCGACCGCACCGGCACGGGGCAGCTCATTGATGTCTCGATGCTGGAGGCGACGATGGCGTTTCTGTCAGGACAGATCGCGGACTGGTCGGTCGCCGGCCATCGCCAGCAGCTGTCGGGCAATCAAGCCGTGAGCCGCCGGACCACGGCGAATTTGTTCAAATGCGGCGACGGCCACATCCTGCTCGCCGTCAACAACGAGAAGCAGTACCGCGCGCTGATGAGCGCGCTCGGCCGCGAGGATACGCTCGCCGATCCGCGCTTTGCCGACTGGTTCGCGCGCAACGAGAACGAGCCGGCGCTGCGCGCCATCATCGAGGCGGCGCTCGCGAAGAAGCCGGCGCGCGAGTGGGAGACGATTCTCGAAGACGCCGGAGCGCCCTGCGCCAGCATCTGGAAGGTCGAGGAAGTGATCGATCATCCGCAGATCAAGGCGCGCGGTGCGATCCAGGAGCTGGATACGCCCTATGGCCGCCTGCGTTTTGCCGGCAGCGGATTCAAGCTCGCGCATGGCGGCGGCAAGCTGGACCGGATGGCACCGGAGCTGGGCGCGGATACGGATGCGGTGCTGGGGGAGCTGGGGTTCGACGCGACGGAGATCGCGGCGTTGAGGGCAAGGGAGATTGTGTGACAGCTGGAGCTACAAACTCTCCTGTCGTCCCGGCGAAGGCCGGGACCCATAACCACCGAATTCAATTTGGCGAAGATTGCCCACCACCATCTCGTGCCACAACTGCTCCCTGGGGGTATGGGTCCCGGCCTTCGCCGGGACGACAGTACGTTTTGTAGCTCCAGCCGCAGCTAAAACAGCGATCCCTGCCCGTCATCCGCCGATCCCGCCGCCGCCTTCCGCACCGCGCGTTTCGGCTTCGACGCCTCCACCTCCGCCTCGATCTCCTCCGCGCTGATCGGCAAGAGCAGCTGATCGTCGTCATTGGCGACGCGGTTGACGCGGGTGGAAACCGGGTGCCAGGCGAATTCGCCGATGCGCGGCGCGGTCATCAGCGGCAGGATCGCGTCGACCTCGTCGCCGCTGATGTCGAGCCAGCGCTCGAAATCACGCGGGCTGATGGTGACGGGCACGCGGTCATGCAGCGCGGCAAGGTCCTCGCCCGCCGCCGCCGTGACGATCGCGACCGTGTCGAGCTCTTCGCCGTTCGGCCCGACCCAGGTCTCGAACACCGCGGCAAAGCCGAGCGGTGCGCCGTCCGCCCGATGGATGAAGAACGGCTGCTTGCGGCCATCCACCGCCTTCCATTCGTAGTACCCGTCGGCCGGGATCAGGCCGCGGCGGCGGCGAATCGCGCGTTTGAAGGCGGGCTTCTCCAGCACCGTCTCCGAGCGGGCGTTGATCAGGAGCGTAAAGCCTTTGGGATCCTTGACCCAGCCCGGCAGCAGACCCCAGCGCATCAGGCGGAAATGGCGCGCGCCGTTCTCGACCAGCACGACCGGAATCGGTTGCGTCGGGGCGACATTGTACCGGGGCGGGAAATTCGGCTGCTCGACATAGCCGAACAGTTGCCGCAAAGCCGCGGGGGCCGAAGTTATGACGAAGCGTCCACACATCCTTGGGCGTCTCTATAGGGTCCGTTCAGGTCCTTTTAACCCCGAACGTTAACACTGCGGCGGATGAGCTCAATGGCCTCCCAACCCGCGCGGGCGCATGTACAGACGGGCCCCGAGGCTGCGGCCTGGGCCGAACGGCTGCGCGTGGCCAACATCAACCCGCGGACCGGGCTTGCCACCGACTATCTCAACCATTTCAATGAAGCCGTGATGCTGCTCGAAATGGTCCCGGACATGCCGGAATGCGCCGATGACTTTCTGACCTGGTCGCCGCTGTCCTATGCCGAGCATTTCACGGCGTCGAACTTCAAGGCGCGCGACCTCGCCATCGAAGCCTATGAGAAGGCCGATCCCGGCGTGCGCGCGCAGTTCGACCACATCACCGACACCATGACCTCGATTCTATCAGCGGTCGGCTCGGCCATGCGCGAGGTCGAGAAGGACACGACCCGCGTCCGCCTGGCCGAGCAGGCCACCCTCTGGGTCAAGCCGCTGATCGCCGCCTGCGGCGGCATCATCAATGGCGGCGCCGAAGCCGACGTCGACACCATCATGGCGAACTGAGCCAGGTCCTTTAAGAAAATGTCCGCAGTCGTCCAGCCCCAGCGTCCCCAGATCGCGGTCAGCGCGGCGATTTTTCGTGATGGCAAGGTACTTCTGACCCGCCGCGCCCGCTCGCCCGCCAAGGGGTTCTATTCGCTGCCCGGCGGCCGGGTCGAGTTCGGCGAATCGCTGCACCAGGCGCTCAAGCGCGAGGTGGACGAGGAAACCGGGCTCGAGATCGAGATCATGGGCCTTGCCGGCTGGCGCGAGGTGCTGCCGGCCACGGCCGGCGCCGGCCATTACCTGATCATGTCCTTTGCCGCCCGCTGGGCGGCCCGGGAGCCGGTTTTGAACGACGAGCTCGACGACTACCGCTGGATCGCCCCGGATGCCCTGGCGAGCCTCGGCGACCTCAAGCTGACCGGGGGGCTGGAGGAGGTCATCCAGTCCGCCCACCGGCTGATCGGCCCCTGACGGCCCGCCTTGCGCCCGCCGCCCCGAGGGGGCATACACCCCGCCGATGTCCACGCGATTTCTGGCCATTTTCGCCCTGATTCTCGCCTGCGCCTCCGCGCCCGCCCGGGCCCAGGACGTGGCGGCGCCGTTTGACGCCGATTTGCAGCGGCTGGCGGAGATCCTCGGCGGCCTGCACTACCTGCGCGGTATCTGCGGGTCCAACGAGGGCAACAAATGGCGCAGCGAGATGCAGGCGCTGATCGATGCCGAAACCCCCTCCGGCGAGCGCCGCACCCGCATGATCGCCGGATTCAACCGCGGCTATAACGGTTTTCAGCAAACCTACCGGAGCTGCACGCCGGCCGCCACCGTCGCGATCCGCCGCTACATCGAGGAAGGCGCGAAGATCTCGCGCGACCTGACGGCACGCTACGCGAACTGAACTCTCTCCGTCATTCCGGGGCGCGCGCAGCGCGAGCCCGGAATCCATCAGGCCGCAGAGTTGGTGGCACGATGGATTCCGGGCTCGCGACTTCGTCGCGCCCCGGAATGACGGCGATCGGAACCCTGTCATCGTCTTTGTTCACAGCCATTAACCGTTCTTAAAGATGTAGCCTAGCGGGCGTTAATTCGCGTGCTACACCACTCGCACAGCGCATCGCCGTGGATCGCGCCCAGCCTGATCGAGTTTCATGAGCCAGCCGATTTCCTACGCCCCCGCCCGCGCGCCGCTGCCCGACCACGAGCAGAAACAGGCCGCACTGAGCTATCTCAACGAGGCCTGGGCCGAAGCGCGCCACGACGGCGTCGACGGCGACTGCCTGGCGCAGGCAAGCCTGTTTGCGGCCTTTGCCGAACTCGTCGGCACCTATGGCGAGGACGCGGTAGCGAAGTTCGTCGAAGGCTTCCCCGGCCGGATCCGCAACGGCGAATTCTCCGTCGACATCTCCCGGCAGTAACGCCTTTTCGAAAATGACCCCGCCACGCGGGCGGGGCCAGTCTACGGATGAATGACTTTGCGACACATCGCGAAGTCTGCGGCGTTTATCGCACGGAAGCCGCTCCCTGCGGCCAAGCATTAGTCTCGCTGCGGGCGGGAGATATTCCCGATGCAATCGGGAATGCTACGGCACGACCTTGAGCCTCGCCTTCATGTTGGGATGAAAGCGGCAGTAATACTCCACCGTTCCCGCCTTCTTCACCACCGTCGTGCCTGATTTCTTCGCCGGCAGGTTCACGTCGAAGTCGCCGCTTCCAGCGGTTGCGGTGTGCGCGAATACGTCCTTGTTAATCCACTCGACAGTGTCGCCGACCCTCGCAGACGCATCATTCGGCGATATTTCGAGATTCTCCATCGTGATCTCTATTGTCGCGGCGCATGCCGGGACGACCATCGTTGCGAAGACGACCGCTATTGCGGTCGAACATACACGTCCCGGCATCATATCCGCTCCCCTATTTCAGCTCGGCCGCGACATGCTCGGCGTGCTGCTGATGGCCCTGGAATATCTTCAAACCGGTCTGCAACAGGCTCTTCAGCTCCGCATTGCTGGCAGAGGGAATGAGCTGGCTTTCCAGCGCGCCGTTGACCGCCTTGTGATAGGCGATCTCATTGGCGACATAGGCCTTGTCGAAGGCTGCGCCGTTCAGCTTGTCGAGCTCGGCAAGCTTGTCGCTCGCCTGCTTCGACAGCGTGCGGCTGGTGTCGTTGTCCTCGGGCGTGACGTTCAGCTTCTTGACCAGCGCGAGCGCCTGCTGGTTGACCGCCTCGTGGTCGCGCAGCATGTCCTCGGCGAATGCCTTGACGTCCTTGCTCTTGGCCTTTTTCTGCGCTTGCTTGGCCGCGTTGATGTCGATCACGCCTGCGGTGTAGGCGATGTGGGCGATCTGCGGATCGGTGGGCTTGTCGGCTGCGCTGGCGCCTTGCAGCAGCACAGGGCTCGACAACAAAGCGGCTGCGGCAATCGCCGCGGTCCATCGGATGACCATGGTTTGACACTCCTGTGGTGCCGGACGTTCTGCCGGCGCGTTGCTTCACAGGGATTGGATGGGACTTTTGCGCAAACGTTCCCGAAAAACTTTAGCCGCCGACGCCTAGCCGCTTCAGCACTGACACGGTCAGGCGCTCGCAGCGCCACCCGGCGAACGGGAACGCATCCATCACCACCGGACCGATCTCCTTCTCGACGTTCTCGCGCAGCATGGTGCGCGCACGGTGCAGCCGCGTCTTCACGGTCTCGGGCTTGACGCCGAGCAGATCGGCGGTCTCCTCGATGTTCATCCCCTCCATGACGCGCGCGACGAAGACCATGCGGAAGACATCCGGCAGTTCGTCGATTGCGCGTTCGACGACGCGCTGGATTTCACGTTGGGCCATGGTCCTTTCCGGATCGCCTGCGGGAGAAACGGGAAATCTTATGATCTGCGCGTCGAGCGCCTCATCCGGCAGCGCGCCGAGCTCGACATGCGGCCTGCGGCTTCGCGCCCGGCCAAGCGCCTCGTTGATGGCAATGCGCGACAGCCAAGTCGACAGCCCGGATTCGCCCCTGAAGCCATCGAGATGGGTGAAGGCCCGGACATAGGTTTCCTGCACCACATCTTCGGCCTCGCTGTCGCTGCGCAAGATGCCGCGCGCGAGGCGGTAGAGCCTGCGGTTGTTGGCCTGCATGATCTCGCGCAGCGCGGCCTCGTCACGGCCCCGCGCGCGGTCGACCAGCTCGGCTTCCGATGCTCTGGCGCCGGCGGACAGGCCGGCTGCGGTCCGCTGCATGGTGGTCACCTGTTTCCATTCGTTCCGGACATTGGATGCAGGCGCGGGGAAAAGGTTCCCGATTTTCTTACCTTCCCCGCCGGGGTCCCTCCAGGGGAGGGTAAGAGCTAGTCCGTCTCGATCGGCAGTGCCGGATCCCTCGCCCATTCGCCCATGGAGGCATCGTACAGCGTCAGCTTGTCGTAGCCGAGCTGCGTCAGCAGGAACAGGTCGATCGTCGCCGAAATGCCGCCGCCGCAATAGCAGATCACATTCTTGTCGCGCGTGATGCCCTGGGCGGCGAATTTCGCTTCGGCGTCGGCAAGTGTCGTCAGCGTCTTGTCGGCGTTGGCGAGCGTGGCCGCCGGCACGTTGACGCTGCCGGGAACGCGGCCCGGCCGGCCGTAGCGGCTCGGCTCGAGGCCTTGATGAAATTGCGGCCCGAGCGCGTTGACGATCACGGTCGAGGGATCGCCGATCCGCGCCTTCACGGTGGTCTTGTCGACGAAGAAGCCAGCGCGCGGCGCGGCCTTGAAGGTGGTGGCGGGATAGCCCTTCGGCGCACCCGTCTCGACCGGCCGCCCCTCGTCCTTCCATTTGTCAAAACCGCCGTCGAGCACCAGTGCGTCGACGCCGAGCGCGCGCAGCATCCACCAGAACCGCGTCGACCACATCATCGTGCCGATGCTGTAGAGCACGATGGTCTTGCTCGCATCGAGGCCGTGCCGGCCGAAGGCGGCTTCGAGCTGGGCCACACCGGGCATCATGAAGAACTGCTGCGCGGACGTATCCGAGAACTCGCCTTGCAGATCGAGGAAATCGGCGCCGGGAATGTGGCCGGCCGCAAAGGTCTTGTCGCCGGGCACCGCGCGATACGGCACGTCGCTGCCTGGCGGCACAGGTTCGTTGTAGGTCGTGCAGTCGTAGAGGCGTAAGGCGGGATCGCCGAGCATGGCGGCGAGTTGCTCGGTGGAGATGAGGGATGTTGGCGTGGTCATCGTTGCTTCCCCACGTTCAAGTTGTCCGTCCCACGACACTGTCATTGCCCGCGAAGGTGGGCAATCCAGTATTCCAGAGGCAGCAAAATTTGAATCGAGGGGCCGCGGCGTACTGGATGCCCCGCCTTCGCGGGGCATGACAGCGGAGTGAACGGCGCAATATTGGCTACGCCTTCAGCGTCTCCAGAAACCGCACCGGCTCGCCTTGCGATGGCGTCACCAGTTCGCCCTGCCACATCACGCGGCGGCCGCGGATGAAGGTGCCGACGGGCCAGCCGGTGACGCGGACGCCGTCGTAAGGGGTCCAGCCGGCCTTGGACGCGACCCATTTGTTGGTGATGGTTTCGCTGCGCTTGAGGTCGACGACCGTGAAGTCGGCGTCGTAGCCTGCGGCAATGCGGCCCTTGCAGGCCATGTTGTAGAGACGCGCGGGGCCGGCGCTGGTGAGGTCGACGAAGCGGGCGAGCGACAGGCGGCCGGCATTGACGTGGTCGAGCATCAGCGGCACCAGCGTCTGCACGCCGGTCATGCCGGAGGGCGAGGCCGGATAGGTCTTCTGCTTTTCTTCCAGCGTATGCGGGGCATGATCGGAGCCGAGCACGTCGATGATGCCCTGCTCGATGCCGCGCCAGATGCCGGCGCGGTGATCGGCGCCGCGCACCGGCGGGTTCATCTGCGCCAGCGTGCCGAGCCGCTCGTAGCATTCGGGCGCGACCAGCGTGAGGTGATGCGGCGTCGCCTCGCACGATGCGACGTCCTTGTGGTCGCGCAGGAACTCGATCTCTTCCTTGGTCGAGATGTGCAGCACGTGGATGCGCTTGCCCGTCTCATGCGCGAGCTTGACCAGGCGCTGCGTCGCCATCAGCGCCGCAGTCTCGTCGCGCCAGACCGGATGCGAGCGCGGATCGCCCTCGATGCGCAGCGGCTTGCGCTCGTTGAGGCGGTATTCGTCCTCGGCGTGGAACGCGGCACGGCGGCGGATCACCTGGAAGATGCGGCGCAGGCTCTCGTCGTCCTCCACCAGCAGCGCGCCGGTCGAGGAGCCGATGAACACTTTCACGCCGGCACAACCCGGCGCGCGCTCCAGCACCGGCAGGTCCTGCACGTTCTCGCGGGTGCCGCCGATGAAGAAGGCGAAGTCGCAATGCATGCGGTGATGGGCGCGCTTCACCTTGTCGGTGAAGGCTGCCTCCGTCACGGTGAGCGGCGATGTGTTCGGCATCTCGAACACCGCGGTGACGCCGCCCATCACGGCGCTGCGCGAGCCGGTCTCGAGGTCTTCCTTCTGCTCCAGCCCCGGGTCGCGAAAATGCACCTGCGTGTCGATCACGCCGGGCAGGATGTGCAGGCCCTTGCAGTCGATCATTTCGGCGGCGGAGGCTTGCGACAGCGCACCGATCTCGGCGATGCGGCCGCCGGCAATGCCGATGTCGCGCAGGCCCTCGCCGTCCTGGTTGACGACGGTGCCGCCCCTGAGGATCACATCGAAACGCTGGGTCATGGCTGAAGGCCCCTCTCATCCCCAAGCGCAGGGCTCGAGGTCTTGTCGTTTATGCGCTGCGGGCTTACGTTCCGGAGCAACATGTCGCAAGAGATTTTCGCATGAAATCAGCATTTCTTCCCGACCGGGGCGTGGTCAAGGTCGCGGGCGAGGATGCGCGCAACTTCCTCAACGGCCTCGTCACGACCGACCTCGACAGGCTCAAGCCGGGCCTGGGGCGATTCGGGGCGCTGCTGACGCCGCAGGGCAAGATCATCGTCGATTTCCTGATCACGGAGGTCCCGGCCGGCCATGGCGGCGGGTTCCTGATCGATTGCCCCAGAGCGCTGGCCGAGGGCCTCGCCACCAAGCTGAAATTCTACAAGCTGCGCGCCAAGGTCAGCGTGGAGAACCTCTCCGACGATCTCGGCGTGCTCGCGGCCTGGGGCGGCGCGCTCGCGGCCCAGCCCGACCTTGCCTTCGCCGATCCGCGCCATGGCGAGCTCGGCTACCGCATTCTGATCCCCGAGGATCTCAAGCAGAAGCTGTCCGACCTCATCGGCGCCGAGCTGGTCGATGCGGCCGCCTATGAGGCCCATCGCATCGCGCTCGGCGTGCCGCGTGGCGGGCTCGATTTCATGTACAGCGATGCGTTCCCGCACGAGACCAATATGGACCGCCTCGCCGGCGTCGACTTCGACAAGGGTTGCTATGTCGGCCAGGAGGTCGTCTCGCGCATGCAGCATCGCGGCACCGCGCGCACTCGCAGCGTCAAGGTGCTGCTCGACGGACCCTCGCCCGAGATTGGCGTTGCCATTCTCGCCGGCGACAAGCCGGTCGGCACCATTGGCTCCTCCGCCGAAGGCAAAGGCATCGCGCTGGTGCGCATCGACCGCGTCGCCGACGCGCTCGATGCCGGCCAGCCGCTCACGGCCGGCGGCCTTGCCTTAACGCTCGCCGAGCCTGAAGTCGTGCGCATTCCAGCCAAGCAGCCCACCGCATGAGCCGCGCCCCTCGCCTGCATCCCGACGGCCTGACCCGCTGCCCCTGGCCGGGCGAAGATCCGCTCTATGTCGCCTACCACGACACCGAATGGGGCGTGCCTGAGTATGACGACCGCGCACTCTACGAGAAGCTGATCCTCGATGGCTTTCAGGCCGGCCTGTCCTGGATCACGATCCTGCGCAAGCGCGACAATTTCCGCAAAGCCTTCGACGATTTCCAGCCCGAGAAGATCGCGCGCTACAATGCCAAGAAGGTGCACGCGCTGATGAACGATGCCGGCATCGTGCGCAACCGCGCCAAGATCGACGGCGCGATCCTGAGCGCGAAGTCCTATCTGGATATCATGGAGAAGGGGCCGGGCTTCTCGAAGCTGCTGTGGGACTTCATGGACGGAAGGCCCAAGGTCAACAACTTCAAGACCACGGCGAGCGTGCCGGCCTCGACGCCGCTGTCGGTACAGATCTCCAAGGAGCTGTCCTCGCGCAGCTTCAAGTTCGTCGGCCCGACGATCGTCTATGCCTTCATGCAGGCGACCGGCATGGTCAACGACCATCTCGTCGACTGCCATTGTCACGCAAGCTGCGGCAAGACGCAGCGCAAGCCGCGCCTCAAGGTCAAATGACGGCGAAGAAGTCGGCACGCGGCGCGGAGTCCCGCGCCTGGCAGCGCATGCTGTCGGGCCGGCGGCTCGATCTGCTCGATCCCTCGCCGCTCGACGTCGAGATCGCCGACATCGCCCATGGGCTGGCGCGCGTGGCGCGCTGGAACGGGCAGACCATTGGCGCGCACATCTTCTCGGTCGCACAGCATACGCTGCTGGTGGAGACCGTGATGCGGCACGAAACGCCGCGCGTCGACCAGCGCGTGCGGCTCGCAGCGCTGCTGCACGACGCGCCCGAATACGTGATCGGCGACATGATCTCACCGTTCAAGGCCGTGCTCGACGGCCACTACAAGGCGGTCGAGAAGCGCCTGCTCGGCGCCATCCACATCCGCTTCGGCCTGCCGCCGGTGCTGGCGGACGAGATCACGCAAGCCATCAAGGCGGCCGATCGCGGCGCAGCTTACCTCGAGGCAACCGAGCTTGCCGGCTTCAGCGACGCCGAGGCGAGGCGCCTGTTCGGCCGCGACCCCGGCCTGCCCGACAGCGTCCGGCGCGACTATCTCACGCCCTGGACGGCGGCGCGGGCCGAGAAGCAGTTCCTGGAGCGGTTTGCCGCGGTGTTCGCGTAGCATCATCCCTTCGTAGGGTGGGCAAAGCGAAGCGTGCCCACCAAACAAGGCGAGATGAGCGCAGTTGCGAAATGGTGGGCACGGCGCGATGCGCCTTTGCCCACCCTACGAGCGCTCGCTATAATCGCGGCAAAAAGGTCCGCCATGATCCACGTCTGTTCCCTTGCCGCGCTTCCCGAAACCGTCCGCCTCACCAAGGCCAGCCACGTGCTGACCGTGATGGCCAACGTCGAGCAGGTGGCGCGGCCGGTGTCGGTGCTGCCGGCCAACCATCTCAAGGTGTCGATGGACGACATCACCGAGGAGATGGACGGCTTTGTCGCCCCATCGGAGACGCATATCGACCAGGTGCTGAACTTCGTGCGCGGCTGGGACCGCAGCGCGCCGCTGGTGGTGCATTGCTACGCCGGAATCAGCCGCTCCACCGCGAGCGCCTTCGCCGCCGTCTGCGCCCTCAATCCGCATCGCGACGAGATCGAGATCGCGAGGAAGATCCGCGCGGCCTCGCCGATCGCATCGCCGAACCGGCGCATCGTCGGCCTCGCCGACCGCGCGCTGGGACGCGAGGGCCGCATGCTGCGCGCGCTCGACGAGATGGGCCCGGGCGCGATGATGGTCGAGGGCCGCCCCTTCGTGATCGAGCTCGAATGACAGCTCCGCCACATCGCAGATGCTTCCGCATCGTCATGGCCGGGCTTGTCCCGGCCATCCACGAGCTGTCTCGCGGCACGAAGAACGTGGATGCCCGGGACAAGCCCGGGCATGACGAGTTTGTGGCAACACTTGCGACATCAGCCGCATGAGCGAGACGCTGCTGACGCCGATCGAGATCGGCCTGACCGCTGCGATCGTCGCGATCGAGGACCATGAGCCGCTGATCCTCACCGCGCGCGGCAGCGACGGGCTGGCCGGCCTGCCGTTCGGCCCGTTCGATGCGCTGAGCCATCGGACCTTCGAGATCGGCCTGCGTGCCTGGGTCGAGGAACAGGCGGGCCTGCGGCTCGGCTATGTCGAGCAGCTCTACACGTTCGGCGACCGCGGCCGTCATGCGGAGGCAGGCGACACCGGCGCGCACATGGTGTCGATCGGCTATCTCGCACTCACCCGCGCCGTTGACGGCGAACTCGCAGCGACCGGAGCGAGCTTCGAGCCGTGGTATCGCTTCCTCCCCTGGGAGGACTGGCGCGAGGAGCCGCCCGCGATCATCGCCCGCGACATCATCCCGGCGCTGACGACGTGGGCGGAACAGGAGACGCCGGAGACGACGTGCGCATTGCCGCGCAGGGACCGCGTGCGGTTCTATTTCGGCCTCGACGGCGCGCCCTGGGACGAGGAGCGCGTGCTCGACCGCTACGAGCTGCTCTACGAGGCCGGGCTGATCGAGGAGGCGCGGCGCGATGGCCGCCCTGCGGCATTAGCGCGCAAGGCGCTTCCCGCACTCGGTACATCCATGCGGTTCGATCATCGCCGGATCCTCGCCACCGCGATCGCGCGGCTGCGCGCAAAACTGAAGTATCGTCCTGTGGTGTTTGAACTTTTGCCCGCCGAGTTCACACTCACCGAATTGCAGCATACGGTGGAGGCAATCTCCGGCCGGCACCTGCACAAGCAGAATTTCCGCCGGCTGGTCGAAACGGAAGCCCTGGTCGAACCGACCGGCGTGATGTCGACACAGACCGGCGGAAGGCCGGCGGCGCTCTACCGCTTCCGCCGCGACGTGCTCCAGGAGCGGCCCGCGCCGGGCTTGCGCATGCGCTCCCGGCGCTAGCTAGATACGACATTTGCGCGATCGGCCCCTGCCCGCCGGTTGCCTGGAGGCTTCATGTTCGACGGCCCGTTTGACGTCTTTGCGCTGATCATTGCGATCATCGCCTTCCTGATCGCGATCAAGGCCTCCAGCCAGGCGGCCGAGCTGCGCCGCCGGCTGAGCTCGCTCGAAGAGATGTTTTACGCGCAACGGCGGGTGCAGCCGCCGCCGCTGATGCCCGCACCGGTGCAGGCTGAAGCGCCCGCAACAACTCCGGCCGAGCCACCGCCGCTTGCGCCCGAAACCGAGGCGCCGCCGCCGCTCGTCACCGAAGCGGCTTCGCCGCCACCGCTCGAAGCGGACACCGGGGCCGATGCACCGCCACCGCTGCCTGCGCCGGCGCCCGGCTTCGAGGAACGGCTCGGCACCCGCTGGGTGGTGTGGATCGGCGGCCTTGCGCTCGCGCTCGGCGGCTTCTTCATGGTGCGCTATTCGATCGAGGCCGGCCTCGTCGGTCCGGGCGTGCGCGTGTTCCTCGGCGGCCTGTTCGCGCTGGCGCTGCTGGGCGCCGGCGAATGGTCGCGGCGCAAGGAGAGCATCTCCAACATCGCGGCGCTGCCGATCGCCAACATTCCCGCGATCCTCACCGCGGCCGGCACGGCCGTGGCGTTCGCGACCATCTATGCCGCCTACGCGCTCTACGGCTTCCTCGTACCCGCAACCGCCTTCGTGCTGCTCGGCCTCGTCGCGCTCGGTACGCTTGCCGCCGCACTGCTGCACGGGCCCGCGCTTGCAGGTCTCGGTGTTGTCGGTGCGTTCGTGACCCCGCTCCTCGTCTCCAGCGGCAAGCCGGACTATTGGGCGCTCTACATCTATCTTGCGATCGTCACCGCCGCGAGCTTCGGCCTTGCCCGCATCCGGCTGTGGCGCTGGCTTGCGGTGACCACCATCGCCTTCGCTGTGCTCTGGATCTTCCCGGGTCTGGACACCAACGACGTGCAGGTCGCGCCGCACGCCTTCCATGCAATCGCGGGATTCGTGCTGGCCGCGCTGCTCGTCGTCTGCGGCTTCATGTTCGGCCCGACGATCGAGGACGGCGAGATCGAGCCGGTGTCGTCGAGCGCGCTCGGCGCCTATCTGTTCGGTGCGATGCTGATCGTGCTGTCGAGCGCGCATGCGGATCTGGCGCTGATCGCGTTCACGCTTCTGGTCGGCGCGACGCTGTTCGTCGCCTGGCGCGCGCCGGCGGCGACCGGCGCGCTCGGCGCGGCTGCTGCAACCGTCTTCATCGTGTTCGCCGAGTGGGCGGTGCGCGCCAATCCGGACATGCTGGTGCTGCCGGGCGGCCCGATCTCCGGCATCGGACCGGCCGCGACCGACAGCTCCGTGACGCTGCATCTGGTGATGGCCGCGATCTTTGCCGCCGGCTTCGGCGTCGCCGGCTTCCTCGCCCAAGGCCGTTCCAGTTCGGCGATCATTCCGGTGGTGTGGTCGGCGACGGGTGTCGCCACGCCAATTGCGATCCTCGTTGCGCTCTATGCGCGCATTGCCCATCTCGATCGCTCGATCCCGTTCGCGATCCTCGCGGTGCTGCTTGCCGCGGCCTTTGGCGCCGCCACCGAAGCGCTGGCGCGCCGCGAAGATCGGCCGGGCGCTGCGACCTCCGTCGCGCTGTTCGCGACCGGCACGCTCGGCGCGCTGGCGCTGGCGCTGACCTTCGCGCTGGAGAAGGGCTGGCTCACCATCGCACTGGCGCTGATGTCGCTCGGCACCGCCTGGATCTCGCTGCAGCGCCCGATCCCGGTCCTGCGCCGGCTCGCGGCCATTTTCGCCGCGATCGTCACCGCGCGCATCGTCTACGATCCGCGCATCGTCGGCGATGCCGTCGGCACGACGCCCATCTTCAATTGGCTGTTGTGGGGCTACGGCCTGCCTGCGGCGTCGTTCTGGGCGGCGAGCATCTTCCTGCGCCGCCGCGGCGACGATGCGCCGCTGCGCATGGTGGAAGCCGCCGCGATCCTGTTCACTGCGCTGCTCGCCTTCATGGAGATCCGGCACTTTGCGACAGGCGGCCAGATGACGTCTGCGCCGTCGCTGCTCGAATGCGCGCTGCAAGCCTGCATCGCGTTCGCCATGGCGATCGGGCTGGAACGCCTGCGGCTGCGCAGCCGCAGCATCGTGCACAATGTCGGCGCGGTCGTGCTGACGGCGATCGGCGGGCTTATCAGCGTGTTCGGCCTGCTGATCCTGGAGAACCCGCTGCTGTGGCGCATCGACGTCGGCGGCGCCGTATTCAACCTGCTGCTGCTCGGCTATGCGCTGCCGGCCGTGCTGATGCTGTTGCTGTCCTATGCGGTGGTCGGCGAGCGCGGCAAGGCCTACGCCAACACCATCGCGGGCGGCGCACTCGTGTTCGCGCTCGCCTATGTCACGCTGGAGATCCGCCGCTTCTATCACGGCCCGATCCTGTCCAGCGGCGAGACGACGGGGGCCGAGCAATATAGCTATTCGATCGGCTGGCTCGCCTTCGGCGTGGTGCTGCTCGGCGTCGGCATCCTCGTCAACTCGGAGCGCGCGCGACTTGCGTCCGCCGCCGTCATCGCGCTGACGATCCTGAAGGCCTTTGTCATCGACATGTCGACGCTGACAGGCGTCTACCGCGCGCTGTCGTTCATGTGCCTCGGCGTCGTGCTGGTCGCGATCGGATGGCTCTACCAGCGCATCCTGTTCCGGCGGCAGGCCCCGCCGCCGGCTCCACAGACAGGCACGTAAAGCGTCGGGCGAGGTGCTTCACCTCTCCCCGGCGGGGAGAGGTGAACCACAAGCGGCGCGCCGCTTCTAGGCCGCGCGGACCGAATCCAGGAACTGCGCGACCTCGACCTTGAGGCGCGTGCTGTCGGTCGCCAGCGATTTCGCCGCCGACAGCACTTCGGTCGAGGCCTCGCCGGTCTCGATCGCACCGCGCTGCACGTCGGTGATGTTCGCCGAGACCTCCTGCGTGCCGACCGAGGCCTGCTGGACGTTGCGCGAGATCTCCTGCGTGGCCGCGCCCTGCTCCTCGACGGCGGCCGCAATCGCCGCAGACACTTCGGACAGCCGCTCGATGGTGCCGCCGATCTCCTGGATGGCGCTGACGGATTCCTGCGTTGCAGCCTGAATGCCCGAGACCTGCGCCCCGATCTCGCCGGTCGCCTTCGCGGTCTGCTCGGCCAATGCCTTGACCTCGGAAGCGACGACCGCGAAGCCGCGGCCGGCTTCGCCGGCACGCGCCGCCTCGATGGTCGCGTTCAGCGCCAGCAAATTGGTCTGGCCTGCGATGGTGTTGATGAGCTCGACGACGTCGCCGATGCGGGAGGCGGCCTGCGACAGCGCGTTGACGCGCTCGTTGGTCCGTGCCGCCTGCTCGACGGCTTCCGCGGCCATCCGCGCCGAATCCTGCACGCGGCGGCTGATCTCGGTGATGGAGGACGACAGCTCCTCCGAGGCGGAGGCCACGGCCTGGACGTTGGTGGAGGCTTCCTCGGAGGCTGCCGCGACGACGGTCGCGAGCTCCTGCCCGCGCCGCGCGGTGCTGGTCAGCGTCGATGCCGACGCCTCGAGCTCGGTCGAGGCCGAGGAGACGGTGCCGACGACTTCGCCGATCATGGCTTCGAACTTGCGGGTAATGGCATCGACACGGCGGCCGCGCTCGATCTTGGCTTCGGCGTCGGCCGCAGCAGCCTCGTCGGCGGCCCTCTTGGCGATCAGCGCTTCCTTGAAGATCTGGAGCGCATCCGCCATCGAGCCGATCTCGGTCTTCTCGCCGCGATGCGGCACCTCGGCCGAAAGGTCGCCCTCGCCGAGCGACTGCATCGGCTTGATGATCGAGGCAATGCCACGCGAGACGTCGCGCACCAGATAATAGGCGGCGCCGATCGCGATCACGACCGAAAGGACGATGATGCCGACCAGCACGCGGAAGATCATGGCGTAGCTGTCGGCGGCCTGCTTGGTTTCCAGCTCGGCGCCGCGGTTGTTGAGCTCGATGCCCTTCTGGAGCAGCGGGTCGGCCGCTTGCGCCATCTTCGCGACCTTGGTCTGCAACAGCTCATTGGCCTCGGTGGGGAAACGGCCGACGCTCTTGCGCGACAGCGCCATCACGTCCTGCACGCCGTTCAGATACTCGGCCCATGCCTTGGTCCACTGCTCGTAGAGCGAACGCTCTTCGGCGGCGGTGATCAGCGGTTCGTAGACCTTGCGGGTCTTCTCGATGCGCTCGCGCAGCGAGGCGAGGCGCTTCTCGGCTGCGTCCTTGCCTTCGGCGGTTTCCTGCATCAGGTGCAGACGGAGCGCGACGCGCAGCTCATTGATGTCGGCGCGAAGCGAGCCGAGCGCGCGCACGCTCGGCAGCCAGCTCTCCGCGATCTCGACCGTATGCGCATTGATGTTCTGCATGGTGCCGATCGCGGTCACGCCGACGCCGGCGAGTGACAGCACGAGGACCGACAGCACGGCCAGAAGCTTGAAGACGATCGACAACTTCGACATCACGACAAATCCCGATGATATCCAGCAACGCGCAAATCACCTGCGCCCCCATCGTCGCGACGGACGACAGGGCGGAAGTCAATTCATCAATGCTGGCTGGTTCTTATCCCGTGAGATTGCGCCTATAATTGCAAACAGGCGTTAACAGGAACCTACGTAAAATTACGGGACCGTCCGCGCCGTCGTTATTTTCCCTGCAACCATCTGTTGCGCCCGCACCGATATCTCGTGCTGCGACGCCGTTGATGCATCGCAACACCCGAGCGAGGCCGTCACGCCGCCCGCACCGACTCCAGGAAGCGCGCGACCTCGCCCTTCAGCCGGTTGCTCTCCTGCGACAGCGACTGCGCGGCCGAATGCACCTGCGCCGAGGCGGCCCCGGTCTCGCCGGCGCCGCGCTGGACGTCGCCGATATTCGCCGAGACTTCGCAGGTGCCCTGCGCCGCGTGCTGGATGTTGCGGGAGATCTCCTGCGTCGCGGCGCCCTGCTCCTCCACCGCGGCCGCGATGGTCGACGAGATCTCCGACATCCGCGCGATGGTGTCGCCGATCTCCTTGATCGCGCCGACGGAGTCCTCCGTCGCGGCCTGGATCGCACCGATGTGCTGGCCGATCTCGCCCGTGGCTTTCGCGGTCTGCTCGGCGAGCGCCTTCACTTCGGTTGCGACCACCGCGAAGCCCTTGCCGGCTTCGCCCGCCCGCGCCGCCTCGATCGTCGCGTTCAGCGCCAGCAGGTTGGTCTGGGCGGCGATGGTGTTGATCAGCTCGACCACATCGCCGATGCGGGAGGCCGCCTTCGTCAACTCGGCGACGCGCGCATTGGTGCGCTGGGCCTGCCCGACCGCCACGTCGGCGACGCGCGCCGATTCCTGCACCTGACGGCTGATCTCGGAGATCGAGGAGGTCATCTCCTCGCTCGCGGAGGACACCGACTGCACGTTGGCGGACGCCTCCTCCGATGCCGCCGCCACGGCGCTGGCAAGCCCGTTGCCGCGCTCGGCGGCCTGCGTCAGCGTGTTGGAGGACGCCTCGAGCTCGGTTGCCGCCGACGACACGGTCTCGATGATCTCGCCGACCGCGCCTTCGAACCTGTCGGCGAGCCGCTGCATGTCGGCCTTGCGCTGTTCGCGCCCGCGCGCGTCCGCTTCCGTCTGTTCGGCGCGCAGCCGCTCGGCCTCCGCCATGTTGGTCCTGAACACCTCGACCGCACCGGCCATCTCGCCGATTTCGTCCCTGCGCCCGACGCCGGGAACGGAAATCGACAGCTCGCCGCGCGCAAGCCGGGTCATCGCACCGATCATGGCACCGAGTGCCTTCGAGATCGAGCGTCCCAGCAGAAAGCCGACGGCGGCAAGCACGACGACGGTGACGCCGAAGGCGACGGCCATCCACAGACGCACGCCATCACGCGTTGCGACCTCTGTGGCCTCGGCCCGCTTGTACATGGCATCGACGGCGGTCCGCACCTCGACCATGACGGGCTCGACCTCGCGGAAGGTCTTCATCATGCTGGCATCCAGAGCCGCACTCTGCTGCGCGGTCTCGGCCCAGCCCGCGAACTCGGACTGGTACTTCTGGAGCTTGGCCGTGATGTCGGTCATGACAGCCGCAGGGATTGCGACGACCTCTATCGCCTTGGAGAATTCAACCGCGGCCTTCTTCACTTCGGCAATGTATTTCGGGTCGCGCCGCAGCATGAAATCCTTCTCGTGCCGGCGCATCATCAGCATCCAGGTCGTCGTCCGCGGATCGTCGATCTCCTTCAGCTTGGCCTCGATGTCGTGCACCGCACTGCGAAGCGAGCCGGACAGGCCGAGCGTCTCGTTCAGCCCGAGCCTGGTCTCGGCAGCCACCAGCGTCGCGAAGTCCGACGCGTAACGCTTGAAGCCGTCCTGGGCCTGCTTCATCCGGTCGGACAGCGCACTCATGCCGCCGGCCGCCATCAGCCGCTCCACCTCGTCGAAATCGCGGTTGATCGGCCCGATCTGCTCCGCATGGGCCTTGGCGTAGTTCTCGGTCCGGCGCTGCTGGAAGTTCTTCTCGTTGCGGCGGGCCTCCAGCATCTCGATCGAGAGCTGCTTGTTCAGATCGGCGATGGCACGTGCGCGGTTGGCAATGTCGCGGGATGCGTCCTGGGAGAGGCTGCCGATCTCGTAGATTGCGCCGAAGGCAACCAGACCGATGAGGCCGAAGAATCCGATCGCCATGACCTTGTGGGTAAGGCGAATGGAAATGCCGCTCATGAATGTGCTCCAACGATTGAGACGCAATACTTGGAGGGCGACTCAACGCCCGGAATATTGCGGGCATCATGACTGCGTCGCTTTTCCGGAAGGTTAACCCTGCGTATATCGGTCACCGCGTCGAAGTACGAACGCGCGCAACCGCCGCGCATTCGCGCGCGGCGGTTGCAAACAGGATCTGTTGAAGGGCGCCGCGCTCAGGCGGCGCGCACGGTGTCGAGGAACTTGCCGACCTCGAGCTTCAGGCGATTGCTGTCGCCGGACAACATCTGCGCAGCGGACAGCACTTGCGAGGACGCCGAACCGGTCTCGCTTGCACCGCGCTGCACGTCGGTGATGTTGGATGACACCTGATGGGTGCCCTGCGCCGCCTGCTGCACGTTGCGGGAGATCTCCTGCGTCGCGGCGCCCTGCTCCTCGACGGCGGCCGCGATGGTCGAGGAAATCTCCGACAGCTTCTCGATGGTGTCGCTGATGTCCCTGATCGCGCCGACCGAATGCTCGGTCGCGGTCTGGATGCTGGCGATCTGCTGGCCGATCTCGCCCGTCGCCTTCGCGGTCTGCTCCGCGAGCGCCTTGACCTCGGAGGCCACCACGGCGAAGCCGCGGCCGGCCTCACCTGCGCGCGCCGCCTCGATCGTGGCGTTGAGCGCCAGAAGGTTGGTCTGCCCGGCGATGGTGTTGATCAGTTCGACCACGTCGCCGATGCGCGTCGCGGCCCTGGACAGTTCGCTGACGCGCTCGGTCGTGGTGCGAGCCTGGCCGACGGCCTCGCCTGCCACACGCGCGGATTCCTGCACCTGCCGGCTGATCTCCGTAATTGAAGACGACAGTTCCTCCGTCGCCGATGCCACCGACTGCACGTTGGTTGAGGCTTCCTCCGAGGCTGCTGCAACCACGGTCGTGAGCTGTTGCGTGCGCTCGGCGGTCGAGGTCAGGGTCGTGGCGGACGCCTCGAGCTCGGTCGAGGCTGACGACACCGTGCCGACGATCTCGCCGACGGCACCTTCGAAGCTGTCGGCGAGCCTGTGCATCTCGGCCTTGCGCTGTTCGGCCGCGATCTGATCCTGCCGCATCTTGGCCTCCGCTTCCCCGCGCGCCTTCTGCTCGGACACGATCTTGAATTTCTCGACGGCACCGGCGACCTCGCCAACCTCGTCCTTGCGGCCGAGGCCCGGCAGCACCACGGAAAAGTCGCCGCCGGCGAGCTTCTCCATCGCTGCCGTGAGTGCGCGCATCGGCCGCGCGATGCTGAAGACGGAGAAGATGCAAGCGCCGATCAGGACCAGCGCGACCAGGACGCCGGTGACGAATGACGTCCGGGCAACCGACGCCGCCTCGGCTTCCGCCTCCGCGCGCGCCTCGACGCTCTTCTGCTTGGCGAAGTCGATGATCTGATTGGTCAGCTCGGAAATCTCTTCGTTGATCGGCGCCAGCGTCCCCTTGCGGATGCGGTCCACCTCGGCCACGAGCTTTGCCAGCTGCGCCGCCGCTTCGCCGTCCTTCTTCCCGTCGAGCGCAAGCTCCTGCTTGCGGATGCCTTCGATCTGTTGCTCGCCCTTGCTGAAATTGCCGATCAGCGTGGTCAGCCGATCGATCCGCTTGTGGTTTTCGGGCGAATGCGAGAGCCGCGCCATTTCGCCCGAGAATTTCAGGGCCGCCGTCTGCCGGTCGTTGAAATAGGTGACGGCCTTCTGCACCTCGGCCGGCGAGCTGGACGTCAGGATGTCGCGAATGCCGATCTGCATGCCGCGCACCGAGGCCTTCGCCTCCGCTGCGTTCTGCGCGATCGTCTGCTGTTGCGATGCCGCAGTGCCAAGCTTCTGAGCTTCGGTGCTGCCGCTCATCTGGAGGAAGATCATCAGCGCGACGAGCCCGATGGTCAGTGCCGAGGTGATGGCGAGCTTGGTGCCAATTCGCAGGTTCTGAATGAACATCATCAAACTATTCCCCGGGATACGTATTGCCGCGACGAAGCGCGTGAACATCCCGGAAAGGCTAACCGGCAGGTTGGTCATTAACGTTAAGCGGGGCCCTCGCGTCTTAGGTAGAAGTACGGAAAACGCGGCTTAAATCTGTGGACTTCCACACGTTTCACGCGCAGCGAAATGAAGCTTCGCGGATTTGCATGCTTCGCGTTCGTTAACGCCGACGCCATCATTTGCGGATGGTGTCAGCTCACCGCCTCCCCGACGAGGCTGATGCGAAAGACCGGCTTCTTGTTCTCGTCGAGTAGCTCCATGCACCACTCGGCGTTCGGCTTCAGGCTGCGCGAGATGCCGCCGAGCAGATTGGCGCAGACCTCGGTCATCTCGGTCCACGCGGCTGCGCGATCCTCGAACTCGTAGGGCTGATCGGCGGCGCCGGAATAGCGACCGGTACTGATGCGGAAGAAGTACAGCGACATCGTTGAACCCTTGGTTAGGGCCGCACCCCCCGGCCGTACGCAAACTGGGGCGCGAACAGCTACCAACGCATGAAAGCCGCCGTCCGTATGACTACGGCGCGGCGGCTTCGTGTTCGATGGTCGTCTTCAACGAGAAAATGCGCGGACGGCCCCGCGCAGCCGCTCACTGGGTCGAGCGGCGCAGCTCCAGCGGAGCCTCGTTCTTGGCGGGCTCGGGCCTTGCTTCCGACTTCACCGGCTCGAGCCGGTTGCTCTCGACACGCGGGGTCTCGACGCGCGCGGCGACTTCGGTGTTCGAGGTGGCGACCGACCCGGTGTGCTCGGAGGAGCGCAGCGAACGCGGACGCGCGACAGCACGCGCCATCAGCATCTGGTTGCCGCCCTGATGGTGGAAGTCGCAATAGGCGAAGCCCATGCCCGACACCGAACCGCGGAAGCTGCGATCGTCGGTCTTTTCCAGGTTGAAGCAGGGCTCGAACGGAATTCCCTTGATCGAGGCGCAGACGTTCTGGCCGCGGATCTGGAGCGTGTTGCCGGGCAGGCGGAGATGCTTGACCGGGCCTGCACCCGAGAACTGCACGGCCCCGGCGGCGCCGAGGTCGTCCAGGATGCGGCCTGCGCCGCGGGTGCCGTCGAAGCAGGTGAAAGCGAACACCTTGCCGGCGACGAAGCGGCGCGCCTCGTCGGCATTCATGCTTCCAGCAATGGCCGGCGCAAACGTCGCTGCCGCCGTGACAGCCCCCAACACAATACGCGCAAGCATGCTCAACTCCGAACCAACCCCAGCGCGGGCGATGCCTTATCTCTTTACCCGCTGCTTACCATACTAACCATGGCGACATTGAAGCAGCTTGGTTGGTAAAGTCTGAACGCCGTTAGACAATTTTTACCACGATCCGGCCGCGGACCTGGCCGGACAGGATTTTCGCGCCCCATTCGAAAACCTCGGCGAGCGAAATTTCGTGAGTAATTTCAGATAGTTTCGACCGATCCAGATCGGACGCCAGACGCTGCCAGGCGGCCTTCCTGGGCTCGATCGGGCACATCACGGAATCGATGCCGAGAAGGCACACCCCGCGCAAAATGAAAGGTGCGACAGAGGACGGCAGGTCCATGCCGGCGGCAAGGCCGCACGCCGCGATCGCGCCGCCGTACTTCGTCATCGACAGGAGGTTGGCGAGCGTGGTCGAGCCGACGCTGTCGACGCCGCCCGCCCAGCGCTCCTTGGCGAGGGGCTTGGCCTGCGCCGATAATTCGTTGCGGTCGATGATCTCGGCGGCGCCGAGCTGCTTGAGGTAGTCGGCCTCCGAGGTGCGGCCGGTCGAGGCGATGACGTGATAGCCGAGCTTGGACAGCACGGCGGTCGCGACCGAGCCGACGCCGCCGGCCGCGCCGGTCACCACCACGGGGCCGCTCTTCGGCGACAGGCCGTGCTTCTCCAGCGCCAGCACCGAGAGCATTGCGGTGAAACCGGCAGTACCGATCGCCATGGCGTCGCGCGCCGACAGGCCTTGCGGCAGGGCGACCAGCCAGTCACCCTTCACCCGTGCCTTCTCGGCATAGGCGCCGAGATGGGTCTCGCCCATGCCCCAGCCGGTGCAGACGACCTTGTCGCCCGCCTTCCACTGCGGATGCGAGGACTGCTCGACCGTGCCCGCAAAGTCGATGCCGGCGATCATCGGGAACCGACGCACCACCGGCGCCTTGCCGGTGAGCGCAAGGCCGTCCTTGTAGTTCAGCGTCGACCATTCGACGCGGACGGTGACGTCGCCCTCCATCAGCTCGGCTTCGTCGAACTGCGTAAGCTGCGCGGTGGTGCCCTTGTCCGCCTTGTCGATCCGGATCGCCTTGAATGTGGCCACGGCTGAACTCCCTGATTTTGTTTCAGGGGATGTTTAGCCGATCAGGCAGGCTGCGCAACTGGCGCTCCAATTCCGAAGTTCGCAAACCTTATCGGCACCACCGGTGCGAACTTCGGAATTAAGAGGAGCGCCAGCAAATATATGATCCTAGTGCCGGTTATCGATTTGAAGTTCCTGAACGAATCCGCGGCTTGCTCTGCAGGAACTTCAAATCGCCGGCACTAGCCGCTCGACGGGTTTCTCCACGATCGGAAGATTGATCAGTGCGGACAGCACGCCGAACAGAATCGAGAGCCACCAGATCGGCGTGTAGGAACCGAACCGCTCGAACACGATGCCGCCGAGCCAGACGCCGAGGAAGCCGCCGACCTGATGGCTGACGAAGGCGAAGCCATAGAGCGTCGCAAGCCAGCGCGTGCCGAACATCAGCGCCACCAGCGCCGAGGTCGGCGGCACCGTCGACAGCCAGGTCAGGCCGGAGATCGCACCGAACGCGATCGCCGAGAACGGCGTGATCGGGAACGAGATGAAGGCCAGCGTCGCAAGCGCGCGGGTGAAGTAGATGGTCGAGAGGATGTAGCGCTTGGGCAGCGAGTTCTGGAGATAACCGACGCTCAGCGAGCCGATGATGTTGAAAAGACCGATCGCCGCGATCACCCATCCGCCGGTTTGCGTCGAGATGCCGCGATCGACCAGGAACGCCGGCAGATGCACCGTGATGAAAGCGAGCTGGAAGCCGCAGGTGAAGAAGCCGAGCACCAGCAGCACATAGGAGCGATGGCCAAAGGCTTCCGCGAGCGCCTTCATGAAGGTCTGCTCATCCGCTGGCGCCGCGTTTGCCGTGCTTGCGACCGGCGGCGTCGAGAGCGCCAGCGACAGCGGAATGATCAGCAGCATCAGGAAGCCGAACACGGTGAGCGCCTGCTGCCAGCCGAAATTGTCGATCAGCGCGACGCCGATCGGCGCGAACAGGAACTGTCCGAACGAGCCCGCCGCTGTGCCGGCACCGAGCGCAAGCCCGCGCTTCTCGGCCGGCAACAGCTTGCTGAACGCCGACAGCACCAGGTTGAACGAGCAGCCGGCCAGACCAAAGCCGACCATCACGCCGGCGCCGAGGTTCAGCGACAGCGGCGTCGAGGAGTAGCGCATCAGGAGCAGGCCGCCGGCATAGAGCAGAGCGCCGACGCACATCACCCGGAACAGGCCGAAGCGATCGGCGACCGCGCCGGCCAAGGGCTGGCCCAATCCCCACAACAGGTTCTGCACGGCGATGGCGAGGCCAAACACGTCACGGCCCCAGGCGAACTCATGGCTCATCGGCTGCACGAAGAAGCCGAGCGCCGAGCGCGGGCCGAAGCCGAGCATGCCGATGGCACAGCCGCAGAGGATGATGATGGCCGGCGTGCGCCAGGTGGAGGAACGCGAGACCGGACCGAGCTCGCCCGCTTGTGTCGACATGGTGTTCCTCATGTTCTCGTTGGCGGATCCGGAATAGGCAGCCACAGGTCAGCCCGTTTAATGCAAGTGCATGAACATCCCAAGTCAAAAATGATTGCGTTCTACGAAGGGCTGCGGCGGGAGCATTGCGTTTCAACGAGACCTGGTCCGGTGCGGTGGAGTGCGACCTGACGGGAATGTGTGCGAGGAGACCTAGCAACGCCCGGCCAAGCGTGATATCTTAGATCTACTCAGATTGAGCATATTTGAGTGCTGACGACATGCGACCCGGCCTCTCGGCCGGATTTCTCAGGCTCCATATATACTCAATTTGAGTATAATAACCATGCACGGGAGGCTTCGATGCCGATTACTGGACTTTACGGCCCTGACGACTTGACCAACCGGCCGCAGGGCCAAGCCACCAACCAGGTCACGACCTCCCCGCGCGCCGCGCCGGCGCGACCGGGATCCACACTGCCGATGCCCTCGCTGCAATGGACCGATGAGGTCGAGCGCGCCACCGCACCTCTCTATGAGCGCGTGAAGCACGTGATCCCGCAGATCGAGTGGCCGGTGCTGGCGCCGACGATCAAGGCGATCAACGAGCTGAAGCAGGCGCGGGGCGCGGTGATCCTCGCGCACAACTACCAGGCCCCGGAGATCTTCCACTGCGTTGCCGACATCGGCGGCGATTCGCTCCAGCTCGCCGTCGAAGCCACCAAGGTGAAGGCCGGGATCATCGTCCAGTGCGGCGTGCACTTCATGGCGGAGACCTCGAAACTGCTCAACCCGGACAAGACGGTGCTGATCCCGGACTCCCGCGCCGGCTGCTCGCTTGCCGCCAGCATCACGGGCGCCGACGTTCGTCTGCTCCGCGAGAAATTTCCCGGCGTTCCCGTCGTCGCCTATGTCAACACGTCGGCGGAGGTGAAGGCCGAGGTGGACATCTGCTGCACCTCGTCGAACGCGGTGCAGGTGGTCGAGAGCCTGAATGCGCCGAGCGTGATCTTCCTGCCCGACCGCTATCTCGCGACCTATGTGGCCTCGAAGACCGACGTGAAGATCATCGCCTGGAAGGGCGCCTGCGAGGTGCATGAGCGCTTCACCGGCGCGGAGCTGCGCGGGCTTCGCGAGGCCGATCCCTCCGTTCAGATCATCGCCCATCCCGAATGCCCGCCGGACGTTCTGGCGGAGGCCGACTTCACCGGCTCGACCGCGCACATGATCAACTGGGTGCGCGCAAAGCGGCCGCGGCGGCTGGTGATGATCACGGAATGCTCGATGGCCGACAATGTGCGCGCCGAGCTGCCTGACGTGGAGATGCTGCGTCCGTGCAATCTCTGCCCGCACATGAAGCGCATCACGCTCGCCAACATTCTGGAGAGCCTGCTGACGCTGCGCGAGGAGGTCACGATCGATCCCGCGCTCGCGATGCGCGCGCGACGATCGGTCGAGCGGATGATCAATCTGAAGAATTGAGCATCAAGCAGCAGCAACACCCACAGTGTCGTCCCGGCGAACGCCGGGACCCATAACCACAGGAAGGCGTGGTTGCGAAGAACGACGTTGAACAGCTGCGCGCAACAATTACCGCCGCGGCGTATGGGTCCCGGCCTTCGCCGGGACGACGCGAGGAGACATCATGACAGACAACATCCCCAACCTCACCCGCGCGACCGACGACGTCGTCATCGTCGGCGGCGGCCTTGCCGGACTGTTTTGCGCGCTGAAGCTCGCGCCGCGGCCGGTGACGCTGATCTCGGCGGCACCGCTCGGACAGGGTGCATCGTCCGCATGGGCGCAAGGCGGCATCGCCGCGGCGGTGGCCGAGGGCGATACGCCGCAAGCCCATGCCGCGGACACGATCGCCGTCGGCGGCGGTCTCGTCGACAAGGCAGTCGCGCTTGGGATCGCCCGCGAGGCTGCGCCGCGCATCCATGACCTGCTCGCCTATGGCGTGCCGTTCGACCGCGATCTCGAAGGCAGGCTCGCGGTGGGGCGGGAAGCTGCGCATTCGGCGCGCCGCATCGTGCATGTGCGCGGCGACGGCGCAGGCGCAGCGATCATCGCGGCGCTGGGCGAGGCCGTACGCCGGACACCGTCGATCCGGCTGATCGAGGGTTTCGTCGCCGAAGCACTGCTGACGGAAGACGGCACTGTTGCGGGCCTTCAATTGCGCGCGGCCGGCAATCCTGCCGCCCCGCCGGTCATGCTCGCCTCGCGCGCGGTGGTGCTCGCGACCGGCGGCCTCGGCCATCTCTATGCCGTCACCACCAATCCGTTTGAAGCGAGCGGATCGGGCCTTGCGATCGCCGCGCGTGCCGGCGCCGTGATCGCCGATCCTGAATTCGTGCAATTCCACCCCACCGCCATCATGGTCGGCCGCGATCCGGCACCGCTTGCGACGGAGGCGCTGCGCGGCGAAGGCGCAACGCTGATCAACGGCCAGGGCGAGCGTTTCATGCTGGCGCGTCATCCGCTGGCCGAACTCGCGCCGCGCGACATCGTGGCCCGCGGCGTGTTCGCCGAGATCGCGGCCGGGCGCGGCGCCTTCCTCGACGCGCGGCAGGCGCTGGGCGCACGCTTCGCCGATAAATTCCCGACCGTGCATGCGAGCTGCATCGCCGCCGGCATCGATCCCGCCACGCAGGCCATCCCGATCGCGCCGGCCGCGCACTACCACATGGGCGGCATCGCGGTGGACGCGCGCGGCCGCAGCTCGATCGACGGGCTCTGGGCCGGCGGCGAAGTGTCCTCCACCGGTGCGCATGGCGCCAACCGCCTCGCCTCCAATTCGCTGCTGGAGGCCGTGGTCTACGCCGCGCGCATCGCCGACGACATCGCCGGCTGCGCGATCCCCTCGCCTGCCCGCCTCCCCGACGCGTTGGTGATGTCGCGCGGCGGCACGCCGGATGCTGCGGCCGTGAAGCGGCTGCGCGCGATGATGAGCGCGCATGTCGGCGTCATCCGTCACGGTGACGGGCTTGCGGAGGCCGTGCGCAGCTTCGCCGCGCTCGAACGCGACACAACGAGCATCGCTGTCCGCAACATGGCGACATCAGCCCTGCTCGTCGCCGCTGCGGCCTGGATGCGGCGCGAGAGCCGCGGCGCGCATTTCCGCATCGACCATCCGGCCGATGTCCCCGCGCTGGCCCGGAGAACGACGACCACGCTCGCCGCCGTGCGCGAGGTCGCCGACAGCTTGAACGAGCGCGCGTCGCCGCGCATTGCGCAACCCGTAATCGCCTGATGGAGGCCCTTATGATCACCCCGACATCCCTGCTCTATCCCGACGCCTTCCTCTCGCCGCTCGCGATCGACGAGGCCGTGCACCGCGCGCTCGACGAGGACCTCGGCCGCGCCGGCGACATCACCTCGCTGGCAACGATACCGGAAGCAACGAAGGCACAGGCGATCCTGGTCGCGCGCCAGTCCGGCGTGATCGCCGGCCTGCCGCTGGCGCTGGCGACGCTGCAAAAGCTGTCGCCCGACATCGAGGTGCGGGCGCATGTCCGCGACGCCGCGCGCGTGGCCCGCGGGCAGCATGTGCTGACGATCTCGGGCCCCGCACGCGCCATTCTCACCGCGGAGCGGACCGCGCTGAATTTCGTCGGCCGGCTGTCGGGCGTTGCGACGCTGACGGCGGACTATGTCGCGCGCACCGAAGGCACCAGGATGCGGATCTGCTGCACGCGAAAAACCACGCCGGGCTTGCGCGCACTGGAGAAATACGCGGTGCGCTGCGGCGGCGGCTTCAACCACCGCTTCGGCCTCGACGATGCCATCCTGATCAAGGACAACCACATCGCGGTCGCCGGCGGCATCCGCCCCGTGCTGGAGCGCGCGCGTGCGAATGCCGGTCATCTCGTCAAGATCGAGATCGAGGTCGATACGCTGGCGCAATTGCGCGAGGTGCTGGACACGGGGATGGCTGACGCCGTGCTGCTCGACAACATGGACCTTGCGACGCTGCGCGAGGCGGTGCGGATGAGCGAGGGTCGGCTCAAGCTGGAGGCGTCCGGCGGCGTCACGCTGGAGTCGATCGCCGCGATCGCCGCGACAGGCGTCGACTACGCGTCCTCCGGCGCACTGACGCATTCCGCGCCGAATTTCGACTGTGCCCTGGATATCGAGGCGTAAGGAGGTCTTCTCCCTCTCCCCGCCTGCGGGGAGAGGGTCGGGGTGAGGGGGAGTCTCCGCAAGGACGGTGACAGTTAGACTCGCGGAGAGTCCCCTCACCCGAATTCGAGCTCTGCTCGAATTCGACCTCTCCCCGCAAGCGGGGCGAGGTTAAGGACGACTACCTTCGCTCGCTCACACCCATCTCGGCGGAGCTCTTGGCTTCCTGCGCGAGTTCGGCGGAGAGCGCGGCGGTCTGGGCCGGGGAGCCCCAGCTCGGTTCCTCGCTGCCGTCGCCCCAGGCGCGCGGGCGATAGAAGGTGTGCACGCCGGTCTTGTACATCTTCTTCATCTCGGCGACCCAGGACGGGCGCACCCAGTAGGCGTGGTAATGCGTGGACTTGCCGACCTCGGGCAGCCAGATCTGGCCGTCGAGCATCGCCTTCGCGATCTTCTTGGCGCGCTCCCACATTTCGGGCTCGCGGATCACGTCGGCATTGTTGTCGCAGGCAAAGGTGAACTGGCAGGCGAGATGGCGGTGCTTGTTCTGATAGACCGCCCCGCACACCGTATCGGGGTATTTGCCGGAGAACACGCGGTTCATCACCACCTGCGCGACCGCCATCTGGCCGCGCACGGCCTCGCCGCGGGATTCGAAATAGACGGCTTCGGCCAGGCACTTCTCGGACTTCGCGCGCGACTTGTCGTCGAGCGCGAGCCGCTCCGCCGGCGACCTGGCGCGCTGGTTGTCGGCGTTGACCTCGCCCTTCGGCGCGACGCTCTCGCCGCTCTCGATGTCCTTGGCGATCTCCTCCGTCGGCGGCGTCAGCGAAGCCGTCACCTTCATGTCGGGGTCGGGCATCACGATCAACGGCTCGGCGCCGGGCTGCCAGCTCTCGATGCTCTCGAGATTGCCGCCGAGCGAGGAGCTGCCGAAGAACAGGTTCGAGGTCTTGACGCTGAAGGGATCGCGCGCAGGCGCGACCGGCGCGGTGGCCCGCTTCAGCGCCTCCAGCGGCTGAACCGCGAACGAGCGCGCGAGGTCGCTGGCCTTGGGCGGATTGGCATATTGCGGCAGCGGCGGCGCGCGAAGCGCTTCCTGGAGCTCGGGGTCGAGCGCGGCTGCAGACTCCGGCGACATCGCCTGCTGCAACGCAGCGGTCTTGGCGCCGAACACCGAGCTGTTCGACGTCGCGGGATCTTCCTGTGCGGGCACTGCGGCCGGTGCGGCAGCGTCGGGAGACGTCGTCGGTGTCGCGATCGCGAGGCGATCGCCCTTCATGGAGCGATCGACCTTGGGAAAGTCGGCGGCCTGGTAACGCGGCGGCGCCTGAAGCGCCGGATTGCGGCTGATCGCGCCGGTGACGTCGCGGCCATCGAGGCTTGCGAGGCGAACCATCGCGCTCTGCGGAACCGAGGTGCCGATGGGGCGGGAAAAACTGTAGGTGGCGAGCTGGATCGAGGACGCCGCGGAATACACCTGCTTCTGCCAACGCTCGGCGACGCCGGGCTGACGCGCCAGCAGCGAGGCAATGTCCTGATAGCCGGTCTCTCTCGGCATCAATGCGAAGATGCAGAGACCGATGCCGAAGGACGCGAACCGCGCGCCCTTCGGATGGTTACGCAACACTGACATCGATACGCTCACGCTACGCTTACGCCAGAAAAATCGAACCGCAGTACATCCGTGCAATTCGATCTTTCTCGTAAGTATCCAATTTAGGTTGCCGGGGCGTTAATCGGCGTTGCGCGCTGGGCACACACAAGCGATCGCAAGTGTTTTCACGGGGCAATGATGCGCATTGGTAAATGCCGCCCCACGTAAAGCGGTAAACATCCGGTCAACGCGAATGGTAAAGGAACTCTTGCGCACGCGTATCATTAAGGGACGCGCGATGAGTTCCCGCTGTTGCGGAGAAGCGTCTCTACATCTTCACTGTCATGCCCAGCCTAGTGCGCAATTGCGCACGGGGGCGGGGCATCCAGTACGCCGCGGCTTCTCGGCTCAATCACTGACGTCTCGGCGCACTGGATCGCCCGGTCAAGCCGGGCGATGACGGTGAGTGTGTGGCAGCATGCGTGTGCAGCGATAGCATCATTGCGAAGCGCGCCCCCACACCACCGCTGTCATGCCCCGCGAAGGCGGGGCATCCAGTACGCCGCGGCTTCTCGGCTCAATCACTGACGTCCCGGCGTACTGGATCGCCCGCCTTCGCGGGCGATGACAGTGAGTGTGTGGCGGCATGCGCGTGCAACAATCTCGTCATTGCGAGCGCAGCGAAGCAATCCAGACTGTCTCCGCGGAGGAGTTCTGGATTGCTTCGCTGCGCTCGCAATGACGATGTGGCGAGAGTGGTGCGCAAAACGAAAAGAGGCGGGGCTTGGCCCCGCCTCTTTCGCATCTCGTATTCAGTCTTCCGCCTTACGCCTGGCTCGCAACCGCCTTGCCGAGTGCGGCTTGCGCGGCGGCAAGCCGCGCGATCGGCACGCGGTAGGGCGAGCAGGAGACGTAGTCGAGGCCGATATTGTGGCAGAAGGTGACGGACGCGGGATCGCCGCCGTGCTCGCCGCAAATGCCGACCTTGAGCGAGGGGCGTGTCTTGCGGCCGCGCGCGACGCCGATCTTGACCAGCTCGCCGACGCCTTCCTGATCGAGCGCGACGAAGGGATCGATCGGAAGGATGCCCTTGGACACGTAGGTGCCGAGGAAGCTCGCGGCATCGTCGCGGCTGATGCCGTAGGTGGTCTGCGTCAGATCGTTGGTGCCGAACGAGAAGAACTCGGCGCTCTCCGCGATCTCGGCCGCGAGCAGACAGGCGCGCGGCAGCTCGATCATGGTGCCGACCTGATAGGCGAGCTTGGTGTTGGTGTCGCGCATCACGGCCTGTGCGGTGGCGTCGATCCGTGCCTTGACGAGGTCGAGCTCCATCTTGGTGGCGATCAGCGGCACCATCACCTCGAGGCCCACGGCCTTGCCGGTGCGCTTCTCGGCCTCGACCGCTGCCTCGAAGATCGCGCGCGCCTGCATCTCGGCGATCTCGGGGTAGGCGATCGCGATACGGCAGCCGCGGAAGCCGAGCATCGGGTTGAACTCCGAGAGCTCGCGCGCGCGGTCAGCCAGGCGCCGCGGGTCGGTGTTCATGGCGCGCGCCACTTCCTCGACCTCGGCATGGGTGTGCGGCAGGAATTCATGGAGGGGAGGATCCAGAAGCCGGATCGTGACGGGCAGGCCCTTCATGATCTCGAACAGCTCGACGAAGTCGGCACGCTGCATCGGCAGCAGCTTTGCGAGCGCCGCGCGGCGCGACTGCTCGTCCTCGGAGAGGATCATCTCGCGCACCGTGCGGATGCGCGTCTCCTCGAAGAACATGTGCTCGGTGCGGCACAGGCCGATGCCTTCCGCGCCGAACTTGATCGCGGTACGCGCGTCGTCCGGCGTATCGCCATTGACGCGAACGCCGATCTTGCGGACCTGGTCGGCCCACTTCATCAGCGTGCCGAACTCGCCGGACAGCTCCGGCTCGATCATCGGCATGCGACCGGCGAGCACCTGGCCGAGCGAGCCGTCGATGGTGATGACGTCGCCGGTCTTGAAGGTGCGCGAACCGATGCTCATGGTGCCGCGGCCGTAATCGACGCGGATGGTGCCGCAGCCGGAGACGCAGGGCTTGCCCATGCCGCGCGCGACCACCGCCGCGTGCGAGGTCATGCCGCCGCGGGTGGTGAGGATGCCTTCGGCGGCGTGCATGCCGTGGATGTCCTCGGGGCTGGTCTCGATGCGGACCAGGATCACCTTGCGTCCGTCGGCCTGAAGCTTGGCCGCTTCGTCCGAGGAGAACACGATCTCGCCGGAGGCAGCACCGGGCGAAGCCGGCAGGCCGGTCGCGATCACGTCGCGCTTGGCGTTGGGATCGATGGTGGGATGCAGCAGCTGATCCAGCGAGGCCGGATCGATCCGCATCACCGCTTCCTTCTTGGTGATCAGGCCCTCATTGGCGAGCTCGACCGCGATGCGCAGCGCCGCCTTGGCGGTGCGCTTGCCGCCGCGGGTCTGGAGCATCCAGAGCTTGCCCTGCTCGACCGTGAACTCCATGTCCTGCATGTCGCGGTAGTGCTTCTCGAGCAGCGTGTAGATCCGCGTCAGCTCCTTGAAGGCCTCCGGCATCGCCGCTTCCATCGACGCCTTGTCGGAGCCCGACTCTTTCCGCGCCTCCTCGGTGATGTCCTGCGGCGTGCGGATGCCCGCCACCACGTCCTCGCCTTGCGCGTTGATCAAGAACTCGCCGTAAAGCTTGCTCTCGCCGGTCGAGGGGTTGCGCGTGAAGGCGACGCCGGTCGCGGACGTATCGCCCATGTTGCCGAACACCATGGCCTGCACGTTGACCGCGGTGCCCCAGGATTCCGGAATGTCGTGCAGCTTGCGGTAGGTCACCGCGCGCGCGTTCATCCAGGAGGAAAACACGGCGCCGATCGCACCCCAGAGCTGGTCGTGCGGATCCTGCGGGAAGTCCTTCCCCGTTTCGCGCGCAACCGCGTCCTTGTATTTGCCGACCAGCTCGACCCAGTCCTCCGCCGACAGGTCGGTGTCGAGCGTGTAGCCCTGGCTGTCCTTGAAGGTGTCGAGGATTTCCTCGAAGTGATGATGCTCGAAACCGAGCACCACGTCGGAATACATGGTGATGAAGCGGCGATAGCTGTCATAGGCGAAGCGGCGGTCGCCGGACAGTTCCGAGAGCGCTTCCACGGTCTCGTCGTTGAGGCCGAGATTGAGCACGGTGTCCATCATGCCCGGCATCGAGGCACGCGCGCCGGAGCGCACGGAGACGAGCAGCGGGTTCTTGGTGTCGCCGAACACCTTGCCGGTCAACTTGCCGACATGGTCGAGCGCCTTCTCAACCTGCGACTGCAACTCCTTCGGGTAGGTCTTGCCGTGTGCGTAGAAGTAGGTGCAGACCGAGGTCGGGATGGTGAAGCCGGGAGGCACCGGCAGGCCAAGATTGGCCATCTCGGCGAGGTTGGCGCCCTTGCCGCCGAGCAGGTCGCGCATCTCCGTGCGGCCCTCGGCCTTGCCGTCACCGAACGTGAACACCCATTTGCCGGCCTTGGCCGCGGCGGGCGCGGCCTTGGCAGGCGCAGCCTTGCTCGGTGCCGGCTTCAGAGCGACCTTGGCGGCGGCCTTCGGCGCAACCGGCTTGGTCGCAGCCTTTGAGACGGCCTTGGCGGCGGACTTCGCAGCCGGCTTGGCCACGGGCTTGGCAACCGGCTTCGAGGCGCTCTTGGGAAGCGCCTTGCGGGCCGCCGGCGCGGCTTTCGCCTTGGCGGAGGACTTTGATTTCGCTGGTATTTTCTTAGGCTTCGAGGCGGCTTTGGCCATAGCTTGCACACAACCTGCGAGAGGAATGGGAAATCGCGCGCCTTACACCACTTTGGGCAGGCCCGCGCAAGTCGAAGAGTTCCGGAAAATGAAGGCCTAGAGATGGAGCCACTTCAACAATCCGAGCCCAATCGCACCATTTATGATGAGAAAGATCGCGACGATGAGGTTGAGAAGCCGCGGCATGATCAGGATGAGCACGCCCGCAATCAACGACAGGATCGGCGAAATGTGGGCGACGGTGATGTGCATGAATTATCTTTCCGTGGAGGTGGGGCGAATCGCGGGCGGATCATAGCGGACCCGGTTCCGCGGGTAGAGACGCACTAGGGGGCACACGAGTTCCGGGCTTCGCGAAAACTGCCCAAAAATGCCGCGAATGCGGCAAGGCATTTTCCGGAACATCACGCGCGTCGCAGCATTGGCAACCGGTCGCGCCATTGGCGCCGGCTAAAATCATGTCGAAGGAGTTGCCCATGCGGAACAGGATTCTCGCTCTCGCCGCGCTTGGCGTCGCGCTCGGTGCGCCGATCTCGGCACAGGCGCAAACAGGCATTACGGTTGGACGCGCGCCCGTCGTGGTCGACGGCGGCCCGACGATTGCGGTCGAACAGCGGCCAGCCTTCCGCGATTATGTCGTCGAACAACGGGTGCCGGCCTTTCGCATTCCGGATCGCGTGGTGGTCGGAGCCACCTTACCCGAGAGCGGCGTGACCTATTATGACGTGCCGCAACGTTTCGGCGCCACCACCTATCGCTACACCGTCGTGAACGGAGAGACTGTGCTGGTCGAGCCGCGCTCGCGGCGCATCGTCGAGGTGCTGGACTAGACTCTCGTTTGGACGCGTTTTCCTTGCGCGAACCGGTATCCACGTCGCTCGAAAGCGCTCTGCACAACTCGATGTCCGGCGCGTCAAATCAGGCTGACGCGTGCAGTGTTAAATCGGACATCAGGCCCCGCCCGGTCTCCCCCGCCGGGTGGGGCTTTTTTGCGCTTCGTCATTCCGGGGCGCGCCATTTGGCGCGAGCCCGGAATCCATTTCTCTGCATCACGCGCGGCACGATGGATTCCGGGTTCGCGCTTCCGCCTTCGCTCTTTGAGCTTCGGCGGACAAGTCGCGCGCCCCGGAATGACAGCCTCAATTGTGGCGCGATCAATCCTGGATCTTCGAGAAGTCCGCGACCGCGCGCGTGGCGCTGCGGATCTCGTTGAGCAGCTTCAGGCGATTCTCGCGCACTTTCGGATCGTCGTCGTTGACGCGGACCTTGTCGAAGAACGCATCCACCGGCGGGCGCAGCTTCGCCATCGCGCTCATCGCGGCGGCAAAGTCCTCCTTGGCGACGGCGGCACTTGCTTCCGCCTGTACCTCGCCGATCGCCTTGGCCAGCGCCTTCTCCTCACCGAGGCTGTAGAGCGCAGCATCGGGCGCACCCTCGAAGGTCCGCTTGTCCTTCTTCTCCTCGATCGAGAGGATGTTGCTGGCACGCTTGGTGCCGGCGAGCAGATTCTTGCCGTCGTCCGACTCGAGGAATATGCCGAGCGCATCGACGCGGCGGACGATCATCAGCAGGTCGTCCTGGCCGCCAAGCGCGAACACGGCATCGACGAGATCGTGCCGCGCGCCCTGCTCGCGGAGCTGGACCTTCAGGCGGTCGGCGAAGAAGGCGAGGAGATCACTCGGGAGCTTCAGCGCGTCCGCCGGCTTCACCGACAGGCCCGCAAGAGCGGAGGCAGACACCTTCAGGAGCGACAAGCGAAGCGCGTTCTCGGCAATCAGCCTGATGACACCGAGCGCCGCGCGACGCAGCGCATAAGGGTCCTTGCTGCCCGTCGGCTTCTCGTCGATCGCCCAGAAGCCGACGAGCGTGTCGAGCTTGTCCGCGAGCGCCACCGCTACGCTGACCGGATCGGTCGGCACGCGATCCGTCGGTCCCTGCGGCTTGTAATGCTCCTCGCAGGCGGCGGCGACGGACGCATCCTCGCCCTGCGCCAGCCCGTAGTACTTGCCCATCAGGCCCTGCACCTCAGGGAATTCGCCGACGACTTCGGTCAACAAATCCGCCTTCGCAAGATGCGCAGCACGCGTCGCCTTGCCGACATCGGCGCCGACCAGCGGCGCGATCTCCGCGGCAAGCTGTTCGATGCGCTTGATGCGCGCAGCCTGCGTCCCGAGCTTCTCATGAAACACGATCTGCTCGAACTTCGGCAGCCGGTCCTCGAGCTTGGTCTTCAAGTCGGTCTCGTAGAAGAATTTTGCATCCGACAGGCGCGCGCGGATGACGCGCTCGTTGCCGGCGATGATGGTCTTGCCGCCATCGGTCGCCTCGATGTTGGCCACCAGGATGAACTTGTTGGCGAGCTTGCCCGTCTTGGGATCGCTCACCACGAAGCACTTCTGGTTGTTGCGGATGGTAGCGCGGATCACTTCCGCGGGCGTCGCCAGGAATTCCGGCTCGAACGAGCCCATCAGCACGACCGGCCATTCGACGAGGCCGGCGACCTCGTCGAGCAGGTTCTGGTCCTCGACGAGATCGAACCCCTGCGCGAACGCCAGCTGCTTGGCGTCGGTGAGGATCGCGTCCTTGCGGCGCTCCGGATCGAGCACGACCTTCGCGTCCAGCAGCTTCGCCTCGTAGTCCTCGAAGCGGCGCACATTGATCGCGGCGGGAGCGAGGAAGCGATGGCCGTAGGTGGTCTGGCCGGCTTCGATGCCGTCCACCGAGAACGGCACGACATCAGGCTCTTCGGTCTCCAGCCCAAACGTCGCTGTGATCGCATGCAGCGGACGCACCCAATTCAGCGAACCGGGTTTTCCGGAACGCGCGCCCCAGCGCATCGATTTCGGCCAGGGGAAGGTGCGGATGATGACGGGCAGGATCTCCGCAAGCACGTCGATCGCGTCGCGGCCGGGTTTTTCGATCAGCGCGATGTAGAAGTCGCCCTTCGGATCGCGCTGGATCTTGGCCTCGTCGAGCGACTTCAGACCTGTCGCCTTCAGAAAACCCTGCACGGCCGCATCGGGCGCGCCCATTTTCGGTCCGCGGCGTTCGGTCTTGAGGTCAGGCTGACGCGCAGGGATGCCGTGCACGGTGAGCGCGAGGCGGCGCGGCGTCGCGAAGGCTTTCGCGCCCTCATAGACCAGGCCTTCGGCGACGAGCTTGTCGGTGACCATGCGGCGCAGATCGTCGGCCGCCTTCGCCTGCATGCGCGCGGGGATTTCTTCCGAGAACAGTTCAAGCAAAAGATCGGGCATCAGGCCGCTCCGCCCGCTTCAGTATGGATCCAGGCCTCGCCGCAGGCCTTGGCCAGCTCGCGCACGCGAAGAATGTAGCTCTGTCGCTCCGTCACGGAGATCACGCCGCGCGCATCGAGCAGGTTGAAGACATGGCTCGCCTTGATGCACTGGTCATAGGCCGGCAGCGCCATCAAATGCTCTTTCCGGTTTCCCTCGCGCCAGCCGGCGTCGAGATATTTCCGGCAGGCGGCTTCCGCCATCTTGAACTGCTCGAACAGCATCGCGGTGTCGGCGACTTCGAAATTGTGCCGCGAATATTCCCGCTCGGCCTGGAGGAAGACGTCGCCATAGGTGACCTTGGCGTCGCCGTCGCGGCCGTTGAAGTTGAGGTCGTAGACGCGGTCGACGCCCTGCACATACATCGCGAGGCGCTCGAGGCCGTAGGTGAGCTCGCCCGCGACCGGCGCGCATTCGAAGCCCGCGACCTGCTGGAAGTAGGTGAACTGGGAGACTTCCATGCCGTCGCACCAGCACTCCCACCCCAAACCCCAGGCGCCCAGCGTCGGGCTCTCCCAGTCATCCTCGACGAAACGGATGTCGTGCACGGCGGAATCGATGCCGATCGCGGCGAGCGACTTCAGGTACAGATCCTGAAGGTTCGGCGGCGACGGCTTCATGATCACCTGGAACTGGTAGTAGTGCTGCATCCGGTTCGGGTTCTCGCCGTAGCGGCCGTCCTTGGGCCGGCGCGAGGGCTGCACATAGGCGGCGTTCCAGGGCTTTGGCCCGAGCGCGCGGAGCGTCGTCGCCGGATGGAAGGTACCCGCGCCCATCTCCATGTCGTAGGGCTGCAGGATCACGCAGCCCTGCTCGGCCCAGAACCGCTGGAGCGCGAGGATGAAGCCCTGGAACGAGCGTTCCGGGCGCATATGGGCGGGCAATGAGGCGTCCATCGTCAGATCAGGCTCTCGCGGGGGGTTTTGAATCGCGCGGGACCGTATCGACGGCGGGGATGGGAATCAAGGCGAAGGGGGCGGAAATGGCCGTCATTCCGGGGCGCCCGAAGGGCGAACCCGGAAGCTCGAGATTCCGGGTTCGGTCGCACGGACCGCCCCGGAATGACGCCGTGTGGAAAGTGCAACTAACCTGGTCGATAAGCTCCGGTCACCGGATCCTGTTTCAGCGTCCGGATTTCCCCCATATGGGCGGCTTCGGCGACGCGTGAGAGGCGCATCTCCTCCAGCTCCTGGTTGATCCGGACAGCGGTCTTGTAGGCCCAGCGGACCACGGCAAGCCCGCCCAGGACGCCCGCGAAAGCGACGAACGGCGGCATCTGTCGATCCTTGTCTAGTGCTCAGCCCCCACGCACATTCTTGCGCAGACCGGGCCGCGCCGCAATTGGCTCGGGCCGGACCAAATGGCGCGGGAGTGGCTGCGCCTAGAACCCGAATTTCGCCCAAATCGCCCGCGTTTCGACCGCCGAGATCAGCTCGTCCGGCAGCCCGGCCATTGATTCCAGGGCCGAAAGCTGGCCCGCGCCCGGCGATTTACGCCCCAAAAGGCCGGACAGCAGCCCGGTCGGCTGCGCGATCACGGGGGTGAGAACCTTCTCGCCATAGCGGGCACGAAGAGTTGAGCGGAGATCGCCGATGCCGTCGGCGAGCCCCAACCCGACCGAACTCTCGCCGGCCCAGTATTCACCGGTGAACAGGGTGTCGTCGTCGTCCTTCAGCCGCGCGCCGCGGCTCTCCTTCACCAGCGAAATGAAGATCTGGTGGATCTCGCGCTGGATCGCCTTCAGCTTGGCGACGTCGTCGGGGTTTTCGGGCAGGAACGGATCGAGCATCGCCTTGTGCGCACCGGCCGTGTAGAGCCGCCGCTCGATGCCGAGCCGCCTGATCGCGTCCTGGAAACCAAAACTGCCACCGACCACGCCGATCGAGCCGAGGATCGAGGACGGATCGCAGAAGATCTCGTCGCCGGCGCAGGCGATCATATAGCCGCCGGAGGCCGCGACGTCCTCGACGAACACCAGCACCGGCAGCTTCTTCTCGGCCGCGAGCTGCTTGATGCGCAGGTAGATCTGGCGCGACTGCACCGGCGAGCCGCCGGGCGAATTGATCACCAGCGCCACCGCCTTGGCATTCCGCATCGAGAAGGCCCGCTCCAGCACCCGCGCGACGCCCGCGAGCGACATGCCCGGGCGCAGCGGCGTCACGGCGCCGATCACGCCTGACAGCCGCACCACCGGCACCACGGCCGTGCCCGGACGAAAGCGCGCCGGCAGATATTGCATGAGCTTGTCGGCCAGGCCGGAACCCTCACGATCGTTCAATTGTTCGGCCATGCCGTTACCTCTGATTAATCATTTCTTATCACGCGACTGTCATTGAATGTGCCTGGAACGTGTTTTGCAGATTTCCCGTTGGGAAGCTGCAATAGGCAGCGGAGGAAACGCCATGAAGATCTATCTGCTGTTGATGCTGATCGGTGCGCTTTTCACGGCGATTCGCTTTACGTCCCCGCAAGAACAGCAGACGGAATCGCTGCCGCAGTAAGCCGTCACGGCTCCGCCAGCGGCAACACCGCCCTCCCTTCCAGAATATCCCTCACCTCTTTTTTAGGCACGCTTAACTCTTCATTAAGCATGAGGCCCGGCAACAGGCGCGTCGGCGCCCTGCCGCCTTTAACCGAGCGCACCAGCACGCGGATCGCGGGCCGCCCCGCTTCGCCATGAACCGGCAGGATCGACAGGCTGCCGAAGCCGCGTGACAGCGCTGCCAAGACGTCGGCGATTCCATCCGCGCGCCAGATCAATGTCAGCACACCGTTCGATCGGAGGATACGCCGTGCTGCATGCACCCACGCATGCAGCGTCTCCTCCGTCGCCACATGCGCGGTGTGGCGCGCCTGATCCGGCGAGCCACGATGGCGCACCGGATCATTGAAGGGCGGGTTCATCAGCACACGATCGACGCTGTCGGGCACGAGCCCATGTGCCACGAAGGCCTGCGCATCGGCGGTGACGTCGAGCACGATCGTGTCGGCGGTAATCGCGTTCGCCGCCGCATTGGCACGCGCCAGCTCCGCCAGTTCCGGATCGATCTCGACCAGGCTGAGCCTGATCCCCACGACGCGCTGCGCCAGCGCCAGCCCGGCCGTGCCGATGCCGGCTCCGAGATCGACCACGCGGTCGCCCGCCTGGGCCTCCGTCGCCGCTGCGAGCAGGATGGCGTCATGGCCGGCGCGATGGCCGGACCGCTTCTGCTTCAGGCGTAGTTGCCCGCCGAGAAAGGCGTCCTCGGTGATGTCGGCCTCAATCATCGCCGCGCAGTTCGTAGCTGAGCCCCGCCTCGGTCAGGAGCTGCCGGGCCTCCTGGGCGTCGTCCTCATGGACCAGGATCCGCCGCGGCAAAATGCCGAGCGAGCCCTCGATGATGCTCATGTTCTGGTCCAGCACCAGATGATGGATATTGGCGCCGTCGAGCAGCGCGCCGATCGCCGACACCAGCACCATGTCGTTGGTCCGAACCAGTTCACGCAAAACGCAGGTCTCCTGCCTGAAAGGGGTTAAGCGGCAAATGTCAATGGTTCCGCGGCACTTGCCGCATCCGCCTCCAGTTTCTATTGTAATTCCATCAGAATAGCCCTTCCGGGGCAAATATTGGAGACCGGCGTGGCCGTCATCGTACCTTTCGAAACTCCCGGCGCGTCGATCGAAGAGCTGGTTGCCCTTGTCGCCGGAGACATGGAGCGCGTCAACGCCACGATCCTGTCGCGCACCGGCTCCGACGTGACCATGATCCCGGAGGTCGCCAACCATCTGATCTCCTCCGGGGGCAAGCGCCTGCGGCCAATGCTGACGCTCGCCATGGCCAATCTTGCCGGTTACACCGGCGACGGCCACATCAAGCTCGCGGCCTCCGTCGAGTTCATGCACACCGCCACCCTGCTCCATGACGACGTCGTGGACGAGAGCGAGATGCGCCGCGGCAAGCTGTCGGCGCGCATGCTCTGGGGCAACGAGGCGAGCGTGCTGGTCGGCGACTTCCTGCTCGGCCAGGCGTTCCGGATGATGGTCGAGGTCGGCTCGCTCCGCGCGCTGGACATTCTTTCGGCGGCCGCCGCCACCATCGCCGAAGGCGAGGTGATGCAGCTTGCGGCTGCCAAGAACACCGCGACCACCGAGGACGAATATCTCGCCGTGATCCGCGGCAAGACCGCCGAGCTGTTCGCCGCCGCCTGCGAAGTCGGCCCCGTGATCGCGAACCGCCCCAAGGCGGAGCAGACCGCCTGCCGCTCGGTCGGCATGAATCTCGGCATCGCCTTCCAGCTCGTCGACGACGTGCTCGATTATGGCGGCAAGAGCGCAAAGCTCGGCAAGAACACCGGCGACGATTTCCGCGAAGGCAAAATCACGCTGCCGGTCGTGCTCGCCTTCCGCCGCGGCAACGACACCGAGCGTGCCTTCTGGATCAAGGCGCTCGAGCGCGGCGAGATCGGCGACAGCGATCTCGATCACGCCATCGGCCTGATGAACAAGCACCGCGCGCTCGAGGACACGCTGAGCCGCGCCCAGCATTACGGCGCCATGGCGGTGGATGCGCTGGCACTGTTCCCGTCCTCGCCGATGAAGAGCGCGCTGGAGCAGGTCGTGGCGTTCTGTCTGGCGCGATCGCATTAGGTCTCGCGTTTCGGCGCACTGCCAGCCACACCCTTCAGTGTCGTCCCGGCGAAGGCCGGGACCCATTACCCCGGTCAGCGTTGTCCGGGCGCGCTATGGCCACGATCGTGCGCCACAAGAATCGGTCGTGGTTATGGGTCCCGGCCCCCCGTGCGCAATTGCGCACTAGGCCGGGACGACGCCGATGAAGTAGCGTCACCCCTGCTCCCACATCGTCATTGCGAGCGCAGCGAAGCAATCCAGAGTCCCTCCGCGGAAGCAGCCTGGATTGCTTCGCTGCGCTCGCAATGACGGAGCAAGGTGCGCAGGCACCGCTCGCCAACTCGCATTTCAAATCACAGAGACGGTTTCGCAGTCCCGCAACTCGTCCGCTCGCGCGATGAAGCTGCTCTCCTGGTTACTTGCATTTTGCAAGTCACTCTCCTATCCTCCCGCCATGCAGCCCAAATCCGCCTCCATCCTGGAATGCCCGGTCGGCCGCGCCGTGGAGACGGTCGGCGAATGGTGGAGCATTTTGATCCTGCGGGACGCGTTCCAGGGCGCGACGCGCTTCGACGAGTTTTCGCAGAATCTCGGGATCGCACCGAACATCCTGTCGCGGCGCCTGGCCCATCTCACCGCGTCAGGCATGTTCGTCCGCCGCCGCTATCATGAACGGCCGCCGCGTTACGAATATGTGCTGACGGACAAGGCGCGGGATTTCTTCCCCGTGGTCGCGGCGCTGCTCGCCTGGGGCAACAGGCATCTCGCGCCGAAGGGCGAAGCCATTCTGCTGGCGAACCGGGCCGATCGTCGTCCGTTCGATCCGGTCGTGGTCGATGCCGCCGACATGCAGCCGATCACGCTCGACAATGCGGTCGTCATCGCGGGGCCGCGCGCCAGCCGCGGGATGCGCGCGCGGCTCGCGTCGCTCAAGGCCATGAACCCGGCCGTTGCGCCGGCCGGAGACTGACATGCGTCGTATCGTCGTGACGGGAATGGGCGCGGTATCGCCGCTCGCCTGCGGTGTCGAACTGTCCTGGCGCCGGCTGCTCGCCGGTCAAAGCGGGTTGCGTCCCCTGCCCGAATGGTCGCAGGCGCTGCCCGCGCGCATTGCCGGCCTCGTACCCGACAAGGCCGATGATGCCGAAGGCGGCTTCGACCCGGCGCAGGCCGCCGCGCCAAAAGACCAGCGCAAGATGGACCGCTTCATCCTGTTCGCACTGCTCGCCACCGCGGAAGCGGTCGCGCAGGCCAAATGGACGCCGCAGGACGCGGCCGCGCTGGAACGGACCGCAACCATCATCGGCTCCGGCGTCGGCGGCTTTCCGGCGATGGCGGAGGCGGTGCGCATCACCGAGCAGCGCGGCGTGCGCCGTCTCTCGCCATTCACGATCCCCTCGTTTCTCGCCAATCTCGCCGCCGGCCACGTCTCGATCAAATACGGCTACAAGGGACCGCTGGGAACGCCGGTCACAGCCTGTGCTGCCAGCGTTCAGGCGATCGGCGATGCCGCGCGCATGATCCGCGCCGGCGAGGCCGATGTTGCGATCTGCGGCGGCGCCGAGGCCTGCATCGATATCGTCAGCCTCGGCGGCTTCGCGGCGGCGCGCGCACTGTCGAGCTCCTTCAACGAGGAGCCGAGGCGCGCCTCGCGCCCGTTCGATCGCGACCGCGACGGCTTCGTCATGGGCGAAGGCGCCGGCATCCTGGTGGTCGAGGCGCTCGAGCATGCGCTGGCGCGCGGCGCCACGCCGATCGCGGAGATCGTCGGATACGGCACGACGGCGGACGCCTACCACATGACGTCGGGGCCGCCCGATGGCGACGGCGCGCGCCGCGCCATGGAGATCGCGCTGCGGCAGGCGCGGCTTGCGCCCGGCGAATTGCAGCATTTGAACGCGCACGCGACGTCGACGCCGGCCGGTGACGAAAGCGAGCTTGGCGCGATCGGCGCGCTGTTCGGCCGCAGCCGCAGCATCGCGGTGAGCGCGACCAAATCGGCCACCGGCCATCTGCTCGGCGCCGCCGGCGGGCTCGAGGCGATCTTCACCGTCCTCGCCTTGCGCGACCAGGTCGCGCCGCCGACGCTCAATTTCGAGAACCCCGATCCCAGCGCTGATGGCATCGACATCGTCTCGGGCGCGGCGCGGCCGATGCAGATACGGCACGCCATCTCCAACGGATTTGGCTTCGGCGGGGTGAATGCCAGCGTGATCTTCCGCCGGGTGGACTAAACGACAAGCCTTGCAATCGCGCCGGGCATCGCTACGAAAGCAGGATGACTGACACCAATTTCTGGCTGTTCCTTGCCGCGGCATGTCTCATTGCCGCCATTCCCGGCCCCGGCATCTTCTACGTCGCGGCGCGGACCTTGTCCGAGGGGCGCGGCAGCGGCTTTGCCTCGACCGCGGGCACGGCGCTGGGCGGGCTGGTTCATGTCGTGGCGGGCAGTCTCGGTATCTCCGCCATCATTCTCGCCAGCGCCGAGCTGTTTGCCGCCGTCAAATTCGTCGGCGCGCTCTATCTGGTCTGGCTCGGCATCAAGACTTTTCGTAGCGCCGGCCGCGCGCTGTCGCTTGACAGCGAAGCCGTCGGCGACAAGCGCGCGTTCCGCGACGGCGTGCTGGTCGAGGCGCTGAACCCGAAGACCGCCGCGTTCTTCCTCGCCTTCATTCCGCAATTCCTCGATCCCATGGGATCGAACCCCACGCTGCAATTCATTATGCTCGGCGCGATCTCGGTGACGCTGAACACGCTCGCCGATGTCGCCGTGGTGCTGATGGCCTCCGCGACGCGCACGCAACTGATCGGGCGGCCGCATCTGATGCGGCGTCTCACCCAGGGCTCCGGCGTCTTCATCGCGGGCCTCGGTCTCTCGCTCGCGCTGGCGCGGCGGCCGGCAAATGGCTAGCGCCCCGCAAAGCCGCTTCTACGAGTCGCACGGCCTGCGGCTGCATTATGTCGATTGGGGCAACGCGGGCGCGCCGCCCCTCATCCTGGTCCACGGCGGCCGCGATCATTGCCGCAGCTGGGACGTCATCGCCCGATCGCTGCAACCGCATTTTCACGTGCTGGCGCCCGACCTGCGCGGCCACGGCGATTCCGACTGGACCAAGGGCGGCAGCTACGCGCTGACGGAATATGTGTACGATCTCGCCCAGCTCGTCCGCAGCGTCGCAGCGCCTCAAGTGGCTCTCATCGGCCATTCGATGGGCGGCATGGTGAGCCTGATCTTTTCGGGGTCATTCCCCGAGCAGGTCACGAAGCTGGTCGTGCTCGACGGCGTGACCATGCTGCCGGATACACCAAAGCCGCCGGCGCATGAGCGCATCGGCAAATGGGTCGGCCAGCTCGACAAGCTGCACGACCGCACGCCGCGCCGCTATTCGACCCTCGCGGATGCCGCCGCGCAGATGGTGCTTCACAACAAGCGGCTGTCCCGCGACCTCGCGCTGCATCTGGCAACGCACGGCGCGCGGCAGAACGAGGACGGTACCTATAGCTGGAAGTTCGATCCCTACCAGCGCGCCTCCGCGCCGCACCGGCTCTGGCCGGACGATCACGTCGAGCTCTGGTCGCGCATCGCCTGCCCGACATTGCTGCTGAATGCCGCCGAAAGCTTTCTCGGCGGATCCAGAGCGGCAGGCCTGGCGCGCTACTTCCCGCAGGCGCGCATCGAGACGATCGCCGGCGCGGGGCACTGGCTGCAGCATGACAAGCCGCAAGAGGTGCTGGGTGAGATCCGAACGTTTCTCGGGCTCGCGGACGAAAGCAGCGGCTAGCCCAACCTCGTAGCCCGCATGAGCGTAGCGACATGCGGGAAGCGGCGAGGAGGGTCCCGGATATCGCTTCGCTCATCCGGGCTACGACCCCACCTTCGGGGAAATACCTAGCTCAACGTGCCCGCATGCACCCACCAGCCGGGGTGATCGCGCCGGATCTTTTCCGCGGCAGCATGGGCCTCGGCTGGCGCGCCATAGATCGCAAAGCAGGTCGCCCCCGAGCCGGACATGCGGGCGAGCTTGACGCCGGCGGAGTCACGGAGCGCCTCCAGCACCTCGCCGATAACAGGCTCGATGCGCATCGCGGGGGCTTCGAGGTCGTTGGCGACGGTTTCGAGAACCTCGACCCAGTCGGCGATCGAGGCGCCCTCCTCCGGCCAGGCCGGAGCTTCGAGGACGGAGGTGGCGCCGACCAGCAGCTCGCCGTTGCGCAGGCCCAGCGCCTGGAACACGTCCTTGGTCGCCACCGGCACGCGCGGATTGACCATCACGCAGGGCATGCTCGGCAGCGCGAGCGGCAGCAGCTGCTCGCCGACGCCGGTCATGTCGCAGGCGCGCGAGAGCAGGCACACCGGCACGTCGGCGCCGGTTGCGAGCGCGACCTTCTGGAGGCGGGGATCATCGAGCGACAGGTTGTTGAGCCGCGCCAGCAGCCGCAGCGCTGCCGCTGCATCCGCCGAGCCGCCGCCGATGCCGGCCGCGACGGGCAGCACCTTGTCGAGCGCAAAGGCGCCCAGCTTCAGGTTCGGCACGGCCTCGGCCAGAAGCTTGGCCGCCTTGAACACGAGATTGTCGGCGGTATCGCCGCACGCTGCGGCCAGCGGCCCGGTGGTGGCGAGCTTGAGCTCGCCACCCGGCTCCAGCGTGAGCTGGTCGGCGCAGTCGGCGAAGGCGACCACGCTTTCGAGATCATGATAACCGTCGGCACGACGGCCAACCACGCGAAGGCTCAGATTGACCTTCGCGCGCCCCTCTTCAATCAACGCCGGCATCGGCGACATGCCCCCAACTTCACTCAGCTTAGCCGCCCTTGCCGTCGTCCTTCTTCTTCTCCGCCTGCGCGGCCGAAGAGTTCGAATTGTCCTCGGTCAGGCCGTTGGCGATCTTGGCCTCGATCTTCGGAAGCTCATCCGGCTCGGGCTTGAGATCGCGGGCGTGCGACCACTGGAATTTGGCTTCCAGCGTGCGGCCGACGCGCCAATAGGCATCGCCAAGGTGATCGTTGATGGTGGGATCCTCGGGCTTGAGATCGATCGCGCGCTCGAGGTTCTTCACCGCCTCTTCGTAGTTGCCGATGCGGTAGTAGGCCCAGCCAAGGGAATCGACGATGTAGCCGTCGTCGGGACGCTGCTCGACGGCGCGCTTGATCATCTTCATGCCTTCGTCGAGATTCACGCCCTGGTCGATCCAGGAATAGCCGAGATAGTTGAGGACATGCGGCTGGTCGGGCTGCAGCTCGAGCGCCTTCTTCATGTCGGCTTCGGCCTTGCCCCACTGCTTGGAGCGCTCCTCGCAGATGCCGCGATAATAGTACCAGACGCTGTTGGCCTTGTCGTTGCCGGCCGGCAGCACGTCGACGCCCTGCGAATAGGTCGCGCCGCAGTCGCCGAACTTCTTGCGGCCGCGCTCGATGTTGCCGAGCGCCATGATGGCTTCGAGATCCTTGGAATCCTCAGTGGTGACGCCCTTGAGGATCTTGATCGCCTCGTCGGTGCGGTCGGCGGAATCCAGATCAATGGCGAGCTGGATCTGCGCGTTGCGCTTCAGCGGCGAGGTCGACGGCACGCGCTCATAGACCTTGATCGCCATCTGCGGCCGCTTCACCGATTCATAGAGATCGGCGAGCGAGAGCAGCGCCAGCGGATGAGTCGGCTGGAGGTAGAGCGAGAGCTGGAGATAGACCAGCGCCAGATCCTCGCCGCCGCGGCGGGTCAGCGTCGCGCCGATGCCGTAGAGCGCTTCGGCAGCGCCGGCCTGCGCGGAATCGACCAGCGGCGGCAGCTTCTTGCCGGCCTTGGTGTCGCGCAGGCCTTCCACGATCAGCGGATGGCGGGCGAGCTTCTTGTCGAAGGCCTGGTAGACGGTGGTCGCGGCAGCGGAATCCTTGTTGCGCGACAGCCAGCGCGCATAGGCCTCGGTGATGCGCAGCATGGAATCGTCGAGCTTGTAGGCGCGCTCGAAGCGCGTGCCGGCGTCCTTCTCCTTGCCGGCGAGCTCGAGGATCATGCCGGCGTGGAGATCCTTGAACAGCGGATACCATTCCGGGCCGGCCAGCTTGTCGATGGTGGCGACAGCACCCTTGGAATCGCCGGCGCCATAGGCCGCCCAGCCCGACAGCAGCGTGGCGACGAGATCGGTGATGGGGCCGCGGATCGACTGGTTGATGTTGGTCTGCGCGGTCGCGTACTTCTTCAGCTTCAGATCATGCACGCCGACGACGAGGCGCGCGACGCGGTTGGTCTTGTCGATGGTGAGGATGCGCTCGGCGAGCTTGACCGCTTCGTCGATGTCGCCGTCGGCGACCGAGGAGATGAAGGCACGGTCAAGCAGCTCATTGTTCTTCGGATCGGTGCGGAGCGCCGAGCGGTAGAAGGCGGCGGCCGAGGCCGCGTCGCGCTCGACGCTGGCGTGGCGGGCGGCGAGATAGCTGCCGGAGGTCGTGAGCGACTTCAGATCGTTCCGGGTCGGAAACTGCGCCGCCGTATCGGACGGATGATCCGGCGTCTGCGCCAGGACCCTGCCGGGGACCGTCGCGATCGCTGTGCCCATCAGGGCGATGGCGGCAACAGTCCAGCGGTTGAAACGATTTGAGAACATCAGGGCTCGCCTTGAGTTGGTAGTGCCTGGGTTTGCAGCAGAAAGCCGTCTCGCATGCAAACGCGGCCGGTGGCATCGGGACCCGGAACCGTCGGGTCGGACAATGCCGCTTTTGGCGGTTTACCGCAAGGATTCGGACCGGGCGATTGCCTCCGAACGCCCCAAATCGGACAAGAGCGCCCCAAGACGCCGCCACTATGGCCTTATCGTGACCGCGACAGGTGGCCGCGGCCCGGTTCTCACGCGAACGTGCGCCAGATCACCCTTTGCGACCTGATCGCGCCGATTGGTCCGCTCTTACATCGCCTCGTAGTTCGGGCCGCCACCGCCCTCCGGGGGAACCCAGGTGATGTTGCCGTTGGGGTCCTTCACGTCGCAGGTTTTGCAGTGGACGCAGTTCTGGGCGTTGATCTGGTAGCGCGGGCCCGCGCCCTCCTCGACCCATTCGTAGACGCCGGCGGGGCAATAGCGATTCGAGGGACCGGCGAACACGTCGTGCTCGGAGGTCTTCTGGAGGTTCATGTCGGCAACCCTGAGATGGACCGGCTGGTCTTCCTCATGATTGGTGTTGGACAGGAATACCGACGACAGCTTGTCGAACGAGATCTTGCCGTCCGGCTTCGGGTAGTTCTTCGGCGCGTGGATCTTGGCCGGATCGAGCGTCGCGCGATCGGGCTTGGAATGCGACTGGGTACCGAACAGCGAGGCGCCGAACAGCGTGTTGCACCACATGTCGAAGCCACCGAGCGCGACGCCGAGCACGGTGCCGAACTTCGACCACAGCGGCTTGACGTTGCGGACCAGAAAGAGGTCCTTGCCCACGGAGGAGGAACGCCACGCGTTCTCGTACTCGACGATCTCGTCATTGGCACGATCGGCCGCAAGCGCCGCTGCGACATGCTCGGCGGCGAGCATGCCGGTGCCCATCGCATTGTGCACGCCCTTGATGCGCGGGACGTTGACGAAGCCGGCCGCGCAGCCGATCAGCGCGCCGCCGGGGAAACTCAGTTTCGGCACCGACTGATAGCCGCCCTCGGTGATGGCGCGCGCGCCATAGGCGAGCCGCTTGGCGCCTTCGAAGGTGCCGCGGATCGACGGATGGGTCTTGAAGCGCTGGAACTCGTCGAACGGCGACAAATAGGGATCGTCGTAGTTCAGATGCACGACGAAGCCGACGGCGACGAGATTGTCGTCGTAGTGATAGAGGAACGAACCACCACCGGTCTTCAGGTCGAGCGGCCAGCCGAACGAATGCTGGATCATGCCCTTCTGGTGCTTGGCGGGATCGATCTGCCAGACTTCCTTGAGGCCGATACCGAACTTCGTCGGCTCGCTCTTGGAGTCGAGCGCGAACTTCGCAATGAGCTGCTTGGTCAGGCTGCCGCGGGCGCCTTCGGCGAACAGCGTGTACTTGCCGAGCAGTTCCATGCCACGCGTAAAGGAGTCCTTCGGCTTGCCGTCGCGGCCGATGCCCATGTCGCCCGTGGCGATGCCCCTGACCTTGCCCTCCTCGTCATAGAGCACCTCGGCCGCGGCGAAGCCCGGATAGATCTCGACGCCGAGCGCCTCGGCCTTGCGCGCCAGCCAGCGGCAGACATTGCCGAGCGAGCCGATGTAGCAGTGATGGTTGTCCATCAGCGGCGGCATCATGAAGTTCGGCAGCTTGATCGCGCCGCCGCCCGTCATCCAGTAGAAGCGGTCGTCCTTGACCTGCGTCTTCAGCGGACAGTCGGAATCCTCGCGCCAGTCGGGAACGAGCTTGTCGAGCCCGGCCGGGTCGATCACGGCGCCGGAGAGAATATGCGCACCGACCTCGGAGCCCTTCTCCACCACGACGACGTTGAGATCGGCGTTGAGCTGCTTCAGCCGGATCGCGGCCGACAGGCCCGAGGGGCCGGCGCCGACGATGACGACGTCGAATTCCATGGATTCGCGCGGGGGAAGTTCTTCGGTGCTCATCTGATCTCAGCCCTTGAGACGGTCCTCGGTCGTTTGCGCCCTCTTGTTTCCGATTTTTCCGGGTAGGACAACCACGGAAATGCGTTCCGGTGGGATGCAAGGCGCCCCAAACTGATATAAAAAGTCTGACTTTCCCATGATCCCCGAACCCACCCCCACCGTCCGAGAGCTTCTCGCCTTCTATCTGGAGGCCGGCGTCGACTGCGCGCTCGCGGAGGAGCCGATAGACCGCCTGGCGGAAATGGACGCCCCGCCTCCGGTCCCGCGCGCAGCAGCGCCGGTCGAGGCGCCGCGGCCGGCCGCCGCGCCCGCGGTGATCCGCGGCGAGGCCGCACCCGCCCCCGACGTCGCGATCGCCTCGGCCCGCGAGGCTGCGCGCACCGCACCGACGCTGGAAGCCTTGCGTGAGTTGATGCAGGGCTTCGAGGGCTGCGCACTGAAGCACACCGCAACAAGGCTGGTGTTCGCCGACGGCAATCCGCAGGCGCGCATCATGTTCGTCGGCGAGGCGCCGGGCCGCGACGAGGACATCGAGGGACTGCCCTTCGTCGGCCGCAGCGGCAAGCTGCTCGACCTCATGATCGGCGCGATCGGGCTCAACCGCACCACCGCCTACATCGCCAACGTGATTCCGTGGCGGCCGCCCGGCAACCGCACGCCGACGCCGCAGGAGACGCAAGTGTGCCTGCCCTTCATCCAGCGCCAGATCGAGCTGGTGAACCCCGACGTGCTGGTGACGCTCGGCAATCCCTCGACGCAGACGCTGCTCGGAACGCGCGAAGGCATCATGCGCACCCGCGGGCGCTGGTTCGATTACGAGACCGGTGGGCGCACCATCCGCGCGCTGCCGACGTTTCATCCGGCCTATCTGCTCCGCTCGCCGTCCTACAAGCGGCTGGCCTGGCAGGATCTGCGGGCGATCGCGAAGGTGCTGGGGCAAGGCGCGTTGTAACCGCATACGCGTCGTCATTCCGGGGCTCGCGAAGCGAGAGCCCGGAATCCATCGAGCGGCAGAGTTGGTGGATGAATGGATTCCGGGCTCGCGGCCTTGCCGCGCCCCGGAATGACATCACGTCCCCTTCGGCCGCACGATGGCCCAGCCGATGCGCAGCAGCTGCTGGCGGCCGGTCACCAGCCATTCGAAGGCGCGCGGCACTTCCGGCACGATGCCGGGAAAGCGTTTGAGGATGTCCGGCGGCGGCGTGCCCGCGGTGTCGGAGGCGCGCCAGACCACGACGCCGCCGGTCTCGTTGAACCTGGCCTGATTGATCCACGGCGTGCGCGCGGGCTCGGCATCGATGAACAGATGCGGGCGGCCGGAATGCAGCGCGATCAGGCTCGCAAGCTGGGTCTCGCCGGCCACCGCGCGCAGGCGATGGTTGGTGCGGCGGGCAAAGCTGTCGTCGAAGAAATCCGAGATCGCGCGCGCCGGCATCGAGGTCGCGATCTCATTGGCGCCGGTCCAGGGCAGGAGCAGGACGGCGAGCACGACGCCGGCGGCGGGCGCCACGACGGCGGCGGCCCACACCATCCGCAGCATCCGCGCGCGGCGCATCGCGATGAGGTCGCCGGCCCCCACGACCACGGCGAGCCCTGACATCACCAGCACGACGCCGGCACCGCCGACGACGGACTCGAGCCCGAACAGGCCGGAGATCAGCACCGCGCCGAGTGCAGGCGCCAGCGCGAAGAAATAGACGAAGTTGCGTGCGAGCGGCTCGACCGGCGGACGGTAGATGATCGGCGCCTCCTCGCCCTTGGCGACGAACAGGCCGCTGTTGAGGAAGGTCAGCGCCGGGATCGCCGCGGCCCCGAGCACGAGCCCGCCGAGCAGCCAGGCCGCATGAATCGCGCGGGCACTCAGCTCGGCGACCTCAGGCAAGGCCGGCAGGACCAGCGTCTCGGCGCGCATCAGCCAGACCGCATAGGGCAGCGCCAGCGCGGCGACGACGATTAGCGCGAACAGCGGATCGAGCGCGCGCAGCGTGCGGCGGCCGCCGGCGGTCGCGACCGCGAAGACGACGAGCAGCAGGAGCAGGAAGACCGCCGCGGGCGTCGTCAGCAGCAAGAGGCCGGCCTCGATCGACCAGGCGAACCAGGCGTTGCCGCGGCGCTGGCCGATGATCTGCCAGGAATGCAGCAGCAGCAGCGCCCACAGCGGCCGCGCCAGCACCAGCGGGCCGAAATCGAGCGCGGGCGAGGAGAAGGCCAGCGCCGTCATCGTCAGCAGCACGGCCAGCACCGCCTGCTGCGAGCCGACCACGGCACGGGAGAGGTGATAGAGCGCGACGAAGGTCGCGATCTCGCAGAGCTGCGCGAGGACATAGACGCCGAACATGTGGCCGCCCGCGGCGCGATAGGCGATGTCGGCGAGCCAGACCGGCAGCGGCGGGCCGAGATCGGTGCCGACCTGGTATTCCCTGCCGAAGGCCAAGAGGGTCGCAAGGGTGCCGGGCGGGCTGCGATAGAACACCAGCGCCACGAACAGCCACATCGCCGCCTGGAGCAGCACGACGATCCACACGATCAGCCGCGGCCGGGCGCGAATGAGCTCGATGACCAGGGAGGTAAACCGCATGCAACGCCCGAAAGATGCAGCCAACCCGTCCAGCCGGCCCTATTCGCTCACGAGTGTTTTGATAAAGCGCGCTGCGCGTCGTGGCAACTGAGTCTGGTCTCCCTCTCCCCGTTCTTACGGGGAGAGGGTCGGGGTGAGGGGCTGCCTCCGCAATCATCGTGAGAGATGGACTCGCGGAGGCTCCCCCTCACCCGGAATTCAAGCTGCGCTTGAATTCCGGCCTCTCCCCGCACGCGGGGAGAGGCGAAGCGCCTGCGATGAAAGATGGGTTCTAGAGGCCTGCCGACGCGTCGACCTCGACGCTCGCTTCCACCTGCACCTCGACCTCGGTGACGGAGAACAAGTCCTGCACCGGCGCCACCGTCCAGGGCATGTGCTTGGCGCGGGCGGCGGCGACCGGGGCGAAGAAGCTGCGGTGGTGGACGGTGGGGCCGAGGCGGTTCAGCGCGTCGAGATGCTCGGGGACGGCGTAGCCCTTGTGCTGCTCGAAGCCGTAGCCCGGGCAGTCCTGCGCCAGCGCGCACATCAGCCGGTCGCGCGTCACCTTGGCGACGATCGAGGCCGCCGCGATCGACAGGACGATGCCGTCGCCACCGATCACGGCCTCGCAGTCGCATGCCGTATCGAGCCGGTCGCGGCCGTCGACGAAGACGTGGCGGGGCTGCTCGGGCAGCGCCACCACGGCACGCTTCAGCGCCCACAGCGAGGCGCGCAGGATGTTGTCGCGATCGATCCGCGCGGGCGAGGCGACCGCGACCGAGACCTGCGCTGTGGCGCAGATCTTGTCGAACAGCTTCTCGCGCTGCTCCGCCGTCAGGCGCTTGGAATCGTCGATGCCGCGCGGAATGCGGTCGGGGTTGAGAATCACTGCGGCCGCGACCACGGGACCCGCGAGCGGCCCGCGGCCGGCCTCGTCGCAGCCCGCGACCGGCCAGATGCCGCGCTTGATCAGCGCGCGCTCGCGGCGGAAGCTCGGCGGTGCGACGGCGATGACGCCTTTCGCGCCCGTGCCCTTGCCGATCGAAGGCTTGGCTGCCGAGGCCTTTCCAGCCTTTGCAGGTGCTGCCTTGTTCGCAGCGTCCTTCTTGGGCGCAGCTTTGGCCGACGTCTTGGCGGACTTGTCCCGAATCATGGCCGGGATCGTGCGCAAGCGGCCTGCCCAGCGCAACCGGGAACCCCTCGCAATTCCCGTTATGTTATTCAGGCCGGCGGCCCTACTCCGCCAGATGCACCCGCCGGTCCTCGCCGACCTCGATGCCGGGCGCGACCACGGCCTCCCAGACATGGCCGTCGGGATCGGCAAAATAGCCGCAATAGCCGCCGTAATCGGTCTCGCACGCAGCCTTCAGCAGGCTTGCTCCCTTGCTGACGGCGAAAGCCAGCACCGCATCGACCTCCTCACGCGCGCGGCAGTTCCAGGCGAGCGTGATGCCGCGGAAGGTCGTCGGCCTCGGTTGGTCCGGCAAGGCCGCGTCGGCCGCGAGCTGATCCCAGTGAAACAGGGCAAGCACCGGACCGCCGGTATCGTAGAAGGCAACGGCCTCGCCGGTCGCCTTCAGCCGGCGCGAAAAGCCAAGGGAATCATAGAACGCGATGCTGGCGCGGATGTCGCTCACGCCGAGCGTGATGACGGTGAGCCGCGGCACCGGGGGCGGCAGTTCCTTACGCATGACACACCTCGTTCGCCCCGGCTCCTAGAACAGGCTGAGCTGATCGCCGTTCCGCTTCGGCCGCGCAAAGTGATCCATCGTCAATCTTGCGCGACGCTTGTTGAGCCCGAGCCTGTCGCAGGCGATCTCGAAGCGGCGGCCGATGGTCCAGGCCATCGGGCCGGTGCCCTTCATGCGCTCGCCCCATTTCGCGTCGTAATCGCGCCCGCCGCGCATGTCGCGGATCAGGGTGAAGACGTGGCGATAGCGGTCCGGATAGTTCGCCATCAGCCATTCGCGGAAGAGATCGCGCACCTCCAGCGGCAGCCGCAGCAGCACGTAGGAGGCTTCCTTGACGCCGGCATGGGCGGCCGCATCGAGAATACGCTCGATCTCGGAATCGTTCAGCGCGGGGATCACGGGCGCGACCATCACGGTGGTGGGAATGCCGGCGTCGGAGAGCTGCTTCAGCGCCTCCAGCCGCTTCGGCGGCGTCGAGGCGCGCGGCTCCATGGTGCGCGCCAGCTTCGGATCGAGCGAGGTCACCGAGATCGCGACCTTGGCGAGGTTGCGCTTGGCCATGCGCGAGAGAATGTCGATGTCACGCGCCACCAGCGCCGATTTGGTGACGATGCCAACGGGATGACCGGCGCGCTCCAGCACCTCAAGGATGCCGCGCATGATTTTGCGCTCGCGCTCGATCGGCTGATAGGGATCGGTGTTGGTGCCGATCGCGATCATCCGTGGCTCATAGCCTGTTGCCGCGAGCTCCTTCTCGAGCAGCGCCGGGGCCTCCGGCTTGACGAACAGTTTTGACTCGAAGTCGAGCCCCGGCGACAGGCCGAGATAGGCATGGGTCGGCCGCGCGAAGCAGTAGACACAGCCATGCTCGCAGCCGCGATAGGGATTGATCGAGCGGTCGAAGCCGATATCGGGGGAATCGTTGCGGGTGATCACCTTGCGCGAGGTGTCGACCGCGACCGTGGTCTTGAATGGCGGCAGCTCTTCCAGGCTCTGCCAGCCGTCGTCGAAGGCGACGCGCGCCTCGGCTTCATAGCGGCCGCTGGCGTTGGACTGCGCGCCCCGCCCTCGCCTGCGCTGCTTGTCGATGGCGACAGCGAGCTCGGGGAAATCAGAAGGCGCACCCGCCGGCTCGGAGGGCGCCGTGACCGGCGGGTGCTTGAGAGCATGAGAGGATGCTGGACTCATGAAGCCAAGATAGCACGCCGAAAGAACAAATCAAGAACAAGAACGAAAAACGTGAAAACAACCCCATGCACAGTAGAGCCGCCCAAACTTCGGGCGCCCGCCTTTGACCTCACGCAACACCGCTGTCACCACCATCTCGTTTGATGCCGCCAAGGATCGATCGCGCTGGAACTCAGTTGGTGACGATCCCGGGTGAAGGTCGGCAGGAACATGACAAATCAACAACAATCGGCCGCCGCGAGCAGTGACCTCGATCTCCTCGATCGCTACTGGCGCGCCGCCAACTACCTCTCCGTCGGGCAGATCTACCTGCTCGACAACCCCCTGCTGCGCGAGCCGTTGCGGCCCGAGCACATCAAGCCGCGTTTGCTCGGCCATTGGGGCACGACGCCCGGCTTGAACTTCATCTACGCCCATCTCAACCGCGTCATCCGCGCGCTTGATCTCAACGTGCTCTATGTCTGCGGTCCCGGTCATGGCGGGCCGGGCATGGTCGCCAACACCTATCTCGAGGGCAGCTACAGCGAGATCTATCCCGACATCGCGCGCGATAAGGACGGATTGCGCAAGCTGTTCAGGCAGTTCTCCTTCCCCGGCGGCATTCCGAGCCACGCCGCGCCGGAGACGCCGGGCTCGATCCATGAAGGCGGCGAGCTCGGCTACGCGCTGGTGCATGCCTATGGCGCGGCGCTGGACAATCCCGACCTGATCGTCGCCTGCGTCGTCGGCGACGGCGAGGCCGAGACCGGCCCGCTCGCGGCCTCCTGGCACTCCAACAAGTTCCTGAACCCCGCCCATGACGGCGCGGTGCTGCCGATCCTGCACCTCAACGGCTACAAGATTGCCAATCCGACCGTGCTCGGGCGGATGCCTGATAGCGAGATCCGCGATCTGTTCCGCGGGTTCGGCCATGAGCCGCTGTTCGTCGAGGGCGACGATCCCAAATTGATGCACCGGATCATGGCGGACGCGCTCGACGTCGCATTCGCCAGCATCCGCTCGATCCAGCAGCACGCCCGCGACGGGCGTACGAGCGTCGAGCGGCCGCGCTGGCCGATGATCGTGCTGCGCAGCCCGAAGGGCTGGACCGGCCCGAAGGAAGTCGACGGCAAGAAGGTCGAAGGTTTTTGGCGCGCGCATCAGGTGCCGGTCGCAAGCTGCCGCGAGAACCCGGCGCATCTGAAGGTGCTCGAAGACTGGATGCGCAGCTACGAGCCGGAAAAACTGTTCGACGCGAGCGGCGCGCTCATCCCCGAGCTCCAGGCGCTGGCGCCCAAGGGCACTCGCCGCATGGGCGCCAATCCGCATGCCAATGGCGGGGTGCTGAAGAAGGAGCTGAAGCTGCCGGACTTCCGCAGCTTCGCCGTCGACGTGCCGCAACCCGGCGCCGTCACGGGAGAAGCGACGCGCGAGCTCGGCAAATTCTTGCGCGACGTCATCCGGCTCAATGCGCAAGAGCGCAATTTCCGCATCATGGGTCCGGACGAGACGGCGTCAAATCGTCTCGACGCAGTGTTCGAGGCGACCGAACGGGTCTGGATGGAACCGATCGAATCCTACGATGTCCATCTCGCCCAGGACGGCCGCGTGATGGAGGTGTTGAGCGAGCATCTCTGCCAGGGCTGGCTCGAAGGCTATCTGCTCACCGGTCGCCATGGTTTCTTCTCCTGCTACGAGGCCTTCATCCACATCGTGGATTCCATGTTCAACCAGCACGCCAAATGGCTGAAGGTGACGCGGCACCTGCCGTGGCGGCGTCCGATCGCCTCGCTCAATTATCTGTTGACCTCGCATGTCTGGCGCCAGGACCATAACGGCTTCAGCCACCAGGATCCCGGCTTCGTCGACCTCGTCGCCAACAAGAAGGCCGACATCGTCCGCATCTACTTCCCGCCGGATGCCAACACGCTGCTGTGGATCGCCGATCACTGCCTGCGAACGTACAACCGCATCAACGTGATCGTCGCCGGCAAGCAGCCGGCGCCGCAATGGCTGTCGATGCAGGACGCCGCCACGCATTGCGATGCCGGCATCGGCATCTGGGCCTGGGCGGGCACGGAAGACGCGGGCGAGGAGCCCGATCTGGTGATGGCCTGTGCCGGCGACGTGCCGACATTGGAGACGCTTGCCGCCGTCGACCTCCTGCGCAAGGCGCTGCCGGATCTGAAGATCCGCGTCGTCAACGTCGTCGACCTGATGACGCTGCAGCCGCAGGACCAGCACCCGCACGGACTTTCCGACCGCGACTTCGACGGCCTGTTCACGCGCGACAAGCCGGTGATCTTCGCCTATCACGGCTATCCCCATCTGATCCACCGGCTGACCTATAACCGCACCAACCATGCCGGCCTGCATGTGCGCGGCTTCGCCGAGGAAGGCACCACGACGACGCCGTTCGACATGGTCGTGCTCAACGAGCTCGACCGCTACCACCTCGCGATCGAGGCGATCGAACGCGTGCCGGGACTTGCGACCAGGGCCGCGCCGGCGAAGCAGCAACTCCGCGACAAGCTGATCGAACACTCACGTTACGTGCGCGAGCACGGCGAGGACATGCCTGAGATCCGCGACTGGGTCTGGCCGGGCAGGCCGGGCTGACGCCATGCCGGCGTTCGAGGCGGTTCTCGTCCTCAACTCGGGCTCGTCGAGCATCAAGTTCGGCCTGTTCGATATCTCGGCGGCCGAGCCTGAGCTGCTCTGCAAGGGCCTGCTCGACGAGCACGAGGCCAGGCCACGGCTCGTCGTGAAGGGCCCTGCGGGCGAAGATCTGTTCGAGACGCGGCGGGACGAGACCGATGCCGACGGCGGTCATCTGTTCGCCGAGGTGCTCGCCTTCATCGACGACCGGTTCGGACAAGACAGCTTGCGCGCGGCCGGCCACCGCATCGTTCACGGCGGGCCGGATCATTCAGGTCCGGTCGAATTGACCGATAATGTCTACGCGAAGCTGGAGGCGCTGACGCCGCTGGCCCCGCTGCACCAGCCGCGCTGCCTCGCGCCAATCCGCACCCTCTCCGCGATCCGTCCCGCGCTGACCCAGATCGCTTGCTTCGACACCGCCTTCCATCACGGACTTGCACCGCCTGCGAGCCGCTTCGCGATTCCGAGGCGCTATGAACAGCGGGGCATCCGGCGCTACGGCTTTCACGGGCTGTCGTTCGAATATGTCGCGGGCCGTCTCGCGGGAATCGCGCCGCAGCTCGTTGCGAGGCGCACCGTCATCGCGCATCTCGGCAATGGCGCAAGCCTCTGCGCACTCCGCAACGGCCGCAGCGTCGACACCACGATGGGACTGACGCCGCTCGACGGCCTCGTGATGGGCACGCGAAGCGGCGCGATCGACCCCGGCGTGCTGCTCTATCTGCAACAGCACGAGAGGATGTCCGTCGAGGATGTCCAGCACCTGCTCTATCACGAGTCAGGCCTGCGCGGCGTTTCCGGCCTCTCCGCAGACATGCGCACGCTGCTCGCAAGCCGCGAGGCTGCAGCGCGGGAGGCGGTCGATCTCTTCGTCTTCCGTGCGGCGCAGGAGATCGCGATGATGGCGACCACGCTCGGCGGGCTGGACTGCCTGGTCTTCACCGGCGGCATCGGCGAGCATGCCGGCGAGATCCGCAGCGCGATCGGCGAGCGCCTCGCCTGGCTCGGCGTGCGCATCGATGCAGCGGCGAACGCCGCGGCGCGCGAACGGATCGGCAGCGCCGACAGTGCGGTGGATATTTTCATCATTCCCACCAACGAAGAGATCACGATCGCGCGCCATTGCGCCGCGCTGCTGCGCGAACGACACGCTGCGTGACGGTTTTATGAATGATCTGACGCAATGAGGCCGTCGCAACTTCGCGGCATAAGGACGGCATCAATCGTTGTGCGGACAGACCATGAAAACCCAGATCATCGAAGAACTCGGACAGGGCGACATCCTGTTGCCCGCGCTGGTGGCGGAAGGGCTTGCCGCCAATGACCGCATCAAGGTGCGGATGAGCGCGCTCCAGGCGGCGGCCCGGCATGCGCAGGACCCCGATCGCCCCGCCAGCGAGCTTGCGGTCGAGAGTCACGCCGCCGGCATTGCACCGGCCGCGATCGCAACGCTGATCGGCGGCGCCCATCTGGTCGGACCGTCCCGGCTCGCGGCGCCGAACCTCGCCAAGCTGATGAAGGAGATCCAGGACGACGCCGCGGCCATGATCCGCGCCGTCAGCGCCGGCGCAGCGTCAGACGGCGACAAGGCGAACGCGCGGCTGACGGCCGTCCGGAGCGCGGGCCTGCTCGATGCCACCAACGAGATCGATCTCGCACGCATTGCCCGTCTGACCGGCGTTGCCGAGGCGGCCGGCGACAGCCTGCATCGGCTGGTGATGGATCTGCACAAGGCGCTGAACAAGCTTGCGGCGAACTGTTCGGAGGAAACGCTCGACGGTGCCCATGTGTTCGGCCTGCACGGCGAAGATCGCGGCGCGGTGGAGGCCTTCATGAAGGGCCTGAACCAGACGCGCAGGCTGAAGTTCAACCACCCCGGCCTCGACACCATGGCGACCCGCTCGGGCGGCCGGCTGCTGATCCAGAACGACATCGGCACCACGGACGCCCATGTCGTGGTGATCGCGGTCAAGAAGAACGCGGTCACCGTCACCTACACCGACGTGCACCTGGCGCGGGCAAAATTCTTCATCTCGCTGTTCGACAAGTTCGAGGCGAGCTGGAGCGGGCTCGACCGTCACACCGCCGCAGGCCTTGGCGAAGACAATTCATTCTATCTCGTCACCGGCCAGTATCAGCCGGGTCACGCCGTGGATCGCAACGAATTCCTCGCAGCCGTGGGCGCCGCGCTGGTGTTTCTGATCGACTGGAACAAGGCGCGCAAGCTGCTGCGGACCTGGGTTGCCAAGGACGACGCCACGCGAATCCTCGAATGGGCGGCGCGAGCGCGGATCGGCCATCGCGGCTTTCTCGAACTCGGCGGCAACGAGCTCCTGGGGTCGGCGGTGCGCAACGCGGCCCCCGCGCGCATCGGCTTCGGCGAGCGGCTCGACCAGGCGCTCGGCCGCGCCGCCGCGATCGATTTCCTCAAGGCGGCGCTGCGCGCCTCCACCGAGGCGCTGCTCGCAGGTCGCTCCGTCAGGACGGTCCGCGACCAGATCGAAGCCGACCTGGTGCGGCATCTGGAGCGCGTCGACGGCACCCTGCTCGCCGCGGTGCTGCGCCAGATCGGGCTTGCTCATGATCTCGTCGCGGCGATCTCTCGCCATCTCGCAGCGCTTCGGGCCGGCCAGCCGGCCGACCGCAAGCTGCTGGCGGAACGCTGCGGCGCGATCGAGCAGAAGGCCGATCGCATTGCGCTGGAGACGCGCAAGGAGGTCGACCGGCTCAACGCCCGGCCAACGATCGCCCAATTGATCGATCGCGCCGAAGAGGCCGTCGACGAACTGGAGCAGGCGGCCTTCATCGCCTCGCTGATGCCGGAGCGGACCGATCCGTCGCTGCTGGCCGCGCTCGCCGAACTCTGTGCGGTGGCGATGACCGCGACCGAGGTCGCGGCCAGCGGCGTCGCGGCGGCCACCGACGTGCCGGAAGGGCGGCGCGCGGATTCCGAGGATGCGCTGTCCGCCGTGACCCGTCTGATCGATGCCGAACATGCCGCGGACGGCCACGAGCGCGCGACGACCGCGCTGGTCTTCGGCGGCGGCTTCGACGTCGCGACCTCGCTCTCGGTGCTCGAGCTTGCCCGCGCCATCGAGCGCGCCACCGACCGTTTTGCCGGCTTCGGACATCTGTTGCGGCGGCACATCATGATCGATCTCGCAGCCTAGGGGAAACCACCATGCATATCGTGCGTATCGGCGCCGAGGCGACCGAATTGCATCCCGCCGAGGAGATCGGCGCCAAGGCCGCCAACCTCGCCCGGATGGCGGCGCTGGGCCTGCCGGTGCCGCCGGCCTTCGTGCTGCCGGTCAAGCTCTGCGCCGACATCATCGCAGGGCACGCGCATGCGGAGCGTCATCTGAGCGACGGGCTCAAGGAAGGAATTGCCTTCCTGGAGAGCGCGACCGGAAGGCGCTTCGGCGACCGGCGGCTGCCGCTGCTGGTCTCGGTGCGCTCGGGTGCCGCCCGATCGATGCCGGGCATGCTCGACACCGTCCTCAATGTCGGCTGCACGTCGGATGCCGTGCACGGCCTGATCCGTGCGACCGGCCGGCCGCGGCTCGCCTGGGACTGCCGGCGGCGCTTCCTGGAGAGTTTTGGCGAGACGGTGCTCGGGCTGGATGCCGCAGCATTCGCGGCCCGCATCTCCGAACTGGTCGAAGCCGAAGGTGCCGAGAACGATCGCGCGCTCGACAGCGAAGCGCTGGAGCGGCTTGCCGGCGACGAACAGACGCTGGTCGAGGATCACGCCGATGGCTGGCTCGAGGATGCGGTCGCGCAGCTCGAGGCCGCGGCGCAAGCCGTCTACCGGTCCTGGACGAGCGAGCGGGCGAAGACCTATCGGAAACTCCAGCAACTCGAAGGGCTCAAGGGCACAGCCGTCACGGTACAGGCGATGGTGTTCGGCAATGGCGGGCTGGCATCGGGTGCCGGCGTCGCTTTCTCGCGCGACCCTTCGACCGGCGCACCGCGCCCGATGATCGATCTCGTGCTCGATGCGCAGGGCGAGGACGTCGTGTCCGGGCGCCGCAGCCCCGACGCGGAGGATGCGATCGTGCGCGCACTGCCGCGGATCGAAGCCGAGCTTGGCGATATCCTGAAGCGGCTCGAGCGTGAATTTTGCGACGTGCAGGACGTCGAGTTCACCGTCGAGGATGGCAGGCTGTGGATCCTCCAGACGCGCACGGCCAAGCGAACGCCGCGTGCGGCGGTCAGGATCGCGATCGACCTCGTGCATGAGGGGCTGATCACGCAGGGCGAGGCACTGGAGCGGATCGCCGGGATCGACCTCGCCTCGCTCGCCGCGACCGCGCTGGTCGGCGCGGACGAGCCGGCGGCGATCGGCATCGGCGCGTCCGGGGGCATCGGCGTCGGCCGCGCGGTCTTCGACGCCGAAAGCGCCCAGCGCCTGTCAGCCAGCGGCGATCCGGTCATCCTGCTGCGTCCCGATACCAGCACCGCAGACGTCGCGGGCTTCGCGGTGGCGGCCGGCATCGTCACGGCGGTCGGCGCGCGCACCTCGCATGCGGCGCTGGTGGCGCGGCAGATGGGCAAGCCCTGCGTGGTCGGCTGTCACGCGCTGAAGATCGATCCTGTGGCGCGGCAGGCCCGGCTTGCCGACGCGACATTGTCGGAGGGCGACTGGATCACGATCGAGGGCGATGCGGGACAACTCTATCTCGGGCGCTGCCGGACGGTGGAGACGCGCCCCGACGCCGAACTCGCCGAGATCGCGACATGGCAATCGCAGGCCGGCGACCTCGATCCGCCGGCACGCGCCGCCGCGGCTCAGTGAATGCCGGCGAAGATCTGGATACACCCGATTGCGACCTCGATCAGGATCAGCACCACCACGGCGATCTCGAGACGCAGCGAGCGCTGGGTGTCGATGATGTCGGTCAGCGCGTTGGCGGTCTCGGATACGGCGGTGAGCTTGCGCTCGAGCGTGTCCAGACGCTCCTTCAATTCGTACTCGTCTTCCAGGCGGGCATAGAGGCGGTCGAGCTCGGGCTTCTCCCAGAGCACGTCGGGCTTCTCGGCAACGGCGACGCGGCCGGCGACGCGTTGCTGCACCAGCAGCGCGTTGCCGATCAGTTGCAGAATGGCCCTGCGCCGGCGCGGCGTGCGGCCGCGCTCGGCGAGCTCGCGCGCGAACGGCTCGATGACGTCGAACACCGCCGCGACACGCCGTTCGTCGCGTGCCAGCGACGTGCTCTTGGCGAGCGCGTCGGCGACCAGAAGCAACCGGTCGTCGGAGAATTTGGCGAGGCAGATCGGCCCGCCCGGCTGGATCACCTCGGCGTTCTCGTCGTTGCAGAGCTGCGCCTGCGCGGTCTCCTCCTCATAGGGGCTGAACTCGCCGATCACACGCGGCTTCAGGCCGTCGATCAGCACCTTCTCCTCCGAAGGCAACAGGCCGATCAGCACCACGACACCGTAGCGGAAGATCACGGCAAGGCCGGCATGGACGCGGAAGGCGGCCGGCGTCGACGACACCAGCGCGCCGAGCTCGAGGCCCGAGGCATTGATGCGGTCGCCCAGCATCAGCGCCCGGATCCGCAAGGTCGGCGCGGCGGCCGGCCGGGGAGATGTTGACGGCGCGCTAACGGCAAGTTGATCGGCGGTCATGCGAAGCTCTCTTCAGCAACATGGATTGCCTGCTTTTCCCGTTCCCGGACGTCGTCCCGCTCGCATCCTCCTGTTGCAGGATTGCGATCCGCCTGCGTCGCGCCCAGTATCGGTACGAAACTCCGGGTTAATACGGTCAAGGCGAAGTTGCGCCGAAAAATTCGGCAATATTGCCACCTCGCGCGGAACATCTTTGGATCCGATGGCGCTGGCAGTTTACCATCGAACAGCGAAGCCCCGCCGAAAAGTTGCACTCGGCAATGCCGCGTGTTTATGACAACATCATAACAAGTTACGCTTCTCCCGAAGTGCGGACATCGAAGCCTCAATCATGCTGAGCGTCATCATTCCGACCGAGGGCGTCGAGCAGACGGCGGTTGCAACTCTGGCCGCGCTGGTCCCCGGCGCCGCCGCGGGCGTCATCCGCGAAGTGCTCCTGGTCGACGGCACCCGCAACGGCGTCATCGAGCGCGTGGCCGACGTCGCCGGCTGCCGTTTCATCGGCTACGAGGGATCCTCGCAGGGCGCGGCGCTCGCCGCCGGTGCGCTCCAGGCCCGCTCGCCCTGGCTGATGTTCCTGCCCGCGGGCGCCGTGCTGGAAACCGGCTGGATCGAGGAGACCACCCAGTTCATCCAGGCCGTCGCGAGCAGCGGCCGGGACCGGGCGGCGGTGTTCCGCTACGCCCGCTCGCCCTACACCGACACCGGATTCCGCGATTTGCTCCGCGCCGTGGCCCGCAAGCTGGTCGGCCCGCTCGGCGATCAGGGACTTTTGATCGCGCGCGACCATTACGACCGGATCGGCGGCTACCCGCCCCAGGCCCGCCGCTCCGAGGCGCGGCTGCTCCGGCGGCTCGGCCGCTCGTCCCGGACCATGCTGCGCAGCCGGATCGTCATGGTCGGTTGACGTCACCAAATACTTGCCAAAGTCAAATAACTATTTGACAATGGCAAGTATCGAGGTGACCCATGCCATTTGACGGAACAGACGACCACATCGCGGCGGTCCGCGCCTTCAACCGCTTCTATACCCGCGAGCTCGGCGTGCTCGACCAGCACCTTGGAAAAAGCCCGTTTTCGCTCAGCGAGGCCCGGGTGCTCTATGAACTCGCGCACCGCGACGATCTGGCGGCGAAAGAGATCGGAATCGAGCTTGGTCTCGACCCCGGCTATCTCAGCCGCATCGTCCAGAGCTTCGACGAAAAGGGGCTGATCACGCGAAGGCCCCTGCCCGCAGATCGCAGGCAATACCAGCTCAGCCTCACCGCCAAGGGCCGCCAGACCTTCGCCAAGCTGAACCTGAGCTCGCAAAACGAGGTCGCCGCAATGCTGGCTCGGCTTTCGGCCAGCGATGCAACGCGGCTCACGCAGGCCATGGCGACCATCGAGGCTGTGCTGGATCAACGTCGAAGCCAGCCTGCGGCTTTCATGCTGCGCAGCCATCGCGTCGGCGACATGGGCTGGGTCATCTCCAGGCAAGCCGCCGCCTATGCCGCCGACTACAACTGGGACATCAGCTACGAGGCGCTGGTCGCCGAGATCTGCGCGCAGTTCATCAAGAACTACGACGCCGCGCGCGAACATTGCTGGATCGCGGAAGCCGGTGGAGAGCCGATCGGCTCGATCTTTCTGGTCAAGGCCACGGACGAGATCGCCAAGCTGCGCCTGTTGCAGGTGGAGAAGAAGGCGCGCGGGCTCGGTGTCGGCCGCGCGCTGGTCGAGCAGTGCATCCAGGGCGCACGCGAGAGGGGCTACAGCAAGATGACACTGTGGACGCAGAGCATCCTGCTCGCCGCGCGCGGCATCTACCAGAATGCCGGCTTCAAGCTCGTGAAGGAAGAGAAGCACCACAGCTTCGGGGTAGATCTGGTGGGCGAGACCTGGGAGCGGGATCTCTGATCATTCGCAACGAGCGAGATGAGCATGAATGTGCCCTCGCCCCTTGCGGGAGAGGGCAGCGACGCTGGCAGACACACATTCACTTGGGTGAGGGGTCTGCCTCCGCGAGCATCCGTGTACGCGGATAGATACCCCTCATCCGGCGCTTCGCGCCACCTTCTCCCGCATCCGCCTTCGCCAAGGCTTCGGCGGACATGAGGGGAGAAGAAAGATAAAGCTACACCGTCGCGCCCTGCGCCTTCGGCCTTCGCAGATGCTCGTCGAGGCGTGGCATGATCTCGACGAAATTGCAGGGGCGCGTGCGGTAGTCGAGCTGGGCGGCGAGGATGCCGTCCCAGCCGTCGCGGCAGGCGCCGGGCGAACCCGGCAGGCAGAAGATGTAGGTCGCGCCGGCAACGCCCGCGGTGGCGCGGCTCTGGATCGTCGAGGTGCCGATCTTGGCGTGGCTCAGCAGGTGGAATGCGATCGAGAAACCGTCCATGCGCTTCTCGAACAAGGGCTCGATCGCCTCCGGCGTGACGTCGCGCCCGGTGAAGCCGGTGCCGCCGGTGGTGATGACGACGTCGACGCCGGCATCCGCAATCCAGCGGCGGATGACGGCGCGGATCGCCTCGACGTCGTCGGTGACGATCTCGCGCGCCGCAAGATGATGGCCGGCGCCGGTGAGGCGGTCGGCGAGCGTCTGGCCGGACTTGTCGTCGGCGAGCGCGCGCGTGTCGGAGACGGTGAGCACCGCGATGTTGAGCGGGATGAACTGTTTTGCTTCGTCGATGGAGGCCACGACTTCACTCCTGTTTCCCCAGCCACCGCCGTCATCCCCGGACGAACGCATTTGCGTTCGCTCGGGAGGTGCGCGCCCTTGCGCGCCTCGAAGGATGGGCCGGGGGACGTCATCCTTCGAGGCTCGCCGAAGAGGCGAGCACCTCAGGATGACGCCACTACTACTGCATTCCCGGATGCGCAATTGCGCATCATAGTTCGTGCTACGCTACGTCCGGGGGCACGAAGTCCAGTGTACTACGACCCGCCGCCGAACGTGTTGCAGGCCTGCACCGTGCCCTGCTGGTAGCCGGTCATGAACCATTGCTTGCGCTGCGCGGCCGAGCCGTGGGTAAAGGAATCGGGCACGACGCGTCCCGTGGCCTGGCGCTGCAGCGTGTCATCGCCGATCGCGCTGGCCGTGCTCAGCGCGGCGTCGATGTCGCCGGCTTCCAGGAAGTTCGGACGCTTCTTCGCCTCGCGGTTGACCCAGACGCCGGACAGGCAGTCCGCCTGCAACTCCACCTTGACCTGGAGCGCGTTGGCCTCGGCCTTGCTGCCGGCCTGCTGAAGCCGCGTCACGCGCGGAATGATGCCGAGCAGGTTCTGGATGTGGTGGCCGGCTTCATGCGCGATGATGTAGGCGGTGGTGAAGTTGCAAGCCGACTTGCCGGAGCAGCCGCGGAAGCGCGTCTCGACCTCGCGGAAGAAGCCGGTGTCGAGGAAGATGGTGCGATCCGGCGGACAGTAGAACGGGCCCATCGCCGACTGCGCCATGCCGCAGCGGCCGCCGTTGGTGGCGTTGCGGAACAGCACGATCTTCGGACCGGTGTAGGACTGGCCGCTGGCCTGGAAGATCTCGCTCCAGCGGTCGTCGATCTCGCCGAGGATGCCGGAGATCATGCTGCCCATCTCGTCGGTCGGCGCGCCGCGCTTGGCCGACGTCGACTGCCGATCGGTCTGGTAGCTCGGCGCCTGGCCGCCGCCGGTGAGGATCTCGGCGCCGCCGATCAGGATGCGCGGATCGATGCCGAAGGCATAGCCGATCAGGCCGAGCACGATGATGGTGCCGATGCCGAGCCCGCCGCCGCCCATGGGCAGGCCGAACCCGCCGCCTCCGCCGCCGCCCAACCCGCCGCCGCCTTCGTCGCGACGATCCTCGATGTCGTCGCTGCGGCGGAAATCATCGTAGCGCATGGCGGGCTTCCCTCAAGTCCTTGATGGCGTCAATTGGGCGCAAATGCGCCAAAGCTCAACGCGCCACATACGTAAAATTTCCGTTGCCTTTATCAATATCCCGCTCGGCAATTATTGCCTAGTGCGGCAGCATGCCGATGCCAGCAATTTTTTCCGGGGGTCGTGCAATTTTTTCCGAGAGAAATTCGGAGTCGTTTTGCAGCTCCGGCTGCTCCCGCAACGCGAAGAAACGCGAAATACACTGTAAAACTCGGCGAATGCGAATAGCGAACCACGCACGACGCGCGATGCGAGGCCTGCACACGAAAGCGGCGGATTAAGTCGATTTTTACTTTGCGCCTTCAATGTAACGGTCAGTCGGTTGTTTGGTCCCGCGTCGCCGACAGCGTCGCCTGAGTCAGAGTTCTTGAGTCATGGTAGAGTCGCGTCGCGGGGCGTCTGCAAGGGCGCCCCGCACAAACTTTGAGTCTTCGTCGCATCGCATCATCCTCGGTGATTGCGTCGCCGAGATGTCGAAGCTTCAGGCTGGTTCGGTCGATCTGGTGTTCGCAGATCCGCCGTACAATCTCCAGCTCAAGGGCGATCTCAAGCGCCCCGACGAATCCCATGTCGATGCCGTCAACGACGACTGGGACAAGTTCGATTCATTCTCCGCCTATGACGATTTCACCCGCGCCTGGCTGCTTGCCGCCCGCCGCGCGATGAAGCCGTCGGCGACGATCTGGGTGATCGGCTCCTATCACAACATCTTCCGCGTCGGCGCGATCATGCAGGACCTCGGCTTCTGGCTCCTGAACGACATCGTCTGGCGCAAGACCAACCCGATGCCGAATTTCCGCGGCCGCCGCTTCACCAACGCGCACGAGACCATGATCTGGGCTGCGCGCGACGAGAAGGCCAAGGGCTACACCTTCAACTACGAAGCGCTGAAGGCCGCGAACGAGGACGTGCAGGCACGTTCCGACTGGCTGATCCCGCTCTGCACCGGCGAGGAGCGCCTCAAGGGCGCCGACGGCAAGAAAGTGCACCCGACGCAGAAGCCGGAAGGCCTGCTCGCGCGCGTGCTGCTGTCGTCGTCAAAACCCGGCGACCTCGTGATCGATCCCTTCAACGGCACCGGCACCACCGGCGCCGTCGCCAAGCGCCTCGGCCGCTCCTATATCGGCTTCGAGCGCGACAAGACTTACGCCAAGGCCGCCGAGGCCCGCATCGCCGCCATCGAGCCGCTGCCGGAAGCAAGCCTCGCCCCGTTCATGACCGCGCGCGAGGCGCCGCGGGTCGCGTTCTCCGAACTGATCGAGCGCGGCATGATCATGCCCGGCACCAAGCTGTTCGACGCCAAGAAGAAGCTCGGCGCACTGGTTCGCGCCGACGGCGCCATCATGCTGGGCGACAAGGTCGGCTCGATCCACCGCATCGGCGCCGTGGCGCAGGGCGCGCAGGCTTGCAACGGCTGGACCTTCTGGCACGTCGAGACCAAGAAGGGTCTCAAGCTAATCGACGAGCTCCGCGCCGAAATCCGCGCCGGCATGGCGGCGGAGTAGTTTGCTCCGTCATTCCGGGGCGCGCGAAGCGGGAACCCGGAATCCATCGAACCACAGCACACGCCGCCCAATGGATTCCGGGCTCGCGCCCAGTGGCGCGCCCCGGAATGACGGCGGCAGTGGTTGAAAGCCAGCGGAACCAGGACTAGATTCGTCCGATCAGCCCCGTCCTGACCGGTGGGCCCCATGCGACGACAGTCCGAGACCTTGCTGCTGGTGCCGCTGCTGCCGATCTTCCTGGTCGGCATGTTTCCGATGTTCCTGATCGCGCTGCTGGGATTTTTCGGCCTCGCTCTGTTCGGCATGCTCGTGGTCTGCGTCGGGCTCGCCAGCAGCAACGAAGCCCATGACGACTTCAATCACGACGTCATCGTTCACGGCTATGCGCGCGGATCGGAGCGCGCCACGCAAGCGTCGAACATGCACACGGCGACGCGGCTGGCCCTGCGGCTGGAGGCCGTGGGCGCGGCCATGGTCATTACGGCGGCGATCGGCCTTTGTTACCCCGGCTGATCTGCGCGGCGCGCAGGTACCGCCCGGCAAACTCGCCGGTTGCTCCCCCGGACCAGGTTCAGGCAAGAAAAGGCGGCCTGGCGGCAATGACGCTGCGTTCGCGCGCGGCAACAGAGATTGGGGAGATGTGTGATGCTCAAATTCTATTTCAACGGTTCGCCGAACCCGACCAAGGTCGCGCTTTATCTCGAAGAGTCCGGCCTGCCCTTCGAGCCGGTGAAGATCGACACGCGCAAGGGCGAGCAGTTCACGCCGGAATTCCTCAAGATCAATCCGAACGGCAAGGTGCCGGCGATCGACGATGGCGGCACGATCGTGTTCGACTCGAACGCCATCCTGCTCTATCTCGCCGAGAAGACCGGAAAATTCCTGCCCGCCGCCTCGTTGCGCGGCGAGACGCTGTCATGGCTGATGTTCATCGCCACCGGCGTCGGCCCGTATTCGGGCCAGGCCGTGCACTTCAAGCATTTCGCGCCGAAGGACCTGAACCACGACTACGCCCATAACCGCTATCAGTACGAGACCGATCGCCACTACAAGATTCTCGACGGCCACCTCAAGGGCCGCCGCTACATGGTCGGCGACAGCTATTCGATCGTCGACATGGCGCTGTGGGGCTGGGCGCGGATGGTGCCGTTCAAGCTCGGCGACGACGCCTTTGCGCGATACCCGAACGTGAAGCGGCTGGTGGACGAGATCTCGGCGCGCCCCGCGGCGGCGCGCGCGATCGCGTTGAAGGACAAGTTCACCTTCAAGGCCGAGATGGACGACGAGGCGAGAGGCAACATGTTCAAGCACATGACGACCAAGGTCGCCTGATCGCGCTACGCCTTCAGCTCGGGCCCACGCGCATGCGCGTGGGCCTTTGCTTTTGAAACGCCCGCGCCGATCAGGCGGCGTGGACCGAGTTCAGGAACCTGGCGACCTCCTGCTTCAGCCGGTTGCTGTCGGCCGACAGCGAGCGCGCCGCGGAGAGCACCTGCGAGGAGGCCGAACCGGTCTCGGAAGCGCCGCGCTGCACGTCGCCAATGTTGGTCGAGACGCGCTGGGTGCCGTGGGCCGCCTGCTGGACGTTGCGGGAGATTTCCTGCGTCGCCGCGCCCTGCTGTTCCACCGCAGCCGTGACCGTCGAGGAGATCTCCGACAGCCGCTCGATGGTGCCGCTGATCTCCTTGATCGAGCCGACCGACTCCTCCGTCGCGGCCTGGATGCCGGAGACCTGCAGGGCGATCTCGCCGGTGGCCTTCGCGGTCTGCTCGGCCAGCGCCTTGACCTCGGAGGCAACCACGGCAAAGCCGCGCCCGGCTTCGCCCGCGCGCGCCGCTTCGATGGTGGCGTTCAGCGCCAGCAGATTGGTCTGGCCGGCGATGGTGCTGATCAGCTCGACCACGTCGCCGATGCGGGCGGCGGCCTTGGAGAGCTCGCCGACCCGGTCGTTGGTCCTGCTCGCCTGCCCCACGGCCTCGTTGGCAATCCGCGCCGATTCCTGCACCTGGCGGGCGATCTCGCTGACAGAGGACGAGAGTTCTTCGGTCGCAGAGGCAACCGCCTGCACGTTGGCCGAGGCCTCTTGAGAGGCGCTGGCAACCTCAGTGGACAGGTCCTGGGCCCGCGAGGCGGTCGTGGTCAACGTGCCGGCCGAGGCCTCCAACTCGTTCGACGCCGACGACACGGTGTCGACGATCTCGCCGACCGCCTGCTCGAACTGGTCGGCGAGCCGGACCATGTCGGCCTTGCGGCTCTCGGCCTGCCGCGCCTCCACCTCGACCTGCTCCGCGCGCAGGCGCTCGGTGTCGACCATGTTGTTCTTGAACACCTCGATCGCCTTGGCCATGTCGCCGATCTCGTCGGCCTTGCCGCGGCCGGGAATCTCGACCGCGAGATTGCCGCCGGCGAGCAGCCCCATCGCGCGCGTCATCGAGGTCAGGGGACCCACGATGCTGCGGGCGATCAGGAAGGCGACGATCAATCCGAACAGGACGGCGAGGCCGCCCGCGATGGCCTGCACCGACGTCGTGCCCTCGATCACGGCTTCGGCGGTGGTGCGCGAATCCTTGTAATCCTTCTTCAGGGCGGTTTCCGCGACCTTGAGCTTGCCGATGCTCTCGACGATGAGCGGGGCAAGGTTCTTGTGGTAGATCTCGTCGGCCTGGAGCATCGCGGCCGACGTCGTCTCGAACGCAGATTTGTAGATTCCGAGCGAGGTCTTCACCGGCGCGAGCGTGGCGCGCAATTCCGTCGCCTGCGGGCTCTTTTCCAGCGCCGTGAGCCGCTGCATTGCCCTGTCCACATTCGTCCTGAAGTTGGCGGGCCCCTTGGTGTCGCGCAGGGCAAGGAAGCGCCAGTTTGCGATTTGGACGAGCAGGAGCCTGGATTCGAGGTCCGCAACGAGGGCCGCGGTGTCTTCGTCAACGGCTGCGCGCGCCGCGTCGACCAGCTTGCCCATCTTGACGGTCAGCTCGTCGCCGCTCGGCAGCAGCGTCGCCTTGCCCGTTCTCGCCTCGTTGACGGCGTCCCCGAGATTGTCACGCAGGCTTCGCATCCTGGCGATGTCGGCGATCAGATCGTTGTAGAGCTTGCGCCGCTCCTCGGAGGCCGTCCCCTTCGCCCCGACCTGCAACAGTTCGGTCGCCGCGGTCTCCCGTTCCGAAGCTTCCTTCATCGCAGGTTCGCTGGCGTCGTAAATGTAGCGCAGATTGGCCCGCTGGATCGCCTGGAGATGGGTCGAGATCTCCAGAACCCGCGCCGTGCTGTCCGAGAACGCCGAGAGTTTTGCGACCTGATCCTGCACGGCCCGTAAATTCCAGATGGCGACCACCGCCATCACGAGACCGACCGCCACCAAGGCCATGAAGCCTGCGTACAGGCGTCCCCTGATCCGCAAACGAAATTTCGGCATTCCCACTGTCCACCCAGATGCATGTGAATTCGAGCGGCCGAACGTCCGGCGATCGTCACCGGCCACCCTGGCAGCCGCGAGTCGCTTCTCGGCGACCCACGCTGCACCGCGACACAATGGGGGACACTCGTTAATTGAACCTTCTGATTCTTCGCGCCTGCGCGCACGGGCCGGCACAAAACCTGCCGATTTTATCGGCAGTTGCGCATGGTTTTGGCGCAAGGCCCGCAGGCGCATGCAGATCGCTGCATGGGCGCCCCGATGGACGTTCGCCCCTGCGTCATCTTGCCAAGCGCGCTCTCGACCGCTTCCAGCGGGGCCGAGGCAACGCGCCGCATCCCTTCCGATCCTATTTTCGCCGGCGGGGCTTATGCAGCTCGTACGCAATCTCCGACCGGGATATCCCGCAGTCCTGAAGCTCCCGTTCGGTCATGGCAGCGAGCTGACACCGGGCCCGGGACCGCTCCCGCCGGACCCGCATGATCTCCACCAGCGTCCGCCAGGCCCGCACGACCATCGACGGCCGTGACGGACCAGGTCGGTCGGTGGACGCGACGTCGTTCGCTCCGGTCAGCTCGCAGCCCTCACGGGTGCTTGCGGAAATGGGCCGAGCGCCCTCTCGGTCAGGATCGAGTCGCAATATTCCCGGATCTCCTTGATCTTGCCGCCCTCCAGGCGAAACACCAGGCAGTAATCGTTGTCGTAGCGCACGCCTTCCGGCGTGACGTTGTCGCCCTTGGCTTCGACCACGACGATGTCGCCATCGGCGATGAAGCGGTGGGCAACGGTACGCGTGCGGTCGCGCAGGCGGGTGCGCACATAGCCGTGCAAATCGTTGAGGATCGCCTCCTTACCGGTGAAGGTGCGCGACCAGGAATACTGGCCGGTTACGACCCATTTGGCGTCGTCGGCAAGGCTGGCGGTGAACAGCGCACGGTCGCGCACGGCGGGATCGGGGTTCGCGGCGGCGGCGAAAATATCCTGCATCAGTTTCTTGTTGGCGCTCGCGTTCATGGCGGCATCTCCGTTTGGTGACATCACGGAGATCATTCCCGCTGGATGAGAATTCTTCAAATCGATAGCCAATATGATATCTATTCACTTCATGAATTTGAATTCGCTTGACCTCAATCTTCTCACCGCACTCGACGCGCTGCTGCGCGAGGCCAGCGTCAGCCGCGCCGCCTTGCGCATCGGGCTGTCGCAACCGGCCGCGAGCCATGCGCTGCAGCGCCTGCGCGACATCCTGGGCGACCCGCTGCTGGTGCGGACCGGCGCGCGGATGGAGCTGACGCCGCGGGCGCAGGCCCTGCGCGCGCCGCTGGCACAGGCGCTCGACCAGGTGCGCGGGCTGTTCGTGCCGGATGAATTCGACGCCGCGCGCAGCGAGCGGCAATTCCGCCTGATGATGCCGGATCTCGCGGTCGAGCTGTTGATGCCGCCGTTGATGGAGAAGGTGACCCGGGCCGCGCCCAACGTCCGCGTCGACGTCGTGCCGTGGCGGGGACCTGCGATCTTCCACGCCGAATTCGCCCGCACCATCGACCTCGTGATCTCGATCGGCAACGCCTTCAAGGGCTTTCACCGCCAGCTGCTCTACACCGACAGCGACGCGCTGGCGGTGCGGCGCGGCCATCCCGTGGGAGCCAAGCTGAAGCGGCGCGAGACGTTCCTGGCCGCGCGTCATGTCGGCGTGATCATCCGCGGCAATAGCGAGGATCTGATCGACACCTGGCTGCGAGCCAAGGGCATCGAGCGACATATTTCGCTGGTGGTGTCAGGCTATCTCGAGGCGCTGCACGTCGCCGCCCGCACCGACCTCGTCGCCTTCGTGCCGCGCCGGCTGATCGCGGCGCTATCGAAACAGCTCGGCCTCGTCGCGGTGACACCCCCGCTCGACCCCGGCATCGACGAGCAGTTCATGTTCTATCCGACTCGCGCGCAGATGGACCCGGGCTCGATCTGGCTGCGGCGGCTGATGCTGGAGACGGGACGGGAGCTGGAGAAGCGGAAGGCTGGTTAGGATGCAGCTTCAAAACATTCGGTGTCGTCCCGGCGAACGCCGGGACCCATAGCCACAGGGTGTAGTTTGGCGAAGACCCGTCGTTCGGTACTCCTACCGAACGCGGTCGATAGATTCCGCTGTCGTCCCGGCGTTCGCCGGGACGACAGCGGAATTCGTGGCCACGCTTACGCTTGCCCGGGACGACACCGGGTTTGTTACGCCTTCTGCGCGTCCATCACCTTGCGCACCGCAGGCCGGTCCGACATCCGCTTGAAGTGATCGGCGATCTTCGGCGTGGCGTTGATGTCGACGTTGTCGCCTTCGAGCCAAGTCGACAGGGTGTAAAGATAGGGATCGCAGATCGTGAACTGATCGCCCATCACCCACGGTCCCCTGAACATCTTCTGTTCGATCAGGTTGAAGCAGGCGCCCATGGTCTTCGGGACCATCTGCTTCATGTCGGCGAACGAGCTCTCCTGTGTCGCCCAGCGCGCACCGCGCATCTTGTGCGCATGGTTGATGTGCACGGTCGAGCAGAGATAGGAGTTGAACGACTGCACCTGGGCGAAGTCGAAGGGATCGTCGAGCGGCGCGAGCTTCGCCTTGGGAAAGGTCTGCGCGATGTAGGCCAGCATCGCCGGCGTCTCGGTGAGGACGCCGCGGTCGGTCACCAGCGCGGGCACGCGGCCCTTCGGGTTGATGGCGAGATAGTCCGGGCTGTTCTGCTGATTGTCCTTGAAGCTCAGCCGCTCGGCCGCGTAGTCGGCGCCGGCCTCTTCCAGGGTGATGTAGGTGGCGAGCGCGCAGGTGCCGGTGGCGTAGTAGAGCTTGAGCATGTCGGACCTCATGGGAAAATCGGAAAGTAACGGCTGTCGGCCCCGAGGTCCATAGCACGACATCCTCTTCGCAGTTGCCCACATCCGCCCGTCTGTGCCAAGACGCCCGCAATTGGAGGGGTTTTGTCATGACCGTACTCATCGCCGGTGGCGGCATCGGCGGGTTGACGCTTGCGCTCAGCCTGCACGGAATCGGCGTTCCCGTAAAAGTGTTCGAGAGCGTCGCGGAGCTAAGACCGCTCGGCGTCGGCATCAACGTGCTGCCGCATGCGGTGCGCGAGCTGATCGAGCTCGGGCTGATGGACAAGCTCGATGCCAGTGGCGTGCGCACAAGCGAGCTCGCCTACTTCTCCAAGCACGGCAAGCCGATCTGGAGCGAGCCGCGCGGGCTGGAGGCCGGCTACAAATGGCCGCAATTCTCGATCCATCGCGGCACGCTGCAGCAGATCCTGCTCGACACTGCGATCGAGCGGCTCGGCCGCGACAACATCCTGACCAGCCACCATCTGACCGGCTGGAGCGAAACAGCTGATGGCGTCCGCGCCGATTTCATCGACAAGGCGACCGGCAAGGCCGCAGGCACTTACGAAGGCGCGATCATGATCGCCGCCGACGGCATCCATTCCGCCGCACGAGAAAAGCTCTATCCCGATGAGGGTCCGCCGATCTGGAACGGCCGCATCCTCTGGCGCGGCGTGACGCCGGCAAAGGCGTTCCTCACCGGCCGCACCATGATCATGGCCGGGCACGAGATCCTGAAATTCGTCTGCTATCCGATCAGCAAGGTGCCGGATGCGGCGGGCAACCATCTGATCAACTGGGTCGCCGAGCGCCACATGCCGCCGACCTATCAGTGGCGGCGCGAGGACTATAACCGCACCGCGCGGCTGGAGGAGTTCTTGCCGTGGTTCGAGAGCTGGCAGTTCGACTGGCTCGACGTGCCCGGCCTGATCCGGAACTGCCCGCACGCCTACGAATATCCGCTGGTCGACCGCGATCCGGTGTCGCGATGGACGTTCGGCCGCGTCACGCTGATGGGCGATGCCGCGCACCCGATGTACCCGATCGGATCGAACGGCGCCTCGCAGGCGATCCTCGATGCCCGCGTCATCACCCGCGAGATCCTGGCGCATGGCCCGACGACCGCGGCGCTGCTCGCCTATGAAGCCGAGCGGAGGCCCGCGACCACCGACCTCGTCCTGCTCAACCGCAAGAACGGCCCCGAGCAGGTGATGCAGCTGGTCGAGGAGCGCGCGCCCGACGGCTTTGAGGTCGTCACCGACGTGCTGTCGCAGCAGGAGCTGGAAGACATCGCCGCCAACTACAAGCGCGTCGCGGGGTTTCAGGTGGAAGCGCTGAATGCGAAACCGGCGATCGTGCCGCGGCACGCCGATGCGAGACGCGCGAGCACCTAGGTCGTTGCCCCACACTTCGCGATGCCGTTGACGCGCGCGAGTTACGCGGAGCGACGACCGCCCAACGTCGACGACATCCGCTTGAGCTTATTGATGGCGCGGATAGCGTAACCGAACCCGACGGGATTGGTCTGGCGCAAGAAGGCGACCTTCCTCACATAGTTTTCGACGTGCCATTTGGCGTGCGCACCGTCGCGGAAAAAGACAACGTCGCCGACACCGTAGGGTTTCGGTGGCATGCCATCGCTCTCGATCACCGCTGATCCTTCAAGGATCATGATCGTCTCGTCCAGGTCGTAGTACCAGTTGAACTTGCCCTTGGTGCAGGACCAGATCAGGGTCGTGGCGGTGCCGCACGCGCTGGTCGACAGCAGGTGCGAGCGCGCTTCGGGCTTTCCTTCAATGATCCAGGATGGCTCAATCGGGGACGGTTCGAGATCGACGTTGCAGTGGCCGGTCTCAATAAGCGCAAGCGCCATGACTCACCTCAAGGCCTCAAATAAAGCGCGACTTGAAAAATCATCCCGTTCAAATTTGTAAATTTTCTTTCGGGCCAACTACATTCAAAGCTTCCGCAGAAAATTTGAATTGGCCAATTTGCCGCAAGTCAGGTCGATCATGCGTCGAACATCGCGATTCGCCCGCGGATTGCGCGCATCCACCCTGTTTCTTTTCCGACTGCGACAATATGCGCGAGTCCAATGCCCGCATTGCTAGACACGGTCGATCGGCGCGCTCATTGCGTGCACAATGAATTCGCGAGCAAATCCGTAATTACACGCGCTGGTAGATACCTATCCGCTTCCATGCTGACGCAAGGCATTTTCCTTTATGCGAGCAGCATGAAGAAGGCCCACCGCACCGGTATCAGCGAACCACCCTCGCCGCTTCCAGCAGCCGCTCGCTCGCGGTCGCGGTGGCAAGCACGGTGCCATCCTCGGTCATCAGCCTGGCCTCGACGAAGGCGACGGTCTTGCCGAGCTGTGTCACCCTGGCCTCGGCGATGATTGGACCGGGCTTGGCGGGGCTGAGGAAATTCACGGTCATGCTGATCGTGGTGGTGTAGAGCCGGCCCTCGCTCATCACCAGCACGGCCGGGCCCATGGTGTCGTCGAGCATGGCCGAGAGCATGCCGCCCTGGATGAAGCCCGCCGGATTGCAGAATTCGGGCTTGCCCTCGAAGCCGAGCTTGATCCAGCCCTCCTCCGGACGGGCGTCGAGCAGGCGCCAGCCCAGCAGCTCGGCACAGGGCGGCCTGGGAAAGTTGTCGAGCGCGGTCTTGACCATCGGGGAGCCTCCGTGTCGCTCCTGTTAACGCGGCCCTGCTGCCAGCATGGTGTCAGGAGGATGCGGTCGGCGGGAGGTCCAATCCGTGCGCGATCACCTTGCGCATGACGTTGGGCAGTGCTTCCCCGGCCAGCGTCGCGATCGGCACCCAGCGCATGCCCGCGGGTGCCCGCGTACGAGCTTCAGCCTTGGCGGTATAGACCACCAGTTCCAGCGGAAAATGCGTGAAGACGTGGGTGACGACGCCCACCCTGCGCTGCCAGCGCGACAGTCCCTTCAGCGCGGGCGCCTGCTGCTTCGCCGTCGCGTCCTCCTGACCGGCGAGCCAGTCCGAGCCCGGCACTTCCGTCATGCCCCCCAGCAGGCCCTTTTCGGGCCGGCTGCGGACCAGCAGCTCCTCGCCGCGCGTCACGACGAAGGCAGCGCCCCGCCGCAACGTCCCGCTCTTCTTCGGCGCCTTGCGCGGAAACGTCTCCTGCGTTCCCTGTGCCCGCGCCAGGCAATCCTCGTTGAGCGGACACAGCGAACAGGCCGGCTTCTTCGGCGTGCAGATCGAGGCGCCCAGATCCATCAGCGCCTGCGCGCTGTCGCCCGCGCGAGACTTCTCGCCGCCCGCGCGGGAGTCGGCAAGGAGCGTCGCCGCCAGTTGCTGGATCAGCGGCTTGGCCTGCGGCAGTTCCTCCTCCACCGCAAACAGGCGCGACACCACGCGCTCGATATTGCCGTCGACCGGCATGGTGTGGCGGTCGAACGCAATCGCCGCAATCGCCGCGGCCGTGTAAGGCCCGACGCCCGGCAGCGCGCGCAGCCCCTCCTCGGTGTCGGGAAACACGCCGCCATGCTCGCGCGTCACCGCGACCGCGCAGGCATGGAGATTGCGCGCGCGGGAGTAATAGCCGAGCCCGGCCCACATGCGCAGCACGTCATCCTGCGAGGCCCGCCCCAGCGCGGTGACGTCAGGCCAGCGCGCGACGAATTTTTCGAAATAGGGCCCGACCGCCTTCACCGTGGTCTGCTGGAGCATGATCTCCGACAGCCAGACCCGGTAGGGGTCCGACGCCTCGCCGGGCCCGGCCCGCCAGGGCAATCGGCGGCGGTGGCGGTCGTACCATTGGAGGAGCAGCGTCGGACCCGACGAGGTCTCCGCCTGACAGGGTTCCGACTTGGCCTTAAGGGCAGATCTGGGGCTCATCCTCTCAGTGTAACCGACGTCACGCCAATCTCTCCACGTCATGCCCGCGCTCGTCGCGGGCATCCACGTCTTTCTTCCTCGAAGAACGTGGATGGCCGGGACATGGGCGAGCGGAAGCGACGCCGTCCTTCGGACGGCTATGCCCGGCCATGACGGCGAAGCGCCTGTGGCTCGCGCTTCGAGATGGTATAAGGCCCAATGTCCAAATTCCCCCCAAAGCCCGGCCCCATCAGCGCCAAGCCGCTTTCGCTGCTGCTCAACGACGTCTTTGCCGAGGCCTATGCCAAGCAGGGCTTTGCCGCGCGCGAGCTGGTGACGCGGTGGGCGCAGATTGCCGGGCCGGAGATCGCGGCCCATGCCGAGCCGCTCAAGATGCAATGGCCGCGGCCGGTGGAGGGCCAGCCGCAGGAGCCGGCGACGCTGGTGCTGCGGGTCGAGGGGCCGATGGCGCTGGAGATCCAGCATTCCGCGGATGTGATCCTGGAGCGGGTGAACCGCTTCTTCGGCTGGAGCGCGGTCGGCAAGCTCGCCTTCCGCCAGGCCCCCCTGTCGCGCGTCCGGCGGCCGGTCCGGCCGGGCCCGCCGGACCCCAAGAGTGTCGCCAAGGTGGAGGAGACCCTCGGTGACATCGAAGATGAACAGCTCAAGTCGGCACTGGCGCGGCTCGGGGCCGCCATCAAGCGAAATTGAGCCTCATTTCGCGGCCAATCTGGACCCGTTCCTGCGGCCCGCCATTGCCTCAAACCACGTTTCAAGCTAGCGACAGGCCGCCCAAACGGGAACCTTGATAAGGACCTTGGGGCAAGACCACGCCAATTCGGGAGCCGACCTTGATCATCACCCGCCGCGCCTTCACCACGATGCTGTCGCTGACCGGGCTTGCCGCGGTCGCCGGGTTCTCCCCCTTGCGGTTCATCTCCGACGCCATGATCCCTGAAGCCATGGCGCAGGCCGCCGGCGATGTGGCAAAGCCCGTGTCGCTGCCCGACATGGCGCTCGGCCCGAAGGACGCCGCCGTCACCATCACCGAATATGCTTCGATGACCTGCCCGCACTGCGCGGCCTTCAACGAGCAGGTGTTCCCCAAGATCAAGTCCGAATACATCGACACCGGCAAGGTGCGTTACATCTTCCGCGAGTTCCCGCTCGACATCAAAGCCGCAGCCGGCTCGATGCTGTCGCGCTGCATCGCCAATGGCGATGCGCCGAAATACTTCGCCGTCACCGACATGCTGTTCCGCCAGCAGAGCGACTGGGTGATGAAGAACACCACCGAGACCTTGACGCGGATCGGCAAGCAGGCCGGCCTCACCCAGCAGCAGGTCGAAGCCTGCCTGAAGGACCAGGCGCTGCTCGACAAGATCGCCGCCGACCAGAAATACGCCAGCGACATTCTCAAGGTCGATTCGACGCCGACCTTCTTTATCAACGGCGAGAAGATCAAGGGCGAGACCTCGTTCGAGGAATTCGCCAAGAAGATCAATCCGCTGCTGAAGAGCTGATTTTCCCGCATCACGCCTGATTCGCATCTCGAACGCCGTATCATTCCCGGCATAAATCCCTTGGGAAAAGCGGCTTTCGCCGGTTGCCCTCGCGGCGCACCGCGGCCATTGTCCAGCCGCATGAGGCGCCTCGCGCGACTCGCCCGGATAGTGACATTGCCTTCCATGGTATTGTCCCGGCAGGGGGATTCGCGCCTGCCAACAGAGATGCGTGCTTATGAAAATCACCCGCCTGCGCCTTCACGGCTTCAAGTCCTTCGTTGAGCCCACGGACTTCGTCATCGAGCCCGGCCTGACCGGCGTGGTCGGACCCAACGGTTGCGGCAAGTCGAATCTCGTCGAAGCGCTGCGCTGGGCGATGGGCGAGACCTCGTACAAATCGTTGCGCGCCGCCGACATGGACGCGGTGATCTTCGCCGGCTCCGGCAACCGTCCCGCGCGCAACCACGCCGAAGTGACGATGACGATCGACAACGCCGATCGCACCGCGCCGGCGGCGATGAACGACAGCCAGCTTCTGGAAATCTCCCGCCGCATCGAGCGCGAGGCCGGCTCGGTCTATCGCATCAACGGCCGCGACGTGCGCGCCCGCGACGTGCAGATCCTGTTCGCGGACGCCGCCACAGGCGCGCGCTCGCCCGCCCTCGTCCACCAGGGCAAGATCGGCGAGATCATCCAGGCCAAGCCCGAGCAGCGCCGCCGCGTGCTGGAAGACGCCGCCGGTGTCGCAGGTCTCCATGCCCGCCGCCACGAGGCCGAGCTGCGGCTGAAGGCGGCCGAAACCAACCTCACCCGCGTCGAGGACGTGATCGGCCAGCTCTCCGGCCAGATGGAAGGCCTGAAGAAGCAGGCCCGCCAGGCCGTGCGCTACCGCGAGGTCGCGGCCAAGGTCCGCAAGGCCGAAGCCACGCTGTTCCATCTGCGCTGGATCGGCGCCCATGCCGACGTCAACGAATCCGGCCAGACCCACGATCTCGCCGTCCGCGAGATGGCCGAGCGCACCCAGCACCAGGCCGAAGCCGCCCGCATCCAGGCCATCCGCGCCGCCGAGATGCCGGCGCTGCGCGATGCCGAGGCGCGCGCCGCGGCCGGGCTGCAGCGCCTGACCAATGCCCGCGAGCTGCTCGACCGCGAGGAAGAGCGCGCCAAGGAGCGCGTCGCCGAGCTCGAACGCCGCCTCGCCCAGTTCGAGGGCGACATCTCCCGCGCCCAGCAGCAGACCATGGACGCCGACGTCGCGCTCCAGCGCCTCGACAGCGAAGACGCCGAGCTGAAGGAAGAGATCAAGTCGCGCGTCGAGAAGCGCTCCGGCGTCGACGAGCGCGTCGCGGAAGCCGAGGCGGTGCTGACCGAGACCGAGCAGCAGTTCGCCGAGCTCACCACCGCGCTCGCCGACCTCACCGCCAAGCGCAATCAACTCGAAGCCAATGTCCGCACCCACCGCGACAAGCTGGCCCGGCTCGACCAGGAGATCGCGAACGTTACGGCCGAGGAGCAGAAGCTTGCCGATGAAACGGGCGGCTTCGGCGACCTCGACGAGCTGACCGCCACGGTCGAGAACGCCGAGCAGACGCTGGCGGCCTCGGAGGCCGCGGCCCAGGCGAGCGAAGCCGCGCACGTCGCTGCGCGCCAGACGCTGGAATCCTCCCGCTCGCCGCTCAACGAGGCCGACAAGCGCGTGCAGCGGCTCGAGACCGAGGCCCGCACGATCTCCAAGATCGTCAACGGCGAGACCAAGAATCTGTGGCCGCCGATCATCGACGGCATCACCGTCGACAAGGGTTTTGAAAAGGCCATCGGCGCCGCGCTCGGCGACGATCTCGATGCGCCGATCGACCCGTCGGCGCCGATGCGCTGGACCAATGTCGGCGAGACCGACGGCGATCCGGAGCTGCCCGAAGGCGTCGTACCGCTCGCGAACCACGTGCAGGCCCCGGCCGAGCTGGCCCGCCGATTGGCGCAGATCGGCGTGGTGCCGCGCGAGCGCGGCGCCGAGCTGGTCTCGCAGCTCAAGACCGGCCAGCGGCTGGTCTCGCCCGAAGGCGACGTCTGGCGCTGGGACGGCTTCGTCGCGGCGGCTCACGCCCCGACCGGCGCCGCGCGCCGCCTTGCCGAGCGCGCCCGCCTCGTCGACATCGAGAACGAGCTGGAGCAGGCCCGCATCGACGCGCAGATCAAGCGCCAGGCGCTGGAGAATGCCGAGTCCGAATTGCAGATGGCGGCCAGCACCGAAGGCGCGAGCCGCGAAGCCTGGCGCGCCGCGCAGCGCGAGCTCAACACCGCGCGTGAGCGCCATGCCACGGCCGAGCGCGAGATCGGCCGCCACGCCGCGCGCAAGGCGACGCTGTCGGAAGCGCACAGCCGTCTCGCCGCCGACCGCGCCGAAGCCGAGGCCGCATACGAATATGCCGAGGCCGGCATCTCCGAACTGCCGTCGAGCGAGGACACCGAGACCCGTCTCGCCGCGGTCCGCAGCGACATCGAAGGCCATCGCCGCATGGCCGCCCAGGTCCGCGCCGAGGCGCAGGCGCTGGCGCGCGAGGCCGAGCTTGCCGACCGCCGCGTTCAGGCGATCCTCGCAGAGCGCACCGAGTGGCAGAACCGCAAGGAGAGCGCGGCCTCCCATATCGACACCATCCAGGCCCGCATCGCCGAACTCACGATCGAACGCAGCGAGCTCGAAAACGCGCCGGCCGTGTTCGCGGAGAAGCGCAGCGCGCTGATCACCGAGATCGAATACGCGGAAAACGATCGCCGCATGGCCGCCGACGCGCTCGCCACCGCGGAAAGCGCGATGGCGGAGACCGATCGCGTCGCCAAGCTGACGCTGGAGGCGCTCTCCAGCTCCCGCGAGGCCACCGCCCGCGCCGAGGAGCGCATGGAAGGCGCGCGGCGCCGGCTCGAGGACATCGAGCGCGAGATCCGCGACATGCTGGAGGTCGAGCCGCAGGCCGTCGCCGGCCTTGCCGAGATCGAGCCCGGCGCGGAGCTGCCGCCGTTGCACGACATCGAGGAAGACCTCGAAAAGATGCGCCGCGACCGCGAGCGCCTTGGCGCAGTCAACCTGCGCGCCGAGGAAGAGCTGCGCGAGGTCGAGACCCAGCACAACGGCCTCGTCACCGAGCGCGATGACCTCGTCGAAGCCATCAAGCGGCTGCGCCAGGGCATCCAGAGCCTCAACAAGGAGGCCCGCGAGCGGCTGCTGACCTCGTTCGAGGTCGTCAACAACCACTTCAAGCGCCTGTTCGTCGAGCTGTTCGGCGGCGGCGAGGCCGCGCTGCACCTGATCGAGAGCGACGACCCGCTGGAGGCCGGTCTCGAAATCATCGCCAAGCCGCCGGGCAAGAAGCCGCAGACGCTGTCGCTGCTCTCGGGCGGCGAGCAGGCGCTGACCGCGATGGCGCTGATCTTCGCGGTGTTCCTCACCAATCCTTCGCCGATCTGCGTGCTGGACGAAGTCGACGCGCCGCTCGACGACCACAACGTCGAACGGTACTGCAACCTGTTGCACGAGATGACCGGCTCGACCGACACGCGCTTCATCATCATCACGCACAACCCGATCACGATGGCGCGGATGAACCGCCTGTTCGGCGTCACCATGGCCGAGCGCGGCGTCTCGCAACTCGTGTCGGTGAGCCTGGCCGAGGCGGTGGACATTCTCGATCAGAACGTGGCGTGAGGTCTCTGGCGTCATTCCGGGGCTCGCGAAGCGAGAACCCGGAATCTCGCGCCACAATCTCTGGATTCCGGGTTCGCGCTACGCGCGCCCCGGAATGACGGCGAATGAAAATGGTCTCGCCCACCCTCCCCGCTGAGCTGAAGGCCGCACTCGACGCGAAGCTTCAAGGCTTCTCCCGTACCGACGCCGCGCAGCGATCGCAGAAGATCTCGAACACCTATCGCGCCGGCGGCGGCTCCGGCACGATCAGGTCGGAGGCCGATGCGCTCGCTTACGCGCTCGCACGCATGCCGGCCACGTACGCGGCCGTGGCCGCCAGCCTGAATGCGCTGACCGAGATCGCGCCGGACCTCGCGCCGGAAACGCTGCTCGACGTCGGCGCAGGTCCGGGCACCGCAAGCTGGGCCGCCGCGGAGGCGTTTCCCTCGCTGCAGGACTTCACCCTGCTCGACGCCAACGCGACGCTGAGCCGGCTTGCGCTCGAACTCGCGCATGACAGCACGCGTCTGGCGGACTGCCGCTATTTGCCCGGCGATGCCGGCGGCAACCTCGCCGAGGTCTCGCAAGCCGATCTCGTCGTCGCGAGCTACATCATCGGCGAACTCAGCGAAGCCGATCAGCGTAAACTCGCCGAGGCGATGTGGGCGAAAGCGCGCCATGCGCTGGTCGTGATCGAGCCCGGCACGCCGGCCGGCTACGCCCGCATCCTCGCGCTGCGCCAGCAGCTGATCGCAGCTGGTGCCTTTGTCGCCGCGCCCTGCCCGCACGAAAAGCCCTGCCCGCTCACTGCGCCCGACTGGTGCCATTTCAGCCAGCGCCTGCCGCGCTCCCAGGCGCACCGCCAGATCAAGGGCGCCGAAGTGCCGTTCGAGGACGAACGCTTCATCTACGTCGCCCTGACCCGCACGCCGCCCGCGACGCGTGCCGCGCGCGTGCTGGCGCCGCCGGACGTCGGCAAGGCCGAGATCACGGCGAAGCTCTGCACTGAGGGTGGTGTCGCCATCACGAAGGTACCGCGGCGCGACAAGCTGTCCTATGCGGACGCAAGGCGTTGGCGCTGGGGTGATACAACGCACTGATGATCAAAGATTGATACTCGTGCGATCTACAACTCTCGCCGACCATCCGCTATCATTGCCTGAATTCAGTTCAGATCGCTTCACGATGGTCGAGTATCCTTCAGCTACCCTCGACGGCAAGCTTAGATATGTTACGTCTGAGCCCAGATCGGGCGCGCCCTTCCTTGGGATATTCATCGCCGTCGGCTTGGTATTCGTTCTCGGAAACAGCGTGCCTGAAACAGTCGTGGCACGTGCTGGCGCCGCCGCTGGCGTCATCGTCCTCGTATTCCTCGCAATCTTTCTTCTTCTGACAGCTATGCGCCGTCGGATCGTGGAGTTCGATCTGGTCACCCGAAAATTGACGATGTCACACAGCCGGTTCAGGCGTCCCAACAAAGTCTTTTTGGATTGCCCGTTCGACCAATGCCGTGCGCTCGGTCGTATCGAATACGAGACCGACGGTCATGCCTCGTATGGCGTTTATGTCGAACTACTCAGCGGGAGGCGTCACGACATCCCGGTCAAAGGAAAAACCGTTCAGGAAGCCGGCAGGGTCGCGGCCCGACTCTCCGAAGCCACCGGAATACCCAGGCTCGACACCAAGTTCTGACGCCAGTCCGACCCGGCCGTCATTGCCGAAAGTTAACCTCGTCACCCGCTTTTGCCTTGAACTCGGATGGTTCCAGATCCGACCAAGTCTTACCTCCCCTCCGCGCCGGGGCTCTCGCCCTGCGCCATTTTGGTCTAGGCTGCGCCCGCCTTAAATCCCCTTCAGGAGTTCTCCATGTCGACCGGCTGGATCGTTCTCGGCGTCATCGTCGTTCTCGTGTTCTTGGCCTTCAGCGCCTACAACCGCCTGGTGGCGCTGGGCCAGCGCGTGGGCCAGGCCTTTGCCGATATCGACGTGCAGCTCAAGCAGCGCCATGACCTCGTCCCGAACCTGGTCGAGACGGTGAAGGGCTACGCCTCGCATGAGCGCGGCACGCTCGACGACGTCATCAAGGCGCGCAATTCGGCGATGTCGGCGCAGGGCCCGGCGCAGGTGTCCGCGGCCGAGAACCAGCTCTCCGGCGCGCTCGGCCGGCTGATCGCGCTGTCGGAGGCCTATCCCGACCTGAAGGCCAACGCCAACTTCCAGCAACTCGCCAGCGAGCTCTCCGACCTCGAAAACAAGATCGCGGCGAGCCGCCGCTTCTTCAACAGCGCGGTCCAGGAATACAACACCGGTATCCAGCAGATGCCGGCCGCGTTGTTCGCCGGCATGTTCGGCTTCACCAAAAAGGACTTCTTCGATCTCGGCGCCAGCCGCACCGAGGTCGAGGCCGCGCCTCAGGTGAAGTTCTGATTGCGGCGTGAGCGACCTCTCACCTTCGTCATTCCGGGGCGCGTCGAAGACGCGAACCCGGAATCTCGACCGAGACACTAAGCTCTGGATTCCGGGTTCAGGCCTGCGGCCTGCCCCGGAATGACGGGAGCTAACGGAAGCAGCCATGGCCGCGTATGGTCTCTACACGCACATCGCCTCGAACAAGGTTCGTTCGATGCTGCTGCTCGCCGGCCTGTTCGCGCTGGTCTATGTGCTGGTCTATGCCGGCGCGCTGGTCGCCGAAGTCGTCATCAACGGCAATGAGACCGTCGCCTATTATCTGAACCGCGCCTTCTACGACCTGCTCAAGGCCGCGCCCTTCGCGACGATCGCCGCGGCCGTCTGGGTCGTGATCGCCTATTTCTTTCACCAGTCGATGATCGACGCGGTGACCGGCGGCCACGACGTCACCCGGCAGGAGGAGCCGCGGCTCTACAATCTGCTCGAAAATCTCTGCATCTCGCGCGGCATCACCATGCCGAAGCTGAAGATCATGGAGAGCCCGGCGCTGAACGCGTTCGCGACCGGCCTCAACCCGCGGCAATATTCGATCACCGTCACCACCGGCCTCCTCAACGCGCTGAACGACAAGGAGATCGAGGCGGTGCTGGGCCACGAGCTGACCCACATCAAGAACGGCGACGTGCAGCTCATGGTGGTCGCCGTCATCATCGCCGGCGTGGTCGGCTTCTTCGGCGAACTGTTCTTCCGCGTGTTCACGAATTTCCGCTGGAGCTCCGGCGGCTCGTGGTCGTCGGGTTCCTCCTCGTCGTCGCGGTCGTCCTCCTCGTCGAGCGACAGCAAGAGCTCCGGCGGCGGCGCGGTGATCGTCATCATCATCGCGGTCGTGCTGATCGTGGTGGCCTGGCTGATGTCGCAGGTCGTGAAGCTCGCGCTGTCGCGCTCGCGCGAATACCTCGCCGACGCCGGCTCCGTCGAGCTGACGAAAGACCCCGATGCCATGATCTCGGCGCTGCGCAAGATCGAGAACCGCGGCGAGCTGCCGGGCGCGACCTCGGCGGTGATGGAGCTCTGCGTCGACAATCCGCGCGAGGGCTTTGCCGATCTGTTCGCGACCCACCCGTCGGTGCAGTCCCGGGTCGATGCGCTGGTCAAGTTCGCCGGCGGCCACGATCCAGGTCCGCTGCCGGATCCGACTGACGAGACGGAACAGCCCGAGGCGCAGGCCGCCCCGCAGGACGCCCCGCCACCGCTGTCGCAGGGACCATGGAGCGATGCAGGCAGCGCGGCCAATCCGCCGCCCGTGCCCGCGCCCGGCCCCTCCGGAACCGCGGCGGGCAACCCGATCGGCAATCCGATGGGTCCCTGGGGCCGCCACTGAGCTCGCCCCGTGTGGCCAGTTTCACGGCAATCTGGAAAAACCTCAGGAATTGCCGCAAGCCGGGCCTGCGGAATTGAATTCTCCCTTGTTTCTGCCATGTTCGCGCCCAACAGCAGACTCGGGACATCGATTTGGGGCCCGGCCGATTGCGACCTCGCGATCGGGGGCGCGCGTTAGGGGACAGCAATGGCAAAGCCGGCAGTGGTTGTGGTGGGCGCGGACAAGGGCGGGGTCGGCAAGACCACGGTATCGCGCACCTTGCTCGATTATTTTTCCGCCAACAACGTGCCCACGCGCGCCTTCGACACGGAATCCCCGCGCGGAACGCTGAAGCGCTTCCATCCTGACATCACCGAGATCGTCGATATGACGACGACGGCCGATCAGATGAAGATCTTCGATACGCTCAACGCGACCAGCCCGTCGGTCACCGTGATCGACGTCCGAGCCGGCCTGCTCTCGCCGGCGCTCGCCTCGCTGCGCGACATTGGTTTCCTCGACGCCGCCAAGGCCGGGCAGATCACCTTCGCGGTGTTCCACATCCTGGGCCCCTCGATCGCCTCGCTCGACGAAATCGCCGAGACCGCGAATTTCATGACCGGCGCAAAATATTTCCTGGTGAAGAACTTCATCAACGACACCCAGTTCTTCCAGTGGGACCAGGCGACCTACAACTCCTACTTCCACCGCATCAAGGACGCCACCGAGCTGACCATCCCCAAGCTCAACGAAATGGCCTATGAGCAGGTCGAGGTCTCCTCCGTCCCGTTCCTGAAATTCGTCGCCAACAAGGGTATGAGCGACGAGGCCGCCAACTACTCCTTCGTGCTGCGCGGCTATGTCCGGCACTGGCTGGCCAATGTCTGGAGCGAGTTCGACCGCATCCGCCTGACCGACATCGTCGGTTCGAAGCCCGGCGCCCGCAGCAGCGAAAAATAGTTGCGGAGCCGGGGCTGATACGGCTGGATTGGGCGGCGAGTTCGCTCAGATAATAGTTCGTGATGCCCGCGACACCCGTCTACATCATCTGCTCGCCCCGCCCGCAGGTCGGCAAGACCCTGCTGGCGCGGCTATTGAGCGAGTTCCTGCTGCTCAAGAACGGCAACGTCGCGGCCTTCGACGTCAACCTGAAGGAGCCGTCGCTGCTCGACTACCTGCCGAAGGTCACCGAGACCGCCGACGTGATCGACACCTACGGCAAGATGCAGCTGATGGACCGCGTCATCGTCGATGACGGTCTTGCCAAGGTCATCGACCTCGGCTTCCACGCCTTCGACGAGTTCTTCAAGATGGCCGACGAGATCGGCCTGTTGAAGGAGGCGGCCCGCCGCCATGTCGCACCACAGATCCTGTTCGTTGCCGACACCGACCGCGTCTCGGCCCGCGCTCATGAGATGCTGCGCGAGCAGATCCCGCGGATGAACCTGATCACGGTGGACAATGAGCACGTCGTGCGCGGCGAATTGCCGGCCGCAATGGCAACCGGCCGGCTGTTCCGCCTGCCGGCGCTGCCGGGCTTCCTCAAGACCTATATCGACCGGCTGAACTTCTCCTTCACCGGCTATCTGCGCCAGGAGAAGGACGCCTCGACCGAGCTGCACCAGTGGACCCGGCGCAATTACCTCGCCTTCCGGGAGCTGGAGCTCAGCCTGATCCTGCAACGGTCCTAGGGCAATTATTTTACCCGGATAATATTGACTGCGGAGCGGACCCCGCTTATTGAAAGCGCACGCCTCAATAAGGTCCTATCCCGTGAGCATCGACCGGAAAGCAGCCATCGCCGCCTACAAGGAGCGGAAGACCATTGCAGGCATCTTCGTCGTCCGCTGTACGGCGTCGGGCGAGGCCTGGGTCGGCCAGGCGCCGAACCTGGAGACCATCCAAAACCGCATCTGGTTCTCGCTCCGCCAGGGCAATCATATGTGCCGCAGCCTTCAGGCTGCGTGGAACGCGCATGGCGAGGCCAGCCTGACGTTTGGCGAATGCGAGCGTCTGGAGGACGAGGAGACTGCCTATGTCAGGAATGCGCTCCTGAAGGAGCGCATGCTGCACTGGCGGGCGGAGCTCAAGGCCGAGGCGATTTAACGCGCTCAGTGCCCTTCGAACGTCATCAGCGTGCGCACCGGCACGTCCATGGCGCGCAGCTTGGCGGCGCCGCCGAGCTCGGGCAGGTCGATGATGAAGCAGGCCGCCACGACATTGGCGCCGATCTGGCGCAGCAGCTTCACCGCGCCTTCCGCGGTGCCGCCGGTTGCGATGAGGTCATCGACCAGGATGACGCGTTCGCCGGGCTGGATCGCATCGACATGCATCTCCATCTCGTCGATGCCGTATTCGAGAGAGTAAGCGATGCGCACGGTGGTGTGCGGCAGCTTGCCTTTCTTGCGGATCGGCACGAAGCCGGCGGAGAGCTGATGCGCCACCGCGCCGCCGATGATGAAGCCGCGCGCTTCCATACCGGCGACCTTGTCGATCTTGTTGCCGGCCCAGGGGTTGACGAGCTCGTCCACCGCGCGGCGGAACGCGCGCGCATCCGCGAGCAAGGTCGTGATGTCGCGGAACATGATCCCCGGCTTGGGATAGTCGGGGATGGTGCGGACGCTCGCCTTCAGGTCGTGATCAAAGGTCATTTGTATCCCATGTTAGCTGTCATTCCGGGGCGGCTCGAAGAGCCGAACCTCAGGTGCGCAATTGCGCACCGGGGAATCTCGAGATTCCGGGTCTGGTGCTTGCGCACCATCCCGGAATGACGAGCATGAAACATGCACTCAATTCGCCCCAGCATCCAGCCGGAACGCATTCTCGACAATACGCAAGCCCACCTCGCCGCCGAGTGACATCAGCGATTCCGGGTGGAATTGCACGCCGGCGACCGGCAGGGTCTTGTGCTCCAGCGCCATGGCGACGCCATCCTCGGTGCTGGCGGTCACGTTCAGCACCTCCGGCATGCTGTCGCGCTCGACATAGAGCGAGTGATAGCGGCCGATGACGATCTCGTTCGGCAGGTTTCGCATCAGGCGTCCGCCGCGCACCTGCACCCGCGAGGGCCGGCCGTGGGCGGGATGGGTGAGCTGGCCGAGCTCGCCGCCAAAATATTCGCCGATCGCCTGCACGCCGAGGCAGACGCCGAACACCGGCAGCTTGTTCTCCAGCGCCGCGTCGATCGTCTTCTTGATCCCGAAATCTTCGGGCCTGCCCGGGCCGGGCGACAGCACCAGCAAATCCCACCTCTTCTGCTTGAGCATGTCGAGCGCATGCACATAGCGGACCACGGTGACGCTGGCGCCGACCTGGCGGAAATAGTCGGCGAGCATGTGCACGAAGCTGTCGTCGTGGTCGATCAGCAGCACCCGCTTGCCGCTTCCGGTCGCATCGGGCGCGAAGGTCGACAGCGGTTTCGGCGGATCGCCGCGCAGGGCCTGGAACAGCGCCGCGGCCTTGACCTGGCATTCGCGGTCTTCGGCCGCGGGATCAGAATCGAACAGGCAGGTGGCGCCGACGCGCACCTCGGCGAGGCCATCCTTCATGCGGATGGTGCGGATGGTGAGGCCGGTGTTGATGCTGCCGTCGAAATTCACTGCGCCGATCGCGCCGGCATACCAGCGCCGCGGCGACCGCTCGTGATCCTCGACGAACTGCATCGCCCACAGCTTTGGCGCACCGGTCACGGTGACCGCCCAGGCGTGGGTGAGGAAGGCGTCGAGCGCGTCGAAGCCGGGACGCAGCATGCCCTCGACATGGTCGACGGTGTGGAACAGTTTTGAGTAGGTCTCGATCTGCCGCCTGGCCAGCACCTTGATGGTGCCGGGGACGCAGACGCGCGCCTTGTCGTTGCGATCGACGTCGGTGCACATGTTGAGCTCGAACTCGTCCTTCTCCGAGTTCAGGAGCTGGCGGATCTGCTCGGCATCGCCGATCGCATCGGTGCCGCGCGCGATCGTGCCCGAGATCGGGCAGGTCTCGACGCGGCGGCCGTCCGAGCGCACGAACATCTCGGGCGAGGCAGAGACGAGAAACTCGCCGTCGCCGAGATTCATCAGCGCGCCGTAGGGCGAGGGGTTGATGACGCAGAGGCGCTGGAACACTTCGGCCGGCGAGCGGTCGCAGGGCTCGGCGAACAGCTGGCCCGGCACGGCTTCAAAGAGATCACCGCGGGCAAAGGCCGCGCGTGCTGTCTCGACGGTGGCCTGGTATTCGCCGGGCGCGTGATCGGCAAAGCCCTGGCGCGGTGTCTTCAGGTACGGGCTGTCGGCGGTCTCGCGCGGCAGGCCCTCGGTGGACTTGCCCTTCCACGCGAAGTCGTAGGAGAGCACCACGCCGCGGCCGGTGGCGCGGTCATAGGCCAGCAGACGATCGGGGACGTAGAGCACGATGTCGCGCTGGTCCTGCTCGCGCGTGCGCTTCTGCACGAGGTCCTCGATCTGGAACACGAGGTCGTAGGCGAAGGCGCCGAACAGGCCGAGCAGCCCGTCGTCGTTGGCCGAGAAGGCGGCGACGAGGTCGCGCACCAGCGACATCACGCTGGCGCGCCGGGTGCGCTGGTCTTCCTCGACCGGCGCATCGCCGCGAAGGATGTGGCCGGCAAGGCGCGAAGCGGTTGTCTCGGAGATCACCACGCAGGGTTCGCGCAGGACCTCAGTGAGGAAGGCGATCAGCACCTGGCCGCGCTCGTTCAGCGCTTCCAGCTTGAAATTGACGCCTGTGGTTTCGAGCTTGAGCGGCGGATCGGAGAAGCCGAGGTCGAAGCTCTCGTAGCGGCCAGGCACGGTCGTGCCCGAGGACAGCACCACGCCGCGGCGGCGGTCGAGCAGGCTGACGAGATCGTCGAGCCGGTTGGCGCCACCGGTAAACTGCTCCGCCACGCGCGTGATCGCGAGACCTGCGCGGGTCACGTAATCGCTTCGGGCCGGGAGGGCAAAGACTGTCCTGTTCATGTGGTCCTCTTACGAGACTTGCCGAGGGAACGCCACACAGGACAAACGATCAGGCCGCCGCACTGCGTGGGCGACCTTCGACGATTTTGGGAAAAGAAATCGCACCGGCCACCTCTTAGGAGGTGCGCCACCAAAGACGGGCTGGGCGGACGGCGGTGCTCATGGGCGGATACTCACCATGGCGCGGCGGCGGCGTCAAGGGTGGCCCCGGCGGCTGCTGGTCGTCCGTGGGACGACGCCAATCTCCGCCGTCGTCCCGGCGCAGGCCGGGACAAATAGCCACAAAATTGAGCTTGGCGAAGACTCGAAGTGGAAGCTCGCCCCAACCACAAACCCTGTGGTCCCCCGTGCGCAATTGCGCACCAGGCCGGGACGACACTGAAATTGCAGCGCGACTGGCGCGCCACACTTACCCCAAATGCTTCCGGAAAAACTCCGTCGCCCTGCCCCAGGCAAGCTCGGCGGCTTCGCGGTCGTGCACGGCCTGGCGCTGCTCGTTGACGAAGGCGTGCTCGGCGTCATAGCGGAACAGCTCCAGCGACTTGCCGGCGGCCTTCATGGCCTTCTCGAAGCCGCTGACCAGCTCCGGCGTGCACCAATCGTCCTTGTTGGCGAAATGGGCCTGGAGCGGGATCTTGACGTCAGCGGGCTTGGCGGCCTGCTCCGGCGGGATGCCGTAGAACACGACGCCGGCCGCGACCTCCGGGATTTTCGTGGCGCCGATGATGGTGACGGCGCCGCCGAGGCAGAAGCCGGTCAGCCCGACCTTGGCGCCGTTGCGCGACAGATATTGCGTGGCGCCGCGCACCGTCTGCGTGGTGGCGTCCATGAAGTCGAGTGAGTTCATCTCTTTGCCGGCCGCATCCGTGTCGTGATACGGCACCACCTTGCCCTTGTAGAGATCGGGCGCGAGCGCATCGAAGCCGGCGAGCGCGAAGCGGTCGCACAGGCCCCTGATCTGGTCCGACAGGCCCCACCATTCCTGGATCACGACCACGCCCGGCGCGTTGCCGCGCGCGGCATTGGCGAGATAGCCCGATGCGTCCTTGCCGTCCGGGCGCTTGAAGGTGATGGCGGTTCCCATGGTGTCCTCCGATGAGTTTCTGGGGGAGCGGTTGGCGGCATTTTGGCCGCTGGGCGCGCGCGGCGCAATCCACACTCTTGTCATTCCGGGGCGATGCGACAGCGCGAGCCCGGAATCCATCTGGCCGCAGAGTTGGTGGATGAATGGATTCCGGGCTCGATGCTGGCGCATCGCCCCGGAATGACGGCAACAAAAAAGCCCCCTTTCGGGGGCTTCTTTATATCTCGCCTCGCGCCGCTCAGTGGGAGTCGGCCCAGACCTTCTTCTTGGTGAAGTACATCAGGCCCGCGAAGATGATCAGGAAGACGAACACCTGGAAGCCAAGGCGTTTACGCGCTTCCATGTGCGGCTCGGCGGTCCACATCAGGAACGTGGTGACGTCCTTGGCGTATTGCGCAACCGTCGTCGGCGAGCCGTCGTCATAGGTCACCTGGCCGTCGCTGAGCGGCTTCGGCATCTTGATGGCGTGGCCCGGGAAGTACTTGTTGTAGTAGGAGCCCTCCGGGATGGTCACACCCTCCGGCACCTTCTCCTCAAACCCCTGGAGCACCGCCGAGACGTAGTCCGGGCCCTGCTCCTGGTACTGGGTGAAGAAGTCGAAGATGAACCAGGGGAAGCCGCGGCCGTAGGAGCGCGCCTTGGTGATCAGCGACAGGTCGGGCGGCGCCGCACCGCCGTTCGCTGCACGAGCTGCCTGCTCGTTCGCGAATGGCGAGGGGAAGTAGTCGGCCGGCCGGCCCGGGCGCTCGAACATGTCACCGGCATCGTTCGGGCCGTCCTTGACCTTGTACTCCGAGGCGAAGGCCGACGCCTGCGCCACGGAATAGCCGGGGCCGCCGTCTTCCGCGAGGTTGCGGAAGGCGATGTAGGACAGGCCATGGCAGCTGGCGCAGACTTCCTTGTAGACCTTCAGGCCGCGCTGGAGCGCGCCGCGGTCGTACTTACCGAAAGGGCCGGCGAACGACCATTTGTTGCCCGGCGGCCTGTCGCTGCCCTCGGAAGCGCGCGCATCCTGGAGGCTGCCGAGGAACAGCGCGCCGGCGGCAACGAGCATGACCGCGACGGAGGCCACGGCCTTGCCGCTCTTGGTCAGGATCGCTTCCGAGATCGAGTTCGGCACCGGCCGCGGCGTCTCGATGCGCGAGAGCAGCGGCAGCACGATCAGGAAGTAGGCGAAGTAGCAGACCGTCAGGACCCGGCCGGCGATCACGTAGATGCCTTCCGGCGGCTGCGCGCCGAGATAGCCGAGCAGGATGCAGACCACGACGAAAATCCAGAAGAACTGCTTGGCCAGCGGACGGTACTTCGACGACCTGGTCTTGGCGGCATCGAGCCAGGGCAGGAAGACAAGCACGATGATCGCCGAGAACATCCCGATGACGCCCGCAAGCTTGTTCGGGATCGAGCGCAGGATCGCGTAGAACGGCAGGTAATACCATTCCGGCACGATGTGCGGCGGGGTCACGCCCGGATTCGCCGGGATGTAGTTGTCGGCGTCGCCGAGATAATTCGGCATGTAGAAGATGAACCAGGCGTAGAGCAGCAGGAAGCAGGCGACGCCGAACCCGTCCTTGATGGTCGCGTGCGGCGTGAACGGCACCGTGTCCTTTTCCGCCTTCGGCTCGACGCCGTCAGGATTGTTCTGGCCGGCGACATGCAGCGCCCAGACGTGGAGCACGACGACCCCCGCGATCAGGAACGGCAGCAGGTAGTGCAGCGAGAAGAAGCGGTTCAGCGTCGGGTTGCCGACCGAATAGCCGCCCCACAGCAGCGTCACGATGCTTTCGCCGACATAGGGAATGGCGGAGAACAGATTGGTGATGACGGTGGCGCCCCAGAAGCTCATCTGGCCCCACGGCAGCACGTAGCCCATGAAGCCGGTCGCCATCATCAGGAGATAGATGATGACGCCGAGGATCCAGAGCACCTCGCGCGGCTCCTTGTAGGAACCGTAATAGAGGCCGCGCAGCATGTGGACGTAGACCGCGAAGAAGAACATCGACGCGCCGCAGGCATGCATGTTGCGCAGCAGCCAGCCGTAATTGACGTCACGGACGAGCAGCTCGACCGACTTGAAGGCGAGATCGGCATGCGGCGTGTAGTGCATCGCCAGGATCACGCCGGTCAGGATCTGCATCCCCAGCATGAAGGAGAGGATGGCGCCGAAGGTCCACCAATAGTTCAGATTGCGCGGGGTGGGATAGGCGACGAAGGAGGAGTGCATGAGGCCGAGGATCGGCAGGCGCCGCTCGATCCATTGCAGGGCCGGATTGCTCGGCTGGTAGTCGGATGGTCCGCTCATGATGCGATCCTGAGGAAATAATACGACGAGACGGCGCGAAGCTTCGGACGAGGGTCCGAAGCTCAGCCGATCTGGATTTTGGTGTCGGAAACGAACTGGTACGGCGGCACCGGCAGGTTCGCGGGCGCGGGCCCCTGACGGATGCGGCCGGACGAATCGTACTGCGAACCATGGCAGGGGCAGAAGAACCCGTCGTAATTGCCCTCATGAGCGATCGGGATGCAGCCGAGATGGGTGCAGATGCCGATCACGACCAGCCACTGCTCATGGCCGGACTTGACCCGGGCCTCGTCGGACTGCGGATCGGGCAGGCTCGCCACGTTGACGGCGCGCGCCTCGTCGATCTGCTTCTTGGTGCGGTGGCTGATGTAGATCGGCTTGCCGCGCCAGAATACCTTGATGTCCTGGCCCTCGGCGACCGGGCTGAGATCGACCTCGATCGGCGCACCGGCCGCGATGGTCGAGGCATCAGGATTCATTTGGGAGATGAAGGGCCAGAGCGCAGCTGCGCCCCCTACTGCTGCAGCTGCCCCCGTTGCAACGAATAAGAAATCACGGCGTGTCGGATGGTCCGCCGAAGACGCTGTCGTCACGATTCCAACCCTTTCTTCTTATGCTACCGGTGGAACCGCTCCAGGGGCCCCCAAGGTCCCCAGAACTGGCTGCCGGCGCCCGCGGCCCCCCGCGGCGGCAGAACTTCGCTTGTCCCCGCCAAAACAAGCGAAAACAGCAGTCCAGAATCGTTCTATTGGCACCCTTGCCGGGCGAGCGCAAGCCCGCTAACGGCGGGGAAGCGTGCAATGCACGAATTCCCGCGCCGGCGATGTTTTATTGAGACATTTCCGCCCCACAACCAACCCGCCGCCGCCCATGCAGATAGCGCTTTTCCAGCCCGACATTCCCCAGAACACCGGCACGATTCTCAGGCTCTGCGCCTGCCTGGGGCTGGCTGCCCATATCATCGAACCGGCGGGGTTCCCTGTCTCCGACCGGCATTTCCGCCGGGCGGGAATGGATTACCTCGACCATGTCAGCATCACGCGCCACGTCTCCTGGCCGAAATTCGAGGAGTGGCGCGCGGCGCAGGGCTGCCGGCTGCTGCTGTTCACCACCGGGGCCGCCACCGACTACCGCGATTTCCGTTACCAGACGTCGGACATCCTGCTATTCGGGCGCGAGAGCGCCGGCGTCACCGACGCGGTGGTCGAGGCCGCGGATGCGCGGCTGGTGATCCCGATCGCCCCGGGACTGCGGTCGCTCAATGTGGCCATGACCGCGGCGATGGCCGCAGGCGAGGCGCTGCGGCAGATCCGGAACCCGCAAGGTTGATATGTTGAGGAGAGACCATTGAGTTACGCGGTCAAGGAAATCTTCCTGACCCTGCAAGGCGAAGGCGCCCATGCCGGGCGCGCGTCCGTGTTCTGCCGCTTTGCCGGCTGCAATCTCTGGAGCGGCCGCGAGGCTGACCGGCAGTCAGCGACCTGCAAATTCTGCGACACGGACTTCGTCGGCACCGACGGCACGCTCGGCGGCCGCTACGCTGCGGCTGCGGAGCTCGCCGACACCATCGCGGCGCAATGGACGGCAACGGCCGCCAACCGCTACGTGGTGCTCACCGGCGGCGAGCCGCTGCTCCAGGTCGACGAGGCGCTGATCGATGCGCTCCATGCGCGAGGCTTCGAGATCGGCGTCGAGACCAACGGCACGATCGCCGCACCTGATGGGCTCGACTGGATCTGCGTCAGCCCCAAGGGCGGCAGCGAGCTCGTGCTGCGCCGCGGCCACGAGTTGAAGCTGGTCTATCCGCAGGCCCTCGCCGCGCCGGAGGCCTTCGAGGACCTCGCCTTCGAGCGCTTCTCGCTGCAGCCGATGGACGGGCCCGAGGTGGCCGAAAACACCGCGCGCGCGATCGACTACTGCCTGCGCCATCCGCAATGGCGGCTCAGCGTGCAGACGCATAAATCGCTCGGCATCAGATAGGATTGGTTTTCGAACAGATGTGGGAATTGACGAAATCGTTCCGCTTCGAGGCGGCGCATTCACTGTCGGGAACGACGTTCGGCGCGGCGAGCGAAGAGATCCACGGCCACTCCTTCCGCGCCGAGGTGACGGTGCGCGGCACGCCGGACCCTGCGACCGGCATGGTGGTCGATCTCGGCCTCCTCCAGCGCGCCATCGAGGACGTCAGGTTGACGCTGGACCACAAGTTTCTCAACAGGATCGAGGCGCTGGGCAAGCCGACGCTGGAAAACCTGTCGCGTTTCGTCTGGGAGCGGCTAGCGCATATCGGCAACCTCACCCGCGTCAGCATCCATCGCGACAGTTGCAACGAGAGCTGCACCTATTACGGTCCGCAGGGTTAGACTTCGTAGAGTGGGCAAAGCGCAGCGTGCCCACCAATCGAGACGACGATGAAAAATGGTGGGCACGGCGCGAGGGCGCCTTTGCCCGCCCTACGCGACGCTCCGCTTGGTTAGCGACGGGAATGCAGATGGACGTTTCGACAATCGAAGACCGCAAGACGCGCGCCCGCGCCTGGTTCGAAGCTTTGCGCGACGACATCTGCGCGAGCTTCGAGCGGCTGGAGGACGACGCGCCGCAAAGCCTCTATCCGGGCGAAGCCGGCCGCTTCAACCGCACGCCCTGGCAGCGCACCGATCATAGCGGCGCCGCCGGCGGCGGCGGCGTGATGTCGATGATGTCCGGCCGCCTGTTCGAGAAGGTCGGCGTGCACTGCTCGACCGTGCACGGCGAATTCGCCCCCGAGTTTCGCGCGCAGATTCCGGGCGCGGCGGACGATCCGCGGTTCTGGGCCTCCGGCATCTCGCTGATCGCACACATGCGCAATCCGCACGTGCCTGCCGTGCACATGAACACGCGTTTCGTCGTCACCACCAAGGCCTGGTTCGGCGGCGGCGCCGATCTGACGCCGGTGCTGGATCGCCGGCGCACGCAGGACGACGCCGACAGCATCGCCTTCCATGCCGCGATGAAAGAGGCCTGCGCGCAGCCGAACGGCGTTGCCGATTACGACAAGTACAAGACATGGTGCGACGAGTATTTCTACCTGCCGCACCGGAAAGAGGCGCGCGGCATCGGCGGCATCTTCTACGACTGGCACGACAGCGGCGACTGGGACGCCGACCTCGCCTTCACGCAGGACGTCGGCCGCGCCTTCCTGAAGATCTATCCCGACATCGTGCGGCGCAATTTCGCGAGCGCGTGGACCGCCGAAGACCGCGAGGAGCAGCTGATCCGCCGCGGCCGCTATGTCGAGTTCAACCTGCTCTACGACCGCGGCACCATCTTCGGGCTCAGGACCGGCGGCAATGTGGACTCGATCCTGTCGTCGCTGCCGCCGGAGGTGAAATGGCCATGACGACGTTGAAGCCCGCTGTGAGGCCGCTGCCCCACGCCATGCTGATCGACATGGACGACACCATCCTGTCGGCCTATGGCCGGCCCGAGATCGCCTGGAACACGATCGCGAACGAGTTTGCCGACGAGCTCGCGCCGCTGCCGCCAGAGCAGGTCGCAACCGCGGTGCTGGCTTTCGCGCGAAACTTCTGGGCCAATGCGGAAGCCGCATGGCGGATGAAGCTCGCCGAGGCGCGGCACCTCACGGTCAAGGGCGGGTTCGCGGCGCTCGCGGCCGCCGGCCACCGCGCACTGTCAGACGATCTCGCCATTCGCCTCGCCGATCGCTTCACCGCCTATCGCGAGGAGGAGATGTTCGTCTTCCCCGGCGCGCATGAGGCGATCGACAAGTTGAAGGCGCTCGGCATCAAGCTCGCGCTGGTGACCAACGGCGCCGCCGACACGCAGCGCGCCAAGGTCGAGCGCTTCGAGCTGGCGCACCGCTTCCATCACATCCAGATCGAGGGCGAGCACGGTTTCGGCAAGCCCGAGGAGCGCGCCTATCTGCATGCGATGGAGGCGCTGGGCGTCACCGCTGATGACACCTGGATGATCGGCGACAACCTCGAATGGGAAGTCGTGACGCCGCAGCGCCTCGGCATCTATTCGATCTGGATCGACGTGCATGGCGACGGCCTGCCCGAAGGCTCGACCGTCAAGCCGGACCGCATCATCCGCTCGCTGACCGAACTGGTGCCGGGCCAATCGTAACCACGGGCGCGAAACAAAAACTCGAAAAACAACCCCATGCACAGTAGCCAGCTGCTGCAAAATCAAATGCTTACGGATTTTACGAAATCGTTTGACCCGTCGGGCAAAACAGGCGCATGATGCCATCATCGCGGCGCATGGGACGGAAAAGCCCCTGCGCAACCCATCGAGCAGGCGCCCTTGCCTCCGTCATGGTCCCGCTTCCGGCCTGAAGCTCCGTCATCGGCGTTTCAACAGCCTGGTAGCGGATGCGCGCTGCCGCAGCACATCCACTGATCCAACAGCCCGTGATCGGCGTGTCATGCCGGCTTGCTAGCTTCTTAAGTCAATCAACCCGAAAGGACCATCCATGGAACTGAAAGCCGGCGATATCGTCATGCTGAAATCCGGCGGCCAGCCGCTGACCGTCGCAGAAGTAAAGGGCGACGACGTGATCTGTCTCTGGATGGGCGTCGAAGGCGACCTGTTTCGCGAGACGCTGCCGCTCGCCGTGCTCGAACACCTGGAAGAGGTGGACGAGGATGAGGAAGAGGAAGACGAGGACGACGAAGACGAGGAGTAGGCACGGCCAAGGCCGCGCCCTAATCAGATCGGAGCGCCTCGCTCCGTCGCGCGTGATGTCCGCTTTTCCGCCAATAATGCCGCAAGGGCGGACATCGCTGTATGGCGCAGGTGGGCCGGGAACGGAAGTTGGATTCATTCGATCACCTCGTCTGCAAACGCCAACAGCGCAGCAGGGATTTCGAGACCCAGCGACTTCGCCACTTTGAGGTTGATTACGAACTCGAACCTGGTGGGTTGCCAGATCGGCAAATCGGCCGGTTTGTCACCCTTGAGGATGCGGCCAACATAAAGCCCGCCTTGCCGAAAGGCGTCGGTGAGGCTGTTGCCGTAGCTCATCAATCCGCCAGCATCAGCAAATTCCCGCCAAGGATAGATCGCGGGGATGCCAGTGCGTGCCGCAAAATCAACAAGCTGACGACGCTCGAGATTGAAAAGACGGTCCGAGGTCACAAGCAGCGCATTCGCCCGACGCTGGGTCAATATTGAGAATGCGGTTTCCACCTCGGCAATGCTTCGGGCATCCAAAACAATCAATTGCAGCCCCGATGAAGATGCTGCTGCGCGCAGAGCGCTAGCATCCGCATTTGGATTGTCCGGATTGATGAGCACGCCCACCAAAGACGCCTTTGGCAATAGAGCGTGCAGCAATTCAAACCGCTTCGGCTCCAATGCGCTCACTCGGAATGAAACCCCGGTCGCGTTACCACCCGGACGGTTGATCGATGCTGCGAGACCCATGGCAACTGGATCGAGACCCACTACAAACACGATCGGCATTTCCGATGTGGTCGCTTTGGCAGCCAACGCTCCGCCGTTGTCGGCGGTGAAGATGAGAGCGACCCGCTTCCGCACCAACTCGGCTGCGGCGTCTCGCAACCCTTCATTGGCGTTAGGCCAACGTCCTTCGATCAAGACGTTTTGTCCTACAACAAATCCCATTTGCTTGAGACCGCGGCGAAACGCGTCGCTAAACGTCTCCAGCCCGGGGGCCGGACGGTTTAGAGAGCCAATCACCGGAGCAGCCAATTTCTGAGCATGAGCCGCCAATGGAAATGTGATCGCCGCACTCCCAAAGGCCGAAATGAATTCCCGCCGTCTCATGCTCGACCCCGCAAAAGCCCGCTCCCTGCAAAACAATAGCATGAAAGCGGAACCGAGGTTGTGGTCACGGCTGTTCTGGACGGACATGATTGGGATGGCCTGAAGCCGGCGCAGGATCGCATCGGGTTCGAGCGCGGCAATGTCGGGGCCCAGAAGCGGTCATCGCACCCAACCCATCAACTAAGAGAGGTCGCCTTGCGAACGATCTCTCCTTTGTCCGGCAATCTACGCCTGTTGCGATCGGCTTTTTTGAACGGCGGCCGCAGCCCTGCGAATTACGTCGATAACGACATTTGGCTGGGAGAGCATCGGCACGTGGCTGCTCGCCACCTCGGTGACGATCGCTCCCATGCGCTTCGAGACCCAGCGTTGCAGATCGGGATGCACAGGTTGGTCTTGCGTGGCCAGAATGTACCAGCTTGGCTTCGACCTCCACGCGATTTTGTCGGCGCTGAGCTTCTGCTGCGGCGGCAAGGGCCGTATTCCGGCGAAGTCCGAGTGAGGTGCGGCTGTCCGGATGGACCTTCGCGTCGATGTACGCTCTTCGTGCCTTCGACAAATCCTTGGCATGAAGTGCGCAGTTTGCGAAGACGTCGGCTGGGTCTGTGAGAACCATCCTGATCGCCCTCGGGACTGACCGCGCCCTGCGATGCAACAAAGCGACGCCCAACTCGCGAGACAACGAGTCTGAGTTGCCCGGACTGGAAATTCCGGGGTTCGAAGCACATATTTTTAGGATGGTGACAATTGTGCAATGCACTTGTGGTGCTGAGTACAGACGCACCGAAGATAAGTTCTTGGTGCCGCACACAGGTGACCCGGTCTGCGCAATCTGCGGAGCTGCTCTGGAATCGTGGCAGGAAAGCACCCACGTTCCCAGTTACGAACTTATTGAACGTCCGAAGACAAAGACGGAGAGCTGAATCTACATGGCAACGTTCTGGAATCGTCTTATTCGGTCAAGGAACGCGCCTTCTGCGAGGGAAACCCAAGGTGTATGGTTTCCCATAGAACGTTGGAGCCACTAGCCAGTTTTCAGGAGCGGATTTCACGGCGGGAGGACGTCATGAAACGCCACCGGTTCAAACAGGATAGGACGCTAGGCGAACGCCTCATCGAGGAAGCTAGGCGAGCACGGGAAAAGGCAGTGCAGTTGCCCCCGGGCGCAGAACGTGAGGACCTTTTGAGGAAGGCCCGAACGGCAGACATTACAGTCGAAAATATTGACGAATGGCTGAAGTCGCCCGGCTTGCAGCCACCGAAGTAACGCCACCGATTTGCGAACTGAGGGAGGTGCACTTGGCAGCCGACCCAGGTCTGCGCATTGCGTCCATTGCGGCCGTAGAAAGCTAAAACAGGCAGTTTGCCGAACGTCCGCTTCGGGTCCAGAAGCGGTCCATGCCGCAAGCCACCGAAGACGTCAGCCAAGTGCCAAAAGCGGTCGTCGCACCCAACCCACCAATAAGAGAGGTCGCCTTGCGAACGACCTCTCCTTTGTCCGGCAATCTACGCCTGTTGCGATCAGCTTTTTTGAACGGCGGCCGCAGCCTTGCGAATTACGTCGATAACGACCTTTGGCTGGGAGAGCATCGGCACGTGGCTGCTCGCCACCTCGGTGACGGTCGCTCCCATGCGCTTCGAGACCCAGCGTTGCAGATCGGGATGCACAGTGTGGTCTTGCGTGGCCAGAATGTACCAGCTTGGCTTCGACCTCCACGCGATTTTGTCGGCGCTGAGCTTCTGCTGCTGGAACAGATTGTAGACGGGCGCATAATGGGTGGCCCAAACCAGCTTCTGGTCTTCCTCGGAGAGGTCTCCTGCGAAGAATTCGGTGCCATTCGGAAGCATCCAGGCACGCCCATCGGCGACCTCGACGCGAGAAAAGATATCCGACGGATACTTGTCGAGCTGATCCTGTACGGTCTCGCCGGCATCCGGAGCGACCGCTGCTATGTAGACGAGGCCAACCACGCGCTCATCGGTCCCCGCGCCCGTGATGGTGGCTCCGCCATACGAATGACCGACGAGGAGGACCGGGCTGCCGACACGATTAAGCGTGCGCTTAACCGTCGCAAGATCCTCTTCGTAGGAGTCCAGGCCATATTGAACGGCGATGACCTCGTAACCATCAGCCTGCAACGCAGGAATGACTTTGCTGAAACAAGAACCATCGGCCCAGATGCCGTGGCAGAAAACGATCGTTGGTTTGGTTTGTGCAGGCATGCTGCATTCCCTTTTCTTGCATGAGTTTGAGCGATGGAGGCATGTTGGAAGGCTTAGAACGCGGCTGCCAGGGATCCCCCATTGCGAGGCCCAACCTATTCGGTCATAAATGTCCGAATAGCTGTGTTTCGTTCGGTTCTTTCATGATTAGAAGTCCGAAATGACGACGATTTTGGAAAGAACAGCTGGTCTGCTGGCCTTCGTGCGAACGGTTGATACGGGTTCTTTCGCGGGCGCCGCGCGGCTCATCGGCGCCAGTCCTTCAGCCGTATCCAAAAGCGTCGCGCGCCTCGAACAACGTCTCGGCGTGCGCCTGCTGCAGCGTTCGACGCGCACGCTCAGCCCGACGTCCGAAGGCGCCGCTTACTATGAGCATGTTGCCCCCCATTTGCGCGCGATCGAGGAAGCCGATGACATCGTGCAGGCTCCGGGCAACGTACGTGGCGTGCTTCGGGTCACCGTGCCGAGTACGTTCGGACGTCCATTGATCTCTGCATGGGCGGGCTCGTTCCTGGAACGCTATCCAGACATCAAGCTCGACCTCAGCGTCACGGACCGCCGTGTCGATCTCATTCGCGAGGGTTTCGACCTCGCGGTAAGAATTGGAGAATTGGAAGACACGAACCTGATCGGTCGCTCGTTGGGCGTGCTGCAGTATGTTCTGGGCGCATCGCCGGAATACCTTCAGCGCCGGGGAATTCCGCGGTCGATCGACGATCTCAGGCAGCATGCCTGCCTTCGCCACCTGCTCGGCGGCCGGCCGCAAGCATTCACTTTCGCGGACGGCACCCGGGTCATCCCCAATGGCCCCTTCGATAGCGACGATGCTCAGTCGTTGATCGAGGCAGTCGTAAAAGGCGTTGGCATCACGCAGTTCATGCGCATCGCAATCGAGGAGGAGCTTGCCGCTGGACGACTGAATGTCGTGCTGCCGGAGATACCGATGTTCACCACGCCGGTCTATGTCCTGCACGCGTTCGGACGGCAACTCCCGCTGCGGGCGCGCTTGTTCATCGATTTTCTCGTCGAGGCCCTGGGCGTGTCGCGTAACTCTGAACTTTCGGTACTGGCCAGCCGCTGACCGTCGCCGAATAGCTTAAGCTGCTCGAGGGTGACGTTCCCTCGGGGGCGAACGACAAGATCGGTGCGGCCGCCTTTGGGCCCACAACAGATGTTCGCGCGGCGTTGCGGATCAGGAGCAACGGCGGAACACACTGAATTGGAACGATTGATTGGTACCCCAGGGCGTCGCATGAGCGTGCCGCCGGGTCTCAACGAGTTGGAACGCGCGACCAAGGGTCTGACCGAGGCTCGCAGCATCGTACCTCACGACGGGAAGGCCGCTGCATCGTTCAGGTCCGTCGAGCGCAAAGGTGGCAATGATTGCGTGCCCTCCGACCTTCAAGGCCCGTCCGAGGCGCGCGACATACGCAGCACGGTCACGCTCCTCGGTGAGGAAATGAAACGCCGCCCGATCGTGCCAGACGTCGTAAGCCTTCAGCGGCTCCCAGGCTGTTGCATCCGCGACGATCCAATGAACCTGTGCGGCGCGGCCCCCAAGGCGGGCTTTCGCCGCCTCAAGTGCCGCCGCGGACAAATCGAGGACGGTTACATCCTCGAAGCCCCGATCAAGGAGATTGTCGACCAGGCGTGAAGCACCCCCACCGATGTCGATGATCGCCGAAGCGTGGATCGCACCGACCCAAGCAATCAACTCCAGCGAAGGAGCCGGACTTTCCTGAAACCAACTTACTTCGTTCTCGCCCTTCTTGGTGTAAACGCCTTCCCAATGGGCTTGACGGCTCTCACTCTCCATTGCGTGTTCCTCCACCCAAAGGTCCGCGGTTAGTTCCGAACATGGCAATTCCTCAATCGTTGATTTAGCGCAAAAGAGCTGAGGCGACTTGGGGCTAAGCTTTCGAAGCTTCTCAATCGGTCACCTTGTGGATCGCGGCAATGATCATTGAGCGCTTAAGCCAAGAGCACCGCAATATCGAGAAACTGCTCACCATCCTCGAGCGGGAACTTCAGGTTTTCGACCAGGGCGACAGCCCCGACTATGAGGTGATTGGCGCGGTTCTCAGCTATTTCGAACTCTACCCGGAGGTTTACCACCACCCTCAGGAAGACCTGGTCTTCGCCAAGTTGAAAATTCGCGATCCCGTTGCGGCTGCGAAGGTCGGTGACCTCGCTCGCGAACACCAGAAAGGGGCCGAACTCTTGCGCCGGCTCGCGCATGCGGTCGACAATGTTCTTGCGGGTCGCGAACTCCTTCGGGAAGATGTGCATGCCATCGTGCGCGATTTCATAGAGCACGAGCGGCGCCACATCATGAAGGAAGATCGCGATTTCTTTCCCGCCGCCCTGAAGGCTCTCGAGCCTCAAGATTGGACGGAGATCGCTTCGGCCATGACCAATCCTGAGGATCCGCTGTTCAGCGAGGCAGCCGAAGAGACGTTCGACGCGCTACGGGTGCGCATCTTGCAGTTGGAACAAGAAGCCGAAGCCGAACGGCACTAGTCAAGCTCCTCCGCATTGCGCTGATCGGACTCAATGTCCGAAAGGTCAGAAGCGTTGCTCTAATCGCGTCGGTCACTTCCAGTGTGCCAGACGGGCCGGCCCCGCCCATGCGCGTGGCGTTGGGCTTGGGGCAGTCCAATCGCGTACCGCCCTATTTTCATCTGTGCTACCTAGTTGGACAAAAGAGGTAGCAGGAGAGGCCAATGATGACTGACGATCAAGTCAATCTCGTCGTTCAGCACCTTTGCGATCAAATGCACCTGGCGCTCCGATTGAAGGACAGCGAGGCACATCCACCGAACGCCAAGGATATTGGATTTGATCCTGCCTCTGTAAGAACCGTATTGCTGACCGGGTTGCGTACGGCGGGTGTCACGATCAACCACGAGGCAGCCAGGGCGGGCGAAGAGCCGCCATGGTCCTAGACGCAAAACGCGAGACAGAAGCTCGCGCCAATGCCTGAGTTGGGTGATAGGCCGCCAATGACGGCCAAGCCGGGCGGCTTCCGGCTTGGGCCCGGAAGCCGACGCCTATGAGTGCGCGCCCAGGCTCGAATTACGGTGACATTGCACTCCATTGACCCGGCTCGCTTCAAGCTCGGCAAGCGCCGACCGAAGCCTGCGCTGTCTGACGACGGTGATGATTAAGTGCACTGTCACCGTAATTCCTTGTAATTCCACGTCCTGCGATGTCGCCAGGTTGCACCTGCCAAATGACCCGACCGCTCGCCGATGCGGGTCCGTGATGGCGGGGATGTGATCAGTCGTGAAGCCGATGTCTATTGGGGCTCTGCGGCCGAGCGTTAAATAGCGAGCCGGGGGGCAGCTGGAGAAAAAGCGATGCGTTTCATTCTGGCGTTGAGCCTATTGATCCCCCTGTACGGCGTTGCGAACGCCGAGCCGGTGCATCACTCCCACCGGCACGCTGTTGTTCGCTCCCATCAGGGCGTGTTCGCACCAAGTTCCGCTTCGAGCTTTGCCTACGTGCCACCCCGGCCGGCGACCGAATACCGTTCCGCCCCCTCCTATGGCGACAATGAACCGTATTTCGGCGCGTCTCAGGGTTATGCGCCTGGCGAAAAGGAGCGTTTTCTCCACAGCTTGTTCGGCCCGTAAATGCTTGGGGCCAGCAAATCACGGCCAATCGCGGAATCTGCGGTCCAGGCACGAATGCTCTAAGCGATCAGTTGCCTCGCCGCAGCCGAGATCATCACCATCCCGCCCGTGATCACCGCGACGTCGAGGATCGCAGTGTGGATGTGCACCGGCATCCGCTCGACGAAGGCTTTGGCGAGGAACGCGCCGGGGATCGCGATCGCCCCGATCAGCAGCGCAAAGGCGAGCACCTGTGCATTCACCGCGCCGGCAAGGCCGAACACCGAGATCTTGATGAGGCCGGTGCCGAGCGAGATCATCGCGTCGGTCGCGATCACGGCGGCGCCTTCGAGGCCTGCAGCCATCAGCAGCGAGAGCAGGATCACGCCGGAGCCGGAGGTTCCGCCGACCAGCACGCCGTAGCCGACGGAGCCGGCGGCAAGGCCGGTGTCGCCGATCCTGACCTGGCGGCGGCGCAGCACCCGGCGCAGCGGCACGCTCAGGATCAGCATGGAGCCGATCACGAGCGCGGCGCCCGCATTGGTGAGGCGCGTGTAGCCGTAGGCGCCGAGCGCGGTCGTCAACGCCGCGCAGGCGAGCACGATCAGCGCGCGGCGGCGGTCGGCATAGCGGACATAGGCGAGCGCACGGCTCGAATTGGTGAAGATCGCGGAGATCGCGATGATCGGCACCACGGGCTCGGCGCCGACCAGCGGCACCAGCACCAGCGGCATCAGCGCGCCGGTGCCGTAGCCGGCGAGACCACCGATGATCGAAGCAAACAACGCCATCAACGCGACCAGCAGGAGCTGAAAAATCGAGATGTCGGCGAAGCCCGAGACGATGGTCACATTTTCCGTTCGCGGCTGACGCGGGCCGCAGCTTGATCTGCGATGGAAGCGAGCGCGGCTTCCTCTAGTGGAAAATCCGCCGCAAGCCAAGCGTCCTCGGCGAGTGTCAACACATGTCCGAGCGCAGGTCCTTCCGCCATCCCGCGTGCGATGAAGTCGGCGGCGCGAAGCGGAAATTTCGGCGCAGTCCAGCGCTGCGGCAACTCGGCGAGCGCGCGCCAGCGCGACGAATGCACGTCGCCCGCCGCCCGCGCCCAGCCGAGCAACACGCGATCGTGATAGCGCTCGGCACCGAGCCGGTAGAGCAGGCGCCGCGCATTGGCCTCGTCCTTGGCGGCGAACCGCCACCAGCGGTGCCCCATCGAATCCAGCGCCTTGGCCTCAGTATTGGAGAGGCGGAGGCGTGCGGCGACGCGCTTGGCGTCTTCCGTCACGGCGACCGTCAGCGCGGCCAGGCGCCTAGTGCTGCTTGCCGGCAGGCCGAGCGCGCGCTCGATCGCGACCATCGTCGCCAGCGGCCCGGTATAGACGACGCCGCCGGTCAGCGCCTGCAGCAACCCGCCCTCGGCCATGGCCAGCACGGCGGCGGATGCACCGCCGGCCACCAGCAGCTTCAGCATCTCCATGCGCACCCGCTCGGCCGACAGGTTGGCAAGGCCCGCGCGTCCCCGGATGCAGGCGAGGTAGCCGTCGCGGTCGGGCTCGCCGGCGCCGAAGGCGGCGTGGATGCGGAAGAAGCGCAGGATGCGCAAATAATCCTCGGCGATGCGCTGGTCGGGGTCGCCGATGAAGCGCACGCGGCGCGCTCTGGCATCCGCGATCCCGCCGACATAGTCGTACACGACACCTGTCGCGTCGACCGACAGGCCGTTCATGGTGAAGTCGCGCCGCTCGGCGTCCTTCACCCAGTCGCGGCCGAACGCGACCTTGGCCTTGCGGCCGAAGGTCTCGGTGTCCTCGCGCAGCGTCGTGACCTCATAGGGATGGCCGTCGATGACCAGCGTGATCGTGCCGTGGTCGATGCCGGTCGGCACGCTCTTGATGCCGGCGGCTTTGGCGCGCCGCACCACCTCCTCCGGCAACGCCGTGGTCGCGATGTCGATGTCGCCGGGCGTAAGATCGAGCAGCGCGTTGCGCACCGCGCCGCCGACCACCCGCGCCTCCTCGCCATCGGCGCCCAGCAATTCCAGGACCCGCGCGGTCCCGCCGGCGATCAGCCATGGCGCATCGGCGAGGATCGGCTCCGCGCTCATCGGCAGGCCCCTATTTTTCCGTGCCCGGCACGAACTTGCCGTTCTCGATATGGGCGGGAACGTAGGTCGAATCCGGGCCGGCGCCGGAGAACTGCGCCAGGCCGATCAGACCCGCGATCACCAGCACGATCGCCACGAGGGCCAGGCGGGCGACGATGGTGACCGGCCAGGACGATTGCACGAACAGGCCGGACCGGCTGGCGGCCAGGAACAGCGCATAGACGACAAAGGGAACGAGGAAGATTCCGATCTCGGTCAGAACCGTCCGGATCATGATGAGTAGATCCGCTCATAAAGCACACGCAGCATCCCGGCCGTGGCACCCCAGATGTAACGTTCCGCGAACGGCATCGCATAGTAGAAGCGCTCCATGCCGCGGAATTCCTTGCTGTGCACCTGGTGGTTCGCCGGATTCATCAGGAAGGATAGCGGCACCTCGAACGCATCATCAACCTCGGAATGGTTGATCGTGAGCGCAAAGCCGGGCCGGACCCTCGCGACCGTCGGCAGGATGCGGAAGCCGAAGGCGGTGCCGTAGAGATCGAGATAGCCGATCGGCTCGATGAAGTCGCGCGACAGCCCGACCTCCTCCTCGGCCTCGCGCAGCGCCGCATCGACCGGCGAGGCGTCGGTCGCGTCGATCTTGCCGCCCGGAAAGGCGATCTGGCCGGCGTGGTCGTTCAGATGCGCCGAGCGCTGCGTCAGCAGGATGGTCGGCTCGGGATGGTCGACCACCGCGATCAGCACCGCCGCCGGCCGCACCGGCTGCTCGCGCGCGACGATCTCGAGCATCTTGTCGGTCCCGGGATCGCCCGAGGCCGGAATGACGTTCGGATCGTAGAGGCCGGGCGGAACGTCGAAGCCGAGCTTCGCCCTGGAACGGGCAAAGAAATCCGCCGCTCGAAACGCGACAGGTTCGCTCCTGGGGATAGGCTTGTTCAAAGCGCGGCCCTCACCTGCTCCGCATCGGCCATGGCGAAGAATTCGCCGGCCGACTCGACGCCGAACATCGGCTGGCCATCGACCATCCGCTCCTCGCCCATGTCAACAAGATCGTAATAGAGCGCGCGGGTCACCTTGGCCCAGAGATCGGCACGGACGTGCAGATAGGGCGTCAGCCCGCCGTCCTTTGCCGGCTCGAAGCGCAGCCGGTGCGCGGCGTCGCAGGTGACCCAGTCGTCGACATTGGTGCGGAAGCGCAGCACGCGATGGTTGTCCTCGCCGTCCTCTTGCATTTCGACCGCCATGAACGGCGCGTCGTCGACGCGAATGCCGACCTTCTCCACCGGCGTCACGAGGAAATGCTTGTCGCCCTCGCGCTTCAGGATGGTCGAGAACAGCCGGACCAGCGCGTGGCGCCCGATTGGCGTCCCCATGTAGAACCAAGTACCGTCGGAGGCGATTCGGATATCGAGATCGCCGCAAAACGGCGGATTCCACAGATGCACCGGAGGCAGGCCCTTTTTGGCGCCTTCGGCACCGGCGGCACTCTTGGCGGCGGCAGTCAGCCCCTCAAGACCGCGATCGGCGCTCTGCCCTTGGTTCGCCATGGTTTGCCCTGACTTTGTCCTTTGGCACGATTGGTGCAGGTCTACGTTGGACTCGGGTGCACGGTTCCATCCCGGAATAGTCCGGTGTGGAGGTCGCCACTTCGTGATGCCCTACATACCCTTAAGCCGATAAGGTGGGGATAGGTTAATTCAACGAATACATGGCCTTCCTGCAAGTCTAGCATAGGGCCCATGTGATGATTTGATGCATCTGACGTGATGCAATGACATGACGACGCGAGCAAGCCGCGCGGCAGGCTGAAGGAGCTAACGGATGGCGGAGAGTGTCGAGAAACTCGAGGATGGAATGGTCCGCTCGGCCGAGCAGGTATCGAGCCAGGTTCGCGCGGCGAAGGAGGCGATCGGGTCCGTCATCTTCGGCCAGGACCGCGTGATCGAGAACACGCTGGTCACCATCCTCTCCGGCGGCCATGCGCTGCTGATCGGCGTGCCCGGCCTTGCCAAGACCAAGCTGGTCGAGACGCTCGGCGTCACGCTCGGTCTCGACGCCAAGCGCATCCAGTTCACGCCCGACCTGATGCCGTCGGACATCCTCGGCGCCGAGGTGCTCGACGAGAGCACCGCGGGCAGGCGGGCCTTCCGCTTCATCGCAGGTCCGGTGTTCGCGCAGCTCCTGATGGCCGACGAGATCAACCGCGCCAGCCCGCGCACGCAGTCGGCGCTGCTTCAGGCAATGCAGGAGCAGCACATCACCGTTGCCGGCGCGCGTCACGACCTGCCGAAGCCGTTCCACGTGCTCGCGACCCAGAACCCGCTGGAGCAGGAAGGCACCTATCCGTTGCCCGAAGCGCAGCTCGACCGCTTCCTGATGGAGATCGACGTCGACTATCCCGATCGCGAGGCCGAGCGCCGCATCCTGTTCGAGACCACCGGCGCCGAGGAGACGCTGGCGAGGGGCTCGATGACCGCGGACGCGCTGATCACCGCGCAGCGGCTGATCCGCCGCCTGCCGGTCGGCGATTCCGTGGTCGAGGCGATCCTGTCGCTGGTCCGCTCGGCCCGTCCGGGTCCGGACAGCGGCGAGACCGGCAAGTTCATCGCCTGGGGCCCCGGCCCGCGCGCCAGCCAATCCCTGATGCTCGCGGTGCGCGCCCGCGCGCTGATCGACGGACGGCTCGCGCCCTCGGTCGACGACGTGCTCGACCTCGCCGAACCCATCTTGAAGCACCGCATGGCGCTGACCTTCCAGGCGCGCGCCGAAGGCCGCACGATTCCGGACGTGATCCGGCAGTTGAAAACACGGATCGGTTGATGGCCGCGGAGAACGGGCACACGGCGAAGGAGATCATCGCGATCCGACGTGCCGATGGCGAAAGCCGCACGCTCGCAGCTTCCTTGCCGCGCCTGGTGCTCGAGGCCCGCCGCGTCGCCGCCAACGTCATCCACGGCCTACACGGAAGGCGCCGCGCCGGCTCCGGCGAAAATTTCTGGCAATACCGCCGCTTCGTCTCCGGCGAGCCGTCGCAGAACGTCGACTGGCGGCGCTCGGCGCGCGACGACCATCTCTATGTCCGCGAGCTCGAATGGGAAGCCTCGCACACGGTCTGGATCTGGCCCGACCGCTCGCCGTCGATGGCCTTTGCCTCGAAGACCGCGCGCGAGTCCAAGCTCGAACGCACCCTGATCGTCGCCTTCGCGCTGGCCGAGCTGCTGGTCTCCGGCGGCGAACGCGTCGGCATTCCCGGACTGATGACACCGACCGCGAGCCGCAGCGTCATCGACAAGATGGCGCAGGCGATGCTGCATGACGATGCCGACCGGCCGAGCCTGCCGCCGTCCTTCGTGCCTTCCGCGCTCGCCGAGATCATCGTGCTGTCGGATTTCTGGTCGCCGATCGCGGAGATCACGACGACGCTCGCAGGGCTCTCCGGCTCCGGCGCGCATGGTACGATGGTGCAGGTCGTCGATCCCGCCGAGGAGTCGTTCCCCTATTCCGGCCGCATCGAGTTCGTCGAGCCGGAAGGTTTTGGCGTGATCACCGCCGGCCGCGCCGAGAGCTGGGCGCAGGATTACACCGCGCGGCTCGCGCTGCACCGCGACCAGATCCGCGCCGAGACCTCAAGGCTCGACTGGCTGTTCACGACCCATGCGACCGACCGCTCCGCCGCCGAATTGCTGCTGTTCCTGCATGCCGGCATGCAGGTGAGCAAGTCGGGCGCCCGCACCACGACCATCAAGGCGGGGCCGGCCGCATGATGGGATTGCCGCTCGCCTTCACCGAACCGCTGCTCCTGATCGGCCTCGTCAGCCTCCCGGTGCTGTGGTGGCTGCTGCGCGTGATGCCGCCGCGGCCGCGCCGGATCGAGTTTCCGCCGACGCGCCTGTTGTTCGACATCGCGCCAAGGGAAGAGACGCCGTCGCGGACGCCGTGGTGGCTGACGGCGCTGCGCCTCCTGGCAGCGGCGCTCGTCATTTTCGCCGCCGCCGGCCCGATCTGGAATCCGCAGACCGGACTTGCCGGCAGCAAGGCGCCGCTGATGATCATGTTCGACGACGGCTGGAGCGCGGCCTCGAACTGGGACATCAGGATCAGGGCCGCCGACGAGCTGATCGCCAACGCCGACAACGACCGCCGCGCCATCGCGCTGGTGCCGCTGTCCGAGCCGAACCGCGACATCACCCTGATGCCGGCAGGGGCGGCGCGCGTCGCGCTGCGCCAGCTGGTGCCAAAGCCCTATTCGATCGAGCGCGTCGAAACGCTCGCAGCGGTCGATCGCTTCCTCAAGGCCACCGGTGACTGCGAGATCGCCTGGCTGTCGGATGGCGTCGACACCGGCCGCGGCGAGGACTTCGTGCAAGGCCTCGGCAAGACCATCGGCGATCGCAGCCTGACCGTGTTCGAAGGCGGCACCTCCTCGCCGCTGGCACTGGTCGCGGCCGAGAACGCCGCCGCCAGGATGACGGTGAAGGTGCTGCGCACCGACAGCGGCATTGCCGTCGGCACCGTGCGCGCGCTGGACCAGAAGGCATCGCCGATCGGCGAAGCGCGCTATTCGTTCGGCCCGCAGGACAAGGAGACCGAGGCCTCGTTCGACCTGCCGGTCGAGCTGCGCAACGACATCACGCGGCTCGAAATATCCGGCGAGCGCTCCGCCGGCGCGGTGCAGCTGCTCGACAAGCGCTGGCGCCGCCGCGCCATCGGCATCGTCTCGGGCGCGACCAGCGAAACCGCGCAGCCGTTGCTGGCGCCGACCTTCTACCTCACCCGCGCGCTGGCGCCGTTCGCCGATGTCCGGCTCGCCGACAAGGGCTCGCCGCAGCAGGGCATCACCCAGTTCCTCGACCAGAAGCTGCCGATGATCATCCTGGCCGATGTCGGCACCATCGCGCCTGAAATCCGCGAGCGCCTCAGTGCCTGGATCGACCAGGGCGGCGTGCTGGTGCGGTTCGCAGGGCCCCGCCTGGCGCAGGCCGAAGACGATCTCGTGCCGGTCAAGCTGCGCAAGGGCGGCCGCACGCTCGGCGGCAGCCTGACCTGGGAAAAGCCGCAGCACCTCGCCGCGTTCGCGGCCGACGGTCCGTTTGCCGGCGTCGTCGTCCCCAAGGACGTCACCGTGAGCCGCCAGGTCCTGGCCGAGCCCGATGCCGTGCTCGCCACCAAGAGCTGGGCATCGCTGGAAGACGGCACGCCGCTGGTGACCGGCGAGCATCGCGGCAAGGGCATCGTCAGCCTGTTCCACGTCAGCGCCGACATGCGCTGGTCGGATCTGCCGATGTCGGGCATCTTCGTCGAAATGCTGCGGCGGGTCGTCGACATGTCCGGCTACACCGCCAAGCCCGGCGCCGGCGTGGCCAGCGAGGCGACCACCGAGACGGTGGCGCCGCTGCACATGCTCGACGGCTTCGGCGCCTTCGGTCCGCCGCCGGCCACGGCAAAGCCGCTGCCCGCAGACTATCGCGACCGCGCCACACCCGATCATCCGCCGGGCTTCTACGGTCCGGCAGAAGGACCGCTCGCCGTGAACACGCTTGCCGCCGCCGACCGCATCGCAGCCCTGAACACCGCGAGCCTGCGCGCCCGGCACGCCACCTACACCAATGCCGAGCCGCGTGACTTGCGCGGCTGGCTGCTGTCGACGGCGCTCGCTTTGTTCCTGATCGACGCCATCATCGTCGCGGTGCTCGGCGGCGGCCTCGCCGCGCTGCTGCGCCGCCGCGCCGCGCCTGCCGTGATCCTGCTCGGCCTCGTGCTTGCGGGCCTCCCGGCACTGTCGCCGACGCCCGTGCGCGCCGACGGCGCTACGGACGAATTCGCGATGAAGGCGGTATCGCAGACCCGCCTCGCCTATGTCGTGACAGGCAATGCCGACGTCGATTCCATCGTCAAGGCCGGGCTATCGGGACTGACGCTGTTCCTGGCGCAGCGCACCGCGCTCGAGGCCGGCGATCCCGTCGGCATCGATCCCGCGCGCGACGAGCTTGCCTTCTTCCCGCTGATCTACTGGCCGATCGTGCCCGGCGCGCCCAAGCCGCCGCAGGACGCCATCAACAAGATCGACGCCTACATGAAGCAGGGCGGCACCGTGCTGTTCGACACCCGCGACGCGATCGAAGCGCCGGCCGGCGACAACGGCGCCTCGCAGACGCCGGGCATGCGGGCGTTGCGCGACATCCTGTCCTCGCTCGACGTGCCCGAGCTCGAGCCGGTGCCGCGCGAGCACGTGCTGACCAAGACCTTCTACCTGCTGCGCGACTTCCCCGGCCGCTTCAACAGCGGCCAGACCTGGGTCGAGACCCTGCCGCGCGAGGACGACGACGAGAGCGCGCAGCGTCCGGCGCGCGGCGGCGACGGCGTCTCGCCGATCATCATCACCTCGAACGATCTTGCCGGCGCCTGGGCCGTGCGCCCCGACGGCCAGTACATGCTGCCGGTGACCGGCGGCGACCCACGCCAGCGCGAATTCGCCTACCGCGCCGGCGCCAACATCGTGATGTACACGCTGACCGGCAACTACAAGGCCGACCAGGTGCACGCACCGGCCCTGATCGAACGGCTGGGGCAATAGAGATGCGCGTGACGAGCTTGAGCCACACGCCCCGTCATTCCGGGATGGTCCGAAGGACCAGACCCGGAATCTCGAGATTCTCAGGCGCGCAATTGCGCACCGGAGTTCGATGCTTCGCATCGCCCCGGAATGACGTTGATAGGTCTGTCTGATGAATTACGGCATTGCGTTCACACCGCTTGTTCCCGCGATCGTCCTGTGGCTCGCGCTGGCCGCAATCGTCGTCATTGCGCTCGTGCTGCTGCTGGCGCGTGCGCGCGGCGCTGCCGTGCGCGTGGCCGCGCTGGTGCTGTTCCTGCTGGCGCTTGCCAATCCCTCCTTCACCCGCGAGGACCGCGATCCCCTCACCTCCGTCGCCGCGGTCGTCGTCGACAAGAGCCCGAGCCAGAATTTCGGCAACCGCAATCGCGAGGCGGCCCAGGCGCAGGAAGCGCTGGTCGACGGCCTGAAGAAGATCAAGGGCCTCGAGGTCCGCGTCGTCGACGCCGGACAGGCCGATGGCGAGACCGACGGCACAAGACTGTTCGGCGCCCTCGCCTCGGCCTTGTCGGACGTGCCGGTCGACCGCGTTGCCGGCGCGTTCCTGATCACCGACGGCCGCGTCCACGACATTCCCGCGAACGCCGCCGCGCTCGGCTTCCAGGCCCCGGTGCACGCGCTGATCACCGGGCAGAAGGACGAGCGCGACCGCCGCATCGCGATCACGGCGGCGCCGCGCTTCGGCATCGTCGGGCAGGTCCAGACCATCACCTACCGCCTCGACGACCAGGGCGTCTCCGGCGAGCGCGCCAAGGTCACGGTTCGCCGCGACGGCGAAGTCATCAACGAGCGCACGCTGGGAAGCGGCCAGAGCGCGAGCGTCGACGTCGACATCAAGCATGCCGGTCCGAACATCGTCGAGATCGAGGCCTCGCCGCTCGAGCGAGAGCTGACGCCGGTCAACAACCGCGCCGTCGTCGCCATCGACGGCGTGCGCGACAAGCTGCGCGTGCTGCTGGTCTCGGGCGAGCCGCATTCCGGCGAGCGCACCTGGCGCAACCTCCTGAAGTCAGATGCCAGCGTCGATCTCGTGCACTTCACCATTCTGCGCCCGCCGGAGAAACAGGACGGCACGCCGATCAACGAATTGTCGCTGATCGCGTTTCCGACCCGCGAGCTGTTCCAGCAGAAGATCAACGAATTCCAGCTGATCATCTTCGACCGCTACGCCCGCCAGGGCGTGCTGCCGATCGCCTATTTCGACAACATCGCGCGCTATGTGCGCGCGGGCGGCGCGGTGCTGGTCTCGGCCGGCCCCGACTACGCCTCCAACACCAGCATCTGGCGCACGCCGCTGGATTCGGTGCTGCCGGCCGAGCCGGTCGGCGTGACCGAGAAGCCGTTCTATGCGCACCTGTCCGACGTCGGCAAACGTCATCCCGTCACGCGCGGGCTGGAGGGCTCGGCAAGCGAGCCGCCGCGCTGGAGCCGCTTCTTCCGCACCGTCGACACCCGCAATTCCGTCAACCCGCCTGTGATGACGGGCGTCGACGGCAAGCCGCTCTTGTTCCTGTCGCGCTTCGGCGAGGGACGCGTCGCGCTGCTGCTGTCCGACCACATCTGGTTGTGGGCGCGCGGCTATGAGGGCGGCGGCCCGCATCTCGACCTGCTCAGGCGGATGTCGCACTGGCTGATGAAGCAGCCCGATCTTGATGAAGAAGCGCTGCGCCTCCAGGTGCAGGGCAAGGATCTCGTGGTGGTGCGCCAGACCATGTCGGACAGCGTGCAGCCGGTGAGCGTGACCTCGCCGTCGGGCGTGTCGCGCGACCTGACGCTGAGCGCCGGCGATCCCGGCGAGTGGCGCGCCAGCCTGCCGGCCAACGAACTCGGCCTGTGGCAGGCGACCGACGGCACGCTGAAGGCGCTGATCAATGTCGGCCCGACCAATCCGAAGGAGTTTTCGGAGGTCACCTCCACCACCGAAACCCTGAAGCCGCTGACGCAGGCGACCGGCGGCAATGCCGTGCGCGTGGTCGACGGCTCCAGCGTCGAGCTGCCGCGCATCGTGCCGGTGCGCTCGGTGAGCGTCTTCCATGGCGACGGCTGGATGGGCGTGCGGATGCGCGACGCCAGCGTCGTGAAGGGCGTCGGCGTGCTGCCGATCTTCGCCGGCCTGATCGGCCTGTTGCTGCTGCTCGGCGCATTCGCCGCGACCTGGGTCCGCGAAGGGCGCTGATTTCCAAAGGCGTGATGGGATCGGACTCGCCTAGCGCCGCGACGGCGGTGCGTTCCCTCCCCCCTTGCGGGGGAGGGCTAGGGAGAGGGGTGGCCCAGGAAAAGGTGCCGGTTATTGGCGATGCACCGAGTGTGGATGCGCGACGGAAAGAGTCCCCGTGTGGCCCCCCTCCCTGCCCCTCCCCCGCAAGGGGGGAGGGAACGGAGAGAGCACCGCTGTTGCCCAACTCGATTCGACTTTGACCATTTCGCTTTAGTTGCCCGAACGACACATCGCGCGGCCACCCACGCGAGATGGTCTGACTGCCGTTGACATCCGTTCCTCGTTCCTGCGATGTTATATTATAACATCGCGGTATCAGAGGATGATCCTCGCGATGTGGGGTGGCGTTTCCAGATGAAGTGGTTCCGGTCGAATATCAGGCACGGCGCCCGGCTCGCGTTGTTCGCGATGCTGGTGCAATTCGCGCTGACATTCGGCCACAGCCACTGGTTCGCCCGGGCCGCCCCCCTCGCCCAGTCCTCGCTCCAGCAGACCGACGGCAGCAACGGCGTTGCCTCGAACGACCGCGCCGCGGTCCAGAAGCAATCGCCTTCAGGACCCGACCGCGAGCAGCCGGGCGACGACAATTGCGCGATCTGCGCATTGGTCGCGATGGCGGGCACCGTCCTGTTCTCGACGCCGCCTCTCCTGGAGCTGCCGCAGGCGATCGAGCTGCTCCACCGCACCACCGACGCCGAGTTCATCCATCTGAAATCGGCCGGCACGGCGTTCCAGCCGCGCGCCCCACCCGCGTCCTGACTCTAGACATCGCTGGATCACGCCCGGGCTCGCCGCGCCACATGCGCGGACGATCGCCCGGGAAGCCGTTGAAGCCGAATTCCGTCGCACCGCGACGGCAGGCCGCCTCCGATCAACAGACAAGCATTCGGACGGCGCCTGAATGGAATCAGGACCATGTCATTTGAATTGCGACGCGTGCAGCATCTCGCCGGGGCGAGCCTGCTCCTGCTCGGCGCCGCCGCCTCATCTGCGTTCGCCCAAGAACCTGCAAAAGAGCCGGTACAACAGCCTGCGCAGGACAAGTCGTCGACCGAGATCCCCGCCGTCACCGTGACGGCGCCGAGCCCCATCGTGCGCAGGGTGGTACCGACCCGCAGCCCGGTCCGCGTTGCGCGCACCGGACGGTCGCGCAGCCAACAACACACGGCCGAAGCCGCGCCGGCGGAAGCGGCCACCGCCGCCGCAGCTCAGCAAGGCGTGCTGCCTATTGTGACCAACCAGTTCGCCACCGTGACGGTGGTGCCGAACGAGGAGATCCGCCGCGAGGGCGGCGGCCAGCTCGGCGATCTCCTGTTCTCCAAGCCTGGCATCACCGGCTCGAGCTTCGCGCCCGGCGCCTCCAGCCGGCCGATCATCCGCGGTCTCGACGTCAACCGCGTCGGCATCGTCGAGAACGGCACCAATTCCGGCGGCGCCTCCGACCTCGGCGAGGATCATTTCGTCCCGATCGATCCGCTCGCGACCAACCAGGTCGAGGTGGTGCGCGGGCCTGCTGCGCTGCGCTACGGCTCGACCTCGATCGGCGGCGTCGTCAGCGCCACCAACAACCGGATTCCGGATGCGCTGCCTGCTTGCGCGCCATCGTTCCAGACCTACGGTCTGCCGACCAAGGCGCCGCTGGCCACCGCCGCGACCTCGCCTTGCGTCACGGCCGAGACGCGCACGGCGTTCAGCTCGGTCGATCGCGGCGTCGAAAGCGGCGTGCTGCTCGACACCGGCGGCGGCAATTTTGCGTTCCATGCCGACGTCTATGGCCGCACCACCACGGACTATGGCATCCCGAGCTATCCCTATCTGAACGACCAGACGCGATCCGTCGCCAACGGCCGCCAGCCGAACTCGGCGACGCGCTCGGACGGCGCCTCGATCGGCGGCTCCTACTTCTTCCAGGGCGGCTACATCGGGGCCGCGATCACGCAGAACGACTCGCTCTACCACATCCCCGGCATCGACGGCGCCGACCACAACACGCGCATCGACGGCCACCAGACCAAGATCAACGTCAAGGGCGAGTACCGTCCCGACGCTGCGGCGATCGACACCGTCCGGTTCTGGGCCGGCGCGACCGACTACCGGCACAACGAGATCGGCCTTGCCGATCCCGCCGATCCCAACACTGACGGCGTGCGGCAGACCTTCACCAACAAGGAGCAGGAGATCCGCACCGAGGTGCAGCTGATGCCGTTCAACGCGCGCTTCGCCGAGGTGACGACGGCGCTGGGCTTCCAGGTCGGTCATCAGGAGCTGACGGCACCGAGCCCCGACAATCCCGGCACGCTGTTCAACGGCCTTTGGGACCCCAACAACAACACCCGCGTTGCTGCTTACGCCTTCAACGAGTTCAAGTTCACGGACGCGACGCGAGCCCAGATCGCCGGCCGCATCGAGCATGTCGAGCTGCACGGCACCACGCCGAATTTCCCGGCCGACTACCTGCCCGACGGCACGCCGCAGGTGGCGATCGCGCGCAATCCGTCCTACACGCCGAAGAGCGGCAGCATCGGCCTGCTGCAGGACCTGCCCGGCGGCATGGTCGGCAGCATCACCGCCCAATATGTCGAGCGCGCACCGAAGGCGGCCGAGCTGTTCTCGCGCGGCGCCCATGACGCGACGGCGACCTTCGACATCGGCAATCCCAATCTCACCATCGAGACCGCGAAGTCCGTCGAGGTCGGCGTGCGCAAGGCGACAGGGCCGTTCCGCTTCGAGGCAACGGTCTACTACACGCATTTCGACAATTTCATCTATCGCCGCCTCACCGGCGTGATGTGCGATGACGACTTTGCCTCCTGCGGCACGCCCGGCGCCGAACTGAACCAGGCCGTCTATTCGCAGCGCAATGCCAATTTCCGCGGCGGCGAATTCCAGTCGCAATTCGATGTCGGCGCGTTCCAGGGCGGCATCTGGGGCATCGAGAACCAGCTCGACGTGGTCCGCGCCACCTTTACCGACGGCACCAACGTGCCGCGGATCCCGCCGCTTCGAATGGGCGGCGGCGTGTTCTGGCGCGACGACAACTGGCTGATGCGCGTCAACCTGTTGCACGCCTTCGCGCAGAACAACGTGGCCGTGATCGCGGAGACGCCGACGGCGGGTTACAATTTGTTGAAGGCCGAGGTCAGCTACAAGACGAAGCTCGACCGCAACTGGTTCGGCGCACGCGAGATGATTGCCGGCGTCGTCGGCAACAATCTCCTCAACGAGAACATCCGCAACTCGGTGTCCTACACCAAGGACGAGGTGTTGATGCCCGGCATCGGCGTGCGGGCGTTCGCCAACTTCAAGTTCTGAGCGCGATCCAGTCGGGGCCTGCGGGCCCCGACGCACTCAACTTGAGTGGTGGACTGTGGCCCGGATGGAGCGCGACGAAATCCGGGCTGCGAGCCGCGAGACTTAGGCCAATCGCGTCAGCGGCTTCTCGAAGCGCCATTGGTCGACAGGGAACGGTCCGTTCGACGTCTCCGACAACATCACGAACGTGCCGGCCCGGCGCCAGCCGCTCTTCTCGTAGAACCGTGCGGCGCGATCATTGCCGATGGCGCATGCCAGCCACGCCAGCTCCACTCCGCGCGCCGCGAGCCGTGCCTCCGCGTCGGCGATCAGCGCTGCGGCCACGCCTGTCCCGTGCGCCTGTGACGACACGAAGAGCTGGTACAATTCGTCACCCCTGATGGCGCAGAGGCCGAGCGGCGCGCCGGCCGGGCCGACGACGCAGAGATCGGGAAGCATGACCGCGAGGCGATCGCGAAAGCTCAAGAGCGTACGGAGGCGGACCAGTTCAGGCGGCGCAAACGCCGCGTGCGATTCATGCCAGACGTCGTGCCACAAGCTGGCGAGATGATCGATCTCATCGACATCAGCGGGGCGCACCTGCATCGTCGCTACTCCCTCCGGGCAAGGGCAGTGCCCGCGTGAAGCCAACGGGTCGGCGCGAAGCGCCGCGCGATGACAGGCTCCGCGCAATCCGGGGGAAACCTGTCGCGGCAGATGGTCCCGCCTGAATTCATCGCGCTTCGGCCCAGGCCGCCGCCTCAGGGGCATCCTCTGCCGCCTCCTGGAACAGGCCGGCAAAAAGCAGGCTCCACAGCGTCAGGAGAGAAATGGGGATGGTGTAGTATGGCGTCGCGATCGGATAGGTGAAGAAGAAGGCGAGATTGATCGCCAGATTGGCGATCGTGAGCTGTGCGACACGGCGAGCGCCATTGGGCTGCCGCAACAGCCAGATCGAGCTCGCGATTCCGACGACGATCAACAGCGTCTGGAGCGGGTCGGCGAGATAGTCCCGGATCACTGCGAACGAAAAATCCAGCGGCCTGACATCGGGATTGTTGCCGTAGGTCGACGCGAACGGACTGCCGGCATTGACGGCGTAAGAGACGATGGTCGGCATCACGCCGGCGAGCAACGCGATGCCGAACGCGCCCCCCTGCAAGAACCGGGGCATCGTGCGTTCCGCCAGGAACGCGACGAGGAGAAACATGCAATAGCCGGACGCCAGGAAGAGGTTGGCCAACCGGAAATCGACCGTCAAGCCGAGCAGGAAGCCGATGGACGCCAACAGCCCGATCCTCGGTTGAGATTGCGGGCTCGTCAGCCATCGCGCCGTGAGACATCCTGCGAGCACGCACACGACGGCCGTCGGGGCCATCGAATAGCTGGCCTTGACCGGATTGACCATCACGTAGATTGCAAGACAGCCGAACGTCCCGGCCATCAGCACCGACCTTGCGGTGCGCGCGAGAGAGAGAGCAAATAGCGCGAAGCCGAAGACGACAAACGTCGCAAGCATGTACATGGGTGCGACCTGGTGACCTGGCGGAAACAACGCCAACACGAGGCCGACACCCGGCGGGTATTGGATGACGACCTTCCCAGTGGCCGGCATCAAATTGTGACAGGGCGCATCGGTCGTATCGTCCCACTTCGGGTAGTCGATCGCCTTCAGCTTTGCTTTCAGATAGCCATCGTCGTCGCGGGCGAGGTTGGTGTCGAAACCTCCCACCAGCCCGAACCTCTGGAACAGATGCGCCTGCCGCAGGTAGCAGATGTCGTCGTAGACGCCGCGAGCCTCATTCCATCGCAACATGGTCCAGAAATGGCCGACCAGAACCGCGAGAAACAAGACGGCGAAGACGGCTTTGCACGTACGGATTTTTTGCATTGGAATCCTGCCGCGGCGCGAGGCGCTGGCTCTGCTCTAGCGGAATGCAAGATAGAGATTGGACGATAACGGGCCGAGCGACAAGCCGGTGTAGCCCACCGCCGCCGGCTTGGCGATCAGCGCGGTGAACTCCAGCAGCCGTTTTCGCGTCATCAGGATCAGGTTCTGCTCGTCGGTCCATTCCGACTTGCGGGTGATCATGCAGGCGATCCTGAAGGTGCCATCCAGGTAGTGTGCCAGCGGGATGGCCGTGTGGTGCTCGACCGGAAAGAACCTGTTGGGCACCGTGATGAACACCCGCCTCGCAACGCGGCAAAGCTCCTTGACCAGGAGCCTCTGGTTTTCGTGGCTTCCGGCGTGCTCGAGCACGGCATTGGACGTCGCAACGTCGAACTCGTTGTCGTCAAACGGCAGCCGTGTATTCGGCTCGATCTGCACGTAACGGCAAAGCGGAAAGGCCGCCTTGAACTCGACTCCTTCGCCGAGCCCGCAGGCCGTGATCTTGTGCTGATGTGGGTAGCTTCTTTCCAGCACGTTTGCGCCGTCGTTGATCACGTCGGACACTCCGACGTCCAGGATCTCGTCCGACGCGGACGGCTGCATGTGGGCGATGAAATCCTGGAATATGCGGTCACGCGCCGCGATGAGCAGCTTTTCCGCCGTCCCCCCGGACGCCACCTCCCGGTAATATTGCTGATCGACCGGCACTACCCTACCTCATGTGAGCTTCGAAGCGATGGCGCGTCAGGTTGGCGCCTTGCTCCAGTCCGGACCGACCGGCCCCGATACGCCTTCGAACGCGCCCTCGACGAGCTCGACGACGAGGAGCCGGGCGTAATCGACCGGGCCCGGCATCGTGACTCGTCCCTTCGGCACCGGCTTAAAGTCGACGCGGCTGTAATAGGGCTCGTCGCCGACCAGCAGCACCAGGCGGTGGCCTTGCGCCTTCGCATCCTTCAGCGCGCGCTCGAGCAGCTGCCGGCCGACGCCACGGCCGCGGAACGGAGGCTCGACCGTCAGCGGCCCGAGCAGCAGCGCCGGCGTGTCGCCGACGCAGATCGGCAATTGCCGCACGGACCCGACCAGCAACGTACCGACGCGGGCGGTGAAGGACAGTTCGAGCACATGATCGACGTGCTCGCGGATGCGATAGGCGCTCAGCACAAAGCGGCCTGGTCCGAAGGTGCGTTCGTGCAGCCGTTCGATTGCCTGAGCATCGCCGGCGGCTTCGGGCAGAATGGTGAGTGAGAGATCGTTCATCGCGTTACAGCGTCTTCAAGCGGAATCATCGGTTCGTATCGGAAAAAACAGCCGGGCGGCGTCGGCGGGATATCACCTCGGAGGGCGGTGGTCCATGGGATTGCGTCCGCCTCCGACGCCATTTCAGTTCCTCCCGAGCGGCGGCTGGGACAGATAGGCGAGCATCTTCATTTCCCGCCGGCCGCGCGTCACGGTGTCGAGCACGAGCCCCGACGAAGCCGAAAGCAGCGCCATGATCATCAGACCCATGGAGAGCACGGCGGTCGGCAGGCGCGGCACGAGGCCGGTTTCGAGGAAGGTGATGACGACGGGCAGCCCGAGAGCCATCGACAGCAGCGCGAGGACGATGCCGATCGCCGAAAAGAAGCGCAGCGGCCGCTCCGATCGGTTGAGCTTCAGCATCATGTTGAAGATGCGCAAACCATCCTGCCAGGTATTGAGCTTGGAGAAGGAACCTTCCGGACGCGCGTAATAGGGCGTCTCGATCTCGGCGGCCGGGAGCGACAATTCCAGCGCATAGACCGCAAATTCGGTCTCGATCTCGAAACCGTCGGACAAGACGGGGAAGGATTTGACGAAGCGGCGCGAGAACACGCGGTAACCGGACAGCATGTCCTTGAAGGCGTGACCGAAGGTTGACGCCAGGAAACCGGTGAACAGCCGGTTGCCCATGCGATGACCGCGTCGGTAGGCCGCTTGCGATTGATCGACACGGAGCCCCACGACCATATCCAGATGCTCATCGAGCAGCTTGTCGATCATGCACGGAGCGCTCGGCGCGTCGTAGGTCGCATCACCATCGACGAGCACGTAGATGTCCGCCTCGATGTCCGCGAACATGCGGCGCACGACGTGACCTTTGCCCTGGCGCCGTTCGCTACGCACAATCGCGCCGGCCTCGCGCGCGATCGTCGCGGTACGGTCGGTCGAGTTGTTGTCGTACACGTAGACGTCGGCCGCAGGCAGTGCCTTGCGGAAATCGGCGACGACCGTCGCGACGGCGGCTTCCTCATTGTAACAGGGAACCAGCACGGCGACCCGAAATGGCCATGACCTCGTCGATTCAGGCAATCTTCATCCCTCGTCCATCTGTCGAGACCGCAGACACGGTGACTACTAGCATAGGCCGCCCTCACCGCCACGTCGCAATCAGGGGCTGGCCGCCCAGTACCTCCGCGATCCGCAACCGCGTCCCCTGCGTGGTCCCCTCGGGCAGCGCCGTGATCGCGAAGAACCCGCATTCGACGATCTCGTGGTTGGGCGCGGGCAGGCGATCCTGCCTGAACTGCCTGACCACGTAGACCGCGACGTGGTCGCGGCGGGAGACGTGGCTGTTGAGAAAGATGCCGTGCAGCGCGGCATCTGCGGTGAGGTCGATGTCGCCCTCCTCCTTGAGCTCGCGCCGCATCGCCTGCTCCATGCTCTCGCCGAGATCGACGCCGCCGCCGGGCAGATACCAGCCGGAGATGTAGCTGTGCCTGACCAGGAACACCCGGTTCTCGGAATCCAGCACCACGGCACGAACGCCGAGGGTCATGCCGCGAACCAGCAGGAAATAGGCGTGGAAGATTCGCCGCAGCAGCGGCTCGAATCTCCGTCGGGCGCGGTCCAGACGATCTCCCATCAGGCTCTCTTGAGTCCCCTCTTCAGGCCTTGCTCGAGGCCTGGCTTGCACGTTGCCTGCGACCTTGCCATTACAGCGGAGCAATAGCGAGGCAATCGCGCGCCATGGCTCCCTTCACGCTCGCCCATCTGTCCGACCCGCATCTGCCGCCCTTGCCGAAGCCGCGGCTGATCGAGCTCGCCGGCAAGCGCGCGCTCGGCTACGTCAACTGGACGCGCAACCGCCACAAGTACCAGCGCCGCGAGGTGCTCGACGCACTCGTCGCCGACGCCAAGGCGCAGGCGCCCGACCACATCGCGGTGACGGGCGATCTCGTCAATCTGGCGCTGGAGGCGGAGTTCGCGCCGGCGCGCGCCTGGCTCGACGACGTCGGCCCGCCCGACCGCGTCACCACGATTCCCGGCAATCACGACGCCTATGTCCGCGCCACCTTTGATCGCTTCGGCGAGACCTTTGCGCCCTATCTTGCGAGCGACGACGGAAGCGTCGGCTTTCCGGCCCTGCGCCGGCGCGGGCCGCTCGCGCTGATCAGCCTGTCCACGGCGGTGCCGACCCTGCCGCTGATGGCGACGGGCACGCTCGGGCGCGATCAGCTCGCAGCCCTCGAACAGGTTCTCGAGCGGCTCGCGACTGAAGACGTCTTCCGCGTGCTGCTGGTGCATCATCCCTTGAAGTCCGACGCGCGCCACAAGCGGATGACGGACGCGGCCGATCTGCTGGCGCTGTTGAAGCGCCATGGCGTCGAGCTGGTCCTGCACGGCCACGACCACATTCATTCGACGATGTGGTTCGAGGGGCCCAACGGCAACATACCCGTGATCGGCGTGCCGTCGGCGTCCGCGCTCGCACACGGGCATTACCCGGCGGCGGCGTATAATCTGTTCACGATCGAGAAGGACAATGCCGGCTGGCGCTGCGAGCAGACGGTGCGCGGACTCGGATCCGGATTTCAGATCCGAGAGATCAAGCATGCAAGGTTGGTCTAGTTCACCGTCATTGCGAGCGAAGCGAAGCAATCCAGAGTCCCTCTGCGGAAACATTTCTGGATTGCTTCGCTTCGCTCGCAATGACGACGGAGGGCGTCTCACCAGCTCCGCAGGGCCGCCAGCACGGCGACGCCGAACAAGGCGGCGGCGCCGAGGATGAAGCCGAACACGAACGGCCAGACGCGCGAGCGGGCCGGCCGCTCCGCGGCTTCCGGCTTCGGCTCGGGCAGCACCACCATCGCATGCTCGCGCTCGATCATGCGTCGCGCGACATAGTCGGTGACAGCCTCGACGATCACGGAGGTGTCGTGCGATTCGGCGAGCACGATGCGGCCGAAGCGGGTGTCCTGGACGAAGCGGTACATGCGCTTGTCGCGCCCCATCATGATGTGCGCGACGACGTCGATCCAGAGTCGGGGCGTATCGCGCTGGCTGATGCCGCGATCGAACAGGTCGATCTGCTCGGGCACCTGTGCAAACAAGGGATCGAGCGCGTCGTTGAGGATCTCGAGCCGGGCCACCTCGGCATCGCGCAAATCGACGACGACGCCGGTCCGGTCGGCGGCCTCGATCCGCGCGCGCAACAGCGCGTCGCGCAGCCGCACCGGGCGCGGCTGGCTGGGATGGGTCCCGCTGGTCTCGGGCTCTGACATTGTCGGCCTCGTCCTCACTTGCCTCCATTAACCTATCAGCAACCAAACCCTCCGCAAAGGGTCCACAATTCCAGATACTTACGGCGCCCACAGCTGTCTCACCTGTGCCAAAAACAGACGATCCCACCCGGCTTGCGCCGGATGGGACCCTCCGTCCTTGGACGTCTTCTTGATTGGTCAGGCAGCCGTCAGGCCGAGACCCGCGACGGCTCTTCCACGATGGAGAAGCGGACGCCGGCCTTGTGGCGGTTCTCTTCCGAGACCGTACGCCAGGCATCTTCGGCTTCCTTGCGGGTCTTGAACGGACCCTGCACCTGGGCCGAGCCTTCCACGAGCTTGTGGAAGTTCATCGAACCGAACTCGCCGCCGATCACCCAGAAATTGCTGCCTTTGGTCATTGTCAGTCTCCTGTTGAGTGCGTGACCAGCCCGGGCTCCGAGGGGACCCCGGACTGATCAATTCCGCCGTTAGCCGAACTGGTTCATCGTGTTGTGCGCGCCGCCCGCCTTCAGGGCAGCCTCGCCGGCGAAGTACTCCTTGTGGTCGTCGCCGATGTCGGAGCCGGCCATGTTCTGATGCTTGGCGCAGGCGATACCCTGACGGATCTCCTGGCGCTGAACATTCTTCACATAGCCCAGCATACCCTGCTCGCCGAAATACTCCTTGGCGAGATTGTCAGTCGACAGAGCTGCCGTGTGATAGGTCGGCAACGTGATCAGATGGTGGAAGATGCCGGCACGCTTCGCTGAATCGGCCTGGAAGGTGCGGATGCGCTCGTCGGCTTCAATGGCCAGCGGCGTATCGTCGTATTCCGGCTTCATCAGCTCGGCACGGTTGTACTTGCTGACGTCCTTGCCGGCTTCCTTCATCGCGTCGTAGACCTGCCAGCGGAAGTTGAGGGTCCAGTTGAACGACGGCGAATTGTTGTAGGCCAGCTTGGCGTTCGGAACCACCTTGCGGATGCGATCGACCATCTTGGCGATCTGCTCGATATGCGGCTTCTCGGTCTCGATCCAGAGCAGGTCGGCGCCGTTCTGAAGCGAGGTGATGCAGTCAAGCACGCAGCGGTCCTCACCGGTGCCGGGACGGAACTGGTAGAGGTTGGAGGGCAGCCGCTTCGGACGCATCATCTTGCCGTTGCGGTTGATGATGACGTCGCCGTTGCGGGCGTTCTCCGCCGTGATTTCCTCGCAATCGAGGAAGCTGTTGTATTGGTCGCCGATGTCGCCGGGCTTGTGGCTGACGGCGATCTGCTGCGTCAGGCCGGCGCCGAGCGAGTCGGTGCGGGTCACGACGATGCCGTCTTCGACGCCGAGCTCGAGGAAGGCGTGGCGGCAGGCGCGGATCTTCGCCAGGAAGACGTCATGCGGCACGGTGACCTTGCCGTCCTGGTGGCCGCACTGCTTCTCGTCCGAGACCTGGTTCTCGATCTGGAGCGCGCAGGCGCCCGCTTCGATCATCTTCTTGGCGAGCAGATAGGTCGCCTCGGCGTTGCCGAAGCCGGCGTCGATGTCGGCGATGACGGGCACGACGTGGGTCTGGAAGCCGTCGATCTTCGCGATCAGCTCCTTCTCGCGGGTCTTGTCGCCTTCCTTGCGCGCCTTATCGAGGAGGCGGAAGATGTCGTTGAGCTCACGCGAGTCCGCCTGGCGCAGGAAGGTGTAGAGCTCTTCGATCAGCGCCGGCACCGAGGTCTTCTCGTGCATCGACTGGTCGGGCAGCGGTCCGAACTCGGAGCGCAGCGCCGCGATCATCCAGCCCGAGAGATACAGGTAGGTGCGATCGGTCTTGCCGAAATGCTTCTTGACCGAGATCAGCTTCTGCTGGGCGATGAAGCCGTGCCAGCAACCCAGCGACTGGGTGTACTTGGTGGGATCGCCGTCATAGGCGGCCATGTCGGCCCGCATCAGCGCCGCGGTGTAGCGGGCGACGTCGAGACCGGTCCTGAAGCGGTTCTGCAGGCGCATGCGCGCGACGTGCTCGGCCGTCACCCCGTTCCAGGTCGGCTGGGTCTCGAGAAGCGCCTGGGCTGCATCGATCTCGCCCTGATACGAGGCCGGAGCCTGGAAGGTGCTGATGCCACGGGGCTGGTAGTTCATGTGCCTGATCCTTTCGCTGACGATGGCGATGTCTGGCCATCGACATTCTTGACAGTGCATTGCGAAATGCGTGTCAGGAGCTAAACGCGAAAACGGAAACTTCGTATAGATGGCTTGTTTTTTATTGGTGATGTCATGTAACATCAGAACATGTAACATATGTTATTTTGTAAAGTTTGTAAAGTTATAGGTCAGCGAGACTGTCCTTAATCGCCCTGGAGATCTGAGAAATGGCCGCCGAATCCGGGAAGAAACTGTTCGTCGGCCCGCGCTTCCGGCGGATCCGGCAGCAATTGGGGCTGTCGCAGACCCAGATCGCCGAGGGGCTCGGGATCTCGCCGAGCTACGTCAACCTGATCGAGCGCAACCAGCGCCCGGTGACCGCCCAGATCCTGCTGCGGCTGGCCGAGACCTATGACCTCGACCTGCGCGACCTCGCCACCGCCGACGAGGACCGGTTCTTCGCCGAGCTCAACGAGATCTTCTCCGATCCCTTGTTCCGCCAGATCGACGTGCCCAAGCAGGAGCTGCGCGACCTCGCCGAGCTCTGCCCCGGCGTCACCCACGCGCTGCAGCGGCTCTACGCGGCCTATACCGAGGCCCGTCAGGGCGAGACGCTGGCGGCCGCGCAAATGGCCGACCGCGACGTCGGCACGCGCTACGAGACAAATCCGGTCGAACGGGTGCGCGAGCTGATCGAGGCTAACCGCAACTATTTTCCGGAGCTCGAGCAGGCTGCAGAAGCCTTGCGCGACGAACTGAACGTGCCGGCCGAAGGGCTCTACGCGGCGCTGGCCGCGCGCCTGCGCGAAAAGCATTCGGTCCAGACCCGCATCATGCCTGTTGACGTGATGCGCGAGACGCTGCGGCGCTTCGACCGCCACCGCCGCCAGCTGCTGATCTCGGAGCTGGTCGACCCGTCCGGGCGTGCGTTCCAGCTCGCCTTCCAGCTCGGCCTTGGCGAATGCACGCAGCAGCTGGAGACCATCATCGGCCGCGCCGGCCCGCTCGACGACGCGCCGCGGCGCCTGTTCCGCATCACGCTCGGCAACTATTTTGCGGCGGCGGTGATGATGCCCTACCCCGCGTTCCTCGCCGCAGCCGAAGCCCTGAACTACGACATCCACGTGCTGGCGCAGCGCTTCAATTCCGGCTTCGAGCAGGTCTGCCACCGCCTCACCACCTTGCAGCGGCCGAACGCGCGCGGCATTCCGTTCTTCCTGCTCCGCGTCGACAATGCCGGCAACGTCTCGAAGCGCTTTTCCTCCGGCACCTTCCCGTTCTCGAAATTCGGCGGCACGTGCCCGCTGTGGAACGTGCACTCGACCTTCGACACACCGGATCGCCTGCTGAAACAGGTGATCGAGCTCTCCGACGGCACGCGCTATTTCTCGATCGCGCAGATGGTGCGCCGGCCGGTGGCGCCGCACCCGCTGCCGCAGCCGCGCTTCGCCATCGGCCTCGGCTGCGAGATCCGCCACGCCGCGCGCCTCGTCTATGCCGCCGGCATGGACCTGGAGAAGGCGGAAGGCACGCCCATCGGTGTCAACTGCCGCCTGTGCGAGCGCGAAAACTGCGCCCAGCGCGCCGAGCCGCCGATCACGCGCACGCTGATCCTCGACGAGACGACGCGGCGGGTGAGCTCGTTCGCGTTCTCGAACGCACGGGAGTTGTGAGGGCGGATGCGCGTTTGGCGATAGCTAGACGCCACAAACTTGCTGTCGTCCTGGCGAAAGCCAGGACCCATAACCACAGGATTTGGTTTGGCGAAGACAGATAACTACGATCTCGCGCCACAACTTCTCCCTGGGGTAATGGGTCCTGGCTTTCGCCAGGACGACATTGGGAGAGAGCGGCCCTACGCCAGCGTATGCACGATCACCGGCCCCGCCGCGGCGCGCGCGTCGCCGGCGAGCAGCGGGCCGAGATCCTTCTCGATCCAGGCGATCGCGCGCCGGTTCGCCTCCTCCGCCTGCTCGAACTTGTCGAAGATCGAGATCGCGGTGACCGTGTCGTCGCCGGCATAGACGACGTAGTAGGCGCGGAAGCCGTCGACGTCGCTGATGATCGGAACGGCGCCGTCCTTGATGCGGCGCGCCAGCTCCTCCGCGCTCCCGCTTTTCGCCTTGGCCTGACGGATGGCGGCATACATGACTTCCTCCTCCCGGCTATTGATGTGGGCTTTGTACCCGGACCGGATGTTACGCCGAAGCGCCGGGCCCGGATACCCTCCTTGGTTAACCCGGCACTAATCCGTCGGAGCGATCTGCAACCAACGGTTAAGCACGCCTCAACATCGCTGCCCTAGTCTCGCCCCACTCACTTTTCGCAAACAACGGTGGCCTATTCTGCCGGGCGAAGTGACATCAGGGGGTTCAACATGCGCATTGCGTTGCTGCTGACCGCGACCATCGTCGGCGCGCTTTTCGCCAGTCCATCCAATGCCGGACCGCTCGATGCGTCCGCTGAGGCAGCGCAGGCGCTGCCGCCGGGCTTCCAGAGCTACCGCGGCTACATGTTCGACCTGTCGGAGAATTCCGATCGCAAGGATGTCGACAAGCTCACTGACAATCTGAAGCGCCAGATCGACGTCGTCGAAGGCGTCGGCTTCTCCCCGCGCGTGCTGCGCTTCTTCCACACCGTCCCGATCGTCGCGAACGAGCTGGCCTGCCTCGACGAAGGCGCCGCGACCGCATGCTACGGCAGGGTCACGCCGGACATGCAGCGCACCGCTCCCCGGACGCTGACGGTCTGGGATCCCAACAAGCAGCGCTGGACCAATCCGAACGCCATCGACCTCGCGGTCGATTCGGGGCTCGGCGTGATCATGCTGCGGCCGGACATGATGCGGTACGAGAAGGAGGCGGTGCTGCTGCACGAGCTCCTGCACGCCTACCACGCGCGCCTGTTGCCGGACGGCTACGCCAACAAGGGCGTGATCGGCTATTATGCCCTGGCGAAGTCCAAGGACCTCCTGCCCAAGGAATCCTATGCGCTGAAGAATCCCATGGAGTTCTTCGCCGTGACCGCCAGCATCTTCCTGGCCGGAAAGAGCGAATTCCACGACCCCAAATCGCGCGAGACGCTGAAGGAGAAGATGCCGGACTATTACAAATATCTGGTCGGCGTGTTCGGCTTCGACCCCGACCCGGCGGCTTCAAGCGGCCCGGTGGCCTCGCTGAAGTGAGGCGGACGTAGCCCATCCGCACCAACCCGGCAAAAAGCCGCGCGAAATGCGCGGCTTTTTTTTGTTTTGGTGACGGGAAGCTGCGGATGACGCCCGGCCGGGAATTGCCAAGGCGGGGCCCGATCTGCATAGTCCCGCCCGCATCGATACTGTTTTCAAGGGGATAGAAGAACATGGCGGACGCCGACCTGGATGTCGTGATCCGGCAACTGGCCAGACAGCTGCATACGGGCCTGATGACCCGCGCCAAGGAGCGGCGGGATCGCTTCAACGGCCTTGCGGCCAAGGCCAAGGGCAAGGAGACCGGCGACCGCTTCAAGATGATGGCCAAGGCCACCATGGAGCAGGCCACCGCCGCCGCCAAGCGCCTCCAGATGTCCGCCGACAACGTCGCCGACAGCTACGCGCGATCGATGCGAATCGCGGCCAGCACGCCGATCGCGGCGAAGGTGGAGAAGAAGCCGGCGAAGGAGAAGCCGGTGAAGAAGGCCGCGAAGGCGAAAGCCAAGAAGACGAAGTAGCGGACACTTCTTCCTTCTCCCCTTGTGGGAGAAGGTGGCATAGGCGGCCTTCGGCCGCCGTTCTTAGGAACGCCGAAGCGAAGCTTCGGCTATGGCGCCGGATGAGGGGTTCTATCCGCGCACTCGTCTGTGAGAGGATCAATCGCGGAGACAGACCCCTCACCCGTCTCGCCGCTACGCGGCGAGCCACCCTCTCCCACAGGGGGAGAGGGGCACAGCGGCGAGCGCAGCGTTAGATACTTTCACCGCGGCGGTGCTGAAACCCGGGTCGGCTCGGCGCTGGCGAGTTCGGCGAGCTTGGCGCGCGCTGCCTCGCGCGTGCGGACATCCTTGCCGGCGGGCAGCGCCAGCGCCGCTTCGAAATCGGCGCGCGCATCGTCGGCCTGGCCGCGGGCGAGGAATGCCAGGCCACGATCGAGGCGGGCTTGCGCATCGGAGGGGTCGAGACGGACCGCCGTGTTGTAGCTCAGGATGGCGCGATCGAGATCTCCGGTGGCGGCGAGCGCGAGACCGCGCTGGTGATAGGGCGCGGCGAGCTTGGGATCATGCGCGATCGCCTCGTCGTAATCCGCGATGGCGAGCTCGAGGTCGCCGCTCTGCCGGCGCGCGGTCGCGCGGTCGCGATAGAGCGAGGCGCGATTGGGATTGAGGTGAATGGCCTCGTCGAAATCGGCGATCGCCCGCCTGAAGTCGCCGTGGCGCAGCGCGATCCGCCCGCGCCCTTCATAGGCAAAGGCGATCAGCGAGCCGCGGAGCGGCGAGAAACCGATCACGGCCGCGCAGACGTCGGGATCGTCCTCGTCCCCGCAATTGACGACCATGTGCGTGGACAGGCCGACGAGCACGCCCAGGACGATCAGCAATAGTACGGCAGCTCTGGTCATCTTCGACGGTGACCGGCAACGGGCCGGCCACGCATCCCCTTTCGAAGGAAGTATCACGGCGAGGTGTTAACACCGGCCGGGACGATCCTGTGTGCGCCAGGTCACAAACCCGCGCGCAAATCCTTACCGGTTCCGGTTAGCCCCAAGGACCACGCGAAGGACCACGCGAAGAGCGGCCCCACGGGCTCGCCGGCGGATAGTTTTCGTTGGCCCCGACCGACGGCGCCGCCTGCGCGCCGAGCTCGGCCGCGAGCTGCTGGAGCGCCGCGATGCGGTTCTGCGTCGAGGGGTGGGTGGCGAAGAGATTGTCCACGCCGTGGCCCGACAGCGGATTGATGATGAACATGTGCGCGGTCGCGGGATTCCGTTCGGCCTCGAAGTTCGGAACCTGATGTGCAGCGCTTTCGATCTTCACCAGCGCCGACGCCAGCCACATCGGCTGGCCGACGATGCGCGCACCGAGATTGTCCGCGGCATATTCGCGGGTGCGGCTGATCGCCATCTGCACCAGCATGGCGCCGAGCGGAGCGAGGATCATCATCAGGATCGAGCCGACGATGCCCGGGCCGTTGTTGTTGTCGCGGTGGCCGCCGAAGAACATGCCGAACTGCGCCAGCATCGAGATCGCGCCCGCGATGGTCGCGGTGATCGTCATCAGCAGCGTGTCGTGATGCTTGATGTGCGCAAGCTCATGCGCGATCACGCCGGCGAGTTCCTCGCGGCTGAGCTGGTGCATCAGGCCGGCGGTGACGGCAACGGCCGCGTTCTCGGGATTGCGGCCGGTCGCGAACGCGTTGGGCTGCGCCTCGTCCATCAGGAACACGCGCGGCATCGGCAAGCCCGCGCGGCCCGCAAGCTCGGCGACGAGGCCGACCAGTTCCGGCGCGGTCGAACGGTCGACCTCATGGGCGCCGTACATCGAGAGCACCATGCGGTCGGAGTTCCAATAGGTGAAGAGATTGGTGGCCGCGGCAATGACGAGCGCGATCATGGCGCCGGCGGCACCGCCGATCAGATAGCCCACGCCCATGAACAGGGCGGTCAGGCCTGCGAGCAGCATTGCGGTACGAAAATAGTTCATGGCCGTCTCCCGAACCGGCCGCTGGCGAGCCTCCGGCCGGCGTCTTCGAAGTATGAATGCCGCCGAGCATCGCAAGGTTCATGCGGCGCGGAGCCGCAGATTCAAGGCCGCGCGCGGCCAGCCTTTCCCCCGTAGCTAAAGCTTGACCGGGATTTGCGCAAAAACACGCGCGGACGCTTAGCAACCTGGAAAGCGCAGCTTCGGCTTAATCCGCGGTAACCGGGCACGCTGCGCGGCCCTTGCGCATTGACCGGCTCCGTTGACCTCCCGTCAGCAAGGTGACCGTCATGGTAGACCGCTTACGCGCCGCTTCCGTCGACCCTGCATCCACGCCTTCCCCTCACGAGACCAAGAGCGAGATCAAGACCGACGCCAAGGGGTTACAGGAGGCGCTGCACGAGCAGCTGTTCGCCGATGACGAAACCGGCCACGCCCCCGAGGCGCAGACGGCGCCGGAATCCGGGCGGCGCTGGCCGCATCTGCGACGCGGCGCCAAGATCGCCATCGGACTTGCCATCATCGCCGTGTTCGGGTGGCTGCCGCTGCGTGCGATCTGGGAGTATTCGAGCGTCGAGGCCGTGCTGAATTCTCGTCTCGTCACCCTGCGTGCGCCGATCGGCGGCCGCGTGGTAGCCGCCCAGCGCATCACCGATCAGGCCAAGCTTGGTGCCGGAACCGTGCTCCTGCGCGTCGTGAACTCGCGCGGCGATCGCACCAGGCTCGACGATCTCCGGCGGCAGAAATCGCGCCTGGAGAACGAGCGGCCCAGTCTCGCCACCAAGCTTGCCGCGGCCCAGGCAGCCCAAAAGGATTTGGCGCGGCAGGCCACGCAATTCCGCGAGGGACGCGTGCTTCAGCTCGAGGCCCGCATCGCCGAGATCCAGACCTCGATCGAGGCCGCGGCAGCGCGGCGGGACGAAGCCAGCGCCGCCGTCGAGCGCGCATCCTCGCTCGCGAAGTCCGGCAATGTCTCAACGGTCGAGCTGGCGCGGCTGACGCGCGAGCTTTCCGTGTCACAGCAAACCGAGCTCGGTGCCCGCAAGCGGCTCGATGCTGCGAAGGTCGAGCTCGCCGCGGCACGGAGCGGCTCCTTCCTCGGCGACAGCTACAACGACCGCCCGAGCTCGGTGCAGCGCGAGGAGGAGATGCGTCAGCGCGCCGGCGATCTCGAGGCTGATCTCGCGCGCATCGACACCGAGATCGCCTGGCTCGCCAACGAGATCATCATCGAGGAGGCCCGCTTCGCCGATCTGTCCGAAGCCAACATCACGACACCCGTTGCGGGCCGCGTCTGGGAGATGATGACCTCGCCCGGCGAGGACGTGCAGGCCGGCCAGCCCCTGCTCAAGATCCTCGATTGCAGCGGCGCCGTCATCACGGCCAATGTCACCGAGAGCGTCTACAATCGCCTGCAGCTCGGCGACCGCGCCACCTTCGAGCCGAATGACGGCGGCGAGCCGATCTCCGGCACCGTGGTCAATTTGACCGGCGCCGCCGGCGCGCCCGCCAATCTCGCCATCAATCCGGATGCGCTCAGCAAGGCGCCCTATCGCGTGACCGTGGCACCTCGCGATGCCGCTGCCCTCGCCTGCACCGTGGGGCGCACCGGCCGCGTCGTGTTTGCCCGGCTCGAGACCGCGCCGTGATCGTGATGATGGCGTTGACGCCAGGCCTGATTACGCTCGGCGCCTTCATGGCGGTCGTGCCGCTGCTCAGGCGCGACAGCACGATGGCGCGCTCATTCCTGGCCGTCGTGTCGCTGGTTTTCCTGCTCCGCTATCTTTATTGGCGTGTCACCGCGACGCTCCCGCCACCGCATCTGACGGCGGACGCCGTGATCGGTTATCCCTTCATGCTGCTGGAGACAGCCTCGCTCGTCGCAGTCGCATTGTCCCTGCTGTTTCTGAGCCGGACCATCGACCGCACCGGCGCGGCCAGGATCGACGGCCGTGCCATCGATCCGCGCGCGCCGCTGATCGACGTCTTCATCTGCACCTACAACGAGGAGCGATCGATCCTCGAGCGCACGATCATCGGTGCGACCGGTCTGGCGTACGGCCATTATCGCGTCTGGGTGCTCGACGACGGCCGACGCCCCTGGCTGCGGCGGCTCGCAGGCGAACTCGGCTGCCATTATCTCACACGGCCCGACAACCACCACGCCAAGGCCGGCAACATCAATCATGCGCTCAAGCACGTCGGCGCCCTGCCGGAGCGGCCGGATTTCGTGGCCATTCTTGACGCGGACTTCGTGCCGCGGCCCGACTTCCTCGCGCGCACCATCTCGCTCATGGACGACGCATCGGTCGGCGTGGTGCAGACGCCGCAGCACTTCATCAATCCCGACCCGATCCAGACCAACCTCGCTGCGACCGATGTATGGCCGGACGAGCAGCGCTTCTTCTTCGACATCCTCCTGCCGGCGAAGGACGCCTGGGGCGTCGCCTTCTGCTGCGGCACCTCATCCCTCATTCGCTACGCCGGGCTGGTGCAGATCGGCGGCTTTCCAACCGACTCCGTCACGGAAGACTACCTCGTCACCCTTCGCCTGAAGGAGAACGGCTTCAACACCATCTATCTCAACGAACGGTTGACGATCGGGCTCGCGCCCGAGGGGCTGAAGGAATACATCACCCAGCGTGCGCGCTGGTGCCTCGGCCTGATGCAAATCGTGCGCGGCCGCAGCGGACCGCTCTCGCAGGACTCAAAGCTGTCCTTTATCGACCGGCTCTCGCTGATCGATGCCTTCATGAGCTGGTCTGCGGTCTACACGTCGAAGGTCGCGGGGCTCATGGTGCCCTGGCTGTTCCTGCTGTTCGGCGTCAAGGCGGTGCAGGCGGATCTCACCGAGCTATTGCGCTTCTTCCTGCCGTTCTACGTCTGGCACGGTCTTACCATGGCCTGGCTGTCGCACGGCCGCTCGCTCGCCATGATGACGGACGTCTCGCAATTCATCGCCGCGCCCGCGGTGCTCAAGGCGGTGGCAGCCGGCCTGTTGAAGCCGAAGGGACACAAATTCAAGGTCACGGCGAAGGGCGGCGACCGCGACAGGAGATTTGTCGAATGGCCGCTCCTGCGGATCTACGGCTGCGCGCTTCTCATCACGCTGGCGGCCATTGCCTATGCCTTCATCCTGGACCTGCGCGGCGAGAACATCGCCTATGGCGGACTGGCCCTGGCCTGGAGCCTCTACAACGCGCTCATCCTCACCGTGGTCTGCTTCGTCTGCATCGAGCAGCCGCGCAAGCGCAAGGCCGAGCGCTTTCATCGCAATGAGCCGGTGCTGCTGCGTCAGGACGGCAAGTCGCATCTCGCACGGCTCGCCGACATCTCCATTACCGGCGCGCGGCTGATCGATTCCGATCCGCCGCTCCTCGGCAGCACGATCGAATGCCGGATCTACGGCCGCTCGATCGCGGCGATCGTCGTGCGGCGAACCACGGACGGATTCGCGGTGCGGTTCGAGGAAGGCATGGATACGCGTGTGCATGCGATCCGGGCATTCTATGCCGGCGAATATGTCCGCGCCTATCGCGGCGTCAGAGCGCTCCCTGTCGGGAAAGCACTGCTGATGCGGCTGTTCGGCTAGGCCGCGCGACATCCGCTCCCTCGCATTCGGCATGTTGGCATGGCATGGAAAGGATGGCCTGAGGCCGTCACTTCACCTAGACTTCAGGCGAATCCACGCCTTCCCTCCCCGCCGGAACCCCTATGGTCCAGACCCGATTTCTGATCGCGGCCGTCGCGCTCCTCGCATGCTCCGCCACTGCCTCCGCCCAGCTCGCGCCGCTGCCCGCAAGGCCTGCGGCGCCGAAGGCCACCGCCTCCTCGCCGCGTGCGGCCTCGTGCCACAATGGCGCGAGCTTCGATCGCTTCCTCGCCGACGTGAAACAGCAGGCGGTGGCCGCCGGCGTGTCGCAGCGGACGATCTCAGAGGCTTCGCCCTACCTCGTCTACGACCAGGGCATCGTCAACCGCGACCGCGGCCAGCGCGTGTTCGGCCAGCTCTTCACCGAGTTCGCCGGCCGCATGGCCGCGCCCTATCGCATGCAGAACGGCCAGCAGCACATCAAGGCCCACGCCGCCGCGTTCGCGCGCGCCGAAAAGGAATATGGCGTGCCGCCGGCGGTGATCGCTGCGTTCTGGGGCCTGGAGAGCGACTTCGGTGCCAACATGGGCAATCTGCCGACGCTGAAATCGCTGGTGTCGCTCGCCTATGACTGCCGCCGCTCGGAGATGTTCGTGAACGAGACCATCGCCGCGCTGAAAATCATCGACCGTGGCGATCTCACACCCGACGAGATGATCGGCTCCTGGGCCGGCGAGCTCGGCCAGACGCAATTCCTGCCCGTGCATTACGTCAACTACGCCGTCGATTACGACGGCGACGGACGGCGCGACCTCCTGCGCAGCGAGCCCGACGTGATCGGCTCGACCGCCAACTACATCGCCAACGGCCTGAAGTGGCGGCGCGGCGAACCGTGGCTGGAGGAGATCAAGGTGCCGCAGAACCTGCCATGGGAGCAGACCGACCTCACCGTGCAGCAGCCGCGCTCGAAATGGGCGCAGCTCGGGGTGACCTATCCCGACGGCCGGCCGCTGCCGAACGACAATCTGCCGGCCTCCGTGCTGCTGCCGATGGGACGGACCGGTCCTGCCTTCATGGCGTATGCGAATTTCGCGGCCTACACCGAGTGGAATAACTCGCTGATCTACTCGACCACGGCCGGCTATCTCGCCACCCGCATCGCGGGCGCGGCTCCGATGCGCAAGCCAGCCGCGCCGGTCGCACAACTGCCGTTCAACGAGCTCAAGCAATTGCAGCAGCTTCTGGTCCAGGCCGGCTTCAATGTCGGCAAGGTCGACGGCGTGCTGGGCCAGCAGAGCCGCGCCGCCGTGAAGGCGATGCAGATCAAGTACGGCCTGCCGGCCGATTCCTGGCCGACCGCGGAGCTGCTCGCGCGCATGCGCGGCGGCGGCACGGCGCAGGCACAGCCCCAGGCGACAGTGCGGTAGCCCACCTACTCTCCGTCATGCCCCGCCACCGGGTCTCGCCTTTGGCGAGCCCGATGACAGGCTCCGGCGGGGCATCCAGTACGCCGCGGCCCATCGATTTGACCACAAACGTCTCGGAGTACTGGATCGCCCGGCCAAGCCGGGCGACGACAGCGAGGGAGTGGCACGAACGGCATCGTGGCAAGCCGGCGCCGTAGAATTTTCGCACCGCACAAGCCGCTTTCGCGATTGTATTTTTCCATGACGTTCCCATGTGAGTGGCTCAGGTTTTCTCCTGAGATTTCCCACCATTGAAGCGAGCATCACATGTCCTTCTACGACGCCGTCGTCCCCGCCTATTTGCAGATGCTGAACAGCCTGACCGGCCTGCTCACCAAAGCCGAGGCGCATTGCGCGGCCAAGAAGGTCGACCCGAGCGTCCTGCTCGGCTCCCGCCTGTTCCCGGACATGCTGCCGCTGTCGAAGCAGATCCAGCTCGTCAGCGATTTCGCCGCCAAGGGCTGCGCACGGCTGACCCACAGCGACGTGCCCTCGACGCCCGACACCGAGACCAGCTTTGCCGAATTGAAGCAGCGGCTGGCCAAGACGATCGACTACGTGAAGTCGTTCAAGCCCGCGCAATTCGAGGGCGCCGACACCAAGGACGTCACCTTCCCGGCCGGCCCCGACAAATCCATCACCATGAAGGGCCAGCAATTCCTCAGCGCGTTCTCGCTGCCCAACTTCTATTTCCACGCCACGACCGCGCACGGCATCCTGCGCCACAACGGCGTCGAGATCGGCAAGCGCGATTTCCTCGGCGCGAACTAAGCCCGCATATCAAGCGGGCGCGGCAGGGAGATCAAATCCGCCGCCGCGGCCCGAATTGCACATGAATTATGCTACGCGGACCTTGCCGCGTAGCTCGCCTGCACTTTCCGTATGGCTCCTCCCTTGCGCTGATTGCCGCGATGCACAAGTGTTCCGGACCTCTCACCGCCTGGAAGCATCCCATGAGCCGTTCGACCAAATTGTTTGAGACCTACAAGCTCGGCCCGATCACGCTGGCCAATCGCCTGGTGATGGCGCCGCTGACGCGCAACCGCGCCATTCCCGGCACGTTCGTCCCCGGCGCGCTCGCCGCCGACTATTACGGCCAGCGCGCCTCCGCGGGCCTGCTGATCACCGAAGCGAGCCAGGTCTCGCAGCAGGGCCAGGGCTACCAGGACACCCCCGGCATCTACTCGAAGGACCAGGTCGCCGGCTGGCGCAAGGTCACCGACAAGGTGCATGAGCGCGGCGGCAAGATCTTCATCCAACTCTGGCATGTCGGTCGCATCTCGCATGTCGACCTCCAGGCCAATGGCGCAGCCCCGGTGGCGCCGAGCGCGATCCGTGCCAAGGGCAAGACTTTCGTGAACGGCACCTTTGCCGACGTCTCCGAGCCGCGCGCGCTCGAGCTCTCCGAAATTCCAGGGATCATCGACGACTTCAAGCGCGCCACGAAGAATGCGCTGGAGGCCGGCTTCGACGGCGTCGAGATTCACGGCGCCAACGGCTATCTGCTCGACCAGTTCGCCAAGGATGGCGCCAACAAGCGCACCGACGCCTACGGCGGCTCCATCGAGAACCGCGCGCGGCTGATGCTCGAGGTCTCCAGGGCAGTTGCCGCCGAGGCCGGCGCCGACCGCACCGGCATCCGCATCTCGCCGGTGACGCCGGCCAACGACGTCTCCGACAGCAATCCGCAAGCCTTGTTCGATCACATCGTCGACGGCCTCAGCGCGCTGAAGCTGGTCTATCTCCACGTCGTCGAGGGCGCCACCGGCGGGCCGCGCGACTTCGCCCCGTTCGACTACGCGTCCTTGCGCAAGCGCTTCTCCGGCGCCTACGTCGCCAACAACGGCTACGATTTCGATCTCGCGACCAAGGTGCTGGACGCGAACGCCGCCGATCTCATCGCGTTCGGCAAGCCGTTCATCTCCAACCCCGACCTCGTCGAGCGGCTGAAGACCGGCGCGGCGCTCAACGACTGGGACAAGACGACGTTCTACGGCGGCAGCGCGAAGGGATACACGGACTACCCGACGCTGGCGGCCGAGGCGGCGGAGTAGGTCCTCTCCACACGCCGTCATGCCCCGCGAAGGCGGGGCATGACAGTATTCCACCAGCAGTGAGATTCATCCGAGAGGCCGGGGCGTACTGGATCGCCCGCCTTCGCGGGCGATGACCGTTGTGGTGCGGTAAGGCCGTCCCACAATCTCGCCATTGCGAGCGCACCTGACTCGACCAGAAGAAAAAGGCCGGGATCGCTCCCGGCCTTTCGTGCTTGATGACGCTCTGCGCGAGGCTTACTTCACTTCCGCGCGCTTGGGCGGGGTGGCCGGCCACGACTTGATCAGCGTGTCGTAGTCGACCGTCTCGCCCTTCGGCTTCTCGTTGGCGAGCTTGCGCTGCGGAGCGATGGTGCCGTCCTTCTGGGCCTTGGCGAACCAGTATTCGGCCGACTCCTTCTTGTGCAGCTTCGGACCGCAGGCGCCCTGTACGCCGGACTTCTCCAGGCGCTCCATGACGGAGTCCTGGGCAGCGGCCAGTGCGTCCATCGCGGCTTGCGGCGTCTTCGTACCGGACGACGCATCGCCGATGTTCTGCCACCAGAGCTGGGCGAGCTTCGGATAGTCGGGCACGTTGTTGCCGGTCGGGGTCCACTGCACGCGCGCGGGCGAGCGGTAGAACTCGATCAGGCCGCCGAGCTTCGGCGCACGCTCGGTGAACGACTTGTCCCAGATGTCGGATTCACGGATGAAGGTGAGACCGACATGGCTCTTCTTCAGCGACACCGTCTTGGAGACGATGAACTGGAGATAGAGCCAGGCTGCCTTGCGGCGATCCGCCGGGGTCGACTTCAACAACGTCACGGAGCCGGCGTCCTGGTAGCCGAGCTTCATGCCTTCCTTCCAGTACGAACCGTGCGGCGACGGAGCCATACGCCACTTCGGCGTACCGTCCGCGTTCATCACGGCGATGCCCGGCTTCACCATGTCGGCGGTGAAGGCGGTGTACCAGAACATCTGCTGGGCGATGTTGCCCTGGGCCGGCACGGGGCCGGACTCGGAGAACGTCATGCCCTGGGCCTGCGGCGGCGCGTACTTCTTCATCCACTCGAGGTACTTGGTGATCGAGTAGACCGCGGCCGGACCGTTGGTGTCGCCACCACGCTCGACCGAGGAGCCGACCGGACGGCAGCCTTCCATGCGGATGCCCCACTCGTCGACCGGCAGACCGTTCGGAATGCCCTTGTCGCCGTTGCCGGCCATCGACAGCCAGGCGTCGGTGAAGCGCCATCCGAGCGAGGGGTCCTTCTTGCCATAGTCCATATGGCCGTAGACCTTGACGCCGTTGATCTCCTTGATGTCGTTGGTGAAGAACTCGGCGATGTCCTCGTAGGCGGACCAGTTCACGGGCACGCCGAGCTCGTAGCCGTACTTGGCCTTGAACTTGGCCTTGTAGTCGGGGTTGGTGAACCAGTCGTAGCGGAACCAGTAGAGATTGGCGAACTGCTGGTCGGGCAGCTGGTAGAGCTTGCCGTCCGGCGCCGTGCCGAACGATTTGCCGATGAAGTCGTTGACGTCGAGCATGGGATCGGTGACGTCCTTGCCCTCGCCGGTCATGTAGTCCGACAGCGCGATCGTCTGATTGTAGCGGAAGTGCGTGCCGATCAGGTCGCTATCGTTGATCCAGCCGTCATAGACGTTCTTGCCGGACTGCATCTGGGTCTGCAGCTTCTCGACGACGTCACCTTCCTGGATGATGTCGTGCTTGAGCTTGATGCCGGTGAGCTCGGAGAACGCCTTGGCCAGCGTCTGCGATTCGTATTCGTGGGTCGTGATGGTTTCGGAGACGACGTTGATCTCCATGCCCTTGAAGGGCTCGGCGGCCTTGGCGAACCACTCCAGCTCCTTCTTCTGGTCTTCCTTCGACAGCGTCGAGGGCTGGAATTCCGCAATCCACTTCTGGATCGCGGCGTCGTCGGCAGCACGAGCCGGCGCCGAGACGGCGAACGACGCCGCCAGAAGCGCGGCAGTGCTGGACATGGTCAGAAAACTGCTCTTGGTCAATGGACCTTTCCTTCTCCTAAACTGTCGCATGTTGTTCCTCCGTTGCAGCGACAAAATTTTATACAGGCCCGGGTTGCCCCCGGATCTGGCCGTCCCTTCGCGAGCTTCAGACCGTGCGGAAAATGAGCACGGCCGTGGCCAGCGAAATCCCACTCGCGAGCCACAGGCTCGAGATCTCAAAACCCTCCTCGCCGATCGGCAGCGTGGCGATCGCGTCGTTGCCGACGAGGCCGATCCACACGAGGTGGATGACGGCGGCCGCAATCAGCGAGACGAACAGGCGGTCGCCGCGCGTGGTCGGGATGCGCAGCACGCCGACGCGCTCGGCCTCGGGATAGACCGCCGCGAGCCACGTCATCGCCGCAAGCGTGCAGGCAAGCGCGGCGAAGAAGATCGCAGTCGGCAGCGTCCAGGCCATCCATGCGATGGATTCCATAACAGCCTCCCTACACCCGGCCGAGCGCGAAGCCGCGCGCGATGTAATTGCGGACGAACCAGATCACCAGCGCGCCCGGAATGATGGTGAGCACGCCGGCCGCGGCCAGCAGGCCCCAATCCATGCCCGCGGCCGACACCGTGCGCGTCATGATCGCCGCGATCGGCTTGGTCTGCACCGAGGTCAGCGTGCGCGCGAGCAGCAGCTCGACCCAGGAGAACATGAAGCAGAAGAACGCGGCGACGCCGATGCCGCTGGCGATCAGCGGCACCAGGATCTTGATGAAGAAGCGCGGGAAGGAATAGCCGTCGAGGAACGCGGTCTCGTCGATCTCGCGCGGCACGCCGGAGACGAAACCTTCGAGGATCCAGACCGCCAGCGGAACGTTGAAGATGCAGTGCGCGAGCGCGACGGCCCAGGGCGTATCGAACAGCCCGATCGCCGAATAGAGGTTGAAGAACGGCAGCGCATAGACCGCAGCCGGTGCCATGCGGTTCGACAGCAGCCAGAAGAACAGATGCTTGTCGCCGAGGAAGCGGTAGCGCGAGAACGCGTAGGCCGCCGGCAGCGCCACCGAGATCGAGATGATGGTGTTGAGGACGACGTATTCCAGCGAGTTGATGTAGCCGGAATACCAGCTCTCGTCGGTGAAGATGCGCTTGTAGTGCTGGAGCGTCGGGGTGTGCGGCCACAACGTCATCGTCGAGACGATCTCGCTGTTGGTCTTGAAGCTCATGTTGACCAGCCAGTAGATCGGCAGCAGCAGGAAGACCAGGAACAGCCCCATGATGAGGCGGCGGCCGGGGATCGAATGCATCAGGCCACTCCTTCCTTTGGCTTGAACGCGGGCACGGGCTTGAGCGCGGCCGAAGCCTTGGGCTCCACCCCCGGCTCGCTCTCCGCCTGGACTTTGCGTTCGACACCGGCATTGGTCATGACGGTGTAGAAGATCCAGCAGACGATCAGGATGATGAGGTTGTAGACCAGCGACAGCGCGGCAGCCTTGCCGAGGTCGAACTGGCCGAGCGCGATCTTGACCAGCTCGATCGAGACGAAGGTGGTCGAGTTGCCGGGTCCGCCGCCGGTGACGACGAACGGCTCGGTGTAGATCATGAAGCTGTCCATGAAGCGCAGCAGCACCGCGATCAGTAGCACGCGGTTCATCTTCGGCAGCTGGATCGCCTTGAACACCGCCCAGCGCGAGGCGCCGTCGATTTGCGCCGCCTGGTAATAGGCCTCCGGGATCGACTTCAGGCCGGCGTAGCAGAGCAGCGCGACCAGGCTGGTCCAGTGCCAGACGTCCATCACGATGACGGTGACCCAGGCGTCGATGTCGTTGGAGACGTAATTATAGTCGAAGCCGATGTGGTTGAGCACATAGCCGAGCAGGCCGATGTCCGGCCGGCCGAAGATCTGCCAGATGGTGCCGACCACGTTCCACGGAATCAGCAGCGGCAGCGCGAGGATGACGAGGCAGGCCGCGACGGTCCAGCCGTCGCGCGGCATCGACAGCGCGACGACGATGCCGAGCGGCACCTCGATGGCGAGGATCACCAGCGAGAAGAACAGATTACGGCCGAGCGAGGCGAGGAAGCGGCCGCCGAGATCGGTCGAGGGATCGAGCAGCTCCTTGAACCAGCCGACGCCGTTCCAGAAGAACTGGTTGTTGCCGAACGTGTCCTGCATCGAATAGTTCACCACCGTCATCAACGGCAGCACGGCCGAGAAGGCGACGACCAGGAACACCGGCAGCACCAGGAACCAGGCTTTTTGGTTGATGGTCTTGTCCATCAGGCGGCTCCCTCCACCAGAAGGCTGTCGGCATAGACGTGAACATGCGACGGATCGAACTTCAGCCCGGCGGTGCCGTCCGCGCCGGTGAAGCCCGCCGGCGCACGCGCCGCGAGCTTGGCATCGCCGAGGCGCGTGCGCGCGAAGCGGATGCGACCGAGATCGTCGATGCGTTCGATCTTCGCGGAGAGCAGGCCCGGCGCCGGCGCGACGGCTTCGACGAATTCCGGCCGAACGCCGATCTCGATCTTCGCGCCCGCGGGCAAATGATCGTAGCTACGGTTCAGCGCGATGACGTGGCCGTCGATCAGCGCCTCTCGTCCCCTCACCTCGGCCGGCAGGATGTTCATGCCGGGCGAGCCGATGAAATAGCCGACGAAGGTGTGCGCCGGCTTGTCGAACAGCTCCGCCGGCGTGCCGCTCTGCACCACGCGGCCGTCATGCATGACGACGACGGTGTCGGCGAAGGTCAGCGCCTCGGTCTGGTCGTGGGTGACGTAGATCATCGTGAGATCGAGCTCGCGATGCAGCGCCTTGAGCTTCGAGCGCAGCTGCCATTTCAGCTCGGGATCGATCACGGTCAGCGGCTCGTCGAACAGCACCGCGGCGACGTCGTTGCGCACGAGGCCGCGGCCGAGCGAGATCTTCTGCTTGGCGTCGGCCGTGAGCCGCGTCGCCTTGCGGTTCAGGTAGGGCTCGAGGTCGAGCAGGCGGCCGATCTCGGCGACGCGCCTGTCGATCTCGGCTTTCGGCACGCCGCGGTTCTTCAACGGAAACGCCAGGTTCTGCCCCACCGTCATGGTGTCGTAGATCACCGGAAACTGGAACACCTGGGCGATGTTGCGCTTCTGGGTTGACAGCGGTGTGATGTCCTTGCCGTCGAACAGGATTTTCCCCCGCGACGGCGTGATGATGCCGGAGATGACGTTGAGCAGCGTGGTCTTGCCGCAGCCGGACGGCCCGAGCAGCGCATAGGCGCCGCCCTGCCGCCAGGTCATGGTCACCGGCTTCAGCGCAAAGCTTTCCTGCGGCGCAGAGTTGCCGCCGTAGGAGTGGGCGAGATCGACGAGGTCAATGCGGGCCATGGCGCATCCCCCTCACGAGCTTGGAGCTGCGACGAGGCGATCAGCCGCGTCGAATACGAAGACGTCGTTGGGATCGAGCACGGCATCGATGGACTGGCCGGGCTCGAACTCGTGCACGCCGTGCAGCACCGCCACCCAGTTCAATCCGTCGCGGGTCAGATGCACGAAACTCTCCGAACCGGTGATCTCGGTCACCGTCACCGTGGCATGGAAGGCGTGGCGGTCGGTCTCGCCATTGGCGAGCGCAAGCTGATGCGCGCGAAAACCGACGCGATAGACGCCGTCGGCGAGAGAGGAATAGAGGCCGGACGCCGGCGCGGCGATACCTCCCGCATATTGCACCGAACCGTTCTTCTTCTCGATGCCGACGAGGTTGAGCGGCGGATCCGAGAACACCTGCGCGACGCGCAGCGTCTGCGGACGACGGTAGACGTTGGGCGTCCCGCCGATCTGAAGCGCCTGGCCCTCCCACATGCACACCGTGTTGCCGCCGAGCAGAAGCGCTTCGGTCGGCTCGGTGGTGGCATAGACGAAGATCGCGCCCGAGGCCTCGAAGATGCGCGGCAGCTCGGCGCGCAGCTCCTCGCGCAGCTTGTAGTCGAGATTGGCGAGCGGCTCGTCGAGCAGCACGAGATCGGCGCCCTTGACCAGCGCGCGCGCCATCGCAGTGCGCTGCTGCTGGCCGCCGGAAAGCTGGAGCGGTGTGCGCTTCAGGAACGGCTCGAGCCTGAGCAGCCTTGCCGCTTCCGCCACGCGCGCCTCGATCTCATCGCGCGGCTTGCCCTGCACGCGCAAGGGCGAGGCAATGTTCTCGTAGACCGTGAACGAGGGGTAGTTGATGAACTGCTGATAGACCATGGCGACCGAGCGCTGGCGCACGTCGACGCCGGTGACGTCCTTGCCGTTGACCAGCACCTTGCCCGTGGTCGGCTTGTCGAGGCCGGCCAGCAGCCGCATGATCGAGGTCTTGCCCGACAGCGTCGGCCCGAGCAGCACGTTGAGCGTGCCGCTCTCGAGCGTCAGCGAGACATCGCGGATGTGCGCAACACCATCGACGGTCCTGGTCACGTGATCGAGCATGACGGTCATGAGCGTCCTCCCGCTTCCAGCAGGGGACTTTGCGGCACGGCGTGGGTCCTGATCCAGTCGTCAAGCGCCGCGATCTCGTCGGCAGATAGTCGCAGGCCGAGCTTGGAGCGGCGCCAGACGATGTCCTCGGCGGTCACAGCCCATTCGTTGGCCATGAGGTAGCGGACCTCGCGCTCGGTGAGCGTCGCGCCGAAGGACTGGCCGAGATCGGCGGCCGATTTCGCGTCACCGAGCAGCTTGATGGCGCGGGTGCCATAGGCGCGCGCGAGGCGGCGCGCATGCGCGTGGCCGAGGAAGGGATAGCCCCGCTGGAGCTCGGCGATCAGCCCGTCGATGTCGGACACATCCATGTCGCCACCAGGCAGCGGCCATTTGCCGGTCCAGCCTTCGCGGGCTTTCGCGCTGCGGAGATAGGGCGAAAGCCGCTCCAGCGCCTCTTCGGCAAGGCGGCGGTAGGTCGTGATCTTGCCGCCATAGATCGAGAGCAGCGGCGCGCCGCCGGGCGTGTCGAGCTCGAACACGTAGTCGCGCGTTGCGGCCTTGGCTTCGCTGGCGCCGTCGTCATAGAGCGGGCGCACGCCGGAATAGGTCCAGACCACGTCCTCCGGCGTCACCGGCTTGGCCAGATATTCGCTCGCGGCGGCGCAGAGATACTGGATCTCCTCGGCCGTCGCCTTCACCTTGGCGGGATCGCCATCATAGTCGCGGTCGGTGGTGCCGATCAGCGTGAAATCGTCCTGATACGGGATCACGAAGATGATGCGGCCGTCGGCGTTCTGGAACATGTAAGCGCGGTCGTGGTCGTAGAGTTTCTTCACCACGATGTGCGAGCCCTGCACCAGGCGCACCTTGGCTTTCGCGTTGACGCCGGCGCCGCGGCCGAGCACGTCCTCGACCCAGGGGCCGCCGGCATTGACCAGCGCCCGGGCCTGGATGGATGAGCGTGCACCGGTCAGCGTGTTGACCATGCTGACGGTCCAGATGCCGTCGGCCTGGCGGATCTCGGTGGCACGGGTGCGGGTGCGGATCTCGGCGCCCTTGTCGGCGGCATCGCGCGCGTTGAGCACGACGAGGCGGGCGTCATCGACGAAGCAGTCGGAATATTCGAACGCGCGGGTATAGCGATTCGGGATCAGCGGACGGCCGACCTCGTCGCGCCTGAGATCGACCGAGCGCGTCACCGGCAGCAGGTGGCGGCCTCCGATGTGGTCATAGAGGAAGAGGCCGAGGCGCAGCAGCCAGGCCGGGCGGAGCCCTGCGTGATGCGGCAAAACGAAACGCAACGGGCGGATGATGTGGGGCGCGATGCCCCAGAGGATCTCGCGCTCGATCAGCGCTTCGCGGACCAGGCGAAACTCGTAATATTCGAGATAGCGCAGGCCTCCATGCACCAGCTTGGTCGACCAGGACGACGTCCCGCTCGCCAGATCGTTCATTTCGCACAGGAAAACCGTGTTGCCGCGGCCCACCGCGTCGCGCGCGATGCCGCAGCCGTTAACACCGCCTCCGATGATGGCGAGGTCGAAAATACGCTCCAACAGACGCATCCCCCGGCGACTCACTCGTTCCTTCGAGTGGTTACTTTCGTTTTTGATTAGATCACACCGAAAAGCGAAAGCAAGATGAAAGAGAGGCGAAAGGAAGTGAAAGCGGAACTTTTTTGGTGGGCAATCGGCCGAGGAAATGAGCAGCTTGGACTGCGATTCCATAAGCAACCGCACTCTTGAATGGTCAGCCACACAGAATTATAGTCATTATAGTTATATTGGTTCTCACCCGAATGGCCGATCACAACCCTGCACCCGACACGCTTCCGGCTGATGGCACGTGGACGCTTGCCAACGCCAAGGCACGACTGTCCGAGGTGATCGACCGTGCCCAAACCGGCCCCCAGGTCATCACCCGTCACGGCAAGCCGAACGCCGTGGTCGTTTCCGCCGAGGAATGGGCGCGCAAGGCCGCACGCAAAGGCACGCTGGCCGAATTCCTGCTGGCCTCTCCGCTGCGCGGCGCCGACCTTGAACTTGAACGCGTGCACGACGCGCCACGCGACGAGATGCCGTGAACCTGCTGCTCGACACCAACGTGCTGTCGGAGGTTCAGCGGCCCGCGCCTTCGCCGAAAGTCTTGGCGTGGCTCGATACGATCGATGAGGATCGCGCGTTCATCAGCGTTGCATCGATCGCCGAGCTTCGCCGCGGCATCGCATTGCTGGAGGATGGCCGGCGGCGCTCGGCACTGGCCGCGTGGCTTACCCACGATCTGCCGACGCGGTTTGCCGAACGTGTCCTGCCGATCGACCAGGCGGTGGCCGAGCGCTGGGGCGACCTGACGGCTCAGAGCCGCCGCAGCGGCGTTGCCCTGTCCGTCATGGATGGCTTCTTTGCCGCGACTGCGCTTGCAAACGACCTCACGCTCGTCACGCGCAATGTGAAGGATTTTGCGGCATTCGGCGTCCCCCTGCTCAACCCGTGGGACCCATAGTCCTATCTCAGCCGCACCACCGGTGCGGGTTCCTGAGCGTCGGCCTGCACATCATCAATATCCGCTCCCTTCGGCATCGCCTCCACCACTTCGATGCCCTTGCTGTGGCAAATGGTGGCGAGGCGTTCGGGCAGCTCCTGGTCGGTGACGAAGGTCTGGATCTGGGTCATGTGGGCGATGCGCACCGGTGCGCTGCGGCGAAGCTTCGTCGAATCCGCGACCAGCATGACGCTGCGGGCATTGGCGATGATGGCTTGCGCGACCTGCACCTCGCGATAGTCGAAGTCGAGCAGCGCGCCCTCCTCGTCGATCGCGGAGGCGCCGATGATGGCGTAATCGACCTTGAACTGGCCGATCAGCTGCGTCGCGGTCGAGCCGACCACTGCGCCGTCGGCACGCCGCACCGTGCCGCCGGCGACCACCACCTCGATACGGGGATGGCGGTAGAGCAGCATCGCGACATTGAGGTTGTTGGTGATGACGAGGAGATCCTCATGCGAGGTCAGCGCGCTCGCGACCTCCTCCGTCGTGGTGCCGATGTTGATGAAGAGCGAGCATCCGTTCGGGATCAGCGAGGCGGCCGCAGCCCCAATCGCCTTCTTCTCCTCGGCGGCGACGAAGCGGCGCGCCTCATAGGCGAGGTTTTCCACGCCCGAGGCGATGATGGCGCCGCCATGGATGCGGGTCAGCGAGCGCCGTTCGCAGAGGTCGTTGAGATCCTTGCGGATGGTCTGCGCCGAGACCTCGAACCGGCGCGCCAGCTCCTCGACCATGACGCGGCCGGAGGCGCGCGCGATGTTGAGGATTTCGGCTTGGCGATGGGTCAATCCGGTCACGGCAATGGCCTCAAGTCTGGAAGGTGCATGGTGCGGCGGTTCGGGCGATCGGTCAATGCGCGCGCCGATCACGGTTAACGGACGAGGCCTCTCACCACGCCATCGCGGCCGCCAGAGGCGCGAGCAGGTCCGGATCGTCGAAGCCGCTGGCGGAGGCGACCGCGCCGGCTGCAATCAGGTCGGCATGGCCGAGGCTGGTCCGGATCCCGATGGTCGGAATGCCGGCCGCCGTGGCCGATTGCACGCCGGTGCGGGAGTCCTCGAATGCGACCGAGGTTTCCGGCCTCGCGCCGGCGAAGCGCAGCCCTTCCTGATAGGGCAGCGGATGCGGCTTGCCGTGCGGCAGCTCGTCGCCGATCACAAGGCCCTTGAAACGGTGCGTGATGCCGAGGCCGGAGAGCAGCAGCTCGGCGTTGAGACGCGGTGCGTTGGTCACGGCAACCATGGGAACGCCGGCCGCGTCCGCCCGGTCGAGCAGCGCCATCAGGCCCGGCAGCGGCTCGATCTGCCCGGCGACGAGCGCGCGGAAGACTTCCTCCTTCTCATCGAGGATCAAGGCGCGCCGTTCCGGCGCCTCGTCGGGCAGAAAGCGCTCCCCGATCGATACATTGGCGAACCCTTGCAGCTCCCTCGAGAACCGCGCGTGATCGAAGACATGGCCGTGAGGACCGAGCACCTCGTTGAAAGCCCTCAGGTGCAGCGGATCGGTATTGGCAAGCGTACCGTCGATGTCGAACAGCAATGCCCTGCCCGTCGCATTGTCCTTGGCCTCGATCATTTCCGTACTTTCCCAAATGCACGACGCATCGATGCGCGACACGTATCAATATGGCTGCGATCACGCAATGACGCATGCGCATGACGACGACGTGACCACTCGACAAAGCCGCGCGTGGCTGCAACACTCTCTTCAAGATCAAAAAGGAGGAAACGATGACGATCAACCGACGCGATCTGGCTCTCTCGACCCTTGCCGTTCCGGCTCTTGCCGTTCCGGCTCTTGCCGTCTCCGCGCTCGCTCTCGCGACACCGGCGCTGGCCGCCTCAGCGGACGAAGAGGCCGTGGCGAAGAAGGTGGAGGCCTTCCGCCTCGCCCAGATCGCGGCCGACCCGAAGGCGCTCGGCACGCTGTGCTGGGACGATCTGAGCTACAGCCATTCCAGCGGCAAGGTGGAGGACAAGGCGACCTTCATCACCAACGCCACCGACGGCAAATCGAAATTCCTGTCGGTCGAATACAAGGACCCGACCATCAAGGTCGTCGGCCCGGCCGCGATCGTGCGCTTCCATTGGGTGGCGGAACAGGAGATGGCAGCCGATGGGAAAAAAGTGCCGACCAACCTTCACATCCTGATGAACTGGCAGAAGCAGGGCGACGACTGGAAGCTGCTGTCACGCGCGGCGACGAAATTGTGATCAACGGCGACATTCCGGGACGCGCCGAAAGGCGCGGACCCGGACTCCATTCATCGACATTCTCTGTGGCACGATGGATTCCGGCCGCGCGCCCCGGAATGACAGGCGAAATTACGCCGCTTCCGTCACATCGCCGTTAACCAGCTTGCGCGCGGCGCGCTCGGCTTCGCGGGCGTTGCGGAAGAGCTGGCCTTCGAGGCGGTAGAAGCGGTCGGACGAGGCGAAAAAGCAGTAGCCTCCTTGAGAACGAACGACGATACCTGCGGTCTGCGAATTGACTTCGATGATGTAGCTGTCCGGCATGGCCCGTGGATTCCTCAAGTGCGGGCAAATAACGACACTTCTGCCCAAAGGTTCCTGGGCATTTGAGGCCGTTTCCACCCCGAATCGACTCGCAATGGAGTACGCCGGGACCTCATCCGTTTTATGACTTGTTCTTGGCGAAGACGCGACGAGCGCGGATGCAACGCCGCGCGGTCATACACCGCGCGCGATTACGTCGCGATCACCGTGTCGGACGGGCGAACCGCCTGCGGGCGGCCGTGTTCGTCGATCGAGACGTAGGTGAAGTTGCCATCGGTGACGAGGAACGGATGTTCCTCTCCGCGGCGCAGCGCCCACGCCTCCAGATGCACCGTCAACGAGGTGCGCCCGACACGCACGAGATTGGCATAGACCGAGACGAGATCGCCGACATAGACGGCTTTGCGAAAGTTCATCGCCTCGATCGCAACCGTCACGGTGCGCGACTTCGCGACCTTCGAGGCGAACACGCCGCCGCCGACGTCCATCTGGCTGAGCAGCCAGCCGCCGAAAATGTCGCCGTTCGCGTTGGTGTCGGCGGGCATCGCCAGCGTGCGGATGCAGAGATCGCCGCTCGGCCCGGTATTCGCCTGCTCGTTCATGCCTCTCTCACTTGAGATTGCTCACTTGAAATTGTCCCAGCCCGCGTCAGGCGCGAAACGTCCGCCGAATCGATCGGCGAGCTCACGCAAGGTGGACACGACATTATCCACGCCGCGGGAGCGCGCATAGTTCAGCGGACCGCCGCGGAACGGTGCATACCCCGTGCCGAAGATCATGGCGCCATCGACCGCATCGGGATCGTCGACGATGCCTTCGCGAAGCGCCGCGACGCAGACGTTGGACATCGGCAGCACCAGGCGGTCGATCATCTGGTCGGTCACACGCGGGCCGGTCTCGGAGAGCGGCGCCTTCTCCGCCTTGCCGTCCCTCCAGGTGTAGAAGCCCTTGCCGGTCTTGCGGCCGAGCTCGCCCTTGGCGACCTTCTCGCGCAGCCAGGCGGGTGTCGGCGGCAACAGATCGCCGAACTTGGTGCGCAGCATGTCGCCGACATCGAGGCAGATGTCGAGCCCGACCTGGTCGGCCAGCTCGATCGGCCCCATCGGCATGCCGAACTGCTCGGCCGCGGCGTCGATCAGGCGCTGGTCGGTCTTCTCGTCCAGCATCACCATCGCCTCCAGCATGTAGGGCGTCAGCGCGCGGTTGACGAGGAAGCCGGGCGAGCTCTTCACGGCGAGCGGCAGGCGGTCGATCGCGCCGACGAAGGCGAGCGCCTCTTTCAACACTTGCGGATCGTTGCCGTCATGGCTGACGACTTCGACCAGTTGCAGCCGCGACACCGGATTGAAGAAGTGCAGTCCGACCAGCCGCTCCGGCCGCGCCAGCGTGGTGCGCAAATCCTGAAGCGGAATGCTCGAGGTGTTGGTCGCAAGAATCGCACCCGGCTTCATCCGCGGCTCGAGACCGGCATAGACCTTCTGCTTCAGCTCGAGCTTTTCCGGCACCGCTTCGATGACGAGATCGGCGTTGCGGACCCCCTCCCCATCCATGTCCGGAAGCAGGCGATCGAGGGCGTCGCGCACCTCGGTGGGTTTGCGGATGATCTTGCCGTAAAGCTCGGCCGCGCGCTTCACCGCGCCCGCGACCGCCTCCGCCTTCATGTCGGCGAGCGAGACCCGCAGCCCCTGCCCCGCACACCACGCCGCGATGTCGCCGCCCATGGCGCCGGCGCCGATGACATGGATATGCTTCACCGTGTTGCCGGAGCCTGCCGCCTTCTTCATCTGCTCGCGCAGGAAGAAGACGCGGATGAGATTCTGCGCCGTCGGCGTCACCATCAGCTTGGCGAATGACGCCTGCTCGGCCCCCAGCATCGCAGCCTTGCTGCCGCCATGCGTCTCCCAGAGATCGATCAGCGCGTAAGGCGCCGGATAGTGCTCACGCGGTGCCGCCTTCGCAGCCTCCGAGCGCATGCGCTTGGCGAGCAGTCCACGCACCGGTCCGAGATTGGCCGCGCGCGTGAGCAGACCAGGCCTGGCCCGCTTCAGCCGGCCGAACAGCACGTCCTTCACGGCGCCACGGACGTGGCGCTCCTGCGTCACGGTGTCGACGAGGCCGAGCGCTTTGGCCCGGCGTGCATCGATGGTGCGGCCGGTCAGCATCAGCGCCATCGACTGGGTCGGATTGACCAGTGCGGTAAAGCGCGCAGTGCCGCCGAGACCGGGATGCAGGCCCAGCATCACCTCGGGGAAGCCGAAGCGCGCGCCGTCGATGGCGATGCGCGACTGGCAGGCGAGCGCGACCTCGAGGCCGCCGCCGAGGCAGAAGCCATGGATGACCGCGACCGTCGGCAGCTTCAAGGCCTCCAGATGATCGACGACGGCATGTGCGGCGCGGATGCGCGTTTCCACCATCTCGGGATCCGATGCGCCGCGGAATTCGTTGACGTCGGCGCCGGCGATGAAGCCGGACGGTTTGGCCGAGCGGATCACGAGGCCTGCAGGGCGCTCGGTCTCGACCGCCGCGAGCACCGCGTCGAACTCCTCCATCACGTCGGAGGACAGCGTGTTGGCGCTTGTCTCGGCGCGGTCGAACAGCAGCCAGGCGACGCCGTCGGCATCGCGCGTCAGCTTGAAGTGCTTGTAGGGGCCGTCGGCCGCGGGCTGGGGCCCGAGCGTCAGCACGCGGTCGCCGAGAGCGGACATGATCCTGGAATCCATGGTCACACCGCCTCGATCAGCATAGCGCCGCCAAGCCCGCCGCCGATGCATTCGGTGGCGACGCCGCGCCGGGTGCCGAGGCGCTTCATCGCATTGACCAGATGCAGCACGATGCGGTTGCCGGAGGTGCCGACCGGATGGCCGAGCGAGATCGCACCGCCATCGACATTGAGCTTGTCACGGTCGATCTCGCCGGCCGCACCGTCGAGCCCCAAAATCTCACGGCAGAACTTGTCGTCGTTCCAGGCGGCGAGGCAACCGAGCACCTGCGTCGCGAAAGCTTCGTTCAGCTCCCAGGTCTCGACGTCGTTGATGGTGAGGTTGTTGCGCTGGAGCAGCGGCGTCGCCGACATCACGGGGCCAAGCCCCATGATAGCCGGATCGAGCGCGGCCCAGTTGCTGTCGACGATGACGGCCTTCGGCGTCAGCTTGTGTTTTGCGACTGCCGCGTCGGAAGCGAGGATCACCCAGGAGGCGCCGTCGGTGATCTGCGAGGAATTGCCGGCTGTCACCTGGCCCCAGGGGCGCTCGAACACCGGCCTCAGTTTTGCGAGCGTCTCGGCCGTGGAGTCCGGCCGCACGCCGTCATCATGGTCGAAGAACTTGCCGTCGCGGGAGAACGCCGTCTCGACCTCGCCCTTCAGAAAACATTCGGCCTGCGCATGCGCGAGCCGGCGATGGCTCTCGGCGGCGTAGGCGTCGGACTGCGCGCGGGTGATGCCGAAGAGATGGCCGACGACCTCGGCGGTCTGCCCCATGTTCAAGTCCGTGATGGGGTCGGTGAGCCCGCGCTCCAGCCCGATGATCGGCTTGAGATAGCGCGGCCGCAATTTGAAGGAGGCGGCCAATTTCGCGGCGACGCCCTTGGCGGTGGCAAGGCCGGCGAACCAGCGCACGCCGGAATTCGGCCAGACCAGCGGCGCGTGGCTCAGCGCCTCGGTGCCGCCGGCCAGGATCATGTCGGCGTGGCCCTCGCGGATGTAGCGGTAGGCGGTGTCGATCGACTGCATGCCGGAGCCGCAATTGATCTGCACGGTGAAGGCGACCATGTCCTCGCCCATGCCGAGCCGGAGCGCCGCGACGCGAGCCGGATTCATCTCGTCCGCGATCACGTTGACGCAGCCGAGGATGACCTGGTCGAAGCTTGTGGGCGAAAACGGCTGGCGCGCCAAGAGCGGCCGTCCGCATTGCACGGCGAGATCGACCGGTGTGAACGGCCCCGGCCCCGAGCGCGCCTTCAAGAACGGCGTCCGGCTGCCGTCGACGATGAATACCGGTCGTGCCATCAGCTCGCCGCCCTCTGTTCACCGAGTTCCTGGAAGAACTGATGCACATCTCCGGTTTTCTTGTAAATCGGCGACAGCACTTCCGGCGCAAAATCATCGACCTCGATCACTTTTGTGACGGCTTCATGAGCGGCAGCAAGCTGCTCGCCTTCGGCCTGCGTGATCACGCCCTTGGCGACGCCATCCTTCCAGTCCCGGACATGCGCCGCGCGCAGGCGCTTGGCGATGGCATCGGTGCCCGCAACCAGCTTGAACGCGCGCTCCAGCCGGGCAAAGCCGCCATCGTCGTCGACATAAGCGAGATCCGGCGTGAGACGCTCGCGCGCGGCCGAAGGCTCCAGCACGAGGCTGGCGCATTGGTGCACGACACGGTCGGACGGGCCGAGCACCCGCGCGCCGAAGGGTTGGACGATGAGCTTGAGGATGACAGCGACAAAACGATTGGGCAGATTGGCGAGGATCTCGGCAAGCCGGTTCTCGATCGTTTTGAAGCCGGTCGCCATGCACCATTCCAGCGCAGCGAAGTCTTCCTTCTGCCGGCCCTCGTCCTGCCAGCGTTTCAGCGCGGCCGAGAGCAAATAGAGCTCGGAGAGGATGTCGCCGAAGCGCGCCGACAGCATCTCCTTGCGCTTGAGCGCGCCGCCGAGCGTGAGCAGCGCCATGTCGGCGCAGAGCGCAAAGGCCGCGGAGTAGCGCGCGAGCTGGCGATAGAATCGCGTGGCATCGCCCGCATCCGGCGCAAGCGCAAAGGCGCCGAAGCTCCAGCTCCGGCCGAACGCACGCAACAGCGTCTGGAAGCTGTGGCCGGCATGTTTCCAGAACGCCTTGTCGAACGCGGTGAGCCCGCGCGCGCGGTCGGTGTCCGCAAGCGCGTTCATCTCGTCGAGCAGATAGGGATGCGCGCGGATGGCGCCCTGCCCGAACACGATGAGGTTGCGGGTCAGGATGTTGGCGCCCTCGACCGTGATGCCAACCGGCACGGCGCGGTGCAGATTGCCGAGATAGTTTTGCGGACCGTCGATCACGGCCTTGCCGCCGTGAATGTCCATGGCGTCGTCGACTGCGATGCGCATCCGCTCGGTCGCGTGCAGCTTCATGATGCCGGAGATGACGGCGGGATGGATGCCGGCATTCAGCGCCGCGCAGGTCAGCCGGCGCGCCGCGTCGAGCTGATAGGCGGTGGCGACAATGCGCGCGAGCGGCTCCTCGACACCCTCGAATTTGGAGATGGAGATGCCGAACTGCTCGCGGATGCGGGCATAGGCGCCGGTGGTGCGGGCGGCATAGGCGGCACCGGCCGCGGACAGCGACGGCAGCGAGATGCCGCGGCCGGCGGCGAGCGCCGTCATCAGCATCTTCCAGCCCTGTCCGAGGCGCTCCTTGCCGCCGATGACGTAGTCGAGCGGGATGAAGACGTCGCGGCCCCAGTTCGGGCCGTTCTGGAAGACCTGCATCGACGGCAAATGGCGGTGGCCGATCTTGACGCCGGGCAGATTGGTCGGGATCAGTGCGACGGTGATGCCGAGCTCTTCCTGGCTCCCGACGAGGTGGTCGGGGTCATAGGCCTTGAAGGCGAGCCCGAGCAGCGTCGCGACCGGGCCGAGCGTGATGTAGCGCTTGTGCCAGTTGAGCCTGAGGCCAATGACCTCGCGGCCCTCGAACTCGCCCTTGCAGATGATGCCGGTGTCGACCATCGAGGCGGCGTCGGAGCCGGCTTCGGGGCTGGTGAGGCCGAAGCAGGGAATGTCGCGGCCGTCGGCGAGCCGCGGCAGCCAGCGCGCCTGCTGCTCCTTCGTGCCGAAGCGCATGAGGAGCTCGCCGGGGCCGAGGGAGTTCGGCACCATCACCGTGACGGCGGCAGCGATCGAGCGGGTCGAGATCTTGCGCACGACTTCCGAATGGGCGTAGGGCGAGAAGCCGAGGCCGCCAAACTCCTTCGGGATGATCATGCCGAAGAATTTCTCGCGCTTGACGAAGTGCCAGACATCCGGCGGCAAATCGCGCCATTCCCAAAAAATCTTCCACTCGTCGAGCATGGCGCAGAGCTCGTCGACCGGGCCGTTGAGGAAGGCCTGCTCCTCGCCGGTCAGGGTCGCCTGCGGGACCTTCAGCAGCTTCGCCCAGTCGGGATTGCCGGTGAACAGATCGGCGTCCCACCAGACGTCACCGGCCTCCAGCGCCTCGCGCTCGGTGTCGGACATCGCCGGCAGCACGCCGCGCGCCCAGGAGAAGATCGGTTTTGTGATGGTGTCGCGGCGGAAGCTCATGGCAAAACCTCATGGATCAGCGCGGGTGACCGACATTTTAGCGGAAAGTGGCGGGCGGAGGTGAACACTTCGCCTGCGAAATTGACGCGGCCGGGCGGCCGCCCAGGGGCCATAACGGGCGGGACGTGGTGGCAGTTCCGGGAGGGGGAATGGGGGAGATACCTCCACATCGTCATTCCGGGGCACGCGAAGCGTGAGCCCGGAATCCATAACCGCGATCGGGAGTATGGATTCCGGGCTCGCGCCTGACGGCGCGCCCCGGAATGACGGTAGAGAGAGAAGCGCCGGCCTAATCCGGCCGCACCATCTCGAACATGTTTTCCGGCTTGATCTCGAAATAGTCGCCGCGGCGGCCGGCGCGGACGATGGGGCGGGCGGCGGCGGTCTGGTAGACGCCGTCCTTGATCATGGCCTTGTCGATGTGGACGGCGACGACCTCGCCCAGCGTCAGCCAGGCGTCGGCCTCCTTGCCGTCGGCGCCCTTGAGGCGGACGATGTCGGATACCTTGCATTCGAAGGCGACGGGACTCTCGCCGACGCGCGGCACGTTGACGAGCTTGCCGGGCACGGCGGTGAGGCCCGCGATCTCGAACTCGTCGACCTCAGGCGCGACATGCGCGGCGGTCGCGTTCATGTGCCTGGCGAGGTCCATTGTGGTGAGATTCCAGACGAACTCGCGGGTCTGCTCCATGTTCTCGACCGTGTCCTTCCAGTTGGTGGAGGAGAAACCGATGATCGGCGGCACGTAGCAGAACGCGTTGAAGAAGCTGTAGGGCGCGAGGTTGACGTGGCCCTTGGAGTTGCGGGACGAGATCCAGCCGATCGGCCGCGGCGCGATGATGGCGTTGAAGGGATCGTGCTTTAGGCCGTGGCCCTTGGAGGGCTCGTAGAAGTACAGGTCTTTGTCGGTCACGCTGGCTTTCCCCTGATCGTCATTGCGAGCGCAGCGAAGCAATCCAGAATGTATCCGCGGAGGGACTCTGGATTGCTTCGCTACGCTCGCAATGACGGAGTTTGTTGGTCCGTCCTTGCCCGCCACCGGCCCGTCATTCCGGGGCGGACAGCTTGCTTATAGGAGGAAACGGCCCAGCCCGTCAGTGACGCGGCGACAGACCCGCGATGACGAAATCGATCATCTGGTCGATGGTCGGGCCCGGCTTGGTGGCGCACTGGGCGATCATCTGGGGGTGGAAGAAGCGTATCATCGCAGTGCAGGCGCACAGCGAAGCCAGTTGCAGGTCGGGCGCCTCGAACTCGCCGGAGGCAACGCCTTGCGCGATCATCTGGCCGATCACCCCGGCAATACACTCCATATGGGCGACGCAGACGTCCCAGTCCTCCTCCATCGCGATCGCGACCATCTCGTGCAGCTTGTTGTCGCCGACATAGCGCTCGGTGTTCATGCGGTGGATGGTGGTGAGCAGCTCGCGGAAGCGCGGGAGTACCGCGCCGGGCCGCGCCACGATCGCTTGGGCCTCCAGCTCAACCTCGCCCATCAGGCCCCGCGCCACCGCCTGGTGAATCGCCTTCTTCGATTCGAAGAAGCGATAGACGTTGGCGGGGCTCATCCTGAGCTCCTTGGCGATGTCCCCGACCGTGGTCTTCTGGTAGCCGATCTGGCGGAACAGCCGCTCGGCCACCTCGAGGATACGATCCCGGGTGTCGCCTTCGATATGTTCCGCAATCAGTGTCATGTGTCAGGACTCGTCAGTCAGCAGTCTTCTCATTTATTCAGCCGCTTCAGCAAGCGGAATTGCGTGCGGGTCATCGCTCCCATGCTGCGGCGCGGCAGGCTGCTCGGGGGTGCCGGCCTCGTCCAGGCTCTTCCTGAACCACAGGGCGTAGAGGCCCGGCAGGTACAGGAGCGTCAGGAAGGTCGCCACGAACAGGCCGCCCATGATGGTGATCGCCATCGGGCCCCAGAACGCCGAGCGCGACAGCGGGACCATGGCCAGGATGGCGGCGAGCGCCGTCAGCACCACGGGGCGGGCCCGGCGGACGGTCGCCTCCACGATCGCTTCGCGCCGGGTCAGGCCGTGGCTGACGTCGGTCTCGATCTGGTCGACCAGGATGACCGTGTTGCGCATGATCATGCCGGCGAGCGCGATCAGGCCGAGCAGCGCCACGAAGCCGAACGGGGCGTTGGCGACGTTGAGGCCCAGGGACGCACCGACGATGCCGAGCGGCGCGGTCAGGAACACCAGGATCAGGCGCGAGAAGCTCTGAAGCTGGATCATCAGCAGCGTCAGCATCACCATGACCATCACCGGGAAGAGGATGAAGATCGAGGCGTTGCCCTTGGCGGATTCCTCGAACGCGCCGCCCGGCTCGATGCGGTAGGCCGGCTCGAGATGATCCTTGATCGCCTTCAGCTTCGGCGTGATCTGGTTGGTGACGTCGGGCGCCTGCACGCCGTCGACGACATCGGAGCGCACGGTGATCGCCATGTCGCGGTTGCGCCGCCACATGATCGGCTCCTCGTGGGCGTACTCGATCTTGGCGATCTGCTGGAGCGGCACGGCAACGCCATTGCGCGAGGTGATGGTGAGGTCGCCGACGCCACCGAGGTCGAGGCGCTCGGACGGAACCGCACGGGCGACCACGCCGACCTTCTCGATGCCGTCGCGTACGGTCGTGACCTGCGAGCCCGAGATCAGCATTGCGAGCGCCTGCGACACGTCCTGCGGGGTCAGGCCCATGGCGCGGGCGCGATCCTGGTCGACGACGAGCTTGAGGTAGGGCGACTGCTCGTTCCAGTCGAGCTGGACATCCTTGACGCTCTTGTTCTGCCGCATGGCGTCGCGGACCTGGTAGGCGATCTCGCGCACCTTGTTGGCGTCGGGGCCGATCACGCGGAACTGCACGGGGAAGCCGACCGGCGGACCGAAGTTGAAGCGGTCGACACGGACACGCGCCTCGGACAGAAAGCCCTCGGCAGCCGCATTTTCGATCTTGGCCTTGATGCGCTCGCGCGCCTCGACGCCCTTGGCGACGATGACGACCTCGGCAAAGGCCTCGTTCGGCAGCTGCGGGTTGAGACCGAGCCAGAAGCGCGGCGAGCCCTGGCCGACATAGGCGGTATAGGTCTCGATGTCCTTGTCGTCCTTGAGCAGCGTCTCGGCCTTCTTCACCGCCTTCTCGGTGACGTTGAAGGCGGTGCCCTCGGGCAGGCGCAGCTGGAGGAACAGCTCGGGCCGCTCCGACAGCGGGAAGAACTGCTGCTGGACATGACCGAAGCCGACGATCGAGGCGGCGAAGACACCGACGGTCGCGACCACCACGGTGATGCGGTGATTGACGCACCATTGCACGACGGCGCGCAGGCCGCGGTACATGCGGGTCTCATAGACGGCGTGCGGATCGTGGTTGTGGTGCACCTTGATGTTCGGCAGCAGCATGACACCGATATAGGGCGTGAAGATCACCGCCACGAACCAGGAGGCGACCAGCGCGATCGCCACGATCCAGAAGATGCTGCCGGCATATTCGCCAACCGCGGAATTGGCAAAGCCGATGGGGAGGAAGCCAGCGGCCGTGACCAGCGTTCCCGTGAGCATCGGAAACGCAGTGGATTCCCAGGCGAAGGACGCCGCGCGCATGCGGTCCCAGCCCTGCTCCATCTTCACCACCATCATCTCGACCGCGATGATGGCGTCATCCACCAGAAGGCCGAGCGCGATGATCAGCGCGCCGAGCGTGATGCGGTGCAGGTCGAGCGACATCGTGTTCATGACGATGAAGACGATGCCGAGCACCAGCGGCACGGACAGCGCGACCACGATGCCGGTGCGCCAGCCCAGCGCCAGGAACGAGACGAACAGCACGATGACGAGCGCTTCCATGAAGGAGTGCACGAACTCGCCGACGGCGTGCTCGACCACCTTGGGCTGGTCGGCGATGAGCTTGACATCGATGCCCTGCGGCACCGCCTTCATGAACTCGGCGGTGGCCTTCTCGACCTCCTTGCCGAGATCGAGGATGTTGGCGCCCTTGGCGGTGACGACGCCGATGCCGATCGCGGCCTTGCCTTCCTGGCGCACGACGAAGCTCGGCGGATCGACATAGCCGTGGGTGACGGTGGCGATATCCCCCAGGCGGAAGACGCGGCCGTTGCTCTCGACCGGGGTCTCGGCGACGGCCTTGGCGCCGTCGAGCGCACCGGTGACACGCAGCGGCACGCGCTGCGAGGAGGTCTCGACCGTGCCGGCCGGGGTCACGTTGTTCTGCTTGGCGAGCGAGTCGAACAGCGCCTGCGGCGTGATGCCGAGGGTGGCGAGCTTGGCGTGGCTGAACTCGACGAAGATGCGTTCGTCCTGATTGCCGTAGACGTCAACCTTGGTCACGCCCGGCACCTTCAGGAGGCGCTGACGGAAGCCTTCGGACACCTTCTTGAGCTGGGCATAGTCGGCGCCGTCGCCGGTCATCATGTAGAGGATCGAATCGACGTCGGAGAACTCGTCGTTGACGACGGGTCCGAGGATGCCCGAGGGCAGCTGGCCCTGCACGTCGACCAGCTTCTTGCGCAGCAGATAGAAGAGGTAAGGCACGTCCTTCGGCGGCGTCGAGTCGCGGAAGGTCACCTGGAGCGCGGTGAAGGCAGGCTTGGAATAGGTCTGCACCTTCTCGAAGTAAGGCAGCTCCTGGATCTTCTTCTCGATGGGATCGGCGACCTGGGTCTGCATCTCCTGCGCGGTCGCGCCCGGCCAGATCACGGAGACGTTGACCACCTTCACCGTGAAGAACGGATCCTCGGCTCGCCCGAGCTTCTGATAGGAGAAGAAGCCGGCGACGCCGAGTATGAGCATCAGGAACAGGACCAGCGTCGGATGGCTGACGGCCCAGGCCGAAAGGTTGAAGCGCTTCATCGCTCTCTCCGAAAAGACGATCCAGTTGCAAAAACGTCAGCCACTCTGTTCAACCCGTCGTCGCGAGGCAGCGAAGCAATCCAGGGGGCTGGGCAGATTCTGGATCGCTTCGCCGCTTCAGCCCCAGCATTTGCGCTTGGGCCGAAACTCACCTCACACGACGAAACTCGTAAGACGCGACTTAAAAGGACAGTGACGAGACGATCCGCACCCTCTGGCCCGGATCGAGCTTCTGCACGCCGAGGGCGACGATCTTGGCGCCCTCTTCGACACCGCTGGTGATGACGACGTCGTTGCTCTCGTAGGACTTCACCACCACCGGCTTCAACGTCACCGCGCCGTTGTCGTCGACGACGTAGAAGGAGGGCTTGCCGCCTTCGTTGAACAGCGCCGACAACGGCAGCCGCGCGACGCGCTCGGTGGCGGCGTCCGACAGCGTCAGCGTCGCGGTCATGCCGAGCGAAACCTTGTCGTCGGCTTCGGGCAGCGAGAATTTTGCGAGATAGGTGCGCGTCGCGGTATCCGCGGTGGGCGCGATCTCGCGCAGCTTGGCCGTATATTTCTTGCCCGGCTCCGACCAAAGAGTGACGCTGGCGGCGCCCGACTTGGCACGTCCGACCAGCGTCTCAGGGATCGCGACGACCGCTTCCTTCTCGGCAAAGCGGGCGACACGGATCGAAGCCTGGCCTGCGGCAACCACCTGGCCGGGTTCGATCAGCGTTGCGGTGACGACGCCACGGGCGTCGGCGTTGAGCGTCGCGTAGGAAAGGGAATTCTTGGTCAGTTCGACCGAGCGCTCGGCCCGGTTCAACCGTGCGCGGGCCTCATCGGCGGCGGCGCGGCTCGAATCCATCTGCGCGTCCGTGGTCCAGCCCTTGGCCTTCAGATCCTTGGCGCGCTGCTCGGCGGCGGCGGCCTGGGCCAGCACGCCGGTCGCCGCGGTCTGCTCGGCCACGGACTGCTCGGCCTGGAGCTTCAGATCGACCTCATCGAGGGTGGCGAGCGGCTGGCCGATCTCGACGGTCTGGCCGACTTCGACGAGGCGCTTGGCGACCTTGCCGGCGACGCGGAAGCCGAGATCACTCTCGATCCGCGGCCTGACGGTGCCGACGAAGCTCCGCTCCGGGGTTTCGGCATCATAATGCGCGGTGGCGACCAGAACCGGCCGTGGCGGCTCGGCCTTCTCGGCGACGGTGTCATTGCACCCGGCCAGGGCTGCGGCCATCAGGGCCAGCGACACACCCGCCAAGAGCTTGGAATAGCTGGATAAAACCGACCGGACGAACATCGGGAGGACACTCCTGCGACTGCAATGAGAGGAATGTCGACTAATCACTGATAAAAGTCAATAATCGTCAGTCATCAGGAATCTGTGATCGTTAAGGGGTGGTAACCCTCCGTCGCCCTGGCGAAAGCCAGGGCCCATTACCCCTGAAGTCGGTTGCTGGGAGAAGCCGTCTCCCCGCGCCCCCCGAGAGGAGCCGCGGAGTATGGGCCCTGGCTTTCGCCAGGGCGACCTTGGCTCATCGCCCCTGTTCGGCGAACTCGTGCTTGCTGTCGTGGCGGCCGACAAACACCAGGATGCCGGCGATGAGAGGCAGCACCGCGAGCACGAGCAGGCCGGTCGAGGTCTGCCCGGTGGCTTCCTTGACCCAGCCGATCAGATACGGCCCGCCGAAGCCGGCGAGGTTGCCGATCGAGTTGATCAGGGCGATGGCGCCGGCCGCGGCCGTGCCGGACAGCCAGGCAGTCGGCAGGGTCCAGAACACACCAAAACAACAGAACACGCCGATCGCGGCCACCGTCAGCACCACCATCGTCATGGTGGGATCGGTGAGATAGGAGGAGACGCCGAGCGCGACCGCGGTGAGCAGCAACGGCGCGCCGACATGCATCACGCGCTCGCGTGTGGCATCGGAGTGCCGTGCCCACAGGATCATCGCGATGGTGCCGAACAGATACGGGATCGCGGTGACGAAGCCGGTCTGGGCATTGGTCAGGCCGAACGCTTTCACGATCTGCGGCAGCCAGAACTGCATGCCGTAGAGCGCGCCGACGAATCCGAAATAGATCAGGCTGAGCGCGATCACCTTCGGCGAGGACAGCGCTTCGCCGAGCGACAGATGCTTCACCGCCTGCTTGGCCGCGATTTCCGAATCGAGCTTCGCCTTGAGCCAGGCCTTCTGCTCGGCCGAGAGCCAATCCGCCTTCTCCGGCCTGTCGGTGAGATAGAACCAGGTGACGATGCCGAGCAGCACGGAAGGAATGCCCTCGATGATGAACAGCCACTGCCAGCCCTTCAGGCCCATGATCCCATCGAGCCCGAGCAGCAGGCCCGAGACCGGCGCCCCGATCACGGTCGAGACCGGGACAGCGATGGCGAAGGCCGCAAGGAAGCGGGCGCGATATTCGGCCGGATACCAATAGGTGAGATAGAGGATGATGCCGGGGAAGAAGCCGGCTTCGGCGACGCCGAGCAGGAAGCGCAGGACGTAGAAGCTCGTCACGCCGCTGACCATCGCCATCAGCGCCGAGATGATGCCCCACGTCACCATGATGCGGGCGATCCAGCGGCTGGCGCCGAACTTTTCCAGCGCCAGATTGCTCGGCACCTCGAAGATGAAATAGCCGATGAAGAAGATGCCGGCGCCCCAGGAGAAGATCAGCGGCGTGAACTTCAGCTCCGCATTCATGGTCAGCGCGGCGAAGCCGAGATTGACGCGGTCGAGATAGGAGAAGAAGTAGGCCAGCACCAGGAACGGGATCAGGCGCCAGGAGATGGCGCGGATGGTCGAGGTCTCGACTTCCGTCTTGGCTGTGCCGGCGGAACCGGCAAAGGTCGTGGTCTGGCTCATGGCTTCCCCCCAGGGTTGTTGCTTTTATGGGCTGATCCGGGGTTTTGAGCATCGCCGCGAAAGAGTCAATGGAGCAAGCAATGCATGGGGCGCAGCCGGCCAAACCCATTGCGCCACTTCGGACATCCCTGGTCCGGGCCGGGCTGGCGCTGGTCGTGATCGTCTGCGGCCTCTCCCTGCGCTGGTACGGCTTTCCGCTCGGCCTTCCCGCCTTCGTCGTGAAGTACGGCGGCTCGCTGCTGTGGGCGACGATGGTGTTTTTGCTGGTCGGGGTTTTGCTGCCGAAGCTGTCGCGGATGCAGCTTGCGGCCATCGCGGTGGTGATCGCGGTCGTCGTGGAATTTTCCCGGCTGGTGCATGTGCCGTGGCTCGATGCGTTCCGGCTGACCACGGCCGGCGCGCTGCTGCTCGGTCGTATCTTCTCGCTGTGGAATCTGGTCGCCTACCTCATCGGTATTGTCGTCGGCATCTGGCTCGACAGCCGCGTCGCGAGAAACCGGATCCAGCCCCGGCCAAGCACGCTCAATTCGCAACAGGCCGCGTCGACCCGCGAATGATCAGCTCCGTCGGCACGGCGAGACCACGGCCGCGCTCGATCTCATCGCCGCGCATCCGCTCCAGCAGCATGGTCGCGGCATGGCGGCCCATCGCCGCCAGATCCCACGCAATCGCCGTGATGGGCGGCGTGTGCAATTCGGCGAGATCCGAATCGCTGCCGGCCACCACCGAAATCCCGTCCCCGACCGCGATGCCCATCGTCCGCAGCGCTCTCAGGCAACCGCCGAGCATGTCCATCGCCGCGACGAAGAGCGCCGTCGGGGGATCGGCAAGGCTCATCAGCGACGCCGTCGCCCGATAGGCCTCTTCACTCGAGAGCACATTGTCGCGCAGCAGCCTCGGATCCGGCATGACGCCCGCCGCCGCATAGGCCTCACGAAGTCCCTCGAGGCGGCTGCGCGACGGGAACGCCTTGGTGTCGCCGACAAGCATGGCGATTCGCCGGTGCCCAAGGCCGAGCAGATGGCTCGTAACAAGGCGCGCGCCCTGGCGATGATCGGCTGTGACGCGATCCAGCGCCTCGATACGATCCCGGTCGATGAGCAGGACCGGCATCGGCGCCTCCGACAGCGCTTCGCGCACGTCGCGATGCTGCTCATCGCTCAGCGTCATCATCACGCCATCCACCCGGCGCCTGCGGAAAGCACTCAACAGGGCGATCTCGACTTCGGGACGATTCGTCGTGCTCGCCAGCAGCAAGGTGTATCCGGCCTCACGCAGGACCGCTTCGGCCTCCTTGATGAACAGCGCGAAGCGCGGGATGTCGAAATCACGAATGGCGCAGGCGACGAGCCGCGACCGGCCCGCGCGCATGCTCTGGGCCGTGACGTCGACCTCATAGCCGAGATGCGCCATGGCCCTTTCGACGCGCTCGCGCAGCTCCCTGGTCACCGTGGGATGATCGTTGAGCACACGAGATACCGTGCCGACCGCGACGCCAGCCTCCCGGGCGACGTCCCTGACCTTCACGGTTTGCGATCGGCGAGTCTGTGACGGCATAACGCTATATGAACCGGTTCACAGCCTCAGGCAAGTTCGTCCGATCAGGATTTGCCTCATAATTAGACGATCTACTCAGACACTGCTTCCAACGATCGCCCCGCTAATGAACCGGTTCATTGACTCCAGCGTCGAACTCGCCACAATGGCGGCGGTGAAAGGTCGCGCGAGGAGACCTCACCCTCCATCGGACCGGTCGGAGACAGGAGATAGCTCAGCCATGCAGCAGCCCAAGATCGCCTTCGTTGGATTTGGCGAGGCCGCGCAATGCTTCGCAAAGCATCTCGCGACCCAGACCCGAGCGCAGGTCGTCGCATTCTGTCAGGGCAAGACGAACGCGCCGCCCTACTCTCAGGCTTTTCGCGCGGTGGCGGCCGATTGTGGCGTCATGCTCGCCGATCGGCTCGAGGATCTCACGGACGCGGACGTGATCTTTTCCGCCGTCGTCGTTGCCGTCGCGGCTGAGACGGGTGAGGCCATTTCGAAGATCGTCCGTCCCGGCTGTCTCGTGGTGGACATCAACGCTGCGACCCCGCGAACGAAGAAGCGTATCGCCGAAGCCGTCGAGGCGCGCGGAGGCCTGTTCGCGGATGCGAACCTGATGGGCTCCGTCGATCTCTATGGTGCCGCGGTCACGCTCTACACGTCCGGCAGCGGTGCCGAGCGCTTCGCGGAAATCTTCAAACCACTCGGCTTCCGCATCGATGTGGCGGGTCCCGAAGCCGGAACCGCAGCGGCCGTGAAGATGCTGCGGAGCGTGGTGACGAAAGGCATGGAGGCGCTGCTGGTCGAAGCTCTGACCGCCGCGACGCTTGCCGGCGTGCGCGATGAAACCATGCGCGGGCTCTGCACGTCGATGGATGCCACCACGTTCAGCAAGTTCCTGGACATGTGCGTCCGCTCCGACGTCCTGCATGCCGAGCGCCGTGCGGTGGAGATGGATGGTGTGGCGGCGGGCCTGCGGGAACTGGGCTTCGACCCCGTGATGACCACCGCCACGACCGAGCGCTTGAGAGTCTCCGCGCGGCTGGGGCTACGGGACGAGTTCGCGCGACGTTCGGGCTATTCCGCCGACGAGGTGCTGGACCGGTACGCGCACGTGCTGTCCGGTCCGGGAGCCGAGCCACGAGACTTGCACGAACTCAGGGACAGGCCCTAGACAGGGGAATCATGACGCTCACTCCGCGAGCTGAAACCGTTCGAAGCGATCGAGCTCCTCCTCGATCACGCGCTTGAGCTCCTTGCGCCTCGCGGTCTTCCTCCCCTCCCCGACCCACGTCCATTTCTGCATCAGGAGCTTCCTGGCCTGCCGGTAAGTCTTGAGATCGAGCGCGGCGACGATCTCGTCGCCGACCAGCACCGGCAGTGCGAAATAGCCGAGCTTGCGCTTGGCCTTAGGCACATAGGCCTCGAACAGATGGTTGTAGCCGAAGATCAGGCTGGTGCGCTTGCGCTGGATGATCAGGGGATCGAACGGCGAAAGGATGTGGACGAGATCGGGCGATGGCCCCTCGCCGCCGGCCTCCAGCACCGCGGGCGCTGCCCAATGGTCCTGCCTGCCGGCGCCGTCGATCGCGACAGGGACGAGCTCGCCGCGACGCACGCGCGCGGCGATCAGGCGCGCGACCGCCTTCTTGCTCGGCGCGTCGAGATGGCAGACCGAATCGAGACTCACCACGCCCTGCGACCGCAGCGCGCGATCGAGCAGATAGGCCGTGATGTCCTTTGCCGATGCCGGTTTCGGCAGCTTGTCCCAGCCGAAATGGCGCGTCATCAGCTCGTAGGTCTTGAGCATGCCCTGGCGCTCGCTGATGGTCACGGCGCCGGTGTAAAAGGCAAGCTGCAACGCGCGCTTCGAGGGTTTGCGGCTCTGCCACAGATGCTCCTTCTCGGTGAGCACGTCATCCTCGATGTCGCGGATCGTCAGCGGCCCGGCGCGCACCAGCCGCATCACCTTGCGCGTATCGACCGGCTTCACCGAGGCGAACCATCGGTGCCCTTCGCGCCGGTGCTCGCGCATCGCCGGCAGGAAGAAGCGGAAATCGTCCGAGGGGATGTAGGACAGCGCATGGGTCCAGTATTCGAACACGCTTCTGTCGACGCTCTGGGCCTGGCGCAGATCGGCGCGGCGGTAGGACGGAATGCGGCTGAACAGGATGTGGTGGTGGCAGCGCTCGATGACGTTGATGGTGTCGATCTGCACGTAGCCGAGATGAGCGGTCGCGTCCGCAACGGCCCGCGCACCCTCGCCGAACGGGGTGCGCTCATCCAGCCGCTGGGCGTGCAGCCAGATCTGTCGGGCCTGTGTGGTGGTGAGTGGGAGCGGTTTGGGCGCGCGTGACATTGCAGGACGCAATGTAGCGGGATTCGCGCCGGGAGAAAGAAGCGGACCAGGAACAACAAAAGAAAATGCCGCGCTGCCATCTGCTGACAGCGCGGCTGTTTGATGTGGCCGGCGCCTACTTCGCCGTCATGGCCTTCTGCGACTTCATGTAGTGCATGCAGGCGCTCTTCATCTTGCCATTGCTCATGTCCGCGTTGGCCATGGCCATTTCCTTGTTCGACGCCATCTTGGCCGGCGTGTCGGCCGTGCCGCCCATCATGGCGGCGGACTTCATCATGTTGTCCTTGGTGCACGCCATCATCGCGGCCGATGCGGGGGACAGGGAAAGAGTGAACGCGACAAAGGCTGCGGTCGTGAGCAAGATCTTCATTGGAAAAATCTCCTCCGTAAAACGAAACCGGCGTCATGCCGGCCCTCGCAATTACGCATTCTCTCGCTCAGACGTTTCGCGGAGAAGACAATTTTCTTGCTGCGCTGCGAAGACGAAAGGCCTCAACGGCCGTCTTTCGGCGCTCTGGGCCGATCGCTGAGGCTGCCGGTGGCGATATCGGGCTCGCACGAGGCCTTGCCGCGCCCCTCCGCCTGGCAGCGATAGACGCTGCCGGTGAGACGGTCGACCAGCCACATGTTCTCGTCGTTCGGCCCGTCGAGGCCGACATAGCGGGAGGTCAGGCCCGTGATCAGGGTCGACAGCAGGATCGCCACCGCGATCATCGCCGCGCCGATATAGATGGGCATGGAGCTCAGGGACACAGTCCGATCCGGCGGGCCACTGCGGTAGGATTGATAATCACTCGGCCTCGGCACTGGATGGAACTCGGCTCCCCTTCGTCTGCGGTTGGTGGCGAACTCTGCTAGGCGTGCATCTGGCCGATTTCTTGTTCGCGAGCGGGCCCTGTGGAGACGGCTTTGCGACCATCGGTGTGCAAAGGTTTCCGCAAGCGAACCGGGCCTCACGGGCAGCCCCCGCTCCGGCATGAGGCTGGACCTTTGCCCGCCAGGCCCGGCCGCACGTCATCAATGTGATCTGGATCACGCCAGGATTTCGGCGTCTCGAACCCCGCACGGAAGCAGAGGCGACAATTGCTGTTCACCTCGTCGCGCCTGCCCCCGGTGCGGAGCACCGGCTGCCTGATCTCACACCCGAACCGGCCTAAACCGCGCTAGGATAACCACGGAATCTGCTGTTTCCAACGTGACGAGGATCACATCAGGGCTTTTGAACCTGCCCTACGCTCGCAGCATCAAATCGCCATAAGGCGTAACAGCGAGGATACGACAATGACCCGTTTTGATAAGTTTTTTGGACTGAAGGCGATTACTCTCACGGCCGCGCTGTCGATGACGGCGGGCCTGGCACTGGCCGGCGACAACAACGTCTCTTCCGACAAGATCCTGGATGCGTTGAAGCCGAAGCCGGTGACGCGCGGCCTCTCCGCCGGTCCGCAGGCCGATCCGGCGGTGCAGGCCAAGGAAACGACGTTCCTGAACACCGTGCGTAACCGCTCGACCCGGTCGCTCTCGACCGGCGAGCGCGAGCAGATCGCCGAGTTAGCTGCGACCAAGCCGAAGATCGATCTGGAGATCCAGTTCGACTACAACTCGGCCGACATCGCCAAGACGTCGGTGCCGTCGGTGCAGGCGCTCGGCAAGGCGCTCTCCGACCCGGCGCTGAAGGGCTCGACCTTCGTGGTCGCCGGACACACCGACGCGATCGGCGGCGAAGAGTACAATCAAGGGCTCTCCGAACGCCGGGCCGACACCATCAAGAAGTACCTGGTGCAGAACTACGGCCTCAACGGCACCGATCTCGTCACCGTCGGCTACGGCAAGACCAAGCTGAAGGATACCGCCAACGGCGCCGACCCGATCAACCGCCGCGTCCAGGTCGTCAATATGGACACCAAGACCGCGTCGAAATGATCTGGAGCATGATCCGGACCCGGAGGGCCGCGCTAGCGCAAAGTGCGCAGCGGTTTTCCGAAAAGATCATGCTCAAGCAATGATCCAAAGCGCGATGACGATTCATCCCAATCCCATCGCGCTTTAGCGACGACCCGCCGCCTGCCGCCCGTACGTCGGGCGGACCGCGGCTCAGACCGGCACCGCTGCGGCGAGTGCCTCCCGCACCAGCCGCGCAAGCTCCGCCTTGCGGTAAGGCTTTTCAAGGATCAGCGCGCCCTGCCGCAGGTGGCCGTTCGCCGCGAGCGTCTCGAGGGCGTAACCCGACGTCAGCAGCACGCGCAGCTCGGGCCTTGCGTTGCGCGCGAGCCCCGCGAGCTCCCAGCCATTCACGCCCCCGGGCATCACGACATCGGTGAACAGCAGGTCGATATGCGGCGCCACGCCGAGCGTCTGCAACGCCTCCTTGCCGTCGACCGCGGAGATCACCTTGTAGCCCAGGCTCTCCAGGCTCATGACCGCATAGGACCGGACGAACGGATCGTCCTCGACCACCAGCACGGTTTCGGAGCCGCTCTGCACCACCTCCTTCTCGACCGCCAGCGGCGCGCTCTGCGTCTTCGCCAGCACCGCCGGAAGATAGATCCGCACGGTCGTCCCCAGGCCCGGCTCGCTGTAGATCGTGACATGGCCGTTGGATTGCTTGACGAAGCCGTAGACCATGCTGAGCCCGAGCCCACTGCCCTTGCCGACCTCCTTGGTGGTGAAGAACGGCTCGAACGCCCGTTCCAGCACCCGCTTCGGCATGCCGCAACCGGTGTCGGTCACGGCGATCACGATATACTCGCCCGGCCCGACGTCGGGATGCGCGTTGTGATCGCCCGCATCGAGCGACGCGTTCGCCGTCGAGATGGTCAGGCGCCCGCCTGATGCCATCGCGTCCTGAGCGTTGAGCGCGAGGTTGAGGATCGCCGATTCGAGCTGTACCGGATCGGCGAAGGCCTGCCGGAGCGCGGGATCGGAATGCGTGGAGATCTCGATATCCTCGCGAAGGGTCCGTCGCAGCAGCTTGTGCATGGACTCGACGAGCCTGCTGCATTCGGTCTCCACCGGCCGCAGCAGCTGCTTGCGGCTGAAGGCGAGCAGGCGCTGCGTCAGCTCCGCTCCGCGCTCGCCGGCGCTGCAGATGTCGTCGGCGAGCCGCTTCAAATCCCCGCGCGCCGCCAACTGCTCGGCCAGATGTTCGGCGTTGCCGACGATCACGGTGAGGAGATTGTTGAAATCGTGAGCGATGCCGCCGGAAAGCTGCCCGACCGCCTCCATCTTCTGCGCCTGCATCAGCTGGGCCTCGGTGCGCTTGCGATCAGTCAGATCATGGATCATGCCGACGAAGATGGACGAGCCGTCCTGCTTGGCCTCGCCGACCGAAAGATCCATCGGGAAGGTCGAGCCGTCCTTGCGCCGGCCCAACACCTCGCGGCCGATGCCGATGATCTTCTTCTCGCCGGTGACGAGGAAATTGCGAATATAGCCGTCATGCCCGGAGCGGTAGGGCTCCGGCATCAACATCCGAACGTTCTCTCCGAGGACCTCGTCGGCGTGATATTTGAAAAGGCTCTCGCAGGCCGGATTGAACTTCAGGATGATGCCGTCGGAATCGATCAGGATCACGCCATCGACGGCGGTGTCGACGACCGCGCGCAGCCGCGCCGCGCTCTCGCGCAGCTCCCGCTCGACCCGCTCGCGCCCGGTGAGGTCGTGAACGATGCCGACGAAGATCGACTCTTCCCCGGTCCGCTTGGTCTCGCCGACCGAGAGGTGCATCAGGAAGGTCGAGCCGTCCTTGCGCTGCCCCACCACCTCGCGGCCGATACCGATGATCTTGCGATCGCCGGTCGTGTGATAATTGTGCAGGTATCCGTCATGAGCGTCGCGGTAGGACGACGGCATCAAGACCTTGACGTTCCGGCCTATCACCTCGTCCGCGGGATAGCCGAACAGGCATTCGCAGGCCGGGTTGAACATCAGGATAGAGCCGCCGGCGTCGATCAGAATCACGCCGTCGACCGCGGTGTCGACGACGGCGCGCAGCCAGTCGGCGTTGGATTGATCCGGTCTGGCGATACGCTCCTCCGTTCCCACCTGCCTCTCCAATTCCAAAGATGGCGGCCAGTCCACACGCGCTGATTGATTCAGGCAAGAGGATTCTACCGGGCTTATGCACGCAAGCGGGCACTAGATCCAGCTCTGGAACAGCATCAGCCGGTTGAAGCCCTGCATCGACGTTCCGATGAAGGCCGCGGAGATCGGCAGCATGATCGCAAAGCCGATCGCGGCGAGGCCGACATAGGCCCACAGCAGCCAGCGCGGCAGGCCGTTGCGGCGCAGCACGTAGACCAGCGCAAGCGACGCCACGGTCGCGGCCGGCAGATAGTAGTAGATGAAACCCAGCGTGCGCGGCAGCAGCGCCCAGGCGAGCCAGGGGCCGAAATAGAACGCCGCGATCAGGAACGCATCCCAGCGGCGCGCGACGATAACGTCGCGCAGCACGACCGCGAGCGCGGCCAGCGCCGGCCACAGCACCAGCGGGTTGCCGAGGAAGACGATCGCGGAGACATTGTCCTCCGCCGTCTTGTCGAACAGGAACCACACCGGGCGGGCGAGCAGCGGCCAGGATGGCCACGAGCTCATGTAAGTGTGGCCGGCGATCGCAGTGGTGGTGTTGTCGGCGAAGATCCGGCGCTGCGCCTCGATCAGGTCGGGCAGCGACAATCCATAGAGCGGGACGAAAGCGGCAAGATATGTCATCGCCGGCAGCACGGCGAAGCAGAGCGCGACATGAAGTGCCCTGAAGTCGGGCCAGAGGTCGGGCCGATACCAATCGTCCGGCATCGCGTCGGCGAACAGCGTGCGCCAGCCCTGCATCAGGCGGATCACCGCGACGATGACGATGCAGATGCCGAGCGGAAACAGGCCGCTCCATTTGCAGGCCGCAGCACAGCCGAACAGGCTGCCTGCCACCGCGAACAGCGCATGCGGCCGCTCCCTGCGAAAGCCATGCATGAAGGCGGCGGTCGCGAGCAGTCCGAAGCCGAGCGCAAAGATGTCGAGCATCGCGACGCGCGCCTGCACGTAGAGCATCTGGTTGAAGGCCGCGATCAGCGCCGCGGCGATTGCGGGCCCTTGCGCAGCGAACAGCGCGAGGCCGCACAGATAGATCGCGACGATCGCGAGCGCGCCGAACAAGGTCGCCGGATAGCGCCAGCCGAGCGCGTTGTCGCCGAACGCCGCAATCGATGCGGCGATCAGCTCCTTGGCCAGCGGCGGATGCATCGGGTTGAGCATCGGTTGCGACATCGCGGGCGCCAGCATCTGTCGCGCAGCCGGCACATAGTGCACCTCGTCGAAGACGAATTTCTCCGGCGTGGTGAGACCGATCAGCAGCGCCAGATGCGCCATCAGGAAAATTGCGACAGCAATCACTGCGCTCCGCGACATCTTCGGAACCGCAGGCAATTCGAGCGGCCGTTGTGGGGATGTTTTGCGTGGCAAATCTGCTTCACCGCGGAGAAAATATCGATTGCGCTTTCCATTGAACGCATTCCGCCGCAACTGTCACTAAGCATAACGCACGACCCGCGCCGCTTGTGATAATTCCGCCACATCGCAAGCGCGCGCGATCCGGTACGATCAGGGACACATCGATCGGTTGCGAAATGAATTTGCGTTTCTGGCTTTTCCCCGTTCTGTTGTCGGCCGTCGTGTGCGCGGCACCTTGCGCGCAGGCGCAGACCCGCGTCGGTGAAGCCGTCGTGATCCAGAACGAGGTGGTGCGCGTCGCCGCGACCACCACGCCGATCAACGTCGGCGACAGCATGCTGCGCGACGAGACCGTGCGCACCGGCGCCGACGGCGCGGCGCGCTTCGTCATGGCCGACAGCACCAATCTGTCGCTCGGTCCCAGCGCCACGCTGAAGCTCGACCGCACCGTCTTCAACGACGAGCACAGCTATCGCGACGTCGCGATCCGCATGACCACCGGCGCATTCCGCTTCGTCACCGGACATTCCGAGAAGGCCGCCTACAAGATCACGACACCGCTCGCGACCATCGGCGTGCGCGGCACCACGCTCGACATCCTCTCGCAGCGCGGCCGCTCCGTCGTCGTGCTCCAGGACGGCGCGGCCAGCGTCTGCACGCTGAGCTTCCAGTGCGTGCAGCTGACCCAGCCCGGCGACACCGCAATCATCACCTCGACCGGCGGCAAGGTCAGCATCAGCAAGACCAACACGCCGCCCTGGACGTTTGCCGCGACCTGCGCCGCGAATGCCGGACTGTGCGCGGTCAACCAATATGCCGACGCCTCGCCGACCGTCACACCCGCCGTCAATGACGACGGCATGCTGTGCGGGCGCTGACGATGGCAACGCTCCGCATCCGCGACCTGCTTCTTGCCGCCGCGCTGATGGCGGTGGGCATCGCGACACTGACATGGGGTGTGCAGCCGGCCTCGGCCGCAACGGTAACCCTGACCAATTGCGAGACAAATTGCTCGCCGGCGTCGAGCCCGTCGCCGTCCCCATCCCCCTCGCCATATCCGTCGCCATCGCCGTATCCGTCACCGAGCCCGAGCCCGACCGGCGCGGATTCCAGCGGCAATTCAATCGGCGGCCTCGCGGACCAGCGCTTCAACCAGATGATCACCAACCGGGTGCTCGGCACGGTGCTGCTCGGCGTCAACGAGCAGGTCAATTGCAGCGACTGCGTCAGCGCGTTCGGCTCGGCCGGCTCGTTCTCGGCCGGCATCCACGGCCGCAAGGAGCTGACCAACAATCTGTCGCTGCTCGTCGGCATCGCCTACACGCAATACAGTGAGGGCGGCTACAACATCACCAGCGCGCCGATCGGCGCCTTCGCGCTGCGCTACGATTTCACCGATTGGGGCTCGTCGCGCCCGTTCTTCGACATCGGCACGATCCTGACGCCGTGGGAGAAGGCGCGCTACACGCGCAGCTACAACACCAGTCTCGGCCCGGTGAGCGTCACAGGCTCGACCAACGCCTCCAACTACGCCGTCTACGGCCGCGCCGGCTGGATGAGCCGCGTCTCGCCGCGCGACGAGGTCGCCGCCTCGATCGAGGTCTGGCAACTCTGGCAGCGCGTGTACGGCTATTCGGACAGCGCGGTGGCCTTCAATCCGTTCGACGCCACCATTGCGACCGGCACCGACCGCACCAGCCTGGTCAAGATCGGCGCCCAGTGGACGCATCTCTACGGCAGCAACATCGAGGCCAACATCAACGGCGGCTGGGTGCAGTCGTTCGCAAGCCATAGCGGCATCGTCGCCACCGTGACCGGCGACGGCTTGGTGGTGCCGACCATGGGCAACCAGGGCTGGTTCGAATATGGCGGCCGCCTCGGCTTCCGCGTGCAGAAGGGCTGGATCGTGGATTTGTTCGCGAACGGCACGCTCGGCCCGCAGCCGGTCGGCAACACCATCCATGGCGGCGTGGGGCTGCGGATCAATTACTAGCGGACGCGTGCGTCAGCAGTTCCACACTCGGTGTCATGCCCCGCCTAGTGCGCAATTGCGCACTTGGGGCGGGGCATCCAGTACGCCGCGCCCCATCGCTTCAATCACAGCCGTCACGGAATACTGGATCGCCCGCCTTCGCGGGCGATGACACCGATCGTGTGGCGAGAGCGTCCCGCACTACGCCGCCGACTTGCCCTCGAACGCGCGTCGCAGGACATCCACGTCCAGCTTCACCATCTTCATCATGGCCTGCATCGCGCGCGCGGCCGCAGCCCGGTCCGGGCTCGACAGGAATTCGAACATCACTTTCGGCACCACCTGCCAGGCCACGCCCCAGCGATCCCTGAGCCAGCCGCACTGCTCTTCCTTGCCGCCATGGGCCAGGAAAGCATTCCAGACGCTGTCGACCTGGGCCTGATCGTCGCAATGGATCATCAGCGAGAGCGCGTGGGTGTACTCCATCTTCATACCGCCGTTGAGCGCGACCAGAGGCTGTCCGGCCACCGTGAACTCGGCGACAAGCACGGAGCCTTCCTTGCCGGAGGGATTGTCCGAAGCGTTGCGCTGGACGTGCGTGATCTTCGAATTCGGCACGAGCGAGACGTAGAACTTCGCGGCTTCCTCGGCATCGCCGTTGAACCACATGCAGGGCACGAGCTTGGACATCGTGAAGGCTCCTCTTCAGCTTTTCGATCTCGTCGGGTTTCGATCAGGCGCTCGCCATGGCGGGCTGCGCGGCGAAGGCTGCCATGTCCAGCCAGTTCACACCCCACATATGGCCGTCCGGATCCTCGAAGCTGCGGCCGTACATGAAGCTGAATTCTTCCTTCGGGCTGGGATCGGCCACCCCGCCCGCGACCTCGGCCCTGCCGACGATGGCGTCGACTTCGTCGCGGCTGTCGGCGGACAGGCAGAGCAGCACCTGGTTCGAGGTCTTCGCATCCGCGATCGGCTTGGGTGTGAACTGGCGGAACTTGTCGTGGGTCAGGAGCATGGCGAAAATGCTCTCGGAGAAGACCATGCAGCTCGCCGTATCGTCGCAGAGCTGCGGGTTCCTGACCGCGCCGACCGCCTCATAAAAGGCCGTGGCGCGCTTGAGGTCGGTCACCGGCAGGTTGACGAAGATCATCTTGGGCATCGGAAGCTCCTTGGGCGGGGTTCTGCCCAAGGACGGACGGGCAGACGGCCATCCGACACGGCTTCCGGATATTTTTTTAAAGGCCCGCCCGCCGTGGTTCTGTCGCACAGAACCGGCAGGCCCGGGCCGGCCTTACTTCTTCTCGTTCGGGTCCCGGTGCACCGGATCGATCCACAGCACCGTCTCGGGCTTTTCGACCGGCTCGATGTCGAGATTGATCGCCACCGCCTCGCCGTCGCTGCGCACCAGCACGCATTCCAGCACCTCGTCGGGGCTGGCGTTGATCTCCTGGTGCGGCACGTAAGGCGGGACGAAGATGAAATCGCCCGGGCCGGCCTCGGCGGTGAATTGCAGGCTCTCGCCCCAGCGCATCCGCGCCTTGCCCTTCACCACATAGATGACGCTTTCGAGATGGCCGTGGTGATGCGCGCCGGTCTTGGCATCCGGCTTGATGCTGACGGTGCCCGCCCACAATTTCTGCGCGCCGACGCGTGCGAAGTTGATGGCGGCCGCGCGATCCATGCCAGCCGTCGACGGCACGTTCGTATCGAGCTGGTTGCCGGGAATGACGCGCACGCCGTCATGTTTCCAGCGATCGTCATGATCGTGTGCATGGTGGGAATGCGTGTGGTCATGGCCCGTCATGATCTTGCTTTCTGTTGGTTCCGTGCGCGGCAAACTAACCCAAAGGCGCGCCGGCAAGCCATACCAAAATCGGAACCCTCATAGTCAGCCGGCGTTGTCATCGCGAGCAAACTGGAAGGAGAGTTTCATGGGTAGCACGGCCGACAAGATCAAGGGCAACGCCAACGAGGCGATCGGCAAGGCCAAGCAGGGCATCGGCGAAGCCACCGGCTCCGACCGCCTGAAGGGCGAAGGCGCAGTCCAGGAGGTGAAGGGCAAGGGCCAGCAGGCGATGGGCGACGCCAAGGACGCCGCGAAGGAAGCGATCGATCGCGCCGCAGCTGCGGCAAGGCGCGCGGCAGAGTGACGCGCAGCAGACTGAAAGCAAAAAGACCGGCCGCAGGGCCGGTCTTTTTGTTTTGTCGATTTGCACCGTCATTCCGGGGCGCGAAGCGAACCCGGAATCTCGAGATTCCCCGGTGCGCAATGCGCACCTGCGGTCTGGTCCTTCGGACCATCCCGGAATGACGGTGTAGATTATTTCACCGCAAGCAATTCCACATCGAACATCAGCGTCGCGTTCGGCGGAATCACGCCGCCGGCGCCGCGCGCGCCGTAGCCGAGCTGCGGCGGAATGATCAGCGTGCGCTTGCCGCCGACCTTCATCGAGGCGACGCCCTCGTCCCAGCCGGCAATCACACGGCCCTTGCCGATCGGAAACTCGAACGGCTCCTTGCGATCGACCGAGGAGTCGAATTTCTTGCCCTTCTGGCCGTTTTCATAGAGCCAGCCGGTATAGTGCATCACGCAGATCTGGCCGGGCTGCGGCGAGGCGCCGGTGCCGACGGCGGTGTCGATGATTTGCAAGCCTGAAGCTGTGGTCATGGTCTTTCCTGCGGTCTGGGCCGAGGCCGTGGTGGAAACGAAATCGGACACGCCGGCGATCACGGTGATCGCGAGTGCCGACATGATGGCGAGGAGCACGCGCTGGAAACGCTGCATGAGACACCTTCCGTTTGAGGCGGGAGGTGTCTAGCGCAACGCGGGTACGGTTTCCAGCCGGAACGTTTGCAGCTCTGGGCCTCGCTCAGTAGCCGAGCGCGCAGCCGTCCTTGCGCGGATCGGAACCGCCGGTGAGCGTGCCCTTGTCCCAGTCGATCCAGATCGCCTGGGCGCCGCCGAGCGGTCCGACCACGCTGGTGGTCTTGTGCCCGAGCTTCTTCAGGCCTTCGACGATGTCAGCCGGCACGCTGTCCTCGAGCTGGTACTGGCCCTCGTAGTGCAGGCCGCGCGGCATGTCGATCGCCTCCTGCACGTCGCAGCCATAGTCGAGGATGTTGGTCAGGAGACGCGTCTGGCCGGTCGGCTGGTACTGGCCGCCCATCACCGCAAACGACATCGTGGAACGGCCGCCCTTGGTGAGCAGGCCCGGCATGATCGTGTGCAGCGGGCGCTTGCCGCCCTCGATGCAGTTCGGATGGCCCGGCTGGATGCGGAAACCACCGGCACGGTTCTGGAACAAGACGCCGGTCTTGTTCGAGACGATCGCCGAGCCGAAGGAATGCGCGACCGAATTGATGAACGAGCAGACGTTGCGGTCCTTGTCCACGACCGTGATGTAGATGGTCGAGGGGTTCATCGGCGGCGCGACGTTCGGCAGGTCGAGCATGCCGTCCATGCGGATCTTGCTGATGTACTCGTCGGCAAAGCCCTTTTCGAGCATCTCTGCGACGTTGATCTTCATGTGCTCGGGAGAGGCGACATGCATCTCGCGGTTCATGTAGGCGATGCGGGCGGCTTCGGCTTCGAGATGGAAGCGCTCGACGCTGAGCGGCGCGTACTTGGTCAGGTCGAAGCGCGACAGGATGTTGAGCATCAGCAGCGCGGTGACGCCCGGGCCGTTCGGCGGGCACTGCCAGACGTCGTAGCCCTTGTACATCGTGCCGATCGGCGTCGTCACCTCGGTGGTGTGCGCGGCGAAATCGTCGAGCGTGTGCAGGCCGCCGATGCCGCGCAGGGTCTCGACCATGTCTTCCGCGACCGGTCCCTTGTAGAAGGCGTCGCGGCCGTCCTTGGCGATCGCGCGCAGCGTCTTGCCGAGCTCGGCCTGGCGGATGACGTCGCCGGCCACCGGCGGCTTGCCGCCCGGCAGCAGGTAACGCACGGTGTTGGTGCCACCCTTCAGCTTCTCGAACTGGTTCTTCCAGTCGAACGCGATGCGCGGGGCGACGACGTAGCCCTCTTCGGCCGCCTTGATCGCGGGCTGGAGCAGGCGGTCGAAGCCGAACTTGCCGTGATCGCGCAGCACGGTCGCGAAGGCGTCGATGACGCCGGGGATCGAGACCGCGTGCGCCGAGGTCAGCGGCACGGACGTCATCTTGCGCTCGAGATACCAGTCGGCATTCGCCGCCTTCGGCGCCCGGCCGGAGCCGTTATAGGCGATGATCTTGCCTTCTCCGCGCGGCTGGATCAGCGCGAAGCAGTCGCCGCCGATGCCGGTCGATTGCGGCTCGATCACGCCGAGCACGGCCGAGCCGGCCACCGCCGCGTCCACCGCCGTGCCGCCCTCGCGCAACACCTCGATCGCGGCCAGCGAGGCCTGCGGATGCGAGGTCGCCACCATCGCGTTGGTGGCGTGAACCGTGGACCGGCCGGGGAAATGGAAGTTTCTCATGCGAATTCTTGCTCTCGTTAAGCTGTCTTGGGCCGTGTCCGCGCACGGCGCACCCTCTCGGAAAAACCGGGCCTACATGACACATTCCGGCCCGCCGGGGCAATGCTGGCATGCCAGGGAAATGGCTGCCATCCGCTGGGCGTATGGACCTTTTGCAAGCTCCGGCCATGCGGGTTTTCTGGGCGGCGGCCGCCTGCTAAACGAGCCACCATGGTCACCAAGGTCGCCGCCTTCTACCAATTCGCCGCCCTGCCCGATTACCGCGAGCTGCGCGAGCCGCTGCGCGCGTTCTGCGCTGGTCTGGCGCTGAAGGGTAGCGTGCTGCTGGCGCGGGAGGGCATCAACGGCACGGTTGCGGGAGCGCCGGAGGCGATCGACGCCCTTGCCCATGAGCTCGCGCGCGGCGCCCTGTTCGGCGGCCGGCTGGACAATCTCGAACTGAAATTCTCGACCGCCGAGGCGATGCCGTTCGGCCGGCTCAAGGTGCGGCTGAAGAAGGAGATCGTCACGCTCGGGGACGCGGCTGCCGATCCGACGCGCCAGGTCGGCACCTATGTCGATGCCGCCGCCTGGAACGCGCTGATCGCGGCGCCGGACACGCTGGTGCTGGACACCCGCAACGCCTTCGAGGTGGCGATGGGCACGTTCGAGGGCGCGGTCGATCCCGGAATCAAGAGCTTCGGCCAGTTCAAGGATTTTGCCGCGGAACAGCTCGATCCGGCAAAACACCGCAGGATCGCGATGTTCTGCACCGGAGGCATCCGCTGCGAGAAGGCGAGCGCGCACCTGCTCGCGCGCGGCTTTGCCGAGGTCTATCACCTCAAGGGCGGCATCCTGAAATATCTGGAGGAAGTGCCGGAGGCGCAGAGCCGCTGGCGCGGCGAATGCTTCGTGTTCGACGAGCGCGTCGCGCTCGGCCATGGTCTGCAAGAACTCGGCCTGCGGCAACGGGACAAGGACGCGACACGTGACGAATGAGATCAAGACGCTGAGCGAACGCATCGACACGCTGGAGACGCGCCTCGCCTATCAGGACGACACGATCGAGACGCTGAACCAGACCATCACCGCGCAGTGGAAGCAGATCGACGCGCTGACCCGGCAGATCGCGCAGCTCAATGAGCGGCTGCAGGAGGCCGAGACGAATGCGCCGGGACCCGCCAACGAGCGCCCGCCGCATTATTGAGCGATATTACTGCCGGATGGCCTTTACTGACCGGACGCTTTGGGCAGCAGGTTCATGACCTCGCCCGACATCATCAGGCGATCACGGCCCTTAGCCTTGGCGGCGTAGAGCGCACGGTCGGCGGCCTCGACGAGCGAAGCGAACCCTGCGGTGCGCTCGAACGCCGGCCGGCAGGTCGCGCCGCCAAGCGACACGGTCACGGATGCCGAAATCGGGCTCGAGGCGTGGACGAGGCCCGCCTGGTGAATGGCCTCGCGGATCCGCTCGCCGATCCGGGCGCAGCCGGCCGCATCGGTATTGGGGAGCAGCATGGCGAATTCCTCGCCGCCGTAGCGCGCCGCCAGATCGCCGGCGCGGTGCATCTCGGCCGCGAGGATCTTTGCGACCACGCGCAGGCAGGCATCGCCCGCCGGATGGCCGTATTCGTCGTTGTAGGCCTTGAAATGATCGACGTCGATCATGAGCAGGGCGAGGCTGGAGCGGTCGCGATAGGCACGCGCCCATTCATCGTTCAGCCGGTCGTCGAAGCAGCGGCGGTTCGCAAGCCCGGTGAGGCTGTCCTCGGTCGCGAGCGTCTCGAGCCTGGTTTCCAGCGTCTTCTGCTCGGTGATGTCGCGCGAGATCGCGACCACGCCGTCGACGTTGCCGTTGTCCTTGCGTGTCACCCGCATGGTCGATTCGAGCCAGACTTCGCCCTTCTGCCTATGCGAGTTGCGATAGGTGACGCGCACCTCGTCCTTCTCGCCGCGCTTCATGGCATCGACGAGGGCCTGGACCTGCGGCAGGTCGTCGGCATGAATGCCCGCGAGCGCGGGCGTTCCGATCAACTGGTTGGCCCGCCAGCCGACGACGCGGACCGAGGAGGGAGAGACGTAGCGCAGCCGCTCGTCGAGCCCGATGCGGGTCACCATGTCGCTGGAGCCTTCGGCGAGCAGGCGGAAATGGGCTTCCTTCTCGACCAGGGCCGCAGCCATGCGCTGGCCCCGCTGCAACTGCCGCACCAGCACCGCGCCGATGATCGCGATCAACATGACCAGCGCGAGGACATAGAGCATGCGGGAAACTGCGGCGGCGCGCCAGGGCGCCAGCAGTTCGTCCTTGTCGACGGTGGCGAGCAGGAAGAACGGATAGCGGCCAGAGCGCTTGAAGAAGCTGACGCGTTCGGCGCCGTCCAGCGGCGACTTGAAGTGATAGGCGCCGCTCGGCCGTTGCAGGCTCGGGTTGCGGAACAGCGGCTTGTCGGCGACGCTGCGTCCGACGAATTTCTCGTTGCTCGGGTAGCGCGCGACGATCAGGCCGTCGCCATGTGTCAGCGCCACGGAGCTGTTGCGGCCGATCTCGAACTGCTCGTAGAAATGCGACAGATATCCGGAGCTGATGGTCGCGAGCACCACGCCGCCAAAGCTGCCGTCCGGCTTGTTGAAGCGGCGCGACAGGGTGACGACCCATTCGCCATCGAGCAGGCTCTTCACGGGACGGCCGAGATGAGCCTCTCGTTTCGGGGAGAGCTGGTGATGGCGGAAGAACGCGTCGTCGCTGAGCGTCGAGCCGATCGTGCCGGGCGAGGTCAGCCAGTTGCCCTGGTCGTCGATGATGGCGAAGCTGTGCACGCGCTCCGTCGCCTTCTGGCGCACCGCCATGAGGTTTCTGAGCTTGGCGATCGTGGCGGGATCGGTGCCGTCCATCTCCAGCCGGCTGACGACGCCGACGACGCCGGCATCGAGCAGATCGAGGCTGTCCTCGGCATGCTGCGTCAGCGAGCGCGCAACGTTCGCCATCTCGGTCTCGGCGCCCTTGAGCACCGCGTCGCGCGCGGCCCATTCACGCCAGGCGCTGACGCCAAGGATGGTCGCGCAGGTCAGCACGACAAACGCCGCCGCGCGTAGCGGCAGGCGGCTCCATCCGGTTCGTTGGGTAGCAGCGCTCATGCGGCAGAATTCTCCGATCGTTTCGGAAACTCTGCTGCTTCTGTTATTGAACTCTGAAATGACTGCCGAAATACACCGCGATACCTGCGCTTTCCCGTAGTCCTACGGACGCAAGCATCAGCGCATCGCTAACAGGGTATTAGCGAACCTATCGGAATCCGGCTCCCCTTCCGCTAGCTGAAGATGGCCTTAACCTTGTCCCAGAGCGAGGGACTGTCGGCGTCCGCATCGGCCTTCGAGGGTGTCGGCTGGGCGGCGCTCACGGGATCGGACGCCGGGAAGCTGTCCTTGAGCCCGGTGTCGAGCTTGGCATGACGATCGGCGGCGAGCGCCTCATGCAGATCGTCGGCGTGCTTGTCGTGCGGCGCGGGATTGAATGACTCGGCCATGATCTCCTCCATTGGTTGGTCAACGCGACCCAATTGCGCTTGTTCCCCTGTTCCGCTGGAGGCCGCGGCGGTGTATCAGGAGCCGTAACCTTGCTCAGGACCATTCGTGCCCCAGTCTGCGACAAAGCCCTTCATCGACGTGCTCTCCGGCCAGCGCCAAGCCATCCCGCCGATGTGGATGATGCGCCAGGCCGGCCGCTACCTGCCGGAATATCGCGAGGTGCGGGCCAAGGCCGGCGGCTTCCTCGATCTCTGCTTCAACCCGGAACTTGCCGCCGAGGTCACGCTGCAGCCGATCCGGAGATTCGGCTTCGACGCGGCGATCATCTTCTCGGACATCCTGGTGATCCCCTACGCGCTCGGCCGCTCCGTGCGCTTCGAGGTCGGCGAAGGTCCGCGGCTCGAGCCGCTGGATGATCCCGCGAAGGTCGGAACGCTTGCCCCGCGCGCCGACTTCGGCAAGCTCGCGCCGGTGTTCGAGGCACTGAAGATCGTCCGCGGCGCGCTCGATCGCAAGACCGCGCTGATCGGCTTCTGCGGCGCGCCGTGGACGGTGGCGACCTACATGGTCGCGGGCCACGGCACGCCCGACCAGGGCCCGGCGCGGATGATGGCCTACCGGCATCCGGACGCGTTTGCGAAGATCATCGACGTGCTGGTCGACAACTCGATCGAATATCTGCTGGCGCAACTCGCAGCCGGTGCCGATGCCTTGCAGATCTTCGACACCTGGGCCGGCGTGCTGCCGCCCGCCGAGTTCGCGCGCTGGTCGGTCGAGCCGACGCGGCGCATCGTCGAGGGCGTACGCGCGAAGGTGCCGGACGCGAAGATCATCGGCTTTCCCCGCGGCGCCGGCGCGCAATTGCCTGGCTACGTCGAGGCGACCGGCGTCAACGCCGTCAGCATCGACTGGACCGCGGAACCGTCCTTCATCCGCGAGCGCGTGCAATCGCGCGTCGCGGTGCAGGGCAATCTCGATCCGCTGGTGCTCATTACCGGTGGCGCCGCGCTCGACCGCGCGGTCGACAACGTGCTGGCCAATTTCGCTGCCGGACGGCTGATCTTCAATCTCGGCCACGGCATCCAGCCGGAGACGCCGATCGCCCATGTCGAGCAGATGATCAAGCGCGTGCGGGGCTGATTTTTCCGCCTTTCAAGGGGCGGAAAGAAAAAAGTGCGAAAACAACCCCATGCACAGTAGAGAGACCACGCCCGATCAATGACTTAGCGCGCGCTGAAATCAGATGAGCCGTCATCGCACTAGACTGCGCCGAGGTTTGACTCGTCGGGCAAAACAGGAGCAGGATGGCATCATTGCCCGCTGACCCGTTTTGAGAAAGGCCAGCGTGCCAACCGGCTTTGCTGAAGCGGGTTAGACGACGGCTCCTCACCACACCCGTCATTGCGAGCGCAGCGAAGCAATCCAGAATCTTTCCGCGGTGACAGTCTGGATTGCTTCGCTGCGCTCGCAATGACGCTGGAGATGGCGGAAAGCGCGTCAGCGCGGCCGGCTACGCTCGATGATCTCGGCAGCGCCCTTCGTCAGCAGATCGAGACCCACGGCACGGCCGAGCTCACGCGGCCGGTTGGCGGGGCCTGTGCGCGAGGCTTCGATGATGGTGTTGCCGGAGAGGTCGAGCACGGACGCGGTGAGCGACATCTGACCGCCGGCGATGGTCGAGAAGCCCGCGACAGGCGAATTGCAGTGGCCGTTCAGCACCCACAGCACCTCGCGCTCGGCGTCGGCAGAGGCGTGGGCGGCGGGATCGTCGATCGACGACAGGATCTGCCGCGTCTGCCAGTCCTGCGCCGCGCATTCGACCGCGACGATGCCCTGCCCCGCCGCGGGCAGCATCTCCGCCGCAGTAAACTCGTAGGCGATGCGGCTGGCCAGACCGACACGATCGAGGCCCGAGCGCGCCATGATCAGCGCATCGGCCGGTCCCACCGCGCCGCCATCCGGCAGGCGCTGCTTTTCGCCGTTGTCGAGCTTGCGCACGCGCGTGTCGGCGGCGCCGCGGAAGTGGATGACCTCGACGTCAGGAAACAGCCGCCGCGCATAGGCCGCGCGGCGTACCGCGTTGGTGCCGATCTTGAAACCCTTGCCGCGCGACTGGCGCAGCGCCGCCAGCGTCACGCCGTCGCGCAGCACCAGCGCGTCATTGGGTGGATCGCGCGACAGCGTGGCGCCGATGACGAGGCCGGGCGTGTCCTCGTTGCCCGGCATGTCCTTCAGCGAATGCATCGCCGCCTGGAGTTCACCCGACAGCACCGCGGCGCGGATCTGCGCCACGAAGGCGCCGCCCTTGCCGCCATGCGGCAACAGCTTGCTGGTCTGGTCGAGATCGCCGGTGGTGTCGAACTTGACGATCTCGACGTCGAGATCGGGCACGGCGGCGGTCAGGCGGCGCGCGATCTCTTCCGTCTGTGCCAGCGCCATCGCGCTCTTGCGCGTGCCGATCTTGAGTCGAGTAGCCAAGTCCTGGTCCTTTCACTGCGCGGGTTTTTTTAGCATGATCTTATCGGAAAACCGGTTCCCACTTTGCGCTAACGCGGCCCTACGGGTCCGGATCATGCTCTACCGCGCATCCTCCAATATCATGTCGGAGGCCTTTTCGGCGATCATGATGATCGGCGCGTTGGTGTTCCCCGACACGAGGTCCGGCATGATCGAGCCGTCGACGACGCGAAGGCCTTCGAGCCCCCTCACCTTCAGCCGCTGATCCACCACCGCGAGCGCGTCATTGCCCATACGACAGGTCGAAGTCGGATGGTAGATGGTGCTGCCGCGCTCGCGGCAGTAATCGAGCAGCTCGGCATCCGTGGATACCTTCGCCCCGGGATCGTACTCGTTGACCACGAACGGCTTCAGCGCCGGCGCATTCAATATCTTGCGCAGGATCTTCAGACCTTCAACGTTCGTGGAGCGATCGGTCTCGGTGGACATGTAGTTGATGCGGATCTCCGGCGGCACGGTCGGATCGGCGCTCCGGATGCGCAAGGACCCGCGGCTTTCGGGACGCAGCTGGCACACCGAGGCGGTGAAGCCGGAAAAGTCGTGCAGCTTCTCGCCCATCTTGTCGGTCGAGAACGGCAGGAAGTGGACCTGGATGTCGGGCGAGGCCAGCCGCGGGCTGGTCTTGAAGAACGCGCCCGCCGTGCCCGCCGCGATCGTCAGCCAGCCCTTCCGGAACAGCGCATAGCGTGCGCCGGCGAGCGTGCGGCGGAGCGGATGATTGACGGTGTCGTTGAGCGTGATCTTCTGCGAGCAGCGCATCACGATGCGGACCTGCATGTGGTCCTGGAGATCGTGGCCGACACCCGGCGCGTCCAGCACCACGTCGATGCCGTGCTTGCGCAGCAGATCGGCAGGACCGACGCCGGAAAGCTGGAGCAGCTGCGGCGAATTGTAGGCGCCGCTCGACAGCACGATCTCCTCGCGTGCGCGGGCACGGCGCAGCTGCGCGCCTTGCCGGTATTCGACGCCGACGGCGCGGCGCCCCTCGAACAGCACGCGCTGGCCGAGCGCCTCGGTCTCGATCTTGAGATTGCCGCGCGTCTTCGCCGGGCCGAGATAGGCGACCGACGTCGAGGCGCGGCGGCCGTTGTGCGTCGTGGTCTGGAACAGGCCGACGCCTTCCTGTTTGGCGCCGTTGAAATCAGGGTTGTAGGGCAGACCGGTCTCGACCGCGGCGTCGATGAAGGCCTTCGACAGCGGATCGGTCACGATCATGTTGGAGACCGGCAACGGGCCGCCACCGCCGTGATACTGGTCGGCGCCGCGCGACTGGTTCTCGGCCTTCTTGAAATAGGGCAGCACGTCGTCATAGCCCCAGCCGGTGTTGCCGAGCTGACGCCAGCGGTCATAGTCCTCGTGCTGACCGCGAACATAGAGCAGGCCGTTGATCGAGCTCGAGCCGCCCAGCGTCTTGCCGCGCGGCTGGAACACCTGGCGCCCCTTCAGCTCGGGCTCCGGCTCGGTCTGGTACATCCAGTTGACGGTCTTTTCCTTGAACAGCTTGCCGTAGCCGAGCGGCACGTGGATCCAGATGTTGGAATCCTTCGGGCCGGCCTCGAGCAGCAGCACGCTGTGCTTGCCGTTCGCGGACAGGCGGTTGGCGAGCACGCATCCGGCGGAGCCGGCGCCGACGATGATGTAGTCGAATTCGGGATCGATTGGTGCGAGGGAGGAGTTTGCGGTCATGTCTTGCCAGTGTTCTTGTTGGTGTGGGCGTTTCCGGTGGCGTCACTTAGAGCATGCCAAATTCGATCGGCAGTGCGACATCCACCTCTCCCCGACGGGGAGAGGTCGGATTGCGTAGCAATCCGGGTGAGGGGCCGCAACGGCAAGCGAGACCATAACCCCTCACCCGGATTGCATCTTCGATGCAATCCGACCTCTCCCTACGGGAGAGGTGATCCGAGTTCGGCGTCGGCATCGCGCACACGGCTCGTCTTGCATTAGCATGATCATGCGCGCAGACGCAGCGCCTCGACCAGCGACTTGAACGCACGGGCATATTCCGCGCCCGCCCTTGCGATATCAGCGCGTCCGGCGCAGGCGACCGCGGCCTCCGTGACCGCACCGAGCAGCAGCCGCGCCAGCGGCTCGACCGGCTGGCGCGCGATCAGGCCGGCCTCCATGGCGGCTGCGATCGCGCGCGGCAGCTTGCCGCCGAAATGCCCGGCATCGATCTCGCGCCAGCGCTCCCAGCCGAGCACGGCCGGGCCGTCGCGCAGGATGATCTGGCCGGTCGGGCCCTTGGCGGTCGCAGCAAAGTAATGCTGGGTGCCCGCGACCATCGCGGCGAGCACGTCCTGCTCGGCCCGCGCGGTGCTGTCGATCTCCGCAACGAGATCGCGCGAGACCTGGTCGAACACCGCTTCGAACACCGCCTCCTTGGTCTTGAAGTGATGATAGACCGCACCCTTGGCGACGCCGGCGGCCTCCGCGATCTCGTCCATGGTGGTGGCGGCAAAGCCTTGCGTCCCGAACAGGCGGCGCGCCGCCGTCAGGATCGCCTCCGATGTCGCCGCCCGCCGCTCCGCCTGTTTTGCCATGAGTGTCGTCTAATCCAATTCGGCTGACACGACCAGTTGACTTTTCGACCACCGGTCGGTATTTACCGACTATCAGTCGGTTTTACTCGTGAGGTGTGCCATGCCGAGTCGTGAGATCGTCGAAGCCTTTGCGAAGCGGCTGGAGGATGGGGACTTCGTCGGCGCGATCGAACATTTCTACGCGCCCGACGCCGCTACTTATGAAAACAACGCCGCGCCGACCGTCGGCCGGGAAAAACTGGCAGCGAAAGAGCGCGGCGTGCTGGCCGCGACCAAGGAGGTCAAGGCCGTGCGCATCGGGCCGAGCCTGATCGAGGGCGACACTGTCGCGACGCGCTGGGTTTTCAGCTTCACCAATGCGGAAGGCGTCATCCGAACGCTGGATGAGATCGCGTGGCAGACCTGGCGAGGCGACCAACTGATCGAAGAACGGTTCTATTACGATCCGAAGCAGCTGGGGCGGTGACCACGCACCTCCACCGCTGTCATCGCCCGCGAAGGCGGGCGATCCAGTACTCCGAGACGGTGGTGGTTGAATCGACAGGCCGCGGCGTACTGGATGCCCCGCCTTCGCGGGGCATGACAGCGGAGTTTGCATTGAGAGCAACGTGCCTCAGCACCGCGCTGATAACGCCCACACCGCGCATTTGTATCGATTTGTTATCGATACTGTCGATGGAACACGCAGAAGTGGTCGCGGCGACCGTGACAGGCGGGGATAATTCATAGTTCGTCAAAGGTTTGCAGCGAATTCTCCTGATCGAGCCGGACGAACGGCCCATCCTGCTAGGCTCTAGAATGCGGACTCAACTGACCACCTATTTCGCGCGGCTGTTCGCCGGCGATCTGTCAGCGTTCGGCGGTCCCGCAACCGACGAAGCCATGGCCGGCCATATCCGCGCGGAACAGATGTCGCTGGTGCTCGGCTATTCGGTCGGCATCATGCTCGCCAATGCCTGCAACGCCGCCGTGCTCGCCATTGCGCTGTGGCATTCGCCGGACCGGATTTTCGCCCTGATCTGGGCGGTCGTCGTCGCCGGTGCCGCGATCGCGTTCGGGGTGCAGTCCCACGCCTCGCGCCGGATCACAAAACCGCAATTCGTCTCGCGCCGCGCCATGCATCGGCTGGTGCGCAATGCCTTCATCCTCGGGGCCGCCTGGGGCATCGTGCCGGTCGCCTTCTTCGCAAACGCCGCAACCGGCGGCCAGCTTGTCATCACCTGCCTTTGCTCGGGCATGCTGGCCGGCGGCGCGCTGGCTTTCGCCACCATCCCGATTGCGGCCATCGCCTTCACGACCCCCATCTTCGTCGGCATCGCCATCTGCCTCGGCCGTGACGGCGATCCGGCCTATGTGCTGATGGCCATCCTGGTGGTGGTCTACGGGTCAGTGCTGCTGCGCGCGGTGTTCGTGAATTCAATCGGGTTCGCACGGCGCGTGATCCGGCAGGTCGACGCCGAGCGCACGGTGCGGCAGGATCCGCTGACTCTCCTGCCCAACCGCTTCGCCTTCAACGAGACGCTCGATGCTGCGCTCAAACGCCTCGCCCTGTCGGGCGAAGAGTTCGCGGTGCTGCTGCTCGATCTCGATCGCTTCAAGGAGGTCAACGACAAGTTCGGCCACCCCGCCGGCGACGAATTCCTGGTCCAGGTCGCAAGCCGCCTGCAACGCTGCACCCGCGCGGCCGAGCACGTCGCACGCATCGGCGGCGACGAGTTCGCGCTGGTGATGGCCAATCTGGCGCGGCCCGAGGATGCGCTCGAGATCGCCGAGCGCTTCGTCGCGGCCTTCACCGAGCCGTTCCCGATCGAGGGCCGCCAGCTCGCGGGCGCGACCAGCGTCGGCATCGTGCTGGCGCCGCGCGACGGCAACACGGCGCTCGACATCATGAAGAACGCCGACGCGGCACTCTACCGCGCCAAGAAGGCGGGACCCGGCACGGTCTGCTTCTTCGAGGTCAGCGACGACAGGCTGTCCCGCGATCGCAAGGCGCTGCAATCGGACCTCGAGGGCGCCATCGCGCGCAACGAGCTGTTTCTCGTCTTCCAGCCGTTCCTCGACCTCGGCGAGAACCGGATCACCGGCTTCGAGGCGCTGCTGCGCTGGCAGCATCCCTCGCGAGGATTGGTGCCGCCGAGCGAATTCATCCCCATCGCCGAGGAAACCGGGTTGATCCACGCGATCGGCGAATGGGTGATCAGGCGTGCCTGCGCGACGCTGGCGGACTGGCCCGAGGACATCAGGGTCGCCGTGAATTTCTCCGCGGCGCAGTTTCACAACACCGGCATCCTCCAGAGCATCGTGCAGGCGCTGGCCGACGCGAAGGTCTCTCCCAGCCGGCTCGAGATCGAGATCACGGAATCAATGCTGCTGTCGAAATACGGATCGGCCGCGTCGATCCTGAACGCGCTGCTGCAACTCGGCGTCACCGTGGCGCTGGATGATTTCGGCACCGGGTTCTCGTCGCTGACTTACTTGCGCAAGCTGCCGTTCAGCCGCATCAAGATCGACCAGTCCTTCATCCGCGACATGCTGGTGCAGCCGGACTGTGCCGCGATCGTGAAGTCGGTGATTTCGCTGGCGCGCGACCTGCGCATCGGCGTGGTCGCCGAAGGCGTCGAGACTGCCGACCAGCTCGAATATCTGAGGCAGATCAGTTGCGACGAAATCCAGGGCTATCTGATCAGCCGGCCGGTGTCGGCTGAGCAGGTTCTGGCGCTGCTCGACACGAAAAAGCTTCGGGCGACTTACGCGGCGTAGGGCATTTACCCGCAAAGTCTCCGCAGTCATGGGATTGGTCTGCTTCCCTGACCCAAGGCTTCCCTGACCCAAGGCTGCCCGCTGTCCTGAGAGAGCTTTCCGAGGGTTTCGGCGCGCTACCTCTAAAGATGACTTGCCGTGCCGGCTCCGTTAAGCAACACTTGCCTCATTTCAGAGTAGTTATTTTTGAGGGGCATCATCATGCCTGAGATATTGGACGTCCTGCTGTGGTGTGCCGCGCTTGCGACATGGCTGATGCTTCTGTTCGCCTTCGTGAGCAAGGCCCTGAAACCGCTCTCAGACAGCGTCCGCCGCGTGATCGGGGAAGCTTTCAAGCCCAACCTGAAGTGATGTCGGCTACGATGCCCGATCGAAACTGAACCGGCCTGCCCCGGTGACGAAGATCAGCATTGCGCCTCCCATTATCGAGATGTTCTTCAGGAAATGGTTGTATTGGCCAATCTGCTGCGCGCCCGCGGGATACTCCCAGTAGCGGTGCGCAACAGCCGTTGCCGCCACGACGAACACAAACGTCAGAATTGCGCAGTAGCGCGTGCCGACGCCCAATATCAAGCCGACGGATATCAATACTTCCAGTGCGATGTTCGTCATGGTGAACAGCTCAGGTGCTGGAAGGTGCAGGGACCTGAAATAACCCACGGAGCCGCTGAAGTCGGATATTGCGCCGTACGCGCTTCCGACGAATACCCACGCAAGTAGAACGCGGCCGATCAAAATCAGCGAGTCGGCACTCCCTGTGGCGAACCCGTCGACTGCCAGCGAGACCGAATTGGATTTCATGGCAGAACCTCCACCCTTGTTGTCCAAGACCGGCTGAACACGTTTACTGCCGAGAGCAAACCTATCATGATTGGTGGACCGCACGAAGCGCTCTTACCGGCTCGTTGGCGCGGTAAAACGAAGCCCGCTTCGTCACGGAATTGGTCCGCCTGCAAATGGCCCTGCGCTGCCTCGCCAGGACGAACCGCACCCGTCTGCTCCCGAGCGTGGAGCGGATGCGCATGCCTTCAGGCTAATCGCTTTTCCGAGTACGCCTTCCAGCCCCGGTCAGATCGCGTCCGCCCGCAGCAACGTGTCCACGGTGATGGTGCCGCGGGCACGGGAGACGCAGGCGCAGATCTTCTGGTTGCCCTGTTTCTGATGGTCGCTGAAGAAGACGTCGCGATGGTCGATCTCGCCGTCGACTGCGACCACGTCGATGGCACAAAGCCCGCATTCGCCGCGCTTGCAATCGTACATCACCTCGTGCCCGCTGGCATTGAGCACGTCCAGCATCGAGCGCTCGCGGGGTATTTCGAGTTCGACACCGGAGTTTTTCAGGCGCACGCGAAAGGTCTCGGTCGGCAGCGTGCCGCTGGAGCCAAACGTCTCGTAGCGAAGATCGGCGAGCGGATGGCCGGCGCCGATCCAGGCGTGGCGCGCGGCATCCAGCATCCGCATCGGGCCGCAGAACAGCGCCAGCGCGCCTTGCGGCAATGACGCGAACAGCGCGTCGAGATCGAGCCGCCGGCTTTCGTCGCTCGCATGGACGACCAGGCGGTCGCCGAGCATCCCGGCCAGATCGTCGAGATAGGCGGCCTCGCCGCGCGAGCGCACGGCATAATGCAGCGTGACGTCGGCGCCACGTCGCGCCAGCGCCTGCGCCGCACCGAGGATCGGGGTGATGCCGATGCCGCCGGCGATCAGGCAATAGTTTTCGCGGGCCCAGTCGACCGCGAGCAGCGAGGCCGGCTGCGTGATGTCGAGCCGCGCGCCCGGTGCCAATTGCCACATATAGCGCGAACCGCCGCGGGAATCCTCGGCACGGCGCACCGCGATCCGCAGGCCACGCGAGGTGGCCTCGCCGACCAGCGAATAGGATCGCGTCTCGGGCAGACCGTCGATGGTCACGCTGACATTGATGTGGCTGCCGACCGGATACGCGGCGCCGTCAAACTGGTCCGGCAGGATCAGGAATTCGCGGATGCCGGGCGCAAGGTCGCGCGTCGAGACGAGCGTCGCCGGGGTCCAGGTTTCGATGAAGCGCATGGCACTCCCCCTAGTCGGTTGCGGTCTTGATCAGCGCGAGCGCCGGCAAGAGGTCGAGATGGGTCCGGTTGCGCAGCGCGAGCCGCAGGTTGCGCACCGCGAGCCGCGCGTGCTCGCGCATCACGGCCTCGGCGCGCGCGCCCTCGCGGTTTTCGATGGCGTCGATCACGACGCGGTGGTGCTCCTGGCCGATGATCAGGATCTGCTGGGCCTCGGGCAGCGCCGACTGCGCCATCACGAAGCCGCTTGGGGAGGCGAACGGCAGCGCGGAGGCACGGTCGATCTGCCGGATCAGCGGCGGGCTGCGCGACAGTTCCGTGAGCAGCGCGTGGAAGCGCGCGTTCAGCGTGACATAGGACGAGAAGGCATCGACCGAGATCGGCACCTGGCGCAGCAATTCGTCGATCGCGGCGAGACATTCCTTCAGCGGCTCGAGCTCGCGCGCAGAGACGCCGCGCTCGGCGGCAAAGCGCGCGGCGAGCCCTTCCAGCGTGCCGCGCAGCTCGATGGAGTCGGAGATGTCGCGCTCGGAGAACGCCTTCACCATGAAGCCGCCGGAGGGGATCGCCTCCAGCAGGCCCTCCTCCTCCAGCCGCACCAGCGCCATGCGCACCGGCGTGCGCGAGACGCCGGTCGTCTCCACCGCCTGAAGCTCGGAGATGCGCTCGCCGGGACGCAAGGAGCCCGACAGGATCTGGTCGCGCAGCGCGAGCTGCGCCTTCACGGTCTGCGAGACGGAGCGGTCGACCTCGCGCTCGGCCATATCGCTACTCCGCGGCCTGGAGGTGTTGCGGCGCGTTTTCCCTCGCCACCATCTTGTCGATCAGCTTGCGCGTCCACATCGCGCCGGCATCGATGTTGAGGTTGTAGAAGACGCGATCGGGATTCTCGTCCATCGCGCGCTGCTGCGCTTCGAGGATCAGCTCGTCCTCGTGGAAGATACCGGAGACGCCTTCGCGGATCTCGGTGGTGATGCGCTGCTCGCCGATCTGATAGTTGCGGACGAAGGCCCAGAAATAATGACAGGTCTTCTCGGTCTCCGGCGTGATGGTATTGAGCACGAAGCCGTTGACGCCCTGCGAGCGGTCGCCTTCCGGCGCACCGGTGCCTGTCGGCGCCACGCCGACGTCGATGGCGATTGTGCATGGCGCCTCGAAACGGATGATCTGCCAGCGATCGACGAGGCCGGGCTTGCCGAGTTGCTTGGCCCAGAACGGCGGCGCCTCGATGCCGCGCATCCAGCGCGTCACGGTGACAGTCTTCTCGCCATGGGTAACGTCGAACGGCGCTTCGGCGACCGCGTCGTTGCCGATCGAGGAGCCGTGCACGAAGGTCTCGTGCGTGAGGTCCATGAGGTTGTCGAGCACAAGACGGTAGTCGCAATTGACGCGGATGGTCTTGCCGTCGCCGGCCCAGTCCGGATCGTGATTCCAGTGCATGTCGGGCACGAGCGCGGGATCGGCCAGCGCGGGATCGCCCATCCAGAGCCAGATGTAGCGGTGGCGCTCGACCACGGGATAGGCGCGCACGCAGGCCGAGGGGTTGATGGTCTCCTGCGAGGGCATGAAGGTGCAGCGCCCCTGCGCGTTGTACTTCAGGCCGTGATAGCCGCAGACGACGGTGTCGCCCTCGAGCCGTCCCTTCGACAGCGGCACCAGGCGATGCCAGCAGGCATCCTCCAGCGCAGCCACCGAGCCGTCGGCCTTCCGGTACATCACAACGTGCTTGCCGCAGATCGTCCGCGGCAGCAGCGCCGGCTTCACCTCGGCGTCCCAGGCGGCGGCGTACCAGGCGTTCATGGGGAAGGGCTTTGTCACCGGTCTCACTCCCAAGGCTTATGAATACGTTATGTATACAATACCAGAGGGAAAAGATCCTTCAAGGCTAAAATTACCTTATGTAAATACCGCATTCCAATATCATGTATACAAGAAAAGACCACGCGGCTTGGGAGCTTGGCGCTAGCGCCTCGACAGCGTCATGGCCGGGCTTGCCCCGGCCATCCACGCCTCACCACCCGGCGCTAAGAACGTCGATGCCCGGGACAAGCCCGGGCATGACGACCTCTCTTGCATGCTCAAATGCGATTGTCCCGCCCTGCAGGGCAGTTACGCTCCGAACACCTTCGCCAGCCCGGCCTGGGCCTCTTCCTGAATCCGCTTCAGGTGCTCGGTGCTGCGGAAACTTTCCGCGTAGATCTTGTAGACGTCCTCCGTCCCCGACGGCCTCGCTGCGAACCAGCCGAAATCGGTCTCGACCTTGATGCCGCCGAACGGCTGGCCGTTGCCGGGCGCCTTGCTGAGCGTGGCGCGAACGGGATCGCCGGCGAGATCCTTCAGGCCGAGTTGCTCGGGCGTGACGGACTTCAAAATGTTCTTCTGCGGTGTGGTCGCCGCGACGTCGATGCGCGCGTAATGGGGCACGCCGAACTCGGCGGTGAGGTCGCCAAAGAGCTGGCTGGGATCGCGGCCGGTCTTCGCCATGATCTCCGCGGCAAGCAGGCCGAGGATGATGCCGTCCTTGTCGGTGGTCCACACCGTGCCGTCGCGGCGCAGGAACGAGGCCCCTGCACTCTCCTCGCCGCCGAAGCCGAAGCCGCCCGTGAGGAGGCCGTCGACGAACCATTTGAAGCCGACCGGAGTCTCGACCAGCTTGCGGCCGAGTTTTTTCGCGACGCGGTCGATGATCGAGCTCGACACCACGGTCTTGCCGATCGCTGCATCCCTGCCCCAGTTCGGGCGGTGCGCGAACAGATAGGAGATCGCCGTCGCGAGATAATGGTTCGGATTCATCAGGCCGCCGGTGCGCGTCACGATGCCATGGCGGTCGGCATCGGTGTCGTTGGCAAAGGCGACGTCGAAGCGGTCGCGCATCCCGATCAGGCTCGCCATCGCGTAAGGCGAGGAGCAATCCATGCGGATCTTGCCGTCCCAGTCGACCGTCATGAAGCGGAAGGTCGGATCGATCGCCTCGTTCACCACCGTGGCCTTCAGGCCGTAGCGCTCGATGATCGGATGCCAGTAGTGCACGGCGGCGCCGCCGAGCGGATCGATGCCGATATTGATGCCGGCGGATTTGACGAGATCGAGATCGACGACGTTGCCGAGATCGGCGACGTAGGGCGTGATGAAGTCGTAAGCATGCACGCTCGCAGCTTTGCGCGCCTTGGCGTAGTCCATGCGCGCGACGCCCTTGAGCCCGTCGGCGAGATAGGCGTTGGCGCGCTTCTCGACGACGCCGGTGACGTCGGTGTCGGCCGGGCCGCCATGCGGCGGATTGTATTTGTAGCCGCCGTCTTCCGGCGGATTGTGCGAGGGCGTGACGACGACGCCATCCGCCAGACCCGACGTGCGGCCCTTGTTGTAGGTGAGGATGGCGTGCGAGATCACAGGCGTCGGCGTGTAGCCGCCGTCCTTGTCGATCATGACGTCGACGCCGTTGGCCGCGAACACCTCAACGGCGCTGACGAGAGCAGGTTCGGCCAGCGCGTGGGTGTCGATGCCGATGAAGAGCGGGCCGGTCAGCCCCTTTTCCTTTCTGTAGTCACAAATTGCCTGCGTGGTCGCAAGGATATGGCCCTCGTTGAAGGTGGTCTTGAACGAGGTGCCGCGATGACCGGAGGTGCCGAACGCCACCCGTTGCGCCGGATCAGCCACGTCCGGCTTGCCGGCGAAATAGGCCGTCACCAGCCGCGGAATATTGGCGAGCGCGCTCGGCGCAACCGGCTTACCCGCCGCGGGATCGACTTCTGCCACTGCAACTCCCCTGTACCCTTCGAACGACGCACTAGAACACCATACCATCGGCCAGCCCGTCGCCAAGCCGGCCCGATGCCGCGCTCCGGTCAACGATCAACCAACAACGCCAATCCGCACAGGATGATCCATGGCGATTACGCATGGCGCCCTCGTACTTTGGTCCCGGATATCGGTTGATGCAGGACAAAGACGCCGCCGCGCCGCGTGGGGCACGCTGCTTTCCGTTTGATGAACGAAAGCCGGGGATTTGCAGGATTAGCCGCCTGATCCCTTGGCTGATTCCGTGGGGGAGTAGACTAAGATGACCGATCGTCTGATCTTCGTGCTCATGCTGGCCTTGGCCACGTCGTCTTTGGCCACGTCGTCCGCCTCCGCCGCGGAGGGCGATCCGGCGAGGGGCAAGGCCGTCTTCCAGCGCACCTGTGAGAACTGCCACGCGGCGGTGATCGGGGTGAACAAGGTCGGCCCAAGTCTCTGGAATGTCATCGACCGCAAGCCCGCAATCGTCCCGGACTTCGCCTATTCTGATGCAATGAAGGCCAACAAGCAGGCCTGGACGCCAACAACGCTGGACGCCTATCTCGCCGACCCCCGCGGCGACGTCCACGGCGTCAAGATGTTCTTCAAGGGGCTGCCGAACCCCGCAGACCGGGCCAATGTCATCGCCTATCTTCAGACGTTGAGATGAACGATCGGGGCGGACGCTAGATCGATCCGGACAACGCCCGTTCGCCAGGTCATGCGGTTCTGTTATGATCCGCGCGGCCACGGAGAATCATCCACGCATGGACCTCGCGCGCTGGCATCTGCCCGTGCTTATTTTGCTCGCCCTTGCGGGCGCTGCGGCTCGCGCGACCGCCGCCGAGTTCTACACCGAGGATCTGCGCATCCCGATGGCGGAAGCCGGGCCGCAGGGGCTGGAGGCATTCCTGGTGCGCCCGGCGGGGACGAAGCGCTATCCGCTCGCGCTGCTCAGCCACGGCTCGCCGCGTAGTTTCGACGACCGCGCCACGATGTCCGCGCACAAATATTACGGCGTCGCGCTCGAATATGCCCGGCGCGGCTTTGCCGCGCTGATCGTGATGCGGCGCGGCTACGGCACCTCGCCGGGCGGACGCGTCGACAGCGTCGGCGGCTGCGCCAATGCCGCGTACCTGCCGGCGGCGGCGGTTGCGGTCGCGGACTTGCGCGCAGCGATCGATGCGATGGGGCGCAGGACCGACGTCACCACATCGGGCATGATCGCGGCCGGCCATTCCGCCGGCGGGCTCGCCACCATCGCGCTGACGGCGCAGGCACCGCCCGGTCTCGTCGCCGCGATCAGCTTTGCCGGCGGCCGCGGCTCGCGCGACGACGACGATGTCTGCAACGAGGGCGGCTTGGTGCAGGCCTTCGCCAGCTTCGGCAAGACATCCCGCGTGCCGATGCTGTGGGTTTACGCGACCAACGATCTGTTCTTCGGGCCCGATCTCGCCCGCCGGCTCTATGACGGGTTTCGCGGCAATGGCGGCAACGTGAAATTCGTCGCGGCGGCGCCTTACGGCAACGATGGCCATTATCTCTATTCCGTGGTCGGCCGTCCGCAATGGACGCCCTATGTGGACGCCTTCCTGCGCGAGCGCGGGCTCGGCCACGACGTCCTGAGCCCGCCCGATCCGCTGCCGCCGCCGGGCCAGCTCAACGAGGCCGCGCGCGCCGAGTTCGCGCGCTATCTCGCCAGCACCGTGCCGCACAAGGCTTTTGCGGTGTCGCCCAAGGGCGGTTACGGCTGGCGTTCGGGGCGCGCGACGGCCGACGACGCCCAGCGCGATTCGCTCGCGGCTTGCATGAAATGGTCCCCCACCTGCACGCTCTATGCGGTCGATGACCGGCTGGCTGGAGCTGCGCAAAGACCAATAACGGACCAGAGCGCCCGCGCGCGATAGGCGCGAGGGCGATCAGTCATTCGACGGATGAGGCTAGAGCCGTTCGCTGAGCGCGAGCTTGTAGCCGACGCCGGTGACGGTCGCGATCACGGGCGTGCCGCTGCCGACGAGCTTGCGGCGCAGCCGCGCCACCAGCGCATCAACCGTGCGGATGTCGACCTCGGCCTGGCGGTTGCTGACGACCTCGATCAGATAGTCGCGGCTGAGCGGCCTCCCGTCGGCGCCGACGAGCGCCGCCAGCAGGTCGAACTCGGCGCGCGTCAGTGACACCGGCTTGCCGTCGCTGCCGAGCAGCTCGCGCCGCGTCAGGTCGATGATCCAGTCGCCGAAGGCGATCGAATTGTGGTTGCGCGCCGCCTTGCGGTCGATCGAGCGCCGGCGCAGCACGCTGCGGGCGCGCGCGAGCAGGTCGCGCAGATTGATCGGCTTGGTGACGTAGTGATCGCCGGCGATCTCGAGGCCGAGGATGCGATCGACGTCGGTATCGCGGCGGGTCACGAAGATGATGCCCGCGTTGCTGGTCGCCTGGATTTCCTTGGCGAGCTCGAAGCCGTCACCGTCGGGCAACTGCACGTCGAGGAAGACGAGGTCGGCGCGCCCGCGCAGCGCCTGGCGGCACTCCGCGCAGGAGCCGGCGCCGACCACATCGAAATTGTTCTCGCTGAAGTAGCCGACCAGCATCGTCCGCGTCACCGGATCGTCTTCGACGACGATCAGCCGCTCGCGGCCTGCGGGACGCGCTTCCTGACGTGCGGAATCAGCCACGATGGTGGATATCCTGTGTGCTTGCGGCCCGGACTGAAAATTCAAGTCGTTGCGCAACGCGCTGTCTTGTGAACGTACATTCACAACTGGTTCGAGCCCCCGAATTGCCTGCTGGAATACTAGGCGTGTTGTGCTGCCCAAACAATATTGGTCACAGTCTCGACGCATTAAGTATGAATTGGCCCACAATTCTTATCCCGCGCATCATCGCGCAGCCATGGCTCGCGCGAGCCCGGGAGCCGGCCCAAGACCGCCGATCGCGCATCGGAACCCGATGCGGCTTGCCCGGCCGCGGGCTTCAAATCTAAAGTAAGTACCAAGGGATCTGGACGCTGGAGTGGGCGCCATGGAAGTCATACTGCTCGGCACCGGCGGCCCGCGCCCGGACCCGCGCCGCATGGCGACGACCACGCTGATCAGGCTCGGCGAGGAGAACATCCTGTTCGACGCAGGCCGCGGCGTCGTGGTGCAGCTCGGCAAGGCCGGCGTGCCGCTCGGCGCCATCAACACGGTCTTTCTCACCCATCACCACTTCGACCACATCGGCGACCTCTACGATGTGATGCTGAACTCATGGATGCACGGCCGCAAGGACGAGCTGCGCATCTACGGGCCGCCGGATACCGAACGGCTGGTCAACACGCTGGTCACACAGGTCTACGACAAGGACATCACCTGGCGCGACCGGGGCGAGCCGAGCTTCGGCGGGTGGAAACCGGTCGTCGCAACGGACATCGTGCCGGGTCCCGTTCTCGACACCGGGCGCTGGAAGATCAGCGCCGAGCTCGTATCGCATGGCGATGGCCTCGACATGCCGCCGGCCTTCCTCGCGCGCTGGATGTGTCTCGGCTACCGCTTCGAGGCGGAGGGCAAGGTCGTTGCGATTTCCGGCGACACGGTCCCCTGCCCCGGTCTGGAGCGACTGGCTGAGGGAGCCGACCTGCTGGTGCAGTGCTGCTTTCTCGCGACGCCGGAGATCAACAACGAGCACCTCCGCCGGCTTGCGAAATTCACGATCGCCTGCGGCGACACGGTCGGCAAGGTCGCGGCAAAGGCCGGCGTGAAGAAACTCGCGCTGACCCATCACCGGCCGCGCACCGACGATTCCATGCTGAACGCGCTGCTCGCGGATGTCCGACAGGACTATTCGGGTCCCGTCGTGCTCGGCGAGGATCTCACACGGATCGAGGTCTGAAGGCCACCGATCTCAGGACGATGCGACCTCGATCCGGAACGACAAGCGCTCCTCCGCGCCGGCTGCGATATGCATCAGGCCGGGCTTGTCGCTGAACTCGCCGTCGAAGCCGGCCGGGCTGGCATAGCCGCGCCATGGCTCGATGCAGAGGAATGGCGCGCCTGATGGTTTCGACCAGACGCCGAGCTCACGAAAGCCGCGCCAGGACATTTTCAGCCAGGGCCCGCTGGATGCGCCCGGCCCGGCCGCATAACGCACCGAATGGCTGTCGATGCGGTCGAAGATGATGGCGTCATCGGCGAACAGGAATTCGGACAGGGGAAGCACCGTGCCGCTGACGGGGCTTGGCTCCGTTGCCGCGCGCAACAAGCCGCCGTCGAGACGGCGGACGGGAAATGGCTCCACACCCGCGAAGGTCAGCGCATAGTCTTCCTTGGGCACGCCGGGCTGGAGCGGCCAGTTGAACGCGGGATGGCCACCGAGCGAAGCCGGCAATGTCTCCTGGCCGGTGTTGGCGATCGTGAGCGAGAGATCGAGACCGGCGGCGTCGATCGCATAGGTGGCCGTCAGGCGGAATGCGAACGGATAGAGCGCACGCGTCGTCTCGCTGTCTTCGAGCACCAGCACACAGCGGCTCTCGCCGCGCTCCGCCCACGCGAAGCGGCTATCCCGCGCAAAGCCGTGCTGGGTCATCCGGTATGTCTTGCCCCGATGCCGTAATTCGTCGTTGGCAAGACGCCCGACGATTGGAAACAACAGCGGCGCGTGGCGCGGCCAGGCCGGTGCGGCCTGCCAGACGAATTCGATGCCGGCATCGCTCATCAGCGAGCACATTTCGGCGCCGTGCGCCTTGATGGTCGCGGTCAGCCCACCGCTGCGGATCGTGTGCGTGTCGTCGGTCATGACAATCTCCATAGCGGCAGCGAGGCAGACGGGCGGGCGCCGTTGCCTCTGTGACCGATCATATCGCATCGGAGACTATTTCGCCCGCCTCGGAACGAGGCGGGCGAAAGGTCGCGAAAGCTCAGCTCTCCGCGGCGTGCTAGGCCTGAGACGACCGCCCGACGCTCTCATAGACGAAGCCGGCCGCTTCCATCTCTTCGGGGCGGTAGATGTTGCGGAGATCGACGATGATGGGCTGCGCCATGGTCGCCTTCAGCCGGTCGAGATCCAGCGCGCGGAACTGGACCCATTCGGTGACGATGACGAGCGCATCGGCGCCTTGCGCGCAGGAATAGGCATCCTCGCAATAGGTGATGCTGGGCAGCTCGCCCTTGGCCTGCTCCATGCCGACGGGATCGAAGGCCTTCACCTTCGCGCCCATGTCGATCAGGCCGGTCACCAGCGGGATCGACGGCGCATCGCGCATGTCGTCGGTGTCAGGCTTGAAGGTGAGGCCGAGCACGGCGATGGTCTTGCCGCGCAGCGAGCCGCCGAGCACCTGGCTCACCTTGCGCGCCATCGCGCGCTTGCGGTTCTCGTTGACGGCCAGCACGGATTCGACGATGCGCAGGGACACGTCGTAGTCCTGCGCGATCTTGATCAACGCCTTGGTGTCCTTCGGAAAGCACGAGCCGCCGAAGCCGGGACCTGCGTGCAGGAACTTGGTGCCGATGCGGTTGTCCAGGCCAATGCCGCGCGCGACCTCCTGCACGTTGGCACCGACCTTTTCGGAAAGATCCGCGATCTCGTTGATGAAGGTGATCTTGGTCGCGAGGAACGCGTTCGCGGCGTATTTGATCATCTCGGCGGTGCGGCGCGCCGTGAACATCAGCGGCGCCTGGTTCAGCGACAGCGGGCGATAGATGTCGCCCATCACCTTGCGGCCGCGCTCGTCGGAGGTGCCGACCACGACGCGATCGGGAAACTTGAAGTCGCGGATCGCCGCGCCCTCGCGCAGGAATTCGGGGTTCGAGGCGACGACGACGTCGGCTAACGGATTGGTCTCGCGAATGATGCGCTCGACCTCGTCGCCGGTGCCGACCGGAACGGTCGATTTGGTCACCACGACGGTGAAACCGGACAGCGACTGCGCAATCTCGCGCGCAGCAGCGTAGACATAGGACAGATCGGCGTGCCCGTCGCCGCGGCGCGACGGCGTGCCGACCGCGATGAAGACGGCATCGGCATCGGCCACCGGCTTGGACAGGTCGGTGGTGAAGTCGAGCCGCTTGGCCTTGACGTTGCTCGCGACCAGTTCGTCGAGCCCGGGCTCGTAGATCGGGATCTCGCCGCGATGGAGCGCCGCGATCTTCTTCTCGTCCTTGTCGACGCAGGTGACGTCGTGACCGAAATCCGCAAAGCAGGCTCCGGACACCAGTCCCACATAGCCCGTTCCGATCATCGCGATTCGCATGAAAAACTCTTTCCGTTGACGACGGATGTTCCACTGAACACCCTAGACCAATTCTCTATCCGACCGCACGCCCAACATTAGGGCAGCCTGCATCACCTGCCGAACAAACCTTCACCGCTTTGCGCGAGGCAACGGCGGACATTTCCTAGAACGCGCCGCATGCACGCAATGCAGTCGACATATGCGACAGGTGCGCTGCACGCAACCATCGGCCTCCCGGTGCGGAACACGGCGTTGGCACGATCGCGGGATCACACGCCGTGGTACTTTCGATACCATTCGACGAAGCGGCCAAGGCCGTCCGCGATCGATGTCGAGGGCGAGAAACCGACATCGCGCTGGAGGGCGGAAATGTCGGCGCGCGTCTCCAGGACATCGCCCGCCTGCATCGGCAGCAGCTTGCGGATCGCCGGCTTGCCGATGATCTTCTCCAGCGTCTCGACGAACTCGATCAGTTTGACCGACCTGTTGTTGCCGATGTTGTAGACGCGATACGGCGCATAGCTCGACGAATTTTCCGGCGCTTCCGCGTTCCACGCGGGATTCGGTGTCGCCGGCCGGTCGAGGGTGCGGATCACGCCCTCGACGATGTCGTCGACATAGGTGAAGTCGCGCCACATGTCGCCATTATTGAAAATCTTGATCGGCTCATTCGCGAAGATCGCGCGCGTGAACAGCCAGGCGGCCATGTCGGGCCGGCCCCACGGACCGTAGACGGTGAAGAAGCGCAGACCGGTCACCGGCAGCTTGTGAACATGCGCGAAGGTGTGCGCCATCAGTTCGTTGGCCTTCTTGCTCGCGGCGTAAAGGCTGACCGGATGGTTCACCGAATGCTCGGTCGAATAGGGCAAGGTGCGGTTGGCGCCGTAGACGGAGCTCGACGATGCGTAGACGAGATGCGCCACACCATGGCGCCGGCCGGCTTCGAGCACGGTGACAAAGCCGTCACAATTGGCGCGGATGCTGGTGATGGGATCGTCGATCGACGCACGCACGCCGGGCTGCGCCGCCAGATGCACGACGCGATCGGGCGAGACCTCGTCGAAAACGCGCGTCACCGCGGCGAAGTCCGCAAGATCGATCTCGTGGAAGCTGAACCCCGGACAGTGCTCGAGCGTTGCGAGGCGCGCACGTTTCAGCGCGGGATCATAATACGGAGTGAGCGCATCGATGCCAACGACCTGCTCGCCACGCGCCAACAGCCGTTCACAAACGTGCATTCCGATAAAGCCGGCAGCACCGGTAACGATCACTGACCGCAAATTTGTCACCTCGTTGATTCCGCGAATGCAATGCCAGACCAGGACATGAGAGGCAAGGTTTGGACAATCACCACAATCGTCAAATCAGGCACCCCATGTAAGCGCATCGAAATGTGTAGGAAACATGATGGCGCCATGCATCGTCGCATGCTATCCGCCCTGCGAGGATGCTCGGACGATAGCTCCACATGTGTTACACCTCATAGATCGTATATTCGGCGCGAATGCTCAGTCTTGAGGCAACGTTCGCGTAAGATACCGACCGTAAGACACCCACGAAAAACAAGACACCCACGAAGAAAAAGATCGGCTTTGAAACTCTCCATCAACGGCAGGTTCCTGTCACAGTCGCTAACCGGCGTGCAACGCTATGCCGCCGAAATCGTCAAGGCGATGGACCGTTTGCTGGCGAGCGGAGAGGCGCCGCGACAACTCCTGGACGCAGAGTGGCAAGTCCTGTCGCCGCCGAACGCGCAGACGCTTCCCGGTCTTCGCCGCATCAACGTCAGGCAAGTCGGATCGTTGCAGGGGCACGCGTGGGACCAGATCGATCTGGCCCGCGCGGCCGCCGGCACGCGCCTCATCAGCCTCGCCAATTCCGGTCCCGTGCTTCATCGCGACCACCTGGTCGTGATTCACGATGCGCAAGTTTTCAAGCGTCCGGACTTCTTCAGCTGGCGCTACCTCGCCCTGCACCGGACGCTCGGCCATTTGCTGGCACGCGCAGCAACGATCGCAACAGTTTCCGCGTTTTCACGCAACGAACTTGCCGAGGCGCTGTCGCTTGATCCTGCGTCGATCCCCGTCATTCCCAACAGCGCAGAGCACTTCGCCGCCGTCGCGCCCGATTTCTCGATCATCGACAAGCTGCATCTTGCGCCCTACCGGTTCTTCCTCTTCGTCGGCTCGATGACGAAGAACAAGAATGTCGATACCGCCATTCGCGCCGCCGAGCGGCTTGGCCGCGCCGATTTCCCGCTGGTCGTGGTCGGAGGCGACAACAGCAAGGTCTTTGGCGGCAGCGCCATGGAATCGAGAACCGGCGTCGTCGTCGCCGGGCGCCTCAAGGACGAGGAGATCGCGGCGCTGTTCGCTCGAGCTGCCGCGTTCGTCTTTCCAAGCCTCTACGAGGGCTTCGGCATACCTCCCCTGGAGGCTATGTACTTCGCCTGTCCGGTGATCGCGAGTTCCGCCGCTGCCGTGCGCGAGACTTGCGACGACGCCGCCGTATATTTCGACCCACTCAACGCAGGCGAGCTATCGGCCCGGATGCACGAAAGAATTGAGCTCGGCAGGATTTCGCCGGCGGAACAGGAGAAGCAGCGCCAGCGTCTGGCGACATATTCCTGGTCCAAGTCTGCCGCAGCGATGCTCGATTTCCTCGCCAAACCCGCCCCCCACGCCGCACCCGGCCGTCCGGCACAATGACGCGGCCCAAATATTGCTGCTTCGAGACGTTAGACGTGCGCCTGCAATATCCGGCGCCTGCAAGCCAAGAAAGGAATGACCGTTGCCCAGCGGCCTGAAAGTTCTGCATGTCGCCGAAACGGTCAGGGGCGGCATCGCGACCTACCTCAACGAGCTTCATCCGCATCAGTGCGCGAGCTTCGGGCGCGGCAACGTCAACTATGTCGTTCCGTCCGACCATCGTGGCGATCTGGTGAACATCGAGGATGATGCCATCACCACGTTTCCGCGCGAGGGCCGTAACGCGGTCGGCCTGTTTCGCATGCTGTCTGCGACGATGCGTGCGGTCCGGGAGTTTCGGCCCGACGTCATTCATCTTCACTCGTCCTTCGCCGGCCTCGTGGTGCGCCCGGTGCTCTGGCTGACCTATCGGCGTTCGCGCATCGTCTATTGCCCGCACGGATGGGCCTTCGGCCGCGAGACCGGCCGCCTCAGCCGCGAAGTCACGAAGTTCACCGAGCTCGTGCTGTCGAAATTCACCCACCGCATCGTGTGCATCTCGGAAAGCGAGCGGACCGATGCGATGCAGGTCGGAATCGCGGCGAACCGCCTCGTTCTTGTGCATAACGGGATCTCCAAACAGCGGCCCGTGCTCGACACGCGCGCAGCGCCGTGGCGGTCGGAGAAGATCAAGGTCCTCTTCATCGGGCGCCTCGACCGCCAGAAGGGGTATGACCTCCTCATCGAGGCGGCCCGCGCGCTCGGAGACACGCTGGATGTGCGCCTGATCGGCGCTTCAGTCGTCAGCAAATTCCACCGAAGCGACCTGCCGGACAACGTTTCCTTCCTGGGCTGGATGAATCGCAACCAGATCGAGGCCGAGCTCGACCAGGCCGACATGGTCGCAATTCCGTCACGCTGGGAGGCGTTTGGCCTGGTGGCGATCGAGGCCATGCGGGCGGCCAAGCCGATCATCGCCTTCCGCATCGGCGCCCTGCCGGAAATCGTCGAAGACAATACGACGGGCGTGCTGTGCGACGAGGTCTCGGCGGAAAAGCTGGTCGAAGGTTTTCAACGCGCAGCCCGGCTGGACCTGCCTGCGGTCGGCCGGGCCGGATATGAGCGCTTCAGCCGCCTCTACGACATCGAGCAGACGCACCGCACCCTGAGCCAGGTCTATGCCGACGTCCTGCACGTGCGGATAAGCGAATCCGGGCAGCAGGCGAAGCTGCAATCCGACTTCCCGAACAATCTGCGGTCTTAGCGACCGCGCGATCAAGCCATCCGGCGGGCATCGCCCTGCGCGAACTCGCCGTCATTCACACGGTTGTCGGAGAACGACCACGCAATTGCGGAGGCAACCATCATCGCGCAGGTGAGAAACCCGGCTGCGAACAGCAGTGATCCGGTTTGCAACATTGTCTTCGCCTTCCCTTCTTGTTTGACCGACAACTAGGCGGATCAGGATTAGGAAGACCTTACGGATCCCGGCGCGCAGCCGGCTTCCGGGTGGGAGCGTTAACGGAGGCGGAATCCTGCCGCAGAAATATCGATCCAGGACGGTGCGAGAGGACCGCGCGGGACGTCTGCTCCGGCGCTCTGCGCCTCCGCGATATTCAGAACGAGCACAACGCAGGGTAATCGCAGCTTTGACGCCAACACTTGAAGTTCAACCGTGCCGTCGCCTCGCGACGATATTGTCGCGCGTGCGATCCCTGCCGTACGCTGTTCCAATGAACGCCCATAGCCTCAATCATGACATCGATCTGACATGTGCGAGTCTATTTTGCGAGCTGCATATAAAAGAGGACCATGCGCACAAATTTTGCACAGCGATTCTGACGTGTATCCCGGTTCACAAGTTGCAATAAGGTCACAGCCATAAGTGCTTTACCATAAAGGCGAAGACGCAGCAGTGACTCACCCGCACGATGGTTGGTACGGTGATTCCGATTTTAATGAGTGCGAGGGAATAGCGGTGGCTAAGACCGAACGTTTTTCTTTTGATTTCGGGATTAGTCGAATCCTGGCGCTGGCTGCAGTCGGCATCTCGCTGGCGGGTTGCGCGGGCTTCATCCCCTTGGATGCTCCGGATGCCGTCGCCACGCAGACGAACGCTGCGCTCGTCACCGAGCAGAGCGCGCCGCTGGCCTATGCCCTGATGCCGGTCAATCCGGCGATCCTTCAGGCGACCAACGCGTTCACCGACTCCTCCGGAATGGTGTTCTCGCGTCTTCCCGGCGGCAATTATCGCGACGTCACGATCGGCATCGGCGACATCGTCACCGTGACCGTCTACGAGGCGCAGGCGGGCGGCCTGTTCATTCCGCGCGAAGCTGGCGTGAGGCCGGGCAACTTCGTCGACATTCCGCGGCAGCAGGTCGACCAGTCCGGCAACATCAACATTCCCTACGCCGGATCGATCAAGGTGGCCGGGCTGACACCGCGCGCCGTTTCGAACATCATCCGTGAACGGCTCAAGGACCGCGCCATCGACCCGCAAGCCGTCGTGAGCGTCGCCGAGCAGCGCGGCAACCAGATCAGCGTGCTCGGCGAGGTCAACTCGCCGCTCCGCTTTCCGGTCGACCCCGGCGGCATTCGCCTGATGGGCGCGATCGCGCGCGCCGGCGGCCCGAAATATCCCTCCTACGAGAGCACGATCACGATCAAGCGCGAGGGCCGCACCTACAACGAGTCGATGTCGACCGTGGTGCACCACCCCGGCGAGGACATCCTGCTCGCGCCGGGCGACGTCGTCTTCCTGACCCGCATTCCGCGCGTCTACATGGCTTTCGGCTCGACGCCGTCGCCGGGCTCGATCGGCGGCACCAACAATCGCCGCTTCTCGTTCGAGAACGACAACATGTCGCTGGCTGAAGCTATCGCGAAGGCGGGCGGCCTCGACGGCAATCGTGCGGATTCCAAGTCCATCTACGTCTACCGTTTCGAGCCGAAGCCGCTCCTGGAGCGTATCGGGGTCGACGTATCCCAGTTTCCGACCAAGACGGTCCCCGCCGTCTACAAGTTCGACATGAGCAAGCCCGACGGCTGGTTCCAGGCGGATACGTTCAGGATGCGCGATCATGACGTGATTTCGGTGGCGGAATCGCCGTCGACCGAATTCGTCAAGCTGATGAACCCGCTGAACGCGGCGACCACGAATGCGGACAACATCAGCACGGTGATCGTGAACTCCAAATAGCCCAACTCGGCGCGCTCCGTGAGGGCGCGCGGACAAGGTCGCCTCACCCAATTGGGGCCACAGAAGAGGATTAGCCTTGTCGAGTTGACGCGAGCAGGAGTGGATACGAGCGTGACGGAGCAAAAGAGGAAACGAGCCTTGCGTCGTTTCCGGATGCTGATGTGCGGTCTCTGCGCCGCGGCCAGCCTCTCATATCCTGCGAACGCGCAGAACGCGCAACCGCTCGACCAACGCTTCCTGCTGGGCGTCGGCACGCACCAAGGCCTCGGTGGCGTCACCAGCGCCCGCGGCTACGTGCCCGCGACCGCCATCAAGCAGATGAAGGAACTCGGGGTCACCTCGTTCCGGGACGATTTCCCCTGGTCGGATTTCGAGCTGCCCGGCAAGCGGCTCGGCTTCAATGCCCTGAACGGCCGCCTCGAGACCCAGATCAGGACCAGCGGCGGCGTCCCGCTGCTCATTCTCGGAGCCGGCCATCACCTCGTCCCGAACTCCGATCCGCCGACGACCGACGAAGCGCGCCAGAGATTCGTCACCTATGCTGCTGCGGCCGCGCAAGCGGTCGCAGCGCGGCAGCCGATCTTCGAATTGTGGAACGAGTACAATCTCAGAGCGCGCGCAGAGCCGCAATTCACGGTCGAAAATTACGTGACGCTTGCCCATTTGGTGCAGCCCGCGGTCAAGCAGGCAGCCCCTTCCGCGCCCTTCGTGATTGGTGCGCTCGGCGACGATCCGGGCTGGAAATGGACCGACGCCCTCTTGAAGACTGACGTGGCCCGCATCGCGGACGGCATGTCGATCCACATCTACAACCATTGCCTGCCGCCGGTCGGTCGCACCGCGACTGAAGCAATCGAGCGGTTGGAAAATTTTCATCAGCGCGTCGCACAGGCGACCGGCAATCCCGACTATCCGATCTATCTGACCGAAACGGGCTGGCCGACGCCGAGCGCGAAATGCGGTGTGAACGAGCAGCTTTCGGCCGACAACATGGCGCAGATCATCCTCTGGGCATCGACCGCGGGTCCCTGGCTCAAGGGGTTATGGCTCTACGAGCTCAAGGACAGCGGGACGAAGCCCGGCGAACTCGAGGACAATTTCGGCATCTATCATTTCGACAATTCGCCGAAGCCCGCGGTGTGTTCCATTCGCGAGAGCTGGGCCTTCATCCGCACGAGCCTGAAGGCGGCGCGAACCACGCCGATGCCGGGCGTCGTGCAGATCCGCAGCGACAGCGGATCCGAAACGAAAGTGGCGCTTTGGTCGGAGAATCCGTCGAAGCGCTTCGAGGTTCGATTAAAAAATGCGGAACCGAATGCCGAGATCAGCTATGTATGTCAGCAAGCACCGGGCCCTGCCGCTGGTGCCTGGACGGCGTTATCGACGACGCCCCTGCTTGTCAGCGTCAAGGGCACGGCCGTGCCGGATTTCGAGATTCGGCCATCGAAATGACGCTGCGGCGTACTGCGCAATCCGGGGCTATCCTTGAAGATACTGATCGTTAACACGCTCTATCCGCCCGAAATCATCGGCGGCGCCGAAGTCTCTGTGTCGCTGCTCGCGGAGGCGCTGGTTCAGCGCGGCCACCAGGTTGCCGTGGTCTGCCTTCAGAACAAGCAGGATCGCACCATCGACGAGCTCAGGGGCGTCCGCGTCTACCGGGTGCCGCTGGACAACGACTACTGGCCGTTCGGCAACGACAGGAAGCCCTCCTCGGTCCAGCGCCTGAAGTGGCATCTCCAGGACACCTGGAATCGCAGGTCCGCGGCGCGTTTCGCCGAAATTCTCGATCTCGAGAAGCCCGAGGTCGTCCACACCAACAACCTCACCGGATTTTCCGTCTCGTTGTGGTCGGAAGCCAGGCGGCGCAACATCCGGATCGTGCACACCTTGCGCGATTATTCCCTGCTCTGCAAACGCTCGACGTTGTTTCGCGGGGACACGACCTGTGCGCAGCGCTGCACCCTCTGCGCGGCCATGACGTCTCCCTATCTGCTGGCCTCGCGCATGGTCGATGCGGTGGTCTCGAACAGTCAGTTCGTGCTCGACCAGCACACCAAGCTGAAATACTTCCCGGGCACCGATGGCCGGGTCATCTTCAACATCGCCGATCCAAGCTCCGTGGTGCCCTCACCTCCCTCGAGCTCGGATGACCTGATATTCGGGTTCATCGGCCGGATCGAGGCGGAAAAAGGTATCGAAGTGGTACTAAAAGCCGCCGAGCAGCTCCCCGGCGAGGGATGGCAACTGAAAATTGCCGGAAAGGGCCTTGAGGATTACGTGCGGGGGCTAAAAAGCCGTAGCGGGAGGAACGTCGAATGGCTTGGCTTTGCAAAGGCAGCCGAATTCTATGCCAGCATCGACGTGTGCCTGGTGAGTTCGGTCTGGCCGGAGCCGCTGCCCCGGACGTTGATCGAAAGCATCAACGCGGGCCGGGCAACTATTTGCTCCACAGCGGGTGGGATTCCCGAGATCGCGGGGTTTTCCAACATGGTTGGGTCCTACGAGCCCAACGATCATAAGCGACTGGGAGAATTGATGCTGACGGCCGTCAACGAGAGATCACGCTGGAAGCTCGCCCGGCCTCCGCAGCCCGGATTTGCCGAGAGGTTCTCGGCCGATTCAGTGACAGGTCAATATTTGGACGTCTATTTGGATAACAGTCGAACCAACCGGCAATAGGCCGAACGGAGATTTCAAGAAGCCATTTGGCAGGATAGCTGGACAGACCTTTTCGATGAAGATCCTTATCACGTCATCACTCTATCCGACGCCGTTGGCTCCGAAGGTGGTCGGTGGCGCGGAAACTTTCGTCCGTCGCCTCGCCGAGACCCTGGTCGGGCAGAACGACAGCGTGGAAGTGATACGTGCCGCGTCCGTATCGAACCAGCAGATGGAGACCTGCAACGGCATCGACGTATACTCGGCGCCCGTGCACAACATCTACTTCCCCTTCGCCAAGCAGCACAGCGCGCCCGTGCGCGGCATCTGGCACGCGATCGAGGACTGGCAGCAGATGTCGGAGCTCGTCGCGGCCAGGATCAAGGCATTCAAACCGGACATCCTGCATTCCAACAATCTCTCCGGCCTGACGACGGCGGTGTGGCGAACCGCGGCGGAACTGGGCATTCCGGTCCTGCACACGCTTCACGACTACTATCTCACCTGCCCCCGCTGCTCGCGCTTTTCGGACGGACATGCCTGCGAGGCGAGCTGCATGAGCTGCCAGCTCCTGACCTTTCGCCGCCGCGGGGCGACGCGACATCTGGACGCCGTCGTCGGTGTCAGCCAGCGCATTCTCGACATCCATACCGGGCTCGGTCTCTTCACGCAGACACCGCTGAAGATCGTCATTCGAAACGCCTCGACGGCCGACGTCGGCAGCGAAGAGACGGCGATGGTCGACGGCACCGTCACATTCGGATTCATCGGGCGGCTGACCGAAGAGAAAGGCATCTACAATCTCGTTCGCGCCATCGCGACGATCCCGCCTGAGCGGATCCGGCTCGTCATCGCGGGTCATGCCTCCGAGAGCCAGCGCAAGCAGATCAAGGGGCTCGCCCCGAATGCGCGGATCGAGTTTCTCGGCTTCGTGCAGCCGAAGCAGTTTTACGAGCAGGTGAACGTCGTGGTCGTCCCCTCGGTCTGGGAAGATCCAAGCCCGCTCGTCGTCGCCGATGCCCAGGCCGCCTGCAAGCCCCTGCTCGGCACGCCCTTCGGCGGCATCCAGGAGGCGATCAAGCCGGGCATGACCGGCTGGCTGACGTCTCCCGATCCGAACTCGATCGCCAAGAGCATTTCGGCGATCGTCGAGGCTCCCCAGCAAATCGTGGAGATGAGCGGACGATTGAAATCCGGCATCAACAAATGGGCCTTTGACGACGTGGTCACCGGCTATCGCAACGTCTACGACCAGCTCATGCGCAGCCGCAGCATGCCTCGCGCGTAATGGGGCCGGACGCAGATGCCGCCGACGGCCTTCAATCATCCCGCCATGTTTTCTTTCACGCGTAGCCAGAAATGATCAGCCTGCTCGCATTCGGCAGCTACATCTACCAGAGTGCGTCCGCGATCATTCTGATCTTCGCCGTCAGCCATATCCTCTCGCCGGCCCAATACACCTCGTTTTCGCTGGCGCTGGCGGCGAGCCAGTTGTTCTGCGTCTTCGTGTTCGAATGGCTGCAACTGGCCGGCGTTCGCTTCCTTGCCGCCGCTTCCGGCGAAGAGGCGGCGCGTCTGCGATTCTCGCTGTTCGCCGCGGGACTGCTCAGCGCGCTGGTTCTGCTGCTCGTCGGCAGCGTGGCGGGGCTGGTGGGCACGCTCGAGACAAGGGTCGTCGCCCTCGCGCTCGCGATGGCCGTGCTACAGGGCGCCACCGACCTGTACTTCATGATCGTGCGCGTGTCCGACCGGCTGGCGACCGCATCCGCCCTCCTGATCCTGCGCGCCAGCGTGCTGCTGGCCGGCGCCGTCGCGGCTGCGCTGCTCTACGGCACCGCGGCGGCGACGCTGTGCGGCATCGCCGCGGGTTACGGCGCGGTGTTTCTGCTGAGCCTGATCGTACATCGCACCTCGCTACAGCGGGCGTCGCGACGCGCCCTGCTGACGGATTGGGGCAATTTCTGCCGATACGGCATCATGGCCGCGGCCGCCTCCGTCATCCACCTCTCTGTCCCCGTCACGTTGCGCCTGATCGTGATCGCCACGCTCGGGCGGACGTCGACGGGAGCCGCCGGTTTTTCGATGGCGATCGACCTTCTGCAGCGCCCGTTCTCCGTGCTGGTGACCGCCATTCACACCGTCAGCTACCCCAATGTCGTCGTCCAGTTCGAGCGCGGCGTCGACGAAGAGGCGCGCAGAACAACCGCCCGCATGCTCGACTTCATCCTCTGCGCGACGATCGTGATGCTGGGAGGGCTGATCGGCCTCCTGCCCGATGCGGCGCATCTGTTCGTCCCGGCCGATCTGCTGGTCGATTTTCTCAACGCAGCGCCGGTCGCGGCGGTGTTCTACTTCCTCCACATCCACCTTCAGGCCACGCTCGCAGTGGTGCCGCATCTGACCAAATCGGCCACCAGACTGGTGGTCGTCGCGGCGTGCCAGCTGGTGCTGGTGTCGGCGGCGGCGTCGATCGGCGCCTTGCTGCACATATCGGTCGCCGGACAAATCGCGAGTGCGGCATTGGCCACCGCACTCATCATCCTCTTCGCCAGCGGCCCGCTGATCCGGTTCCGCGCTGCGCCGCGGGCGCTGTTAATCGTGGAAGCGACCGTCGCGGCCGCCGCGATCGCCATGCTCGCGGCAGCTCCGTCGGCCTCTCTGCTCTGGCTTGCGGGAAAGATCGCCTTCGCCGGGCTCGCCGTCGTCCTGGTGACGTGGCGAGGCGATCTGCTGGCCTCGGCACGCAGTTCGAACTAGGCCTGCATCGGCTGGGCCAGCGGATTCCCGCTGGCGTCGCCGGTCAAACCGTAGATCCTGAGGGTCTGGTCAACCATCGGCCCGACACCGAAATATTGCTGGGCGCGGGCAAGGGCATTGCGCGACAGCGCGGCGCGCGCCGCCGGATCGGCCAACTTTTCGAGCGCACCCACGAGCGCGTCGACGTCCTCGAACGGCACGATGAAGCCGGTCTGGCCGTCGATGATCTGGTCAGTAGCGCCTCCTGCCGGGGTCCGCACCGGGACCAGCCCGGTCGCCATGGCCTCGGCGACGCCGAGCGGGAATCCTTCGAATCGGCTCGGCAGCGCGAACACATCGGCGGCCCAGAGAATTTCGCGCACGTCGCCCATGAACCCGAGGAACTTGAACGTGTCCTTGTCCTTCTCGTCGGCGAAGGCAAACGACTTGATTTCCTTCTCGCGCTCGGCGCCGCCGCTGCCGACGAAGTAGCATTTGATGTCGATGGGCGAAGGACTGGCGCTGTCGCGGATCTTGCGCGCCGCCTTGATGAGCAAGTCGTGGCCCTTCACCCAGGCGAGACGGGCCGCCAGCAGGCACATGAACTCACCCTCGGCAACCCCGAATTTCGCGCGCGCATCGCGGCGCTCGGCATCCGACGGCGGCCGAAAATGCACCGTATCGACGCCGCCATACACCTTGGCGATCCGGTTCTTGCCGAACAAGACGTAGCGTCTGAGATGCCGGAGCGATTCCTCCGACATCAGGATGAGGGTGTGCGGAAAGAACAGGTTGAAGAACAGGATCTGGACCGGGCTGAAAGTCGATTGCGGCGCATTCTGCACCTTCTCGATGTTCCCCAGCACCGAGGGATGATAGGTCGCGACACAGCGCGCGCCGGTGAGCAGCGAGAGCAGCCTGCCCCACATCAGCATGCCGAGCCCATGGACGTTGATCACGGTGATGTCGTTCTCCCGGATCACCTTCAAGAGCTGCATGAAGATCGACAGCGAGGGCAGCTTGCGAAGTCCGGGAACGACGTGCCACTGCTTGACCGCCGCCGCCAGCTTCTGGCGCTTGTATTCGGACTTCTCGTCCGACCGCACGATGCCGGAGACAAGGTGGATCTGCACGCCGCGGGCGTGCAGCCCCGTGGCCAAGGTCTCGCAATAGGATGCAATCCCGTCATTGCAATTCACGACCTCAACCAGAAACATGACATTCGGGGCGCCCGACGCGGGATCCTTCATGGGAATGGCCTTACTCCGTTCAATCAACGAGACTTTAACCAGTGCTTAGCGGCAAATTCCGTGCCGTGCCAGCAGTTTGCCCGCTATAGCGTTGCGCCCCTAACATATTGACGTTGCGGATCTGCGACGCTCCGTCCGGCACGGCAGGCACCTCCAGAAACTGCGCTTCCCAGGGCCCGGCCGCTTCGGTCGCGTGAGCCTGCCATCAGATTGTGCACGCAACTCCCGATTGCATATCGCCGGCGTTCGTCCATTCCTCACGAGACGCTCTTGAGCTGGCGTCGTTCGTTCGACCAACAACGCCGCGACGTTTCGTCTCCTCATCGTTGGGAAGACAGACGGACGTTTCTCATCGACGTCGACGCGACCGCCCAGGAGAGAAGAACAATGCTCGCGGAAAAAGTTCCGCGGCATGTGCCGACTTTCAATTGCTAGCGGGGAGATCCGGAAGACTCCCGTCGACCTCCGGCACGAAAACAAGTGTCGCATTCGACGCTCGGTCCGTGTTTCTACGATCTTTGTTCTTGAGGCGATTCGATCAACGCTGGCAAAATCCTAACGGCGCCTAACGCAATACATTGGAAACTAATTTGCCTGTGCGAGAAGCAAATGCGTTGCGATTAGGCAGCGGCACAACATCGCTCGAACATCGTCGTTGCATCGCCATCGCGACGTCATGCTGCAAGCACATTAGCGTGGTCTTCACAGATGAAGCTCAGTCTAAGCAGATTCGTGCGCTGTGAGCGTCGCGCAGGAAAGTCTCGGCGAGAGAATCTCCGGGGTGCTTCCATTTTTACCGATCTCACCAACTCGAAAAACAGAGATTGGCCGATACGACGGACACAGGCGGCAATGAACTCTCGCGTTCCAGAAAAGGCTCTGAAATACCGATGACCACAGCATCACCGGATCAAACGATCCTCTCGGCGAGCACCTTCATCAGTTCCATCGGCGTCAATGTTCATGTTGGTTATTCGTGGGGCGCCTACGACAACCTCGCCCTCGTAGAGGACGACCTCAAATATCTCGGGGTGACCAAACTGCGCGGCGGACTCGCAACGAGTCCCGAGGCGCAGCCGATCGTCGAGGGTCTCGCTCACGATGGATACAAGTTCGATCTCGTTGTTCCATCAGGCGTTCCGGCCGGTGGCGCAGCCGCGCTTCAGGACTATCTCGACGCGGTAAAGGAGTTCGCGGCCGACCACCCGGGCAGCGTCATCGCACTGGAAGGCCTGAACGAGGTCAACATCCAGGAGTTCTCCTATAACGGGAGTTCCAGCATTGCAGCCGCAGCCCAGTTCCAGGGTGTCTATTACGCGGCCATCAAGGCCGATGCCGCGCTCAAGGACATTCCCGTCTACAATCTGTCGATCGGCTACAACGACCTGGCCGACTACGCCAATCTTGGCGACATGTCGGGATCGACCGACTTTGCCAACTCCCACGCCTATATCAGCACCAGCCTGACGCCCGAAGCCGCCCTCGAGCAATTGCTCGGCAACGCCACGTCGGTCACCGCCGGCAAACCGGTCGTGATCACGGAGACCGGCTACACGACGAAGAGCGACACGCCCTATGTCGGCGCCAGCGAGAACGTGCAGGCGAAATCGATCCTGAACACGCTGGTCGACGCTTACAAGGACGGCGTCAGCACCACCTATCTCTATCAGCTGCTCGACGCCTCGGGGAGCAACGACCCCACGGATTCCGAATCGCACTGGGGCCTGTTCAACAGCGACGGAACCCCGAAGCTCGCAGCGACCGCGGTCCACAACCTGACGACGATCCTTGCCGACGACGGCACGGGCGGCCATACGCCGACCGCTTCGCTGAACTACACGCTCGACGGTCTGCCTGCGAGCGGGAACAGCATGGTTCTCGGCAAGAGCAACGGCGCCTATGAGCTGGTGGTCTGGGCGGAACCCAAGGTCTGGAACGACGCGACCGACACCGAGATCTCGAACCCGACCAGTTCCGTCACGGTGAACCTCGGCAGCGTCCACCACCTGATCAGCGTTTACGACCCGCTGAAGGGCAGCTCGCCGATTGCCACCTACACCGACGTCAGCCAGATCGTGGTTCCGATCACGGATCACCCCCTGATCATCGAGATCGACGCTCCGGCAGGCGGCGGCACGACACCGCCCGCCGTGACCGATGTCAGCGGAACCGCTGAGGACATCGTGTCGCAGATGTCCGAGCTGAACGCCTCGGCTTCGCTTCAGACCATCACGCTCACCGACACGCACGTGCTTCCGGTCGCCTCGATCGCGACCATGGAGTACATGATCTCGCACTACACCAACGCGCTGGCTGCGATCCAGGGCGGCTACCAGTTCTCCGTCACCAATTCGACCGATACCTGGAGCGTGACCAGGGTCTACGACTCTTCCGCAAGGCTTGTATCGACCAGCACGTCCAACTTCACGAACGGCGTCATCACGAGCAAGGTCACGCTCAATACCGACGGCTCGTCGGAGAACATCGCTTACACCGACGGCAAGATGGTGCGTGACGTCACCGTGTCGCCAATCGGCGACAAGGACACCAAGACCTACGATACGAGCGGCAATCTGATCGCGGACCTCGTCCAGAACAAGGACGGATCGTCCTCGAACACGCTCTACACGGCCGGCGTCAAGACCAAGGTCTATGTCACCAATGCCGACCGCACGCACGACAACTACTATTACAACATCACCGGCCAGTCCTACACCAGCGAGCACGACCAGCTCGACGCGAGCGGAAGGCTGTTGTCCGTCGTCCGCACGCATGCCGACGGCTCCATGGCCTACAGCCAAGTCTACAACAGCGACGGCAGCAAGGTCACGACCCTGTACGACTCCACGGGCCACAAGACCACGATGATCACCGTCACGGCGTCGGCGACCACGACCAATTTCTACACCACGGCCGGCGTGCTCAAGCAGACGGTCGAGCAGACGACCTCCGGCAACGTCACCACGACGAACTACAACGGCTCGTTGCTGGTGTCGGTCTACGTCGTCAACGCCGACGGGTCAAAAGAGTCGAAATTGTACGATGCCAAAGGCATCATCGCGAGCGACCTGATCCAGAATGCCGACGGCTCGTCCTCGAACACACTGTACACGGCCGGTGTCAAGACCAAGACCTACGTCACCAACGCCGACGGCAGCCTCGACAACTATTATTTCAACATCACCGGCCAGTCCTACACCAGCGAGCACGATCATCTCGACGCGAGCGGCAAGCTGCTGTCGGTCAGCCGGACTCATGCCGACGGCACCATGGCCTACAGCCAGGTGTTCAACAGCGACGGCAGCAAGGTCACGACCCAATACGACTCCACGGGTCACAAGACCTCGGTCGTCACCACGACGTCGACGGCCACCACGACCGATTTCTACACCACCGCCGGCGTACTCAAGCAGACGGTCGTGCAGACGACCTCCGGCGACGTGACGACGACCAACTACAACGGCGCGCTGCTTGTGTCGGTCTACGTGGTGAACGCCGACGGCTCAAAGGACTCGAAGCTCTACGACTCCAACGGCGTCATCGCGAGCGACCTCGCTCAGAACAAGGACGGCTCGTCCTCGAACACGCTGTACACGGCCGGCGTCAAGACCAAGGTCTATGTCACCAACGCCGACGGCAGCCACGACAACTACTATTACAACATCACCGGCCAGTCCTACACGACCGAGCACGACCATATCGATCCCAGCGGAAAGCTGCTGCTGGTCAGCCGCACCCATGCCGACGGCACGATGGCCTATAGCCAGGTGCTGAACAGCGACGGCAGCAAGGTCACGACCCAGTACGACTCCACCGGCCACAAGACCTCGGTCGTCACCGTCACGTCGTCAAGCACGACGACCGACACTTACGACCCGTCATCCGGCGCGCTGAAGCAGGAGATCGTCCAGACGAGCTCCGGCACCACCACGACGAATTACAATGGCACGCTGCTGGCGTCGATCTACGTGGTCAACACCGATGGATCGAAGGACACCAAGCTGTACGATTCCAGCGGAAAGATCGCCAGCGACCTGGTCCAGAACACGGATGGCTCGTCCTCGAACACGGTCTATTCGGCCGGCGTCAAGACGAAGCTCTACGTCACCAATGCCGACGGCAGCCACGACAACTCCTTCTACAACATCACGGGCCAGAGCTACACGACCGAGATCCAGCACCTCACCGCGGCCGGCACGCTTACGACCCTGACCCGCCTTCATGCCGATGATACGCTTGCCTACAAGCAGGTGATCAACAGCGACGGCAGCAAGGTCACCGACCTCTATGACAGCACCGGCCACAAGACGAGCGAGGTGCTCAACGGCACCGACGGGTCGACCACGACGGACATCTACAATTCGTCCGGTGACGTCACCCAGCATGTCCTCAAGACCGCCGGCGGCGACGTGACGACGACGAACTACGTGAACGGCTTGAACTCGTCGATCTATGTCGTCAATGCCGACGGCACCAAGGAGACGAAACTGTTCGACAGCAGCGGCAGCCTGACCAGCGACTACGTGCTGAACAAGGACGGCTCGAACTCGACGACCGTGTATTCGTCGGGCGTCAAAACCGCGGTCTACGCCAACAACACCGACGGCTCGCACGACAACACGATCTACAACATCACCGGCAAGAGCTACGTCACGGAGCAGCAGCACATCGACGCTGCGGGCAAGATGACGTCGCTCATCCGTTCGCACGCGGATGGCACGCTCGACTACACGCAAGTCATCAAGTCGGACGGCAGCAAGGTCACCGATGTCTACGACTCTACCGGAGTCAAGACGACCGAGACCCTCAACAATACCGACGGAACGACGGATGTCTTCAAGTTCGCGGTTTCCGGCCTGCCAGGCGCCGTCGAACACGACAGCTACAACAGCAGCGGCTCGCTGCTCTCGATCGACGTCCTCAACACCGACGGCACCCACGCGGTCACGGCCGTGACCGCGGGACTGACGCTGACCGGCGGCAGCGGCAACGACGTCTTCTCCACGGCTCCTGGCACGACCACCGTCATGTTCGACGGCGGCAACGACCAGATCAAGAGCTTCCACGCCGGAACCGCGTCCAACCACGACACGGTCGAGATCCTGAAATCACTGGTGGCGGACTACAGCCACCTCCAGATTTCGCAATCGGGCTCGGACACGCTGGTCCAGCTCACCTCGTCCGATTCGATCCTGCTGAAGAATGTGAACTCGGCGACGCTCGATCACGGCAACTTCCTGTTCGTCTGACGAACACCGGGCCGGCAGGCGCGCCTGCCGGCCCGGATGACGGGACACAAACGGCGTCAGTGCGGCCGCATGGCCGCGCCGATGAAGATGATGTCCTCGGCGAGCAGCGGAAGCTGCCGCAGCAGCATCGATTTCAGCATTCCCGCGCGCATGAAGGTCGCCATCTTCACCTCGACCGGCGCATAACCGGCGTCGATTGCGACCTTGGCGATCGTATAGGGCGTGAAGAAGAACCGGTGATCGCTGTTGATCGTCTCGACGTTCTTCAAGATGCCCTTGATGTTGCCGCCCCTGAAGGCGTTCGGAACGGTGATCACGATCTGGTCGACGACGTCGCCGTAGTTCTCCCTGAAGCGCGACAGGAACGAGACCGGGTTCGAAATGTGCTCGACGACTTCGCCGAACACGGCGATGTCGAACTTCCGGCCGGATATTGCTTCGATCTTTTGACCCGACGTCACGTCTCCTGCGACCATGTTGTCGAGGCCGGAAACTCGTGACGCTTCCTGCACCGCGCCCGCATCGATATCGACGCCGACCGTGTATTCGGAACATTCCGTTATCAAGCCGTGCAGCCAATCCCGATTGTCGATCTTACGCTTGATGAGCGGCAGATGGTCACAACACCCGACATGCAAGACCCGCTTGCCCCGACAAATGTCCACCAGGACGTCACATCTGTATCTGACGTCGCCCTCGCCCCGGTACTGCACGACGATGGTGTCTTTGAACTTCGAGCCGTCGAGATAGGGATAGACTTGCGAAAAATCGGTAATGATCGACGACATCGGCTGGCCCTCGGTTACATGATTAGACGTTTCCCGACACAACTATACATAGCCAGCAATCAGAATTGTGACCGCTTTGCTGCCAAGAACCGATTAGAAAGACGTCACGGTGACGGCCGAAATCTATGCAATTGCCGCTCGTCGCGTCATGGCCGGCACGACATCGGTCGAACGAATGGAACCTGCTCAGCCTCGTCCGTAGGACGGTTCGCCCCAAGTCCGCGAGCAAACGAGCAGCGCGGAACCGGTGTTGGTTCCGAACAACATCGAGCCGCCCGAAAAAATAGGCGTTGTGAAAGAGCCTCTTCGAGCGCAATGACCCGATGATCGACAGGGCGCCTGCGCCGGCCTTGCTGCTCTAAGCGCGCATCCGATCGGGTGCTCCCGAGCGTACGACACGCGCGGGTGCTCCCGCAGCAACGGAATGGGGCGGAACGTCACGCGTCACAACCGCGTTGGCGGCGACGTTTGCTCCTGCGCCAATCGAAATGGGGCCGACGATGACGGCACCGGTATAGATGACGGCATCGTCCCCGATGGTCGGACAACCGGGCTCATCCCAGGCGCGCCGGCCAAGCGTGACGTTGTGATACAGCATCACGGAACGGCCGATCCGCGCCCCCTCGCCGATCACGACTCCGGTCGGATGCGGCAGGATCAGTCCCGGACCGATCTCTGCGAGAACCGAGATGTAGCAGCCTCGCCGCATCAGCGCCCTCACGAGCAGCCAGGTGATCTGATGACCCCAGCGCGTCCGGAAGCGCAGCATCTTGGCGATCCGCCACGTCGTGATCACGGCGAAGCCCGGGCTCGTCAGCAAGGCGACGATAGCGGCTGCAACGCCGGACCTGCCGGTGTTTGCCATCAGGTCCTCGCGCCACGGAATTCCCGGCTGGGACGTGTCGCCCATTCCCTCTCCTGAAGACATCAACCGATCTCTACTAACTAACCTGCCGAGGGAAGATTTGCCTGCATGGGCGGAACCGACCCGCCGAGCAGCGACTGCATGCTGTTCCAGATACGACGCCTGAATATCACGTAGCTGCAAAGCACGACGACCGCATAAACGGTCGTCGCAATCAGCCAATGCGACAGACTTGCGACCTCGCCCTTCGTCGCCACGAGGGCGCTCAGCGTCCCCAGGGACGTCGCCACGGTGGCGGGCATCAGGGAACCGAACAACGACGCATAGGGAACCCCGCAGTTGCGGGCTCCGATCATCAGCATGAAAGCGCAAACCAGGATCGACACGACGAGGTACACCACGGCGACGGCCGTGAGTCCGAACGGGAGTGCGACGACAAAAGCAAGAATCATGCTGGCGCTATTGGCGCTGCTCACCCAGAACTGGAGCCGCGCCTGATTGTGTGCCAGCAGGACCGGGCCGGCATAGGCCGCAATCGATTGCGCGGCACCCGCGGGTGCGAGAATGGCGATCAGCGGCAGCACCTCCTGCCAATGCGACGAAAGGAATGTCGCAACGGGATATTTCAGCCCGAATGTCAGATAGATCATCGCCGGGAACGTGATCATCGCGGTCATGCCGAGCACCGCGCAAATCGCCGCCTTGCGCCGCTCCTGCTCCTGCTCGCCGTTCATCCGGCTCAAGGTGGCCATGAGAACGCCCCCGCCCGGCCAGGAGAGAATCATCAGCGGAAGCGTCATGAACTGGAAAGCGAGACCGAACAGGCCGACCGCCGCCGCGCCCAACTTGGCGCCGATCAGGAGATTGCCGACGTTTCTCGCAGTGAAGTTGAGGACGTTCGAGGCCAGCACCCAGCCGCCGAACGACAGCATCAGGGCGACGCCGCGCCATTTGAAGCACAGATGGATGTGGCGCCTGGTGTTCACATAGAACGCAACGGCGCGCACCGCCTGCATCAGGACATAGTACGCGATCAGCGCCCAGATCCCCCATCCGAGCAGGGCTCCGACCACGCCCACCGTCGCGGAAGCCATGGCTGCCCCAGCTTCGATCAGGGCGATCGTTTGATATTGCAGCGAGCGCTCCAGAACCGCACGCGGTCCCATCGCGGAAATGGACAAGACGACCGAACCGGAGAGAGCGGCCAGCACGGCCGGCAGTCCCTGCATGTCGACGGCGGCTCCGAGAGGCTTCGATGCGGCGGCCAGCACCAATGCACAGCCGATCCCGATCGCGACCATCAGCGTCGTCGCCGCGCCGGCCTCCTCCTTCGTGAGCGACGTCCTCTGGATCATCGCGCTCGACAGTCCGAGGTCGGTCAGCATGGAGATGAAGGCGATGAACGGCAGCGAAAACGCCACGAGCCCGAATTCCGTCGGCGTCACGAAATAGGTGATCAGCAGCGTGATGAGGAACTGAACCGCCGACTTCACGACGTTCACGCTCGACATCGAGAGCAGATTCTTGATGATCATGACGTCACCCGTATGTGATCCGGCTGAAACAAGGGCGAGCGCACGCGCTCAAGCGACATAACGGGCTTCACGACGCACTCCGAAAAACAGGCCCCGCAGCGCCGGATCCAGCAAACGGCGCAGTCGCACTTCGATCAGCTCGTAACTGACCGTACCCGCTATCAGTGCGGCAATTAAGCCAAGACCTGCAAACCCGGCCCAGAGGAGCCAGAGATTGACGCCGTGCGCGGCCAGCTTCACTCCGATCACCTGCAGCGGGAATAGCGCAAAAGGATGGACCAAATAGAGGCTATAGCTGATCTTTCCAAGGAACTGGAGGAATTTGCCGCTCAGAGCAACGGCAACACCGGAGTCTGGAGCAAGGACCATTCCAAACAGCAGCGCCCCCGGGAGCAACCCGACCAGTGGATGCACATATTCGATCGACACGTACATCGCGGCCCCGCAAAGGATGCCGGCCAGCAACCCCGGCCAGCCGACGACGCGGATCCGCAGGTCGATGAGACTGAACAGCAATCCGACAAGGAAGAACGCGGCGATCGGCCGAAAAGCGATGCCTGCGAGACCGAGCAGGATAAAGGGCGCCGCCAGAAGCCAGTTCCTCCGCCGCACCACCGTCACGAAGACCACCGCAAACAGGATGTAGAACGCCCATTCGTAGCTCAGGGTCCAGGCGTTCTGCTGGCCGATAGGCAATCCCAGCGCGTCCGGCAGGAACGCGAGGTTGACGAAGAACAGCTTGAGATATGTCGGCAGATCGATCCCCTTGAAGAACTTGTAGCCAACCAGGGGCCCTGCCGTGAACAGGATCAGGTGCAGGATCACGAACACGGGAAGGATACGCAGGGCGCGATCGAGAAAGAACTTCCCGACGCTGCGGTGACGCATGAGGCTCGCCGGAATCAGGAAGCCGCTGATCATGAAGAACAGCTCGACCCCGTGCCCTCCCATGTTGACCGTCGCTTCGAGCCACGGCCAGATCGGAGGCAGGAAGCCCGCCAGAAGCGGCATGTCCTGGAGGTGCACGATCAGCACGCTGAGCGCGGCGACACCGCGCAGCCCCTGTATCGCCTCTACGAAATTCTTGCTGTCTCCGCTCACCACCACGATCCGATATCAAGATGAAAGAAAGTGACGGACCGGAGCCCGCGCTGCGCGCCGCAGCTCATTGCATGCAGCAACATGGCAATCATGCCGGCCGCGAAACCAGATCGTCGACGTCAGGCGCGAGCGGTACCGCACTCGAGGCGGTCTTGTCACCCTTCTCTCGCGCAAAGACTTCGCTGAAGGCCACGCCCAGCATGATCAGACCGCTTGCCGGGCCATAGGCCAAGACAGTGATGGTGAAGAGATTCATGGCGACCGCGAAAGACAGCTTGTAGATGTCCCTGGTCCTTGCGACCGCGAGGATGACCAGGATCATGAACACCACGAAGATCGGCCCGAACATCAGGTAGGTGCCGAGGTAGAAATTATCCACCGGTACGTAATAGCTGAGCTTGTTCGAGAACAGCAGCTGCGGATAGTTGAAGCAACCGAGGCCGCAGCCGACGAAGAAGCCGACCGGCATGAGATCGGCCATGTAGACGAACGGCAGCTGCCAGCTGTTGTTGACGCGGTCCTGCAGGCTGAACAGGCCGCGCGACATGCTGACGAGGCCGTTGCCGGAGAACAAGGCGATCAGCACCGCCGGCACCAGGATCGACAGGAACGAAAGAAGCGCCATCCGCCGCAGCATGGGAAACTTCTCGCGCTCGGGAACGAGACGAACGATGATCAGGCAAAGAACGTAGATCACCATCACGCCGAGCGACGTCTTGTTTGTGGTCAATTTGATGGCGTAGAGACTGATGGGCGTCCAGAACAGGCACCACGGCAGGCTTCGGCGCACCGAGATGATCACGAAGGAAATGAACACGAAGAACGCAGCCATCGTGCTGTCGGCAGCCAGTCCCGCCAGGCGTGTCTCGGAAGCCGACCACCACAACCGCGTCGCCTGCCGCGTCGTGCCGAAAGTCTCGTAGGCATAGCCCACCCACGGCAACTGGAAGCGGGACGACAATACGATCCCGATGATCGTCAGGTAGAAGATCGGGTGAAGCCAGCGCTGTAGTCGCTCGTAATCGCCGAAATTACGCCCGCAGAAGCAGAAGCCGACGAACACCGGCGCGATCATCTTGAACGACGACATCATACCGCTGAAATAACCCAGGAACACATATCCGAGGTAGAGCGCAAAGCAGATGTAGAACAGCGTGAGGATGGCGACGAGGTTCCGTCCCATCAGGATGTAGCGCTGCACGAAGGCGAAAATGCAGACCAGGGCAAAGATGTCGGGCAGGAACCACAACGGACTGATCTTGAGGACCGCCAGATAATAGCGCAGCGCGCCTGCGAGCGCGTCGCGGTAGAAATAAAGCAGGAGTGCGATCGCCTCGAGACTGAAGAATGCACTGCCTTCCTGTTGATGATGCAGAGGCATCCGCACCGGATCGACGATGCGCCAGTCCGAACTCGGGAGAGCCGAAGAGCTGCTAGACATCGCGCCTCACTCCGCCGCGGCAACAGAGGGAACGGCACGGCGACTGAACAGCCGAAGCACGAACCGCGACCCCGGCATCTCGACCCGGAGATAGGTGAAGTTGGAAAGCGCAAGCACGGCCACGACGAAGACGGCCAGCAGCAGCGACGCCGCCAGTCCGGGAAGAAGATTGTCGACCAGCTGCCAACGCGCCGTCCCCACGCCCCGCGCGAAGTATTGTATGAGAACGAGGACGAGGGCGTGCACCATGTAGATCGAATAGGAGCGCTTGCCCAACCACACCAGAGGGCTAACCGACAACAGCTTCGGCAGCAGCCGCTCGGGAAACGCCATCAGCGAGCCCAGCAGAGCGGCGAACACGATCGGCGCGACGAAGCTGAGCCGTTCATCGAAGCCGACGACACAAACCAGCACGACGGCAACGACGGCCAGTCCAATCTGGCAAGCCGACTGAACGAGAGGACTCACCGCGCGGCCTCTCCCGGTGACGAAGCGAAGCGTGAGCACGCCGATGAAGAAGCCCAGAAAGCATCGGGTGAAACCGTTGGTCTGGAAATCAAGCGTTTCATTCTTGAGCACGAAGATGATGAGCGCCGCGCCCAGGACGGCCAGCACGGCACTGAGAACATAGACGAGCCTGATGTAGCCGAGGCGTTGCGCCAGGACGACGACGCCGGCGAATACGATGTAGGTGTAGAATTCAGCGCTGATGCTCCAGCTCGGGCCGTTCCAGCTCAGATAGTCGAGCACGCCCATAGCATGGAGCAAGAACACATTCGCGACGAACGAGTACACGTTGTTAACCTGGAGATCCGCCGATTCGTTGGTCGAGAAGTGCAGCAGGCCCATTTCGGTCAGCGATAGCCGCATCAGGCGGAACGCCAGAAACGCGAACAGCATGACGATGTGCAGCGGATAGATGCGTGCGATCCGACGCAAAGTGAACGTCCGGAAGTCGAATTCGCTGAATTCCGACTGAACGTAGCTCATCGAGATCACGATGCCGCTCAGCACGAAGAACAAATCGACGAAGAGCCAGGAATTGTGAAAGAACGCGACGTCGATCCAGGCGCGGTGAGGCAGCGCAGCGGCAAGCGGATCCGATCCGACGAAGTGGTGGACGACCACGCAGAGGGCGGCGAGGCCGCGGACGCTGTCCAGTGGAACGTAGTGCGCCTTTGTTTGATGAGCTAGCACTTGAAAGACGCTCTACGATTCGACCAAAGCGAAATGCTGCGGTGCAATATAATGCCTCCACCGGGTGGTTTATTCAACTGAAAAGAGCCGAACCGCCGATCTCCGGCGCCGACACTGCACACAAGATGCGGCAGCAAGAAGCCGGCCACATCTCTGCCCCGACTCCGGCAGCGTGCTCATAAACTTCAATTCAGCTTTCGTGAGGCAACGGCATTGCGTTTGGAACAGATCAGGGCTGCGCGCACGAACGCGTTCCGTGCAATCGTGCGAATGACCGTCAATACGCCCAGCGCACATTAACTTGATCTCGCATGAAGTTCTGTTAGCTCGTCGGCGCTGAGCAGAACGACAGAGGGGCCTTTGGGCGCGATATCGCGATTTTTCGCCGCAGCCGTGTTTGTGCTGGCGCCACTTCCGCTCGGATCCCTCGACCTCGCGTGGATTTGTTTCTGGAATTTCTTGCTCGTTTGCAGCCTGCTGACCGCCGATCTGTCAGCGGTGAGCCGTCGCAACGCCATGCTGCTGATTCCGGCGGCAGTGGCCGTCACAACAGTGGGCGTCATGGTCGCGTTGCAAATGTGGAGCGATTCACCTGCTCAATCCGTAACCGTCTGGGAACTGCCGCAGCGGTTGTTCGGTCTTGCCCTGTCTGACCACCTTTCTATGACCGCGCGCGGACCGTGGCTGGCATTCGGATCGGTCCTGCTGCTGTCGCTCGCCTTCACGCGCGCGGTGATTCTTGCAAGCGATGCGAGAGCTGCCCGTTCACTGCTACGAATACTGGCATGGGCCGGGTGCCTGTATGCACTCTACGGAATCCTGGCGGAGCTGATCGCGCCTGACGTGGTCCTGTTCAGGCAAAAGGAAGCCTATCTGGGCTTTGTCACCGGGACCTTTGTCAACAGAAACACCGCGGCGACGTTCTGGGGCACCTGTGCCCTGCTGTTTCTGGTGCCACTCCTGCGCACCATGCACCGCCAGGAGAGCGGGCCGGCGGCGCAACCGGATTGGCGAGAGCAGCTGGAGCAGATCCTCTCCACACCGGTGGCGCTTGGCGCGGGCTTCGCGATCTGCACGATTGCGCTGGCCATGACCGGATCGCGCGCGGGCCTTCTGCTGTCGGTCGGCACCTTCGTGCTGGCCATCATCCTCTATCTCGTGCCGCTCGAGCTCGGCAGATCGCGGAAATGGCTGGTCCTTGGCGGCTCGGCGGCCGCAGGCCTCGTGCTTCTGCAGCTCGTCGGCGGCCTCGTCGCAGGGCGAATCGTCGAGCATGGGCTGATCGATCCCCAAAGGATTGCGGCCTACCAGGCCTCATTGGGGATCATCGACGATCATCGGCTGCTCGGAATCGGGCTCGGCAATTTCGAGGCTGTTTTTCCCGCCTACAGGCCTGCAGCGCTCGGCAGTCTCGGCATCTGGGACCGCGCTCACAGCACGCCGCTGGAAATTGCCGTCGAATTGGGCATTCCCGCCTTTGCCGTAATCGCGCTCGTCAGCCTCTGGTATTTTTACCATTTGCTTACCGGAAGCTTGCGCAGAAAGCGTGATCGCTACATACCCGTCATCGGCGCGAGCGTCGCCGTATTGGGCGTATCACATAGCTGCATCGATTTTTCACTGCAAATTCCAGGATATGGCGTGTTTTTCGTGGCCATCGTCGGATGTGGCCTCGCGCAATCGCTACCGTCACAGCTGCGAAAAGAACGTGGCAAATCTGCGCAAATCGAGTTAAAGTAAAATAGTTGGAAATGGGCAGGGCAATGAGTTGGAATTCTGGTAGCCGCTTTACGGCGAGCCGCTTCACGGCAATCGTCGGAGCTTTGGCGCTGTTTGCCGAAATGCCGGCGGCATTCGCCGCAACGGGCGTGAGCGCCGGCTGCGGCGCCAACACCGGGACTGTCTCGGCGGAGCGCGCCACCGACTTTCTGGCCAATCCGGGAGCCCTGCTCGATCAATTCAAGGACGGCCAGGGCGGTCTCGCCTCGGCAGTCCGTGACCTTTTGACCGCACGCCCCGAGACTGTTGAGGGCATTGCCTCATTGGCGAAGGCCAGCAGCGCGGATCAGAGCCGCGCCATCGGCGCCGGCCTCGGCACCGCCGCCTCCGTCTGTGTTCTGTCGCAGCCTGGCGTTGCCCAGCTGATCCAGGAGGCGGTTCTCAAGACAGACAATCCCGATCTGATCCAGTCGTTCACCAGCATCACCGGCGATATCGCCACCGAAGTGACGGCGGGCGCCGATCCGACGGGCGAGACCACTGCCGGAGGTGGGCCAGGCTCGACCGCCGCGGAGGCGCGCGGTGGCCCGGCAAGCTCGACCGAGCCTGTGGTGCTGAATCAGAACGGCGGCAGCGCCCAGTCGCAGACGCAAACGCTGTTTGCAGCGACGTCGACCTCGGTTCTGACCTCCGTAAGCCCGTCGCGTTGACGACTGGAACTTTCGCGTTGACAGCGGATTAACCACCCCTGTGCGGCCGGTCTCGAGACCGGCCAATTTCGCTACAATTGTAAATTTCCGCGGAACCAAAGCTCAAATCGTTTGTGAGATACCGGTAGCGTCAAAAAGAAAACGCGAGACGGGGATGTCATGAACTGGATTATCAAATCGCTGGTTGCGATCGGAGTCGCGACGTCCGGTGCTGCGGCCAAGGCCGACACGCTGAACGACGGTTCGCAGAGCCAGGCAAAGCGCGCCTTCATCAGCGAGTACGACAATGCGCTCGCGCCGCTGCAATTCGTCAAGTTCTGCATGAACTACGACGCCGAATGCGCCGCCGACACCGCCGAACGGACCTTGCCTTCGGGCGAGCGGGCAATGAGCATGCTGCGCGAGGTCAACAGCTCGGTCAACGCGTCCATCACTCCGATGCAGAAATCTACCAATCCGATGGTGGCACGCTGGACGGTTGCGCCGTCCGCCGGCGATTGCAACGACTACGCGGTGACCAAGCGCCATCAGCTGATCGAGATGGGCTGGCCCAAATCTGCACTGCGACTTGCAGTTGTCCTGACGGGCGGCAGAGGCCACCTCGTGCTGGTCGCGCGTCTCGCCGACGGTGACTTCGTTCTCGACAATCTGTCCGCTTCGGTGCGCTCCTGGAACACGGCGGATTACGAGTGGATCTCGATGCAGTCCGGCAGCAACCCGCACTTCTGGGTCGCGATCGGCGAGCACGGCGAGCGCCTGCGCGCCACGCGTCTCGCGATGTTGCGAACCGTCCAATAGACCGCGCGACGTTCCACTCTACCCGCCCCTAACCGCAAGTTGCGACAGGCGCGAGGAGATGGTCCCTGGACCATCCCCTCGCGCCTTTGTCTTGGCCAGAGCGTTGTCTTGACCATGGCGTTTGCCTAAGAATCGTGCTTAAGGCGTGCGACGATGATGCAACCATCGCTGAATCTGTGCCCGATTGCAGCAACAGCTTTGTTCATTTGAATCGCGGTGCGGAGGATGGCTATTCGGTCCGCGCGGGGTTATATTTTGCGCCGCACAAGAATTTGACATAGTTTTGGGTCATCAAGGACCTACGGCCTAAATCGTTACGCCATCCATAGTTCGCAACGAGATATGAGCGCGATCCTCCTCAAACTCGATAACTTGTTGCGTGGTCCGTTCCGGGCTTCGCCGATTGCCGTCGCCGTTGCGCTGTCCGCAGCCTTTGCAACACCGGCGCATGCGCAATGCGTCGATCGTGGCGAACGCGCCCCGCCGGCCGCGATCAGTGCCTTCGTCTCGGATCCCTCGGTTCTGTTGCGGCAGTCGAAGAACGACCGAGACAAGCTTTCGGGCCGGCTGACCGGATTGCTGGTGACCGACATCGCGGCGCTCGACCCGGTCCGGGACATGTTGCGCGAGGCGAGCCAGGCCGATCGCATCGCAATCGGCGCCGGGCTTCACCGTGCCGAGGAGCGCTGCGTCGCGACCAAACCCGACGTCGCGCGCAAGATCAGCGAATTCGTCGCCAAGCTGCACGACGGCTCCGTGCTCAAGGGATATTTCGCGGATCAGGACACGGCGATTACACCCGCTTCGGGGAGCCCTGCTCCATCTACGGCCAATAACCAGCCGGCAGGCTCGAGCCCGGGCGCCGGCCTGATGTCGGGTGAATGGAAGACCGAACTCGCCGACCCGTTCAAGCCCGTTCCCCTCCCTGAGTGACAACCTCAAGATTCCCAGAGATGTTTCAACCACGAGACCAGTTTCCGCAACGTCCGAGATATGCCATCGAGGTCGGTGGCACGACGCTTAGCGCCGAGCGCGCTCTGGACATCGTACGTCGCCAATGGCCGCTAATCGTCGCCATCGTGGCCGGTACGCTCGCGCTCGTTCTCGTCTACCTGATCGTTGCGACGCCGATGTACACGGCAAATGCGCGCATCCTGATGGATACGCGTCAGACCCAGGTGCTGGACAAGGACAGCGGAACCGCCAACGCGCTGATCGACCCGGGGTTCGTCGACAGCCAGGTCGAGATCCTCCAGTCCGACGACCTGCTTCTGTCGATCGTCCGGCGCCTGAAACTGACCGAGGATTCGGAGTTCAACGGCTCCGATCCCGGATTGCTTCCGCTGGTGATTGGCAAGGTGATCGCGCTGTTCGGATCGGACGGCCCTCCCACCAAAGAGCGGATCGAGCGCGGCGCGGTCGAGCTGCTCCAGAAGAATCTCAAGGTCGAGCGCGTGCTGACGACCTATGTCCTTTCGATGAACTTCCGCTCGATCGATCCGAACAAGGCGGCGCAGATCGCGAACGCCATCGCGGACGCGTACATCGTGGGCGCCCTGGAAGCGAAATATCAGTCGACCAAGCGCGCCGGCGAATGGCTCCAGCAACGCAGCGCCGAGCTGCGTGAGCAAGCGACCGCGAGCGACCGCGCCGTGCAAACGTTCAAGGCGCAGAACAACATCGTCGGCACCAGCCGGGGCCTGATGAGCGAGCAGCAGCTCGCCGACGTCAACTCTCAGCTCATCGCCGCACATGCGGCAACCGCGGAGGCCAAGGCTCGCCTCGACCGGATCGAAGCGTTGCTGGACAAGGATCTGGTCCAGCCGACGGTGACGGACGCCCTCAACAACACCGTGATCACACGCCTGCGCGCCCAGTATCTCGACCTTGCGGCCCAGTATGCCGATTGGTCGACCCGCTATGGCAAGACCCACCAGGCGGCCGTCAATCTGTCCAACCGCATGGACGAGCTGCGCAAGGCCATCGCCGACGAAGTGCGTCGTATCGCGGACGCGTATCGCAGCGAGTACGAGATCGCCAAGAGCCGCGAGACGGCGCTCGAGGACAATCTCAAGAATCTCGTGTCGCAGGCCGGCAGCACCAGCCAGGCCCAGGTCAAGCTGCGCGACCTCGAGAGCGCTGCGGACACCTATCGCAACCTCTACAACAACTTCCTGGAAAAGCTCCAGAACGCGACGCAGAACCAGAGCTTCCCGATCAGCGAAGCGCGCATCATCAGCACGGCGGTCAAGCCCGACAAGAAGAGCTCGCCCAAGACGTTGCTGGCGCTGGCCGGCGGCCTGCTCGGCGGTCTCTGCTTCGGCTTCGGTGCCGCCTTCACGAAGGAGCTGATGAGCGACGTACTGCGATCTCCGAGCGACGTCGAGGATCAACTCGGGGTGAAATGCCTCGGCGTCCTTCCCGACATTCGCCCGGCAAGGGCTTCGGCGGATCATCCCGAAGCAAACATATCGAGCTACGTCGTCGAGCACCCGTTCTCGCGGTTTGCGGAGACACTGCGGAACATCAAGGTGTCGATCGACGTCGCCCGCCTTTCGCGCGAGGTCAAGGTGATCGGCATTCTGTCGTCCCTGCCGAAGGAAGGAAAAACCACGGTCGCCGCCAATTTCGGTCATCTGACCGCGTTGACTGGCCACCGTACGCTGCTGATCGACGGCGACCTCCACACCCGCTCGCTGACGCGGGCGCTGGCTCCGCATTCCAAGACCGGCCTGGTCGAAGCCCTCAAGGATCCGCACTCGTTCGGCTACCACATCCAGCGCAGCAAGGAGAGCGGCCTCGACTTCCTGCCCTCCGTCGTCGCTTCGCGCATGGTGAACTCGGCGGACGTGATTGCCTCGAAGTCGATGGCCGACCTGCTCGCGGTGGTTCGCGAGGAGTATGAGTACATCGTCATCGATCTGGCGCCGGTGATGCCGGTGGCGGACGCCAAGGCCGTCAGCCATCTCGTCGATGCGATGGTTTACGTGATCGAGTGGGGCCGCACGAGCCGCAACGCGCTCCAGGAATCGATGGCGAGCTCCGAAGGCATTCAGAAGAAGCTCCTGGGCGCCGTGCTCAATCGCGCCAATCCGAAGATGCTGAAGCGGATCGAGGCGTACAAGGGCTCGCACTACAACAGCTATTATGTCGAGGGCGCCTAGCGCCGAGCCGCCGGCACAGCCGGCGGGATCCGCGTTTCGCTGGCTTCTGCGCGGCTCAACCATCGCTCTCGCTGCTGTCGCGCTCGTCTGGGTCGTATCGGTCGCCCCGGATGTGGCCAATCCAGCGGTCCCGCAGATCGCCGGCCGCGTGGCGCGCGGCGAGCGCTATGAAACCGATCGCTTGAGGCGGATCGTGGGGGACAATCTGCCGTCCGCCCGCCGGCTATGCAGCGCCAAGACGCTGCGTGAACTCCTGCTGCTCCAGCTCGCAATTGCCGACGACTCGGCCCGCGCAGGCGATCTGAAGCAGATCGACATCGACGCAGACGCCGTCGCCTCCACGAGCCGCGCATTGCTGACGTGCGCGCCGACCGAAGGACTGGGCTGGTTCGGCCGGTACTGGGCCGAAATCCGCCAGGTCGGCTTTGGGCCGCGGACGGCGGAGTTGCTGGGTCTTTCTTATCACTTCGCGCCGCACGAGGCCTGGCTCCAGCTCATCCGCGCACCGTTGGCTCTTCGCGTCTTCAACGCGGCCTCGCCGGAGCTCAAGGACTACGCCGCCCAGGACTTCGCCGACATCTTCCAGGCCCGCCTGTTCCCCAGCGCCGCCACGCTCTATCAGGCGGCGGGCACGGAGGCGCGCGTCGCGCTGCTCGAACGCACTTGCGCAGCGCCGGAAGCTGATCGGGACTTGTTCTCGCATTTCGTCGCAGAGAAGGGCCTGCGGGTCCGCCATCGCTGTTATCCAACCGATGGCGGCGGCTTTCGTACGAGCCGCTGAGCTTGGCAACAGCCCACGGCGGATGCGCCGATGTCTGCGACATTCGGCGCCGCGCAAAACACCTCGCCTATTTCAGTTCGGTTCGCGGCACGCCCTGTGAAGGGCTCTCGGGCAGGTATTGCAGGAAGAATTTGGTCAGCCCGCGGCGGCTGCGCAGGATCGGCGACTCGAAGTACTTCCAGGACACATGCGCGACGGCGTAGGAGATCACGAAGCCGATCGCTGCGCCCGCGCTGATCTTCATGCTGTTGGGCACCGACATCCCTCCATAGAGCGTGAGCGCCTTGCCGAGCGGGTTCGGGATGAAGTTATGAACGAGATAGAAGCCGTAGCTGATTTTCCCGAGATGCTCGAGCGGCTTCCACTCCAGTGCCTGAACAACGACACTTTCCTGGTTGGCGCGAACCCACCACACCAGGGCGACCAGGCAAAGCCCGATCGCGGTGTCGATCACAGGGGAAAGATACGAAGGGGCGTCGTAAATCACGCCGTTCGAGCACAACGCGAACGCGACAACGAGGAGACAAGCGAACGTGCCGTTGCCGTTCGGAGCCCATCCTTGCCTGTGAAGATGCAGGATCGTGATCGCGCCACCGAACGCGATCAGGCTGAAATTCCACGGCGACAAGGTGTGGATGGCCGTGTGATTGAAGCCCGACGAATACATCAGGAAATGGCCGACCAGCCCGAGGGCGACGACGCACATGCAGGTGACGAAATGGCGCTCCAGAGGAAGCAGGATGAACAGGAAGGGCGCGATCACGTAGAACTGCTGCTCGACCGAGAGCGTCCAGAGCACGCCGAAGGGACCTGCGGTCCCGCCGATGACGCTGCCGATCCAGTAGTTGGACAGGTACACGACGTGATAGCGGAAGCCGAGGTCGGGCCCCGCGTGCTGAAAATACGCCCGGGTCAGGAACAGGATGGCGAGAAGCGCATAATACGCCGGAAAGATGCGCGTCGCACGCTTAACCCAGAAGGTGACGATTTCCGCTGCGGGCCGGGACGCGGCCGTCTCGGCCTTGCTGCGCTGCCTGTTGAGCTCGCCGATGATGAGGAAACCGCTCAGGATGAAGAATATCCAGACGCCGACGCTGCCTGAGTAGAATTGCAGTCCGCACTTGTGATTGAGATAAACCAGAACGACTGAAAGACCGCGCAGTCCGTTGAAGCCTAGAATACTGCCCGACTTTTCGGTGTTGGGGCGGTCGGATCCAAGTTGAGACATTGCTGGTTCTTCTCTTTTGCACGGAGACCGAGAGCTACAGCCCCCTGGTTCTCAACTCTGTCAATTCTTCAGCCGACAGACGGCCGCCCGCAAATTCCAAAAGCAGAAAGAGCGCGACCTTGGGCCTGTCGATCTCGTACATGAGTCCAAACCTGTTCTCCGGAGGCTTCTTCTGCGGCTCGTCGAACAGCTCGTAGACCATGACGCTTTCGATCTCGACGTCTTTCTGGTTCTTGAGATACTGGAAGGTATCGCGCAGTGATCGGAGGCATTGCTCCGTCAGCGGATCGCCAGGCTGATTTCCATAGGCCGGCTTGTAGATCTCGGCACAATTGACTTCGTTGAACGTCACCGGACGGTGATAGGACGCAAGCTTCTTGAACAGATCGAATGGCGGGTTTCGTCCATTCCAGTGCCGGTGCGGATTTTGCCCCGCCACTTCGTAATAGTGGTAGGAGATCACGTCGTACTTCACGCCCCGGGACTCCATGAAGTCCAGGAAGCCCAACATCGTTGACGTCGTGTTCAGCACCTTGCGCAGATGGCTTCCCGTCTCGCGATTGATCTGGTCGATCGCATCGGAGGCGCCGTGCAGCACCTGGGCCCAGTCTTCCATCACCGGCATTTCGAAGTCCGCCGCGGTCATCCCGCGCCCGAACAGCTTCTTCCCGTCGGAATCGAGCGCGAGCAGGTTGATCTCGTTCTCCAATTCCCAGTCGAAGACATCTCCCCTGAACTGCCGGACAAACGCGTAGGTGCGGTCGTAGCCCTGCCTGTAGAGGGCGTCCCGATCTCCCTTGGGGTACCGCCCCTTGTCGGTGCGGTCGCCGTAACGGAAGGGGAAGTTGATCAGAGGATGGAGCGTGATCGAATATTTCCTGGCCAACGCAATGGTTTGCCGGAACATCGGCGCTTCGACCGCCTCGGCATCCTGCGTCAGATTGAGACCGGTCCTATATTGTGTGAGCCCTCGCTCCTTCATGAGCTGGAAGATCGGCTCGAGATTCCTGCGCTTCTGCGGCGGTCCCCCGACGCCCCACTCCAACGCGACCGCATCCGAGCAGGACGCAGCGATCGCCCAGGCGAGAAGCAACGGCAAGACAGCGAACTTGGCGAGGCGATGGCTCAATCTGCAAAGCTCAGCGTTTGGGTGGCGCAAAATGGCCGGATGGGCAGCAACGAATCGCGTGCTGCAAGATGCAGGCCGTTTCCCCTCTGCACGGACGTCGTGCACATCAGGCCCGGCAAACGCGAGGCCCGATGCCGGTCCGGCTCAGTAGGCTTCCTGGTGGATCAGCGCCAACGCGGTCTTCAGGATGATCCTGATGTCGAGCCAAATGCTCCAGTTGCTGACGTACCAGACGTCATACTCGACCCGCTTTTCCATCAGGTCGATGGTCGGCGTCTCGCCGCGGAAGCCGTTGACCTGGGCCCATCCGGTCAGGCCCGGCTTCATGTGATGCCGGTACACGTAATTGCTGATGAGCTCGTCGTAGTAATTGTCGTGCGCGAGAGCATGCGGGCGCGGCCCGACCAGCGACATCTCACCGCGCAGAACGTTCCAAAGCTGCGGCAGTTCGTCGATGCTGGTCCGCCGCAGCACGCGGCCGACACGGGTGACCCGCGCGTCGCTCTTCGTCGCCTGCGTGACGACATGGCCGTTCTCCGCCACCGTCATGGAGCGGAACTTCCAAATCTCGAACTGCTTGCCGTTGAAGCCGCGCCGGGACTGCTTGAAGATCACCTTGCCCTTGGAATCGAGCTTGATCATGATCGCGGCCGTCACCAGCAGCGGCGCCAGCAACAAAAGCGCGAACGAGGCAAGGCCGATATCGAGGCAGCGCTTCTGCGCCTGCTCGAACACGCTGAGCGGCGCGCGCTGGATCTCGATTGCGACCGTGCCGCTGACGGGCTGGAATGGACGCGAGACCAGATCGGCGATCGGGAAATCAGGCAGAAGACGAATCGGCTGCGGAACGACGCGCAGGTGCTGGCTCAGCTTCTGGAGAAGCGGCATCTCGTCCCAGTCGATGACCAGGAGATATTCTTCCACGTCCGCCGTCCGGCCCTGACGAATGATGTCGCGAATCTCGCGATCCCAGCCCGCGCCCTCTTCGGACGGCTCGAGCACGAAATGCCGTACGACGTTGAAGCCGTGCTTGCGCAGATCCTTGAAGCGGGTCGAAGTGAAATCGAGCGGCTTGAGGCTGAGCAGCACGACCTTGCGATCGACCAGACGGCCCTTGGCATAGCTCGAGGTCAGGGCCAGGCGCCACAACACGCGCAGCCCGCCCAAGGCAACGCCGCCGGTCGCGGCGAACAGCAGCGTGGTTCCGCGCGACAGATCCGCGGACGATTTGAGCAGAAACGCCTCGACCGCGAGGATGGTCAGCGAGATCAGCCAGACCGCCAGGGCCTTGCGCAGCTGCCAGACCGTGCTCAACAGGCGATGATGATCGTAGACGCCCTGGAAATAGGCGATCATCACGAACACCGCGCCGACGACGAGACCGGCTCCGACGGACGAATCCTGCTCGACGACAAGCACGCGATACAAACCGCTCGCCACGAAATAGCTGAGCAGCACGGCGACGAAGTCGCCGGCGATCAAGGCCACCTGGAGGGGTCTCTGGAGGGCACCGCGTCGGTTCGATATAGCCGAATAATAGTTTTCCGAACCGTAAGTTGCTACAGCCATCAGAACCTCGCTGCCTCGTCGCGCACCCGCAATGAATTGCGAGTAAATCGATCCGAATTTTTTTCGCCGTGCGCCGAAGTATATCTTAACTAAACAAAGCGACATTGCGGCAGTGCACCGAAAAAATCAAATCGATTTTCACGCAACGCAGCATCGCAACGAGAGAATGCTCAAACTGCTGTCACACACGTGACAATTATGCGGGCATCGCGCCGCGATTTCTATCAAATCGCGTCATTTTCGCGCAACTTGTCGCGCGCATTTGAACGGCTGTTCAACCATGCCGCTTAAGCCGTTATTAGCTCGCGTCCATTAACACTCGTGACCAATTCGAGGAGTTGTGTCGTGAGTACCGTCGTCGTCTTCAGCCTGCTGATCGGATCGTTGCTGGGAGGCCGATTCCGAGTCTTCATCCTGCCACCTGCCATCATTCTCGGTGCAGCGATCATCGGGGCGGGCGCGGCCTGGCAGGGACATGATTCGGCTCACACCGTTGTCACGATTCTGGTTTTTGCGGCGGTGCTCCAATTTGGCTATTTCTGCGGCGCGGCTCTGGTCCGCGTGCGAGCGTCAGCCTATCGTGGCAAGGCCGCGCCATCGTTCGACAGCCGGAGCTTCGGCTAGTCGGCCTGGAAGCAGCGACGATCGGCGGTTTGCATAGCTCTGGATGAGCCTTCGGCAGCGGGCGGCAGGAAAAAAGCGGCTCGTGGCGCCTCGATTTCGTCGATAGCATATTGACATCCCGGGCGAAGCTCTCTGAAAGAGTTGGGCCCCATGCCCACGACAGCGCCCCGAAATTCGCCCCGGCCGAAGCTACCGAACGGCGTGCGCATCTATGCGCTCAGCGACATCCACGGCTGCGCGCATCTGCTCGAACAGATGTTTGCCGTCATCGATGCGGACATGGCGAACAGCCGGCCCTATCGCGCAATCGAGGTCTTCCTCGGCGACTACATCGACCGCGGACCGGACTCGCGCCACACCCTCGACCTCCTGATCAGGCGCAGCCGCCGCCGCAACACGGTCTTCCTCAAGGGCAATCACGAGGCCTATTTCACCTCGGTGCTGGAGGACCCCTCGCGCGCCACCGAGTGGTTTCAGTTCGGCGGACTCCAGACCCTGATGTCGTATGGCGTGTCGGCCGCGCCGGGCCTCAGCAAGGACGAACTGTCCGATCTCGTGCGCGAGCTCACATCCGCGATGCCGCCGGAGCACATCGCGTTCCTGCGCCAGCTGCGGCCGACATTCACATGCGGCGACTTCTTCTTCGTCCATGCCGGGGTGCGCCCGGGCATTCCGCTCTCCGAACAGCGCGAATCCGACCTGTTGTGGATCAGGGACGAATTCCTCCAGAGCAAGAGGCGCTTCGGCAAATATGTCGTGCACGGCCACACGCCGGTGCGGCAGGCCGAGCTGCTGGAAAACCGCGCCAACATCGATACCGGCGCGTACGCCACCGGAAATCTGACGCTGCTGTCGATCCAGGGCAACAGCATGCTCGCGATCTAGCCCACCGGGCTCGCCCGCCGCACTCTAATTGGTGGAGCTTGCCGGAGGCCGGTATTCCGGAAAGCGGCTCAGCATCGCCGCCTTCAGGAACTTGAAATGAGCGATCGAGGCGCCGAGCTCCTTGAGCCGGCGCTGGCCGTTCAGGATCTCCTTGTCGAACAGATCCTGGTGGTGGTTGTCGAGCGCCTCGCGCTCGAGATATTCGTCATCGCCGTTGCCGAAGGTCACGGCCGCACGCGCCAGCACGTCTTCCACGCGGCGGTTCAGACCCGACTGTTCCCGCTCCGCCGCGTGCAGAGCCTCCTCGATTGCCGCCATGATTGCATCGACGCGGGTGCGATCGGTTTCAGCATCGCGCTCGGGCGAGCGCGCACGGAACGTCTGCTCGCCCCCGAAACGATCTTTCAGGAAGTTATGGGTGCGGGCCCGCAAGAAGAGCTGAAACATGCGTGCACTTTCCGGTTCGAGGCGCCAGACCAGAAAATGGGTCCGGGATGGTTAATAAAGCTTGAATCCTTCGCGCCGTTCGGTGCGGCTTTGCGCCATCCAGGCCCTCCAGGCGCCTTCGTGCTTCTCGTAGAGCTCGAGCCGGCGCCGTTCACCGGCATCCGGCCACACGTCACGGCCCTCGGACGCTACCTGTACCCGGCCCGGCGCCTGTCCGCTGTCGAGCCGCTCGAACTCGAACGTCTCCTCGGGCGTCAGGCCAATCAGGACACGCCGGCCACCCGCATCGACGAAATAGCGCCTCGGCGCGGTGTCGGTCGAACTGGTGATGGCGTCTGCCCGCGTTCCCGTCATGATCCACTCCCCTGCCGCAATACAAGCCGGCGCCGCCACGCCGGTTGCAAATCCTCAGAATACACGCCACACTCTCGCCAACACGATGCGTCAGTCTCGTCTTCGAGTTGTGTCGAGATCATGATGAGCGCCGCTGATTTTCTTGCCACGCCCGGGATTTTTTGGGCAGCACCGTGCTTGCGAAGTGGTCTGCCGCGCGCTCAGCTGAAGAACCAGAGGAACAATCGCACCAGCAAAAGCGTGATGAAGTACACCCAGCCCGCCATCGCAATCAGCGCAACGCTGAAAAATGCGCCTTCGAATGCCCGCTCTCTGATCTTCGTGAGGGGAAGTGCCGCTCGCGCTCTCTGAAGCATCTCGGTCTTCTGATTGTTTGATTTGTTCGCCGCCGTTCGCGCGAACATAGCCGAACGAATTCGACGATCTCGTGACGGGCCGTCTGAGCGAAGCGCAATGCTGCTTGTCGGGATTTGCTTGCAGCATGCGTGTCGTCGCGATTGGATCGATTTTCGTTCGGAGCGATTGCGATCGACATCGCGCGGTGATTCAAATGAAATTGACTTCGGGCTCCGCGCGACGCGGCTGCCGCGACGTCGATTCTGCGATCGCGCGCAAGTCATCGCGGCAAGATGATGTCTCCGGATTTTGGCGCGGCGCCCCTCAGTCGTGGATGCGGCGCGGCGACGACCCGGCTCCGCACAACGGGGCACGGCCAGGCCGGCTTCGTGGCGGATCGGCCCGGCCACGATCTCCGCGACGCCATGCTCCGCGACGCCGTCGATCCCGGCAAGATCCGACGCGAGCCCGGCCGCCATCCCCGCCAGGATTCGAGAGCCGTCCGCTGGTTCTGCGACGGCCGGACATGATGACAGAACATCCTCGATCGCGGCTGTCGGAGCGCGCGGATCAACCGCGATTGACAAAAACACCGTGGTACTACGGAGCGCCGTGCGCCGATTTCATCGCGGTAAGGTTGAGCGGTTAGCTTAATCCGCGTTGTTTGTTGCGAATGCCGAGGGATCGCATATCCATCTTCAGCACCGGGCTGCCCCAAGCCCGGCCCCACCCAAGCAAAGCCGTCGAGCGAACGTGGGTCCGCTTGGCGGCTTTGTCGTTGTGTCGACGAGAGGATGAATTCGGTTATGGCGCGCAGGCCCTGGTCGTTCAAGGAAGACCGCCGGCTGATGGAGTTGGCCAAGTCTTCGACTTCGCTGGAAGAGGCGGCGAGACTTCTCGGTCGCTCGCCCGATGCGATCAAGCGCATGGCCTTGCGTCTCGGCCTGACGCTGAAATCCAAGGGCACCAAGAAGGGCTAGCGTCCGTCGCGCCGGTCGCGCGCGACAGTTCACGGACGCGCGCGCCTGCTCCGTCGATCGGCGAGCGGAAAGCCGCCGATCGACGCAGCCCCAACGCCTTCAGCACACTCGATCTCTCCGCGTCTGGATGTTAAGCTGTTCCGCGATGAAGATTGATCATCGACCGGCTTCGATATCCGCCCGTTTGTTTGTTGGAGGAATGTATCATGTTGTTCCGCGCACTGGCCGTAGCTTTGCTCCTGGCTCTGCCCTCGATGGCGTCGGCGCAAGTCCCCGTGCGGTTCGGATTTCCGAATGGCGCGCCATGGTGTGCCTTTGGCTTCGATTGCAGATTCCTGAATTACCGCGAATGCGCGGACTGGATCTATGATCCTGCGCGAAACTGCCTCAGGAATCCGTACTTTGCGGCCCACTACCCGACCGATGTCGACAAGGGCTGGTCCTACAATCGGCGCTGAACGACGCTTTCCTGCGAACGACTTCGTCATGCGATCAGGCGTGCGGCTTCGAGTCTGATCCGGTTGGCCCGACTCATCGATGACGAGAATTTGGGCAGGGACGATCGGCTGCCCCCTCCGCAAAAGCGGAACTCTCGACCGCGCCCCGCATTGGTCCCGAAAGGAATGCGGGAGGTGGAGTCATGGCAAGCTCTTTCCTGATCGTGCTGTCGATCTGGCTTGGCATCAACATCCTGTTCATGGCCGTGAGATTATGGGTCACGAGACCAGCGAGCCGCCGGGTTGATGACGCCCCCAGCCAACTCAGCGCCGTCTGCATGAAGTCGCGACTGCATCGCCACGCTTGACGTCGTCAGGATGCGCAACCGCCGAAATGGGCCGTCGCAGCCGTTCGCTCGTGAACGCCGGTTCATGGCCTCGAAGGTTCATGAACCTTAACGATATTCTTGGCTTTCGAAAGCGACCGGCGGACCGACCGGTTATGTTGGCGCCATGCGCCGCAACCATCTCATCGCAGCCGCGGGAATCTGCCTCGCGCTCATCATCTATGCCACGCTCGCCAGGCTCGCGGGCAGGCCTGTGCTCATGGGCCATGCGGAGGCCTACTGGGTCGTCGTCATCGAGCGCTTCAGCGCCTACGGCCTGTTGGGCTTCCTGCTGTCGTTCCTGCTGCCGGGGCGCCTCAAACTGGCTTGCGCGTTCGTGGTGGCCGTTGCCGTCGGCCTCGAGGTCTTGCAGGCGGTGACGCCGGATCGTGATCCGCGGCTCATCGATATGCTGCAAAAGGCCGCCGGCGGCACCGTCGGCGTCCTTCTGGCCCAGACCATCCTGGCTTTCCTGCCGAGGCCGCCGTCCTAGCGCGGCCGACGGCCGGGGGCGCGGTGGAGTTACGCCACGCCGCGCCTGAGCCTCTCCTGCTCGGTCGCGAGAACTCCCGACATCTGCCGATGGGTTTCACGCAACGCCACGATCGCATCATCGAGACCGAATTCGGCTTCGCGAATGCTCTCGAAGAACCGGCCCATCAGGGCGAGGTTCAGCTTGACGCGGGTGTTTCCGTCGCGGCTCTTGCGGCGGTCGAGCGACAGATGCTGCGCCTGAAGCCGGGCTTCGGCAGCGCTACAGCCGTTGAGCGTCGCGAGTTCGTCATATGTCATCCAGATTTGAGGCATATCCCTGTCCGTCTCTTGTTATGGGCTCCAACCTAGATTTCACCTCTAAAGGCACGGTTGCCGCAGTGCGGTGACGAAGGGTTTTCGCGACAACAGCGTCAATGCAAAGCTAAGACGCGGGAGCCTTTGCAGGCCCCTTGGGCGGCGCAAATGGACGGCGCGGCCGGGAGCGGCTGTCGGGGCTCTTGGGCAATTTGTCGGCATTGAGCTTCACGACCGCGCATCGTGCGTCGGCGGCCGGCGCATCTTCCTGGCTGTAGATCAGCGTCGCCTCGAACTTGACGTCGGGCGCCTCCTTGGCCGTGCCCGAGCAGGTCGCGACCAAGCCGCTGCACACACCCGCAAGATCGACCTCGACTTCGTCCGGGCCGAACACGCTCGGCGGACCATCCGCGTACCGGTTCACGATCAAGACGGCCGAGAAATGCTTCTCCTCGACACGATAGGAGCCGCCATAGGTGAAGAAGCTGTCGCTGCCCGAGATCCGGCCCCCAGTCAGATCCACGACGCCGGTGCCCTGGCCGCGCGGGGTCCTGAACCAGGCAGCGTATTTGCCGTCTCTCAACATGCGACATTTCTCGACGTGAAAATTCACAGCTATTTGCGACCAACTCTGGGGCGCGGCAATGACCAAACCATCGGCGCTTTCGGCAGGGTTAACACCCCGAAAACCCAATCCATCGAATTGCCGCGGGCGCGCGAGGCGACGCCGCGGCCGATGTCAAAACAATTCTATGCCGTCATCGGCGGTCTCGACCGCCTCGACGCGCCGCGTGGCGGCGATCGACGCTAGCCCGAGCGTTTGCAGGAACTCCCGGTGGACGTCCCGCTCGCGCTCCATCGTGTAGCGCGCGAAGAGATCGTCGAGCATGGCCTCGTCCTGCGCACGCGGTTGCGGTCGCCGGGCGACCGCATTCGCAGTCTCGAGGCGCGCGGCCACCGCAGGCAAAGTCGCGGAGCTTTCGCCGAGCTTGGTCATCAGGCCTTGTGCCGAATTCATCAGGCCTTCGAATTCCGCGCCCTCGTCGACGAGCCGGCTCATCAGCTTGTCGAGCCGTTCGTTGCCGGCCTCGACCTCGCGCAGCGCCTGGAGGATCTGCGGCTCGAGGTTGGCAAGCTGCGTGGGATCGCCCTGCACGCGCAGCTCCTTCAGCGCCTTGGCCGAGTGCTCGATGCCGTCGAGCACGGGCCGGAGGCGCCCCGCCCCCGCCGAAACCTGGTCGGCAGTCGCCTTGAGCTCGTTGGCGATCACGACGAAGGCGCTGCCGCGGCTGCCGAGATGGCTTGCCTTGAGGCCGGCATTCATCCCGATCAGGGTGATGTCGACGGTCGCATCGGCGAGCCCGGCGATCGCCTGGCGAAACTTCGCCAGCGTATCCTCGACAATGGCCAGTGCATCATCGACCGAACGGCCAGCGCCCTCACAGGTGGCGATCAGGGTCGAGGCATGCGCCAGTATCTGCTTGATGCGCGCCAGGAACGACGACGAGCCGCCATCCTCGCCGCCGAACAGCGTACGGCCGTGACCGACGACGCTGCCCGCATCATGCAGGATAGCCGTCAGCGCGCGAACGATCTGGCCGATGTCGCCGCCGAACTCGCGCTGGGCGTCCCTGAGCTGGGCCGCCTGCAACAGGCAGATGGCGCGCGCGCCGTCATCGCTCGTGACCGGTTCGGGAACGAGGCTTGGAGAAGGTCCTGACGCAAGACCGAGACCGTGACAGACATGCTCGAGGCGCTGGCGCGTGCTGTCGCCGGCCTGCAAGGAGATGATCGCGCTGCCGACCGCCTCGGCGATCTTCCTGGTGCTGGCGCCGGCGAGGTCGGCGACATGGCTGCTCTTGCTGCGCTGGTCGCGCAATCCGCCATAGGCCTCGCCGAGCTCGGCGCTCTCCGAGACCAGCTGATCCCGGTAACGGTTCTCGAACTCCTTCTGCCGGCCGGAGGCGGTGGCGACGGCTTCCGACAGGCGTTGCTGGTCCCTCGCGCAGCCCTCGATCGAGTGCTGCACGGCCCTGCCGAGATCGTAGGCTTCCTGCGTGAAGGCGAGAAAGCCCTCACGGTCGCCATCGAGCGAAGCCGCCTCGATCCGCGCGCTGCGCGCGATGATGGTGATCATCCCGATGTGCTTGAACAGCGGCTTGAGCAGCGAGGACGCCTCTGCCGTGCTCGCGCCGATCGTTGCAAGCAGGGCGCTCTCGGCCGGCAACGCCTGCGCCAGCTCGCTGAGCCGCGCGGCGATCTCCTGCAACGCGGTCGCAGCACCCTCGATCTCGGCGCCGGAGAGCTCCCCGGAGAGCGTCGCGAGGCCCTGGTTCAGCTCCTTGAAGATGAGGTGGCCGCGACCCAGCTCCCGACCGACGCGCGCGAAGACATCCTCGATGCGCGAGGAGACATCCTCGATCGCCGCAGTCGCTTCAGTAAGCGTGATGGCCGGAATGGCGGACATTGCAATCAACCTGCCACCGCAACGTGTCCGGCCTGGTACCAGAGCATAATCTCGCGCGGAATATGGTGCAGCGGCACGACCTTCTCGACCCCGCCATGGGCGATGGCCTCCTTGGGCATGCCGAACACCACGCAGCTGTCCTCATCCTGCGCCCGCGTCGAGGCGCCGAGCTTGCGCATCTCCAGCATGCCGCGCGCGCCGTCGTCGCCCATGCCGGTCATGATGACGCCGAGCGCGTTGGCGCCGGCGTGCTGGGCCGCCGAGCGGAACAGCACGTCGACGGACGGGCGATGCCGCGACACCGGCGGGCCGTCCTTGATCGCGATCTGGTAGCGCAGGCCGATGCGCTGGAGCAGCATGTGACGGGCGCCCGGGGCAATATAGGCGCAGCCCGGCAGCACCGGCTCGCCGTCCTCGGCCTCCTTGACCCGGATCTGGCAGACGCTGTCGAGACGTCTGGCAAATGCCGCAGTGAAACCCGCTGGCATGTGCTGGACGATGACGATGGGAGGGCAGTGCGACGGCAGCATCTCGAGGACGTCGTTGAGCGCTTCGGTGCCGCCCGTCGAGGCGCCGATGCACACGATGCGCTCCGTCGTCGGCCGGACCCTGCCCTGCACCGGCGGCGGGATGATGGCGTCGGCCGTCAGCTTCTTCTCGACCACCCGACGCTCCGAGCGCGGGCGCACCCGCGCGCGCGCCGCCGACTTCACGGCCTCGCGCAGCCGCGTGGAGCATTCGAGCAGCGCCTGCCGCGTGTCGATCTTCGGCTTCGGCACGATGTCGACCGCGCCGGCCTCGAATGCCTCGAACATCACGTTCGAGCCCTCCTCGGTCAGCGAGGAGCAGATGATCACCGGGATCGGACGTTGCGCCATGATCTTGCGCAGGAAGGTCATGCCGTCCATGCGTGGCATCTCGAGATCGAGAATGATGACGTTGGGCAGCTCCTTCTCGAGGCGGCGGGCCGCGACGAAGGGATCGGACGCGGTCGCCATCACCTCGATGTCGGGATCTTCAGAAAGGATCGTCTGAAGGATTTGGCGCACCGACGCCGAATCGTCCACGATCAGCACGCGAACTTTCTCCCTCGGCATTCTGGTTGCGCTCCGGCTAGACCTTGAAAATGGTTGGCTGAACTTGCTTCAAACCCGGCACGGCACTGTGAATCATCGATTCAGAATGCCCGACCAGCAGATAGCCGCCCGGCCGCAGATGGCTGCACAATTGCTCGATCACCTTGCGCTGCGTCTCGCGCTCGAAATAGATCAGGACGTTGCGGCAGAAGATGATGTCGACGTCGCGGTCGACGGGATAGGACGCATCCATGAGGTTCATCCGCATGAAATGCGTCATGCGCCGCAATTCCGGCACCACCCGCATCTCGTCGCGCGACTTGTCCCGCGACGACAGGAAGTATCGCTTCACGAAGTGCTCCGGCACCGGCGCGAGCACGTCGCGGGTGTAGATCGCGGTCTTGGCGAGGCGCAGCACCGCGGTCGAGATGTCGGTCCCGAGGATGCGGTACTGAAACCGCGAGCCGTTCCGCGTCATGTCGTCCAGCACCATCGCGGTCGTGTAGGCTTCCATACCGGTCGAGCTCGCCGAGCTCCAGATCTTCAGGTTTGCGTTCCTGCGTCCATGCAATTTGAGCAGGGCCGGAATCGCGACGTCCCGCATGAAGGTGAAGTGCTGGGGCTCGCGGAAGAAGTCGGTCTTGTTGGTCGTCACCACATCGATCAGATGGGTGAGCTCGGTGTCGAAATGCTCGGCCCCGAACAGGTTGTCGACATATTCGTTGAGTCCGGAGAAGTTCAGCGCGCGCACGCGCTTGTGCAACCGCCCCTCCAGCATCAGCCGCTTGCCTTGCGGCAGCTTGATGCCGACTTTGCCCTCGATCAATTCGGCGATGGTCCGGAAGTGACGGTCCGACAGATGGACGGCCGAGTCCTGCATGGCGGGCATCATGGTCGCCGGCCCTGGTCCGAGATGGCCGCCTGCACTGAATGTCGGGCCGTACGGGCCATCTTGAATCCCACACTTTCACGCAATCACTGACGACAGATCGGCCCCCGGTGGGGGCCGATCCCTCAAAGAGCCTTAGCGCTGGAAATCGGCGTCCCGATCGTCCTCGCCGTCATTCATGTCGAAGGCGAAGCCGCCGCCCGCAACCTTCAGGGCGCGCGCGGGCTTGCCTTGGAACTTCCTCGCCGGACGCTCGACCGCCGCCATGGTGGCTGCCTTGGCCCGCAGCTGGTTCACCGCCCGGTCGATCGGCGCAGCCGCATGGCCCTTTGCGCCTTGCTCGATCCGGAAATAGGCGATGGTGGACTGGAGCTGCTCGGCCTGCGAGGCGAGTTCCTCGGAGGTCGAGGACACCTGTTCGGAGGCGCTGGCATTCTGCTGGCCGACCTTGTCGAGTTGCTGGATCGCCTGGTTGATCTGGGCCGAACCGACGTCCTGCTCGCGGCAGGCCGCGGTGATCTCCTCGACCAGCTCGGCGGTCTTCTTGATATCAGGGACGAGCTTGGAGAGCATAGTGCCGGCTTCCTGCGCCACCTTGACGGTTTCGGTCGAGAGCGTGCCGATCTCGGCCGCGGCAGCCTGGCTGCGCTCGGCAAGCTTGCGCACTTCGGAGGCGACGACTGCAAAACCCTTGCCGTGCTCGCCTGCGCGCGCGGCCTCCACCGCCGCGTTGAGCGCGAGCAGGTCGGTCTGGCGCGCGATCTCCTGCACGATGGTGATCTTCTCGGCGATGGTCTGCATCGCGTTGACGGCGCGGCCGACGGCTGCGCCGCTGGCCTCGGCATCCTTGGCCGACTGCGCGGCGATCTTCTCGGTCTGGTTGGCGTTGTCGGCGTTCTGCTTCACGTTCGAGGCCATCTCCTCCATCGAGGAGGAGGCTTCCTCGGCCGACGAAGCCTGCTCGGTCGCGCCCTGCGAGAGCTGCTCGGCACTGGCCGAGAGTTCCTGGCTTCCGGCCGAGACGTTCTGCGCCGCGGTCAGCGCCTCCGACACGATCTGCCGGAGCTTTTCCACCATGCGCTCAAGGGCAAGGCCCAGCGTGTCCTTGTCCGACTGCGGCTTGGCCTCAACCATGAGATTGCCCTGCGCAATCTCGTTGGCGACCGCCGCGGTGGCATTCAAGTTCACGGTCATCGCATTCAGCGATTTGATGAGATCGCCGATCTCGTCATTGCTCGACGACTCGATCTTGCGGCTGAGATCGCCGATCGCAACGGCGTCGGCAAGGCCGACGGCCTGTGCCAGCGCCCGGCTGATGTTGAGCGCGATCCAGGTGGCGGCGACCGCTGCGATCAGCAGCGAGGCAATCACCAGGCTCATCAGCAGCATCTCGGCGCGCGAGCCGTCCTGTCTGGCCTGCTCGGCCTGCTCCGCCATGTTCTTCTTGACGTTGTTGATGTAGGCATTGGCCGCATCCAGGGCATCGGCGACCACCTTGCGGCCGTCATGCATTGACCGGTCCATCGCCTTCGCCTTGTCGGTCTTCGCGAGCTTGACCGTCTCGTCCTGGTAGGCGTTCATCCTGCCATAGGCGGCGGAGAAGCCATCGATCAGCTTCTTGCCGCTTTCACTGGCGGCTGCATAGATCTCGTCCCTGGACTTGGCGAGCTGTTCGCGGGTCTTGGCGAGATCGGCCACGAACTGATCGTACTCGGCGTCCGACGAGAGGATTGAGTTCTTTTCCGCGCGAAGCTGGAAGAGAATGCCTTCCTTGAGCTCGGAGGCCTTCTCCATCCGGCCCGCACGGCTCACCAGACTCTCGGTGGTTCCGACCATATCGGCCAGCTTGATGTAGCCGACCGCCCCGGCGATCATGGAGAGCAGGATGACGACGCCGAAGGCGCTGGCAAGCTTGGCTTTGACGGTGAATCTCATGTCAGTCTCGTTGGTTCGAATTGGGGTGCTTACGCTTGACCACGCTTCACTCTTGCAAACTCAGGCGGCGCGGGGCGCATCGCGCCCTTCCGGGATCTCGTCGTGCGCCATCAGCTTGGCGAGATCGAAGATGACCACGAACTTCTCGCCTTTACGGCCGATTCCGGCGGCATAGTCGGACTGCCATTTGCCGCCAACCTCGGGGATCGGCTCGATCGCCTGCTCGTCGATGTCGGTGACTTCGAACACGCAGTCGGCGACGAAGCCGACGCCGACCAGGCGGTCCTTCATCGGCACGTCGAGGATGATGATGCGGGTCGCCTCGGTCGCCGCCACGCTCGGCAGGCCGAGCTTGACCCGGAGGTCGACGATCGGATAGCCGCTGCCGCGCACGTCGATCATGCCGAGCAGGAAGTTCGGCGCGTGCGGAAGCCGCGAGATCGGCCGCATGTCGAGAATTTCGCGGACGTTGCGGATGCTGATGCCGAACGTCTCGCCGGCGAGCCCGAGCGTCAGATATTGCGAGGTTGCGGCCATGATGCAGTCCAGGGGTCCGAAGGTTTGGTCATGAGTACGGTCCGGCACGAGGCCGGACCGGTTGATCAGCGCTGAAACTCGGCGTCGCGGTCGTCCTCGCCGTCGTGCATGTCGAACGCGAAGCCGCCGCCGCCCGCGACTTTCATCGCACGTGCCGGCTTGCGGACGGGTGCGGGCTTCTTGGCACCGCGATCCGCCGCAGCCATGTGCGCCGCCTTGGCGCGGAGCTGGGTAACGGCGCGGTCGATCGGCGCGGGCGCGACGCTCTCGCCGCGGCCGGCATGCTCGATGCGGAAGAACGAGATGGTCGACTGGAGCTGCTCGGCCTGCGAGGCGAGCTCCTCGGAAGTGGAGGACACCTGCTCGGAGGCGCTGGCGTTCTGCTGGCCGACCTTGTCGAGCTGCTGGATCGCCTGGTTGATCTGCGCCGAGCCGACGTCCTGCTCGCGGCAGGCGGCGGTGATCTCCTGGACCAGCGCGGCCGTCTTCTTGATGTCGGGCACGAGCTTGGACAGCATGCTGCCGGCTTCCTGCGCGACCTTCACGCTCTCCGTCGAGAGCGTGCCGATCTCGGCGGCCGCGGCCTGACTGCGCTCAGCGAGCTTGCGCACCTCGGAAGCCACGACTGCAAAGCCCTTGCCGTGCTCGCCGGCGCGCGCAGCCTCCACCGCCGCATTGAGCGCGAGCAGGTCGGTCTGGCGGGCGATCTCCTGCACGATCGTGATCTTCTCAGCGATGGTCTGCATGGCATTGACGGCGCGACCGACGGCGACGCCGCTGGCCTCGGCGTCCTTGGCCGACTGCGCGGCAATCTTCTCGGTCTGGTTGGCGTTGTCGGCGTTCTGCTTCACGTTCGACGCCATCTCCTCCATCGAGGACGAGGCTTCCTCGGCCGACGAAGCCTGCTCGGTCGCGCCCTGCGAGAGCTGCTCGGCGCTGGCGGAGAGCTCCTGGCTGCCGGCCGAGACATTGCTTGCCGCGGTGAGAGCCTCCTCGACGATCTGCCGGAGCTTCTCGACCATCACGTTCAGGGACCTGACGAGGTCGCCGATCTCGTCGTTGCTCGCCGAGGGAATGGTCTGGCTGAGATCGCCCTCCGCAACCGCGCCGGCAAGGCCAACGGCGCGGCCCAGCGAACGGCTGATCGAGATGGAAATCCAGAGCGCAGCCCCGATCGCAACCGCCAGCGAGATGCCGAGCAGCGTCATCAGCACGAACTGCGCCTGATGGCCTTCCTCCTTGGATTGGACCGCCTGCTCCGCCATCTGCTTTTTCGTGTTGCCGACATAGGCGCCCATGGCTTCCATCGCGTCCGCGATGACCTTGCGGCCGTCGCCCATGGAGCGTTCGGTGGCCTTTGCCTTGTCGGTCTTGGCCAGTCTGAACGTCTCATCCTGATACGCATTCATCTTGGCGTATGTCACAGCGAAGCTGTCGAGCAGCTTCCTGCCGGCTTCGCTCGCCAACGCGTAGACCTCATCTTTGGTCTTCAGCGCATGGTCACGAATCTTGGCGGCATCAGCGGCAAACTGTTCGGCCTGGGCTTCCGTTCCGAGAATTGAATTCTTCTCCGCCCGCAGCTGAAGCAGGATATCCTTTTCGATTTGCGTCGCCTTCTCCATCCGGGTCGCGCGCAGGACCATGCTGTCAGCAGTGGCCATCATGTCGCCAAGCTTCATATACGCGACACCGCCGGCGACCATGGACAGGACGATGACCAGGCCGAATGCACTGGCCAGCTTCGCTTTGACCGTAAATCTCATTTCCAGCCCCTCAACCTCAGGTCCCGCCCCTGGGACCCATTTCAATTCAGAATGCGTTCCATGTTGGGAACGATGACGAACTCTTCGCGCCATTTGGCGATGAAGCGGATGAATTCCGGCTTCCAGTGCATGCCGACGCGCGGCGTCTGCTGCACGTCGGCCTGCGAGATCTCAGTGACCTCGTAGACCTTGTCGGCGGTAACGCCGACCAGAACAGGCTCGCCGTCGAGCTCCAGCTCGATGACGACGATGCGCGTGTCGGCCGAGTTGTCGAGTTGCGGCATGCCGAAGCGGATGCGCAGGTCCGCAAGCGGGATGACGTTGCCGCGTACGTTGATCACGCTGGGAACGAAAGCCCGCGCGCCGGCGACCTTGGTCACCGGGACGGGATCGATGATCTCGCGCACGAGGCCCGCGTCGAGCGCGAACTTCTCCTCGCCGAGGCCGATCATCACGACCTGCATCGCGCCCGCCTGATGCTCGCCGGCCAAACCTTCGTTCATCACGCCGCCTCGCTGATGTGCTGCTTCTCGACCTTCGACTGCGCCAGCGCAACGAGCTGCGCGACGTCGAGGATCAGCGCCGCCGTGCCGTCACCCAGGATGGTCGCGCCCGAGAAGATCGTGACGTCCGAATGCAGCTTGGAGAGCGACTTGATCACGGTCTGGTGGTTGCCGATGATCTGGTCGGCGACGAGACCGACGCGGCTTTCACCGGTCGAGATGATGATCGTCTTCTGGTGCCGGTCGGGCGACCCCGACGACGACATGATCTCGCGCAAGCGCAGGAACGGGACGAGGTTGCCGCGCACGTTGAGGAAGTTGCGGCCGCGCGAGCGCTCGTCCTCGGCCGTCAGCTCGACGCATTCCTCCACCGCCGACAGCGGAATGATGTAGCGGCCTTCGTCGACGCGGATCAGGAGGCCTTCGATGATCGCGAGCGTCAACGGCAGGCGCAGCGTCACGGTGGTGCCCTGTCCCGGCCGGGTCGACAGGTCGATCGTGCCGCGCATGTTCTCGATGGTGCGCTTGACCACGTCCATGCCGACGCCGCGGCCGGACAGCGCCGAAATGGTCTGCGCGGTCGAGAAGCCCGGGTGGAACAGGAACTGGTGGATTTCGTGATCGGTCAGCACGGCGCCGGCTGCGATCAGCCCCTGCTCTTCCGCCTTGGCGCGGATGCGCGCGGTGTTGAGGCCGCCGCCATTGTCCTTCACGGTGACGAGCACCTGCGCGCCGGAATGAACGGCGGCGAGCTCGATCCGGCCCTGCTCGGTCTTGCCGTTGGCGGCGCGCGTTGCGGTGTCCTCGATGCCGTGGTCGATGGCGTTGCGGATCAGGTGCACCAGCGGATCGGCCAGGCATTCGATCATGGTCTTGTCGAGTTCGGTGTCCTCGCCCGTGGTGACGAATTCGACCGGCTTCGACAGATCGCGCGACAGATCGTGGATCAGGCGGCGGAAGCGGCCGAACAGGGAGCCAATCGGCACCATGCGCGCGCCCATCGTGGTGTCGCGCAAGGAGGAGGCGAGGCGCTCGATCTCCTCGGCGATCATCTTGATCGAGAGGTCGGAGCCGGAAGATGCGAGCTGGGTGAGCCGCGCCTGGGCGATGACGAGTTCGCCGACCCGGTCCATCAGTTCGTCGAGACGTTCGGCCTGGACGCGGACGGTGGCGATGCCGCGATCGTCTCGCTTGGCCTCGGCCTTTGGCTCCGGCTTCGGTTCGGATTTGGGCTCCGCCTTTGCGGCGGGCTGCGCGGCGGCGGCCTCGACCACCGGCGCAGGCATCTCGGCCACAGGCGCCGGCTCCTCGTCGAGGAGCTGGAATAGCGGCATCGGCGCGGGCGCCTCGACATGCGCCAAGGGCGAGAGGGTCAGCTTCATCTCGTCCTGGACGAACATGAAGACGTCGTCGATCGCGTCCTTGTCGCAAGCCGCGTGCAGCTTGACGTCCCACTTCAGATAGCAGTCTTCCGGCTCCATCTCGTCGAGGAACGGGATGCCGTCGGTAACAGGCACGACGAAGCAGGGGCCGAGCTTGCAGAGGTCTTCCAGTAGGTCGAGCGGGTTCGAGCCGTTGCGAAGGATGTGGGATTCGAATTCCAGATACAGGTGCCAGCCGGCCTGCTTGCTCTCGACCGGTGCCGCGGCCTCCGTGATCTCGGCGACCGGCGCAACAGGCTGGTCGGACGAGACGAAGCGCTTGAGGTCGTCGAGGATGCCTTCGCCGATGACGTCATCGGTCGACTGGGGATCCTCGATCAGCGCGCGGATGTAGTCCTTGGCGGCGAGCGCGACCGAGATCAGTTCCTGCGTCGGCTTGATCTCGCCCTTGCGGACGCGATCGAACGCGGTCTCGAATTCGTGGGTAAAGGAGGCGACCTTGTCGAAGCCGAACATGGCGCCCGAGCCCTTGATCGTATGCAGGGCGCGGAAGGCGGAATCGACGAGTTCGCGGTCATCGGGACGCTGGCCGAGATCGAGCAGGGCACCTTCAAGAACTTCGAAGAGCTCACTGGCTTCCTGACGAAAGACCTCGGTCGGGTCCATTGCACTCATGCGCGCACCAGCTTGCCGACGACGGCGAGCAACTGCTCCGGCTTGAAGGGCTTGGTGATCCAGCCCGTGGCGCCGGCACTCTTGGCCTCCTGCTTCACCGTGTCGTTGGATTCGGTGGTCAGGAACACGATCGGCATGCCGACCGCGCTCGGCAGCTTGCGCAGCGCCCGGATCAGCTCCAACCCGTTCATCACGGGCATATTGAGATCGGTGATCACGAGGTCGAGCTTGCCGGCCTGCGCCTTGGCGAGCCCTTGCGCGCCGTCACCGGCCTCGATCACGTTGTGACCGGCCGGCTCGAGCACGACCTTGATCATTTGCCGAATGCTGGGGGAATCGTCGACGGTCAGAATCGTGGCCATTAGGTGCCATCTTTCTTTTGCAGGAAATGCTGATCGATCATCGCCTCGCTGGCAAAGCCGGCGCGGCGAAGGGTGTTGCGCAGAGACTGGGAGAATGAGGTGAGCACCACCGGGCGGCCCTGGGCCTCGCCCGTCTTGGCGGTCGACAGCAGAAGCTGAATCGAAGTCACGTCGGCCTTGTCGACGCTCGAGCAGTCGATCTCGAGCCGCTCCTGGCGGCCGAACGCCTCGCGAATGAGATCATAGACACTGCGAATGGCCGCGATGCTGCAATCGGCGGGTAACCGCAACGACCACTTCGGCTCCGTCGGATTGAGCGCCATCGCTGTCCCCGCCCTTGCAAAATTCCGATACACGTTTGACGTGAATCAAGTGAGCAAACCCCTAACGGAGGACTCCGTACAACTACGGGTCACATTCCCAAGGACTTCGCGCAACTGCATGCAACCTTGCATAGCCTGCTGAAATCTCATGCGAGGCGCGCATGTCCGCGGCACCGTGCGCACGCACGCGCATTTGCTTCGCGTTAAATTCGCTCGGGTTATGCAGTGGGTTCGTGCCCTTGCCAGCGAAGAGAGCCCCGGCCGCCGATGCTGACTCAAGCGCTTCTGGTTGACGACAGCCGCTCCGTCCTCAACTTCCTGAAACGTCACATCGAGGCCGAAGGTCTGGTCGAGGCCACCACCTTCCTCGATCCCGTGCAGGCGCTGGCCTGCGCACGCGAGCGCGTCTTCGACCTCGTGCTGGTCGACTACGAGATGCCGCACATGGACGGCATCAGCTTCATCCGCACGCTCCGCACCCTTCCCGGCTGCGCCGACATCCCGATCGCGATGATCACGTCGCGGCAGACCGATGACGTGAAGATGGAAGCGCTGCAGGCCGGTGCAACCGATTTCCTGCCCAAGCAGCCGCAGAGCGTCGAGATGACGGTGCGTCTGCGGAATTTGATTCAGCTTGGTGCAGCCGTACGCAAGCTCAACGATCGCGCCGCGCATCTGGCCAGCGAAGTCGCGGCCGCGACACGCAAGCTCGGCGAGCGCGAGGAGGAGATTATCCTGCGGCTCGCGCTCGCGGTCGAATACCGCGACAACGACACCGGCGAGCACACCCTGCGGGTCGCCCGCTACAGCCGCATCATCGCCGAGCAGCTCGGCCTGCCGGCCCGGCTCTGCCGCGACATCTATCTCGCCGCGCCGCTGCACGACGTCGGCAAGGTCGCCATTCCCGACAATATCCTGCTCAAGCCCGGCCGGCTGACCGACGAGGAGATGGCGGTGATCCGCACCCACGCCATGATCGGCGCGCGTATCCTGGCGGACTCCGGCTGCGAGCTGATCCAGCTCGGTGCGCAAATTGCCGCAGGACATCACGAGCGCTGGGATGGCGCGGGCTACCCGAACGGCCTCAAGACGGACGAGATCCCGGTTGCCGCACGCGTGGTCGCGGTCGCCGACGTCTTCGACGCGCTGACGACGCGGCGGCCATATAAAGAGCCGATGCCGCTCGAAGTGGCTCGCAATTACCTGGTCGAGAACCAGGGACGGCAGTTCGACCCGGCCTGCGTCGAGGCTTTTCTGTCGCGCTGGGACGAGGTCGTGGAGATCGCCGCCGGGCAGCAGGCGGCGCCATTTCAGAAGACGGAGGCCATGCTCGCTCCTGGTGTGGAGCGAGCCGTTGAGGGCCGTCCGGCCGAAGACCGTTCGCCGGAGGCCGTTTCGCTCGCCTGACATTGACCATCCGGCCAACAGCTTGCCGCGGCTCTGTTTTCTCCGGTCGCCGGTTTGAACCCGTTCCTGATAGAGTGCACCAATATCTAAGAGTGATTCTGGTCACATTGCCTGGGCGCTCCGCTGCTAAACATCGGACCAGGACAGGGACCGGCAGAGCAGCGGTCGAATTGGATGAGAGTACCCATGAGAAGCCTGATCGGCGCCGTTGTCGGCGCGCTGTATGTTGCGACCCCCGCCCTGGCGGAGACCCCGGCCGCGATCGTCGAGGACGTTCAGGGCAAGGTCGACGGCATCGCGTTCATGGACTATGTGGCGCCGGGCAAGATCATCAAGCTCGGCCCGAAGGCGAGCATCACGCTCAGCTACCTCAAATCCTGCCTGCGCGAGACGATCAGCGAAGGCGTCGTCCTGGTCGGCACCGAGCAGAGCACCGTGCAGCTCGGCGAGGTCAAGCGGGACAAGGTGCCCTGCGACACCAACGCGGCGCAGCTGTCCGAGCGAGAGGCGAACCAGAGCGCCGCGACCACCTTCCGGACCGTGCGCTCGGACGCCAAGAGCGCGCCGGCCAAGCTGCCGACGATCTACGGCGTCGCACCGCTGGTGCAGGCCAAGAGCGGCGGCACGCTGGTGATCGAGCGCACCGACGGCAAGGAACCCACGATCAGCGTGCCGCTCAGGAACGAAACCATGATCGGCGGCAAGTTCTATGACTTTGCCAAAGCCGGGAAGTCGCTGACCCCCGGCGGCAGCTATCTCGCCATTCTCGGCGCCAAGCGCTATGCCTTCCAGGTCGATGCCGGCGCCACGTCATCGCCGACGCCGATCGTCGGCCGCCTGCTGCGGCTCGAATAGGCGGCTTGCGACGGGGCGATGCGGCGAATCGGAAGGCGGGACATCGTTGCGACGATCCTGATTGCGCTCCTCGCGGGCGCCGTCTTCACGTCTCCGCCGCTTCAGACGCTGCAAGGCCTGTCGCTCGACATCCTCACCGCGATGCGCGGCATGCTGGACGGCGACCGCCGTGATCCCGCGACATCGCCGGTCGTCGTCGTGGCCATCGATGGTGAGACCTACGACACCCCGCCCTTCAAGGGATCGCCGACGCAGACCTGGACACGCGAGATCGGCCGGGTGCTCGGGAGCATCACCGAAGGCGGCGCCAAGGTCATCGGCTTCGACGTCATCTTCAAGAACTCAATCGAGCAGTCGGAGATTCCGTTCGGCGATACGTCGTTCGGCAGTCGCATAAGAGGATTTGACCGGGACTACCTCATCGCGCTCCGGCAGCTCTCCGACAGCGGCAAGCTGGTGCTCGGCGAAATCCTGAGCAATGACCATCCGGAAGTGCCCTATCGTGCGCAGCAAGTGGCAGTGCGCAACACCATCCGCGCGCTCAATGTCCACACCGACCACGACGACGTGATCCGACGAATGCCGTTGAGCTTTGCCATCCAGGGCAGGTCGATCCCCGCGATGGCGGTGGAGCTCGCTGCGCGTGCGCTTGGCGGAAAGCCTGAAATTGCGCCGTCCGGCGCGACCGAGCTGTCCGGCTATGCGATCCCGAGCGCGATACCGAATACAATGACGCTCAACTTTCGGGGGCTGGGACGCGACGTCCCGACCTTCTCCTTCGCCGACCTGCGCGCCTGTGTCGAGAAGGACGACCGCGATTTCTTCCGCCGCGCCTTCGAAGGCAAGGTCGTCCTGCTCGGCACCGTCCTCAATTTCGAGGACCGCAAGCTCACCTCGATGCGCCTGTCCCGCGGATATGACGGCTCGCCCGCGCCACGATGCGCCCTGCCCGCCCCGGCGGGCGCCGCACAGAAGGCCCGCAGCGACATCGCCGGCGTCTTCGTGCATGCCACCGCGGTCCGAAACCTGATCGAGCGCGATGCCGTGACCGAGCTCGGCTTTCCGGCGCGGACCATCCTCACTATTGCGTTCGCGGCGGTCATCGCCTGCGCGGCCTGCATGCTCGCACCTGGCGGCGCGTTGATCGCCTGGCTCGCCCTCACCGCCGTTTACGCCGCCGTGGCCACCGGCGCGTTCGTGCATGCGCTGGCGCTGCCCTTGACGGAGCCCGCGCTCGCGAGCCTGGCCGCACTCGCAATGATGATCGGCTACCGCTTCATGCTGGCCGATCGCGACGAGCGCTTCCTGCGCCGGAGCTTTGCATTCTATCTCGCGCCCGAGGTGATCGAGACGATGGTTGCCTCCGGCAAGATGCCGGCACTCGGCGGCGAGATGCGCAACGTCACCATGTTCTTCTCCGACCTCAGCGGGTTCTCCTCGATCGCAGAGACGATGACGCCGGGCGAGCTGGTCACGCTGATGAACGAATATCTCTCCGCCATGACCGACATCATCGAAGGCCATGGCGGCTATGTCGACAAATATATCGGCGATTCCATCGTCGCCATGTTCGGCGCGCCCGCCGACGATCCCGCCCACGCGCGCAACGCCGTCCGCGCGGCGCTGAAGTGCCACGAAAAACTGGCGGACCTCAACGCCAACAACGCCGCCTTCGCCGGTCACGGCCTGTCGCACCGCATCGGCCTCAACAGCGGCGAAGCCGTGGTCGGCAATATCGGCTCCCGCCGCCGCTTCAACTACACCGTGATGAGCGACACCGTGAACGTCGCCTCGCGGCTCGAGGGGGCGAACAAATATTACGGCACCGCGATCATGGCCTCGGAGGCGACGGTGGCGCAGACAGGTGACGCCTTCGCCTGGCGCGAGCTCGACGCGATCAGGGTGCTGGGCCGCGGCGAGGCGATCAAGGTGTTCGAGCCGCTAGCGGAGAAAGGCGCGGAGAGCGGCGAGCAGACGAAGGTCACCGCGGCGTATGCGGAAGGGTTGGCGTGCTGGCGGGCAAGGGAGTTTGCGAAGGCGGCCGATGCGTTCGACGGGGCGGCGACGGTCGATCCGCCATCATCCATGTTTGCAAAGCGCGCGAGGACGCTCGTCGCAAATCCACCACCGCCGGAGTGGACGCCGGTCAACACGCTCGAAGGGAAGTAGCGTGGCTAGCCAAGGGCACCGACTTCCCCCTTTCCCCTTGTAAGGGGAGAGGAGGAAGTCAGCGTCCGTGCGGTAAAATCACCCCGCTTAGAACGGCAGTCCGACATAATTCTCCGCAAGCAGGCGCTGTGCCGTCTCGGACGAGAGCAGATAGTCCAGCTCCGTCTGCTGAAGACGATCCTCATAGTCGAGACGATCGGGGAAACGATGCAGCAGCATCGTCATCCACCAGGAGAAACGCTGCGCCTTCCAGATCCGCGCCAGTGCCTTGGCGGAATAGCCTTCGAGGCCGGAATCATCGCCGCTCTGATAATGTGCGAGCATGGCATGATAGAGATAGTAGATGTCGGAGGCGGCGCTGTTCAGCCCGCGCGCGCCGGTCGGCGGCACGATGTGGGCGGCATCGCCGGCGAGGAACAGGCGGCCATAGCTCATCGGTTCGGCAACGAAGCTGCGCAACGGCGCGATGCTTTTTTCGATCGAGGGCCCCGTGATCAGGCGGCCGGCGACCTGCTCCGGCAGGCGGCGCTTCAGCTCGGCCCAGAACGCGTCGTCCGACCAGTCCTCCACCTTGTCGGTGAGCGGCACCTGGATGTAGTAGCGGCTCAATACTTGCGAGCGCAGGGAACACAGCGCAAAGCCGCGCTCGTGCTTCACATAGATCAGCTCGGGCGACACCGGCTTGGTGCGCGACAGCACACCGAGCCAGCCGAACGGATAGACCTTCTCGTATTCGCGCAGCACGTCCTTTGGGATCGACTTGCGGCTGACGCCGTGAAAGCCGTCGGCGCCGACGATGTAGTCGCAATCGACGCGAACGATCTCGTCGTTCGATCGGTACGTCACGTAGGGGCGGTCCGACGCCAGGTCATGCGGCGTCACGTCCTCAGCATTATGCACGACCTTGCCGCCGAGGCGGTCGCGTGCCTCGTAGAGGTCGCGCGTCAGCTCGGTCTGGCCGTAGACCAGAACCGAATTGCCGCCGGAGTGCTTGTGCAGATCGATCTGGGAGAGCACCCCGTCATGGGCGATCTCGAACCCCCGGTGGATCTCGCCTTCGCGGTCCATCCGCTCGCCGCATTGCGCCTCGCGCATCAGTTTTGCGAAACCGTGCTCGAGCACGCCGGCGCGGATCCGGGCCAGCACGTGCTCACGGCTGTATTTCTCCAGCACGACCGTGTCGATGCCCTTCAGATGCAGAAGCTGGGACAAGAGCAGCCCGGACGGCCCGCCGCCGATGATACAGACCTGAACTTTCATTTTTGCGTCCTCCCGTCGGCACTTTTTTGCAGATTCAACTGCGCAAACCGATGGAGGGTTTCGTCTTTGTCTTGTACTATTCGAACATGAGAAGCGCCGCCCCTGCCCCCGCGATCCGGGTCTACAATCTGTTCGGCGAGTCCGGCGACCTGCCGGACGTCGTGCATTGCGAGACGATCGCGTCCCGCTCCGTGCTTCACGACTGGACCCTGGCCGTGCACCGCCATGCCCGGCTGCACCAGGTGCTGCTGATCGAGCGCGGCGGCGGCGAGGCGACGCTCGACGGACGCGTGGTGCCGTTAAGGCCGATGCAGATCGTCAACGTACCCATCGGACACGTCCACGGGTTCCGCTTCGTGCCTGAGACCCAAGGCTGGGTGCTGACCATCGCGGCGGAGATCCTGGACGAGGCGCTGCTCGCCGCCGAAGGCCTGCGCGGCGCCCTGTCACGATCCGGCGTGGTGCGCAGCACGCCGCAGATCCGCGCCACTATGAAGCAGATCTTCGCCGAACACGCCGCCCGCGATTTCGGCCGCGCGCATGTGCTGCGTGCCTTGTCGGCAGCCATGATCGGGCTGGTGGCCCGCGCGCTCACGAGCGAAAGCGGTGGCAATGGCACCGCCGAATCCGGCCTGTTTCGCCGCTTCGAGGCGCTGCTTGAGCAGCATCATCTGGAACGCTGGAGCGTCGCGGACTACGCAGGCGCGCTGTCGATCACGCCGACCCATCTCAACCGGGTGACACGGGCGGCGACTGGCGACACCGCCTCGCACCTGATCCTGAACCGCCTGATCCGCGAGGCGCGGCGCAACCTCGTCTACACCAACCTGCCGGTCTCGACGATCGCCTACGCGCTCGGCTTCGAGGACCCCGCCTATTTCAGCCGGGTCTATGCTGCCGCCACGGGGCTCTCGCCGCGCGCCTTTCGCACCCAGCTGCATGGCGATGAAGGCTGACCCATCGGCCGATCGAACAGCCCCACGCTGCGAACCGCAACGGCCTTTGTTGCCAGCGCAGCCACTTACCTTCGTATATGGGGTCCTATCCTTTGGATAGGGGCCCCTTACCTCAGTACAATTGAGCGGGGAATGCGCGCGCCTTACCCTGGCTGCATTCGGCGCCCTGGCGCTGGTGGCATTTGGAACCTCCCTAACCTAGGCGCAAGACGGCCGCCCCTGTCCGGTCGTCTGCGCTGCTTTTTCAGCAAGCCATCGGTGCCTTCAATGTTTTTCCGGCCGACACACCGCGACCTGGCGGTTGGACCGGCCGCCTTTCGCGTGCAACGGGAGATTTTTGCATAATGCCTTCGATTGAGAAGATCGCACTCTTTATCGATGGCTCCAATCTCCATGCCACCTCCAAGGCGCTCGGCTTCGATATCGACTACAGGCGTCTGCTCGGCGAATTCCAAAGCCGAGGTGCGCTCTTGCGGGCCTTCTACTACACGACCGTCGTCGAGGATCAGGAGTATTCGTCGATCCGCCCGTTGATCGATTGGCTCGGCTATAACGGATACACCGTCGTCACCAAGCTCACGAAGGAATTCGTCGACGCCATCACCGGCCGCCGCAAGGTGAAGGGCAGCATGGATGTCGATCTCGCCGTAAATGCGATGGAGCTCGCCGGGCACGTCGATCAGATCGTGCTGTTCTCGGGCGATGGGAATTTTCGTTCGCTGGTGGAAGCCCTGCAACGCCGCGGTGTCCGCGTGACGGTCGTCTCCACACTCTCCACTCAGCCAGCCATGGTCGCCGACGACCTGCGCCGACAGGCGGACGTATTCATCGATTTGGCAGAACTGAAACCAAAAGTGGGGCGCGATCCGGCCAATCGGCCGGGATCGCGCGAGATGCGTCAGTCGCCGCAATTCCTCGCGCGCGGAGCGATCGATCGCGGCGACCAGGTGGAGTGATCCTGCGGAAGGCCGCCCGACTCTCAGACGTCGAAGAACACGGTCTCCTCGGGCCCCTGCAAATTGATCGTGAAGGAATACACGACCTTGCCGGCGCGCTCGCTTCGCGTTGCGATCAATGTCTTGCGCCGGGTCGGCTGTTCGATCAGGTTGAGCACGGGGTCGGCGGCGTTGGCGGCCTCTTCATCCGAGAAATACAGCCGCGTGTTGAGACCGATATTGATGCCGCGCGCGACGATCCAGACATTGACGTGCGGCGCGCATTTGCGGCCCGCCTTGTCGGTGATGGCGCCGGGCTTGATGGTCTCGAAGGTCACGAGCCCGCTGTCGAAGTCGGAGCCGGCGCGGCCCCAGCCGCGAAACTCCTGCTCCAGCGCGCCGGCCGAGCGGTCGGCCGGATGATTGTAGCGGCCGGCCGCATTGGCCTGCCAGATTTCCAGCAGCACGTCGCGCAGCGGCGTACCGGTGCCGTCGAGCACCCTGCCTTCCAGCGTGATGCGTTCGCCTTGCGTGTTCGGCGTCACCAGCACGTTGGAAAAGTTCTTCTCGAAAATATCGAAGCCGGCCATGGCCGGGATCAGGCCGATGTGGACGTAGGGGCCGGCGGTCTGCGAGGCGGTTTCCTTGAGATAGTTGAGCGGCTGCGGCATTGGCTCAGTTCCCCTCGGTGCGATTTTCAAAATAGGTGGAGCGCTGGCCGCGCAGAACGATGTCGAAACGGTAGGCGAGCGAATCGAACGGCGTCGAGGCGTTGAGGTCGAGCGGCGCGACCAGGCGGTCGAGCGCATCCTTGTCCGGGATCGTCGTCAGGATCGGGCAGATCGGGATGAGGGGATCGCCCTCGAAATACATCTGCGTGATCAGCCGCTGCGCAAAGCCCGAGCCGAACACCGAGAAGTGGATATGGGCGGGCCGCCAGCTGTTGACGTAGTTGCGCCAGGGATAGGGCCCGGGCTTCACGGTGCGGAAATAGTAATAGCCGGTGTCGTCGGTCAGCGCGCGGCCGCAGCCGCCGAAATTCGGATCGATCGGCGCCAGATACGTGTCCTTCTTGTGCCGGTAGCGGCCGCCGGCATTGGCCTGCCAGAATTCGACCAGAGTGTTCGGCACGCCGCGGCCGGTCTCGTCCAGCACGCGGCCGTGGACGATGATGCGTTCGCCGACGGGATCGCCGTCCTTGGCGTAGTTGCGGATCAGGTCGTTGTCGAGCGGGCCGAGATCGTTGTGGCCGAACACCGGCCCGGTGATCTCCGAGACCGAGTTCTCCAGCGACAACAGCGACTGGCGCGGCGAGCGCAGCACCGAGGATTTGTAGCCCGGCGCATGGGCCGGCGGATGGATGGAGCGGTCGCGCTGGAAGAAGCCGCCGTCGCCGAGCGGCGAGGCGAACGGCTCGGGGCGGTTGAGGCGGGGATCCTGCAAGGCTGGCGCCTGGGCATTCATCGGCGTTGTCTCTCCCTAGGGCATCCCGGGGTCCGGGTGCGCGGCTTATTGAACGATAATGCCGCCACCTATTCTCAAGATAAATAGATCGATTATAATGAATTCCATGAAAAAAATCGATCATTTGGCCCTCGACGGCCACGCCCTCGAATTGTTCCTTGCCGTGCTGGAGGAAGGCTCGGTGACGGCGGCCGCAACGCGGCTCGGCCTGACGCAATCCGCGGTCAGCCACGCCCTGAACAAGCTGCGGCGGATCGCCGGCGATCCGCTGTTCGCCAAATCGGGCCGCGGCATCGTCGCCACCGCACATGCGCAGGCATTGGCCGCGAAGGCGCGCGCGCTGATCGACGAGATGCGCAGCTTTGCCGGCGGCGTCAGCTTCGAGCCGGCGCAGGCCCAGCTCTCGCTGACGATCGCCGCCAACGACTTCCAGCGCGACCTCCTGCTGCCGCGCTTCTTCGGCCATGTCACCGGCCAGGTGAAGAGCCTGAACCTGCGCGTGATCCCCTCGCAATCGCCCTCGCCCGCGATGCTGCGCGAGAACCGCTGCGATCTCCTGATCACGCCGCTGCCGCCATCCGGCATCGACATCGTGCAGAAGCGCCTGCTCAGCGATCACTACGTCTGCTATTTCGATCCCAAGGCGCGCACTGCGCCCGCCGGCCGCAGCGCCTATCTCGCAGCACGCCACATCACCGTGGTCTATACCGACAATGAGCGGCTCGACTTCGACCGCCGGCTGGCGGCGAACGGCTTCCACCGCGACATCGCCATCTCCGTGCCGAGCTTCTCCGGCGTACCGTCGTTCCTGCGCGGCTCACAGATGCTCGCGAGCATGCCGAGCCTGCTCGCCTCGGGAGTGATGGGGGGCTTCGCGCAAACGCGAATTCCGCTGGCCTCACGCACCCGGACGCTGGCCGAGCTGCCGATGTTCATGGTCTGGCACCAGCGCTACCAGAAGGACCCGGCCCATCGCTGGGTCAGGAGCCAGCTCGAGACCGTGGCGGCGACGGCCGCGGGAGACTGAGCCTCGGTCACGGTTCGCGGAAGCCTGCCCTCCGCCGAACCCACTGGTTGCCCTGCGGCAGCCACGCTAGAATTGCCCCATGACAGTGACCGATATTGCGAGCCGGACCTACAATCACAGCTGGCGGCTGGATCCCATCATCCGCAGCCTGCTGGATACCGACTTTTACAAGCTATTGATGTTACAGATGATTCGGGAGGACTACCCGGATCGGCGGGTGACCTTCTCGGTCATCAACCGCTCGCGCCACGTGCGGCTCGCCGAGATCATCGACGAGGGCGAGCTGCGCGCCCAGCTCGACCACGCCCGCACCATCCGCTTCACCAAGAAAGAGCTGATCTGGCTTGCCGGTAACACCTTCTACGGCAAGACCCACATGTTCTCGGCGGATTTCATCCGCTGGCTCGCCGAATTCCGCCTGCCCGAATACGAGCTGCGCAAGGTCGAAGGCCAGTACGAAATACATTTCCACGGGCCGTGGACCCACACCACGATGTGGGAGATTCCGGCGCTCGCGATCCTGAACGAGCTGCGCTCGCGCGCGGCGATCAAGGGCCGCGGCCGCTTCGAGCTCGACGTGCTCTATGCCCGCGCCAAGGCCAAGCTGTGGACCAAGGTCGAGCGGCTGCGCAAGCTGGAGAATTTGAGGCTCTCCGACTTCGGCACCCGCCGCCGTCACGGCTTTCTCTGGCAGCGCTGGTGCGTCGAGGCGGTGAAGGAAGGCCTGGGCTCATCCTTCATCGGCACCTCCAACGTGCTGCTCGCGATGGACAACGATCTCGAAGCCATCGGCACCAACGCGCACGAGCTGCCGATGGTCGCGGCCGCGCTCGCCAAGGACGACGAGGAGTTGCGCTGGGCGCCCTATCGCATCCTCGACCAGTGGCGTCAGACCTATGGCGGCAATTTGCTGATCGCGCTGCCCGACGCCTTCGGCACAAAGGCTTTCCTGCGCGATGCGCCGGAATGGGTCGCCGACTGGACCGGCTTCCGCCCCGACAGCGCGCCGCCAATCCAGGCCGGCGAGGAGATCATCGCCTGGTGGGAGAAGAAGGGCCGCAACCCCAGGGACAAGCTGCTCGTCTTTTCCGACGCGATGGACGTCGGCTCGATCGAGGAGACCTATCACCACTTCACAGGCCGCGTGCGGCTCTCCTTCGGCTGGGGCACCAACCTCACCAACGACTTCGTGGGCTGCACCCCGGACGGCTCGTTCAATCTCGATCCGATCTCGCTGGTCTGCAAGGTGTCGTCGGCCGACGGCCACCCGGCCGTCAAGCTCTCCGACAATCCGGAGAAGGCGACCGGCCTTCCGTCGGAAATCGAGCGTTACCTGCGGGTGTTCGGCGACGTCGGCCGCGTGCGCAAGCCGGTGCTGGTCTAGCACCGGCCCCAACTCTCTCGATCAAGTAAACCGCGCAGGACAAATGCGAGGCATTGGTTCGCCGATGCCGCACCGGTTCCGGTTTGTCGGCATTTGCAACGATCTGCACGCATCCACTTCACGACGCCTTCACCCTGCGATGCAGTCCCTCGTCTCTTTCAGGTCGAGTTAAGCAACCATCTCCTCTACTTGGCGTTGCAGGCGCAACGCTCGACTGGGGTCGTTGATCGATTTGGGGAACTAAGGGTGTTTCGGAGAACATCGACGTCGACGAAGGGGCACAGCTTCCTTCACGTCATCAAGCTCGTCTCGCCTTTCGTGATGGTCGTTGTCCTCCAGGCGACGATTGCGGGATTCAGCCTCGAGGTGATGTCATCGGTCCGCGCCTATGTCGCGGGCGAAGCGCTGTGGTCGCGCTCGCAGAAGAATGCCGTCTATTTCCTCAATCGCTATCTGCATTCGGGCGAGCCGAGCCAGTTCGCGCAATACCGGGCCTCGCTCGCCGTCCCCATCGGCGACCAGTTCGCGCGCTGGGCGCTCGAGCGCGATCCGGTCGACGTCGAGGCCGCCCGCATCGGCTTCCTGCAGGGCGGCAACCATCCCGATGACGTTCCCGGATTGATCTGGCTGTTTCGTTATTTCAACCGCGTCAGCTTTCTCCAGGAAGCCATCCGCGAGTGGGCCGCCACCGATCCCATGCTGCTGGAGCTGAGCGTATTCGGCGAGGTCATCCGGTCGGAGCTGGAGAACGGCCCGGTTCGGGACGGCAGCCGCCTGCAATTCCTGTCGTTGCGGCTCTCGGAGCTCAACACCCAGTTCACGGTGCATGCGAACCGCTTCTCCACGGTCCTGGGCGAAGGCTCCCGCGCGATCAAGTTGACGCTGACCTGCATCAACATCGTCACCGCCGTGACGCTGATCCTGCTGCTGATCTGGCATACGCGGCGATTGGTGCTGAACGACAGGCGTTCGAGGATGCCCTGCATGCCGAGAAGGAGCGCCTGGCCTGGCAGGCTTCGCACGACTGGCTGACAGGCCTTGCCAACCGCCGCGCCTTCGAGGCGCGCCTGCAAGGCGAGCTGGACAATGTCGCGGCAGGCTCGCTGGGCCTGATCCTGCTCGACCTCGACCAGTTCAAGAACGTCAACGACAGCTGCGGCCATCTTGCGGGCGACCGCCTGCTCTGCCAGGTCTCGCGCCTCCTGCAACAGGACAGGCGGCCGCATGATCTGGTGGCCCGGCTCGGCGGCGACGAATTCGGCCTGATCCTGCCGCAGTGCTCGCCGTTCGACGCAGCCGACATCGCCGAACGGCTGCGGCGATCGCTCGAGCTGTTCAGCTTCGCCTGGGACGATCGCTGCTTTGCAGTGACCGCCAGCATCGGCGTCACCTGCATCACCGACCGCGACACCACGCTCGAGGACGCGATGCGGCGCGCGGATGCCGCCTGCTATCGCGCCAAGGAAAAGGGACGCAACCGGGTTCAGGTCGACGGAGTGCGGCCCGACGTCGTCCTCATTGCAGCGCGGCCACGCGAAGCTGCACGCGCCTGAGGCTGCCTTGCCCTGTCACCGCAAAGGCAGAATCCCGAGGCCCGCGAGGTGCGCGTCGAGGAACTGCTCAACCTGCTGGCGCAGCAACTGGGGCGGCACGGCCACCATGCGCTCCTCGAGACCGAGCGAGATGATGCCGTGCACCGCCGAAAACAGGGTGCGCGACAGCAGCGCTATCTTCACGTCATCCGCATCCGGTAGCAGCCGCACCAGAGGCGGGTGCATCAGCGCGAACGCGTCCATCACCATCTGAAGGATGTCGTCCGGATAGGGGCGATCGTCCTCCATCCGATGCTCGAACAGCGAACGCAGCAAATTGGCGTGCTCCGCGAAGAATTCGAGATAGGTCTCGGCAAGCCCGTAGAGCTGGCGAACCGGATCCTCGGCCGAAACCCCGGCAAGCCGCGCCGTGAGCGCCTGAACCGTCTCCTGATTGACGGTCAGGATCACCCCGTCGAAGTCGCCGAACTCGTTATAGACGCTGCCGACCGAGCAGCCGGCGGCTTCGGCGACGTCACGAACCTTCAGTGATTTCAATCCCTTAGTTGAAATTATGGTGCGGGCGATCTCCAGGATCAGGAGCCGCCGCCGATTTTTTTTCTGGTCCCGCAACGATTCTTCTTGAACATTGTTCATTTTCAAGCTACTCATGTGAACATTGTTCAAATTAACCTGGAGACCTGCAAAATGCAAACCCTCGCTGTTGATATCGCCGCCACCTTCATCGATGACGCCGCCGCCCTCGTGACCGGCCTTGGCCGGGCCGCCCTCAAGCGCGCGATGGCGCCGATCGATCGCATCGCCAATGCCTGCGACATTGCCGGCGTGCTCGCTGAGCGTCGCGCGACGTTCCGGATGTGGCGCGCCAACCGTAGCCGCGCCCGCCGCGAAGGCCGCAGGTCCAGCCTGCTTGGTCGCTTCTCACCCTTTCGCCACCTCGCCCATCTCACCTGAGGCGCGCGCCGCGAAGCGGTTCGAATGCAAGAAAAGGCTGCAATGAAGGACTTACCATTTGCCGACATTCGCAGCCGATGTCGCGGGCCTTACCGGTACGGTTCAGTTTTTGCTCACGGCCCGTCGCATATCCGGGTCAGCGCGGCCCTTCCACCCAAAGCCGACGCGGCCGCAACCGGAAATTTGCGAACCTAACGAGACCATTTGGAGACCAACAGGATCGGAGGGATCGAGGGGACAGAGGCAGGCCGACGACAATCGTCACCCTGCAATCGTTCGTCCCATGCCCTTCCGGTCGTGACGCTTTTACCGCCACCGAAACAACCTCAGGCTGCCTTTCCAAAACAGGACTAGTCATGATCAGGGAATTGATGTCGTCACGCCGCTTCGCGCCGCTGTTCTGGGCGCAGTTCTTCTCGGCGCTCAATGACAACGTGCTCAAGAACGCACTCGTCATCATCTTGCTCTACAGCGCCGCAACCGGCCATGGCGATGCTCTGGTGACGGTGGCAGGCGCCGTCTTCATCTTCCCCTATTTCATCCTGTCCGGGCTCGGCGGACAGCTCGCCGACAAATACGTCAAATCCGTCGTCGCAAGGCGGCTCAAATTCGCCGAGATCTTCGCCGCGGGCTTCGCCGCCGCCGGCTTCTTCCTGCATTCGGTGCCGCTGTTGTTCGCAGCGCTCGCGCTGTTCGGCATCATCGCCGCCCTGTTCGGCCCCGTGAAATATTCCATGCTGCCGGACCAGCTCGAGCTCGGCGAGCTCGCGACCGGCAACGCGCTGGTGGAAGGCGCGACCTTCATGGCCATCCTGCTCGGCACCGTCGCCGGCGGCCAGTTCGTGGCCGGCTCCGCCCATATGGGCTGGGTCGCGTCGGCCGTGGTCGTGCTGGCCCTATTGTCCTGGGCCTTCGCCTCGCGCATCCCGGCGACCACGCCATCCGCGCCCGATCTGCCCGTCGACGCCAATCCCTGGACCTCGACGCTTGGCCTGCTGAAGACGCTCCATGCCGATCACCGGCTGTGGGACGGCACCGTCATCGTCTCCTGGTTCTGGCTGGTCGGCGCCATCGTGCTGTCGCTGCTGCCGTCGCTGGTCAAGGAGGTCGTCGGCGGCACCGAAGGCGTGGTGACGCTGTGTCTGGCCATCTTCGCGATCGGCATCGCCATCGGCTCGCTGTTCGCGGCGCAACTGAGCCACGTTCGCCCGAACCTCGCGCTGGTGCCGATCGGCGCCATCATCATGGGGTTTGCCGGCCTCGACCTCGCCTGGGCCATCGGCGTGACCAGCAAGGGACACGAGATCACCGCGCTCGACTTCGCAACCTCGTTCGCGGGCCTGCGCATGCTGATCGACTTCGTCGCCTTCGCATTCGGCGGCGGCTTGTTCGTCGTCCCGTCCTTCGCCGCCGTGCAGGCCTGGTCGGCACCGTCCGAGCGCGCCCGCATCATCGCCGCCGGCAACGTGTTGCAAGCCGCCTTCATGGTGGTCGGCTCGCTGTTCGTCGCGCTGTTGCAGGCGGGCGGATTGCATGTCGGCTGGATCTTTTTCGGCCTCGGCGTCGCCAGCTTCGGCGCGGTGTGGTTCGTGCTGACCAAGTGGGGCAAGGAAGGCGTGCGCGACTTCGGCGGGCTCTTGTTCCGCGCGCTGTTCCGCACCGAGGTTCGCGGGCTCGAGAACCTGCCGCCTGCCGGCACGCGCATGCTGATCGCGCCGAACCATGTCAGCCTGATCGACGGCCCGCTGTTGCACGCCGTGCTGCCGATCGACGCGAGCTTCGCGGTCGATACCGGCATCTCCAAGGCCTGGTGGGCCAAGCCGTTCCTGCGGGTGGTGAAGCACTACACCATGGACCCGACCAAGCCGCTGGCCGCGCGCGACTTGATCAAGCTGGTCGCCGCCGGCGAGCCGGTGGTGATCTTCCCGGAAGGACGCATCACCGTCTCCGGCTCGCTGATGAAGGTCTATGACGGCACCGCGATGATCGCCGACAAGGCCGACGCGGTGGTCGTGCCGGTGCGCATCGAAGGCGCGCAGCGCTCACATCTCAGCTATCTCGACAGCAGCCAGATCAAGCGCTCGTGGTTTCCGCGGGTGACGGTCACGATCCTGCCGCCGGTCAAGCTGCCGGTCGATCCGTCGCTGAAGGGCAAGGCGCGCCGCAATGCCGCCGGCGCCGCGCTCCAGGACGTGATGATCGACGCTCTCGTCAAGAACGCCATGCTCGATCACACGCTGTTCGAAGCGCTCGGACACGCCTATCGCGACCGCGACACCGGCAAGGTCATCGTCGAGGACGCGCTCGGCACCAAGCTGACCTATCGCAAGCTGATCCTGGGCGCGCAGGTCTTGAGCCGGAAGCTGGAAGACTGCACCTCCGTCGGCGAGAATGTCGGCGTGCTGCTGCCGAATTCCGCGGGCGTCGCCGTCGTCTTCATGGCGCTGCAAAACATCGGCCGGGTGCCGGCCATGCTCAACTTCTCGGCCGGCCCGGTCAACGTGCTTGCCGCCATGAGGGCCGCGCAGGTCAAGACCGTGCTGACCTCGAAGGCCTTCATCGAGAAGGGCAAGCTCGACAAGTTGATGGCCGCGATCTCCGCGGAGGCCCGAATCGTCTATCTCGAGGATGTCCGCGCCTCGATCGGGACGGCCGACAAGATCAAAGGCCTGCTCGCAGGTACCGCGCCGCGTGTCACCCGCCAGGCCAACGATCCGGCCGTCGTGCTGTTCACGTCGGGCTCGGAAGGCACGCCCAAGGGCGTGGTGCTGTCCCACCGCAACATCCTTGCCAACGCCGCACAGGCGCTGGCGCGCGTCGATGCCAACGCCAACGACAAGGTGTTCAACGTGCTGCCGGTGTTCCATTCCTTCGGGCTGACCGGCGGAATGATGATGCCGCTGCTCGCGGGTATTCCGATCTACATGTACCCCTCGCCGCTGCACTACCGGATCGTGCCGGAGCTGATCTACCAGACCGGCGCCACGATCCTGTTCGGCACCGATACGTTCCTCACCGGCTATGCGCGCTCGGCGCATGCCTACGACTTCCGCACCTTACGTCTCGTGATCGCCGGCGCCGAAGCGGTCAAGGATCGCACGCGGCAGGTGTTCATGGAGCGCTACGGCATCCGCATCTTCGAAGGCTATGGCGTCACCGAGACCGCGCCGGTGCTGGCGATGAACACGCCGATGGCCAACCGCCCCGGCACCGTCGGCCGCCTGTCGCCGCTGATGGAAAGCCGCCTCGATCCGGTCCCCGGCATCGAAGAAGGTGGCCGCCTCTCGGTGCGCGGACCGAACGTGATGCTCGGCTACTTGCGGGCCGAAAATCCCGGCGTGCTCGAGGTGCTCGCGGAGGGCTGGCACGACACCGGCGACATCGTGGCGATCGACGCGGCCGGCTTCATCACCATCAAGGGCCGCGCCAAGCGCTTTGCCAAGATCGCAGGCGAAATGGTCTCGCTGTCGGCGGTCGAAAGCATCGCAGCGACGCTGTGGCCGCAGGCCGGCTCGGTCGCCGTGTCGATCCCCGACCCGCGCAAGGGCGAGCGCATCGTGCTGCTGACGACGGAAAAGAACGCCGAGCGCAGCGCGATGCAGGGCCAGGCCAAGGCGATCGGCGCCTCCGAGCTGACCGTTCCCGCCGCGATCATGGTGGTCGACAAGGTGCCGCTGCTCGGCACCGGCAAGACCGACTATGTCACGGCAACGACGATGGCCCGTGAGCAGGCGTCCCCGCCGGAACGCGAGGTGGCGTAAGCCGGATGCACGAGGCGCCTGAAACAGGCAGCGCGCGACGCCCGGGAGTGGTTTTGCTCCACGGCATCGCGCGCACCTCGGCATCCCTGACCAGGCTCGAACGGGAGCTTCAGGCGAGCGGGTTCGCGACGCTCAACATCGACTATGCCAGCCGCAGCAGGCCGATCGCAGCGCTCGCGGACGACATCCATCCGGCCATCGTCAGCTTCGCCGAACGTGACGCGCCGCTGCATTTCGTCGCGCATTCGATGGGCGGCCTCGTGGCGCGCGCCTACATCGCAAAATACCGGCCGGCCAGGCTTGCCGGAATCGTGATGCTGGGCACGCCGAACGGCGGCAGTGAGGTCGCCGATCTCCTGAGCGGATCTCGCCTCTACCGCGCATTCTACGGACCCGCCGGACTCGAGCTCACCACTGTGGCCCAGCCGGACGCCCTGCCCGCTGTGGATTATCCCGTCGGCGTGATCGCAGGAAGCCGCTTCATCGATCCCGTCGCCGGCCTGTTCGTCCTGCCGAAGCCCAACGACGGCCGGGTGTCGGTGCAAAGCGCGATGCTGGCCGGCATGGCCTACCATATCGTGGTGAAGGCATCCCACACCGGGCTGCCGCGTCACGCCGCCGCGATCGCACAGACGATCGCCTTCCTGCGTGAAGGCCGTTTTCAGTCGGGGTAACGGGTCACGGCGCCGTCCGCCGTTCCTGTGCATAGCGCACCAGCGCCGCGAAGCGATAGATGCCGTGCACGAACTTGCCGTAGGGCATGGTGATGAACAGCGCGAACACCGCGCCGAGATGCAGCGCCAGCAGCGGTCCCATGGCGGCCGTCTCGCGCAGGATCAGAAGCAGCATGCCGGTGAGCCCGGTCAGGAACAGCATGGCGATGAAGCCGACATCCATGCCGTAGCGCTGCTCGTCGAGCAATTCCGGCGCCCTGCGCAATCTCGCGACGAACAGGCCGATCGGCCCGACGATGAGGCCGATGCCGCCGAGCGCACCGAGCACGACGGGCAGATCCCACCACGGATACGGCGCCTCGCGTCCAAGGAGATAGTGATAGAGCGTGGCGACAGACGTCGCGCCAAAGCACAGCAGGAAGCCGTAGAACGTCAGGTGATGGAAAAGCTTGCGCCGGTCGGTCGGCTTGTCGTCCTCGTTGTAACAGCCGACGCCGCCGCCATGGAGATAGCGCAGCTCACCGGCATCGCGGATCGCCTGGACAATCGAACTTCCGTCGGCGCGGCCGCCGATCGGCGTGCCGATATCGCGCCAGAAGGCGCGCACGCTCATGACCAGCGCGAGGATGGAATAGAGGAACGCGGCGCTGAACAGCGCGGCCATCGCATTGTGCGGCATCAGTCTGTAGAATGCGCCCGGCCCCGTATGGACACCGAACAGCACGCCGCGGTCGTTCAGGGCGGCGAAGCCGAGGATGAAGAGCGCCATGCTGAGCGCGGCGACGATGCTGATGACGAGACCATTGCGCGCGAAGGCGCCGGACAGCGCCTGCGGCCAGGCATAGGCCGCATAGGACTCCGCGCGCGCGACCGCGAGCGTCTTCGGGACGTTGACGTTGAATTCGTGCGGCGGCGAGAACTGGCAATCGACGTAGCAGGCGCCGCAGGCATGGCAAAGGTTGGCGAGATAGTTGAGGTCGCCGTCGGAGAACGCACGGCGCATCTCCATCGCCGGGAACACCGCGCACAATCCCTCGCAATAGCGGCAGGAATTGCAGACCGTCATCAGACGGTCGGCTTCGTCCAAAATTTGGGTTCCGTGCATAGCTTTACTTCGTCAGGCCCTTTCCCTCGAGCCATTTCTGGATCAGGGCTGCGACCTCGAGGTTGTTCTTGTCCATCATCACCAGATGCGAATTGCCCTTGATGCCGGCCTGCGGGAGGTCGACGATATCGACGCTGCCGCCAGCCGCCTTGATGGCGTCCGCGAAGGCGATGCCGTTGGCGCGGATCTTGGGCCAGCGCGAATCGCGCTCGATATAGTCACCGTAGATGATGAGGGTCGGAATGTTCTTCAGCACATCCGCCCTGGCGGGATCGCCGATGCCGGCCGGCTCGATCGCAATCAGCGCCTTGACCTTGTCAGGCCGGGCCTGCGCGACCTTGAATCCGAAGCTGCCAGCCTGGCTGTGGAACAGGATCACCGAGGGGCCGACGCGATCAATCTCGGCGATATAGGCGGCGATGGTCGCATCGTCAGTCGTGGTCCAGCGCGGCACGTTCTGCTTGACGAAATTCTCGTAGCCCTCGACGGGAAACTGGTTGCCCGGGAGCACCTTTCGCTTGGCGGGATCGGGGTCGTAGGAATTCGGCCCATCGCCGATGCGGAAACGTTCGAACGGATTGGCTGTGGTGAGGAAGACCGGCTCGCTCTTGAAGACGTCGGGGTATTGCGCCCAGCCTGCGCGTCCGCGCTCCACCGCGTCGGAATTGTAGACCGCCCACCCCTTGCGCAGAAAATAGTTCAGCCAACCTTCGCGTCCGTCAGGCGTGGTCTCGTAGGTGACGCCGGTCAGTCCGCCGCCGTGCCACATCAGCAGCGGATAGGCACCCTTCTCGTTCGCCGGCAGGAAATATTGCACGTACATCTGCTCGACCTGATAGGTGCCGTTGGGATCGACCTTGGCCGGTACGCCGCCAGGCGCGAACACGACCTCCTTCACCGGCTTGCCGGAGATTTCGACAAGACGCCCGCCGACATGGAACGAACCCATGTCGCGCAGGGTGATCGGCTCGGCGGCGCGGGCCTGGCCGACGATCAGCAATGCCGTGATCGACGCAATCGCAATGCGTGACATGGTTCCTCCCAGAGTCTTTTCTTCATTCTAGTTCTTCGCATGGCGTGCCGCTTCCCGTCCTGCGATCCGCCCGAACACGCTGCCGATGGTCATGCCCATGCCCGCCGCATAGCCCTTGCCGAGCACATTGCCGGCCATGATCTCGCCGGCCGCGAACATGTTCGGCGACGGCTTGCCGTCAGCCATCAGCATCCGCGCCTCCCTGGTCACGCGCGTGCCGAGATAGGTGAAGGTGATGCCGGGCCGCACCGGATAGGCGAGATAGGGCGGCGTCTCGATCCGCCGCGCCCAATGCGTCTTCGGCGGCGTGATGCCTTCGGTGCGGCAGTCGTCCAGGATGGTGTGATCGAAGGTGCCGGGCCGCACCGCGGCGTTGAATTCGGTGACGGTCTTTTCCAGCGCGGCCGGATCAAGCTCCAGCTTGCCGGCGAGCTCGGCCACCGTCTGCCCGGCGATCGGCGGAAACAGCGTCGGCATGAAGCTCGTGACGACAGTCGAATCGAAGATGATGTAGGCGATCTGGTCGGGCTGCGCGGCGACCAGCCGGCCCCAGATCGCATAGCGCTTCGGCCAGATGTCCTCGCCCTCGTCGTAGAAGCGCTGGGCGTGCTTGTTGACCACGATGCCGAACACCACGGAGTCGTGGCGGGTGATGATGCCGCCGTCGAATTTCGGCGCGCGGGCGTCGATCGCGACCGCATGGCACTGGGTGGGATCGCCGACCTCCTGCACGCCCTTGTCGAGCAGCATCTTCAGGATCGAGCCGCGGTTATAGGGCGTACCGCGGATCAGGAAATTGTCGGCGGCCTCGCCCCAATATTGCTTCAGCCATTCGATGTTCGCCTCGAACCCGCCGGCCGCGGCGACCAGCGACGTCGCGCGGATCTCGGTCTCGCCCTTGATCGGGCGCTTGAGGCGCGCGGCCAGGAACATGCCGTCCTCGATCACGAGGTCGATGACCTCGGCATCGTATTCGACATCGACGCCGAGCCGCTCGGCGGTGAGGTAGAGCGCATTCAGCATCGCCCGGCCGCCGCCGAGGAAGAAGGAGTTGGTACGGCCGAGGCTCAGCGTGCCGCCGAGCGAAGGCTGCCAGCGCACGCCCTGCTCCACGATCCAGTTCAGGATGTCCTTGGATTCGCGGATCATGTGGCGAGCCAGCACTTCGTCGGTCTGCCCGCCGGTCACGCGCAGCAGGTCCTCCCAGAACTCCTCTTCGGTGTAGGGGCCGGTCAGGATTTCGGTGGCGGCGTCGTGGGCGCAGCGCATGTTGCGGGTGTGGCGGGTGTTGCCGCCGCGATAGAATTTTGGCGCGCCTTCGAGCACCAGCACCGAGGCGCCGCCACGACGCGCCGCGATCGCCGCGCACAGCGCCGCATTGCCGCCGCCGATCACCAGCACGTCGTACTTGCTGCTCATGCCGTCTGCCCGATGCGACGAAGTTGGAGACATTCTGCCCGCCGGCGGCCTCGGTCAACCGGTCCGCCATTGCGTACTTTTGTATACAAAGATATACAGAAACTGCGCAAGCGGCATCTCTGCATGGGCAGGATGCGCTTGGCGCTTCGAGGATGCATGACCAGACGCCCGGCAAAGGCAGGATCGATCGCGCGCGGCGCGGGCGTCGCGCTGGGCGAAGCCGTGTTCCGCTCACTGTGCGAAGCGCTCCAGGCCGGCAGCTACCGCGCGGGCGATCGCCTGCGGGAGGAGGAGGTGGCACAGCGGCTGAAGGTCAGTCGCACGCCGGTTCGCGAAGCGCTGGGCCGCCTCGCCGCGCGCGGCTTCGTCGAGCCCGCCGGCGGCCGCGGCCTGATCGTCCGCAACCTCGATATTTCCGAGGTGCTCGAGCTCTACGCCATGCGCGAGATCATGGAAGGCGCCGCCGCGCGCCTGGCCGCGGAGCACGCCTCGGCGACGGAGATCGACGCGCTCAGGGACATCGAGCAGACCTTTGTCGAGGCGTCCGAGACCGACGCCACCGAGATGGCAAGGCTCAACCGCGCCTTCCACGAGGCGATCTGCCGCGCCGCGCGCAACCGCTATCTCGACAACGCCTCCCGCGAACTACAGGACTGGATCGCCCTGCTCGGCCCGACCACCTTCACGGTGACGGGACGTCCCACGACCAGCCACGGCGAGCACCAGGCCATCATCGACGCGATCGCCGCGCGCGACGGCGACAGGGCCGAACGGCTCGCGCGCGCACACATCCGCGAGGCGCTGCGCTGCCGGCTGAAATTGTTGCAGAAGCAATAGGCCGATCGTCCGCCCGATCACGCCTCGAACACGCGCGTCAGCAGCCAATAGCCACCGAGCAGGCTGATGATTGCGGACACCGTGTAGACGAGCTTCGCAGTTCGCACCGGCTCGGTCCGGCCGGCACTGGTCAGCCGGTCCAACAGGCCGAGCATCGGCAGCATGACCGCAACGATCGCAATCTGCCCGATCTCGACGCCGACGTTGAAGGCGGCCTGCGCCGGGACGATGGCATTCGGCGGCAAGCCGATCTCCCGAAGCGCGCCGGCAAAGCCGAAGCCGTGGATCAGGCCGAACAGAAAGGCCACGCGCCAGCGCTTGTCGATATCGCGCGAGACAAAATTCTCCACCGCCACGAACACGATCGAGGCCGCGATCGCAGGCTCCACGGTGCGGCCCGGGATGACGAGGACATTCAACGCCGCCAGCGACAACGTCATGGAATGGGCGATGGTGAAGGCGGTAACGATCTTGATGACCGGAACAAGCCGGCGTGCCCAGAGCATGACTGCGACCAGAAACGCGACATGATCGTAGCCGAGGAAGATGTGCTCGATGCCGGCGACGAGATAGCGCTGCATGGTCGAGGACAGCGATGGCGGCGCCGTCGAGAGCGTGACCGTCGTGTTGCCGGCGTCGAGCAGGGCCTGCGCCTCGGACCTGCCCTGCGCGATCAGCACCACCTGACGCGCGGCCCTGTCCTTCTCGGTCAGCACGGTGGAGCGATAGACGATATCGCCGGCCGTGTTCGCGCAGGCGAAACTGTTGCGATAGACGACGCCATCATCATCCGGGAGGATCGCCGCAACACCTGGCGCGCAAGCCGTGCCGCCGGCTGTCACGGCCAGATGCCCGTCGAGATAGGCAAGGATGGCAGTCCTGGCCGCTTCGACCGCGGCCGGATCGACCGCATCCTGCCTCGCATCATAAATCTTCGTGCCGATCAGGCGATCGACGTCGCTGCCTTTCAATCCCAGCTCGACGGTCACCGTGCGATCGCCGGTCAGCGCCACGCGCGCCGTCGCGAGGTTGACCTGATGCGCCTCAGCGGAAAAGCAGGCGCCGAGCAGAGCCGCGAGCCACAGCAGCCGGGCCCGCCTCATGATCCCGCTCCGTCGCCTTCACGCCAGCACATCCGCGACGACCGCCTTGGAGACATCCCGGACGTCGGCGGGCTTGAGCCGCACCTGCAGTCCGCGCTGGCCGCCATTGAGATAGACGTAGTCATGCGCGAGCGCGCTCTGCTCGATCACGGTGCGCACGGGCTTGCGCTGCCCGAACGGGCTGATGCCGCCGACCTTGAAGCCGGTCACGCGCTCTGCCTCCGGCGGTTTCATCATCTGCGCCGACTTGCCGCTCGCCGCCGCGGCGAGCTTCTTCATCGAGACTTCCTGGTCGGACGGAACGATCACGCAGACCGGCTTGCCGTCGACGAGCGCCATCAGCGTCTTCAGGACGCGCGCGGGATTCTCGCCAAGCGCGGCGGCGGCCTGGAGCCCGATGCTCTCGGCATCGGGATCATAGTCGTAAGCGTGCACGGTGAAGGCAACACCGGCGGCCGCGAGCGCACGTGTGGCGGGAGTGACCTTGGACATGGGCGATGTTTACCACCGCCGCTGCGAGGAGCGAAGTGCCTGGGGTCGCGCCCTCAGCCGTCGTCCTGGCGAAAGCCAGGACCCATTACCCCAGGGAGGCGTTTGGCGAAGATTCGTGGTGCGCGGTACCATCACCAATCCCAATCGATAGATCACGCGGTATGGGTCCTGGCTTTCGCCAGGACGACACCGAGGGTTTGGCCTTCTTGTCGCGTCAAAAACCACGGAGTGCGACTAGCGCCTACTCCGCCGCGTCCCGCATCTCGGCGCGCTCGGCTCTGACCGCGCAGAACTTGAATTCCGGAATCTTGCCGAACGGATCGAGCGCCGGGTTGGTCAGGAGGTTCGCAGCCGCTTCCGCGTAGCAGAACGGCATGAACACCATGTTCTCCGGCACGTCGCGATCCGAGCGGACCTTGACCTCGACGGCGCCGCGGCGGGTCTCCAGGCGAATGAAGTCGCCCGGCGCGAGCTGCTTCTTGTGCATGTCCTTCGGGCTCATGAAGGCGACCGCCTCCGGCTCGATCTGGTCGAGCACCTGCGCGCGGCGGGTCATCGAGCCGGTGTGCCAATGCTCAAGCACGCGGCCGGTCGAGAGCACCATCGGATATTCGGCGTCGGGAAGCTCGTCCGGCGGGATGACGTGGGCCGGCACGATCTTGCCGCGCCCGCTCGCGGTCGGGAAGCCGGTGGTGAAGATGATCTCGTTGCCCGGCTTGTTCGGATCGTCCGCCGGATAGGTGACGGCACCTTCGCGCACCAGCCGTTCCCAGCTGATGTTCTTGAGCGACGGCATGAGCTCTGCCATCTCGGTGTAGACCTCGCCGGGGCCGGCATAATTCCACGGCAGGCCCATGCGCTTGCCGATCTCCTGGATGATCCAGAGATCCTGCCGCGCATCGCCCGGCGGCTTGACCACCTGGCGCGCGAGCTGCACGCGGCGATCGGTGTTGGTGAAGGAGCCGTCCTTCTCGGCGAAGGCCGAGGCCGGCAGGATGACGTCGGCGTGGAACGCGGTCTCGGTGACGAAGAGATCCTGCACCACGAGATGATCGAGCATGGCGAGCGCGTGGCGCGCATGCTGGAGATCGGGGTCCGACATCGCGGGATTCTCGCCCTCGATATACATGCCCTTGATCTCGCCGGCATGGATCGCGTTCATGATCTCGACCACCGTGAGGCCGCGCACGGGATCGAGATCCTGCTGCCACAGCTTCTCGAAGGCGCCGCGCAAGTCGTCGCGGCCGACCGGCTGGTAGTCCGGCAGGAACATCGGGATCAGGCCGGCGTCGGAGGCACCCTGGACGTTGTTCTGGCCGCGCAGCGGATGCAGGCCGGTGCCGGGGCGGCCGACCTGGCCGGTGATCAACGCCAGCGCAATCAGGCAGCGCGCATTGTCGGTGCCGTGGACATGCTGGCTGATGCCCATGCCCCAGAAGATGATCGACGACTTTGCCCGCGCATAGGTGCGCGCAACCTCGCGCAGCGTTTGCGCCGGGATGCCGCAGATCGTCTCCATCTTCTCCGGCGTGAATTCCTTGATCTTCTCCTTGAGGTCCTCAAAGCCCTCGGTGTAGCCGGCGATGTACTGGTCGTCGGTCAGGCCTTCCGTGATGATCGTGTTGATCATCGCGTTCAGCATGGCGACGTCGGAGCCGGGCTTGAACTGCAGATGCTTGGTCGCGTGGCGCGACAGCGTCTGCCGGCGTGGGTCCATCACGAACAGCTTGGCGCCATTCTGCTTGACCGCGTTCTTGATGAAGGTCGCGGCGACCGGATGGTTCACGGTCGGGTTGGCGCCGATCACGATGATCACCTCGGCGTCCATCGCCGCGGAGAACGGCGCCGACACCGCGCCCGAGCTGAGACCTTCGAACAGCGCCGCCACCGACGAGGCGTGGCAGAGCCGGGTGCAGTGGTCGACATTGTTGGAGCCGAAACCGGTGCGCACCAGCTTCTGGAACAGATAGGCCTCTTCGTTCGAGCCCTTGGCCGAGCCGAAGCCGGCCAGCGCCTTCACGCCATTGGTGTCGCGGATCTTGACGAGACCCTTGGCGGCGATGTCGAGCGCTTCCTCCCAGCTCGCTTCGCGGAAATGGGTGAAGGGATTGGCCGGATCGACCTGGTCGTTGGCATCCTTCTTCGCATTGGGCAGCCGCACCAGCGGCTTGGTCAGGCGATGCGGATGGTGGATGTAGTCGAAGCCGAAGCGGCCCTTGACGCAGAGACGGTTGCGGTTGGCGGGACCGTCACGGCCCTCCGCATAGATCACCTTCTCGTCCTTGACCTCATAGGTGACCTGGCAGCCGACGCCGCAGAACGGGCAGAGCGAGTCCACCTTCCTGTCGGCATAGGTGACGCGGGTCTGCTTCTCGTCGAGCATCACGGCCGGCATCAACGCGCCGGTCGGGCAGGCCTGCACGCATTCGCCGCAGGCGACGCAGGTGGACTCGCCCATGGGATCGTCGAAGTCGAACACGATCTTCGAGCCATGATTGCGGTAGGCCATGCCGATGACGTCGTTGACCTGGACCTCGCGGCAGGCGCGCACGCACAGGCCGCACTGGATGCAGGCATCGAGATTGACGCGCATCGCCGGATGACTGGCGTCGGTCGCCCAGCGCTCGGCGGCGGGAAAGCGGCTCTCGGTGACGCCGGTGGCCTCGGCCCAATGCCAGAACTTCGAATCCGGATCGTGCGAGGTCTCGCGCGCCGGCTGGTCGGCGACGAGCAGCTCCATCACCATCTTCTGCGCCGAAACCGCGCGCGCACTTTCGGTCTTCACCTTCATGCCGACCGACGGCGTGCGCTTGCAGGATGCGGCGAGCACGCGCTCGCCCTCGATCTCGACCATGCAGGCGCGGCAATTGCCGTCGGGGCGATAATCGGGCGCCGGCGAGTAGCACAGATGCGGAATGTCGCGGCCCTGGCGTTTTGCGACCTGCCAGATGGTCTCGCCGGGACTTGCCTCGACCTGCTTGCCGTCGAGCTCGAACGTGATTTTGGTCATTCGGCCGCTTCCTTGAACTCGTCAGGGAAATATTTGATCACGGTGGCAAGCGGATTCGATGCCGCCTGTCCGAGCCCGCAAATCGAGGCATCGCGCATCGCCTGGCTCAATTCTTCCAGCAAGGCGCGGTTCCAGACCGGCTTCTGCATCAGCAGCGCCGCCTTCTGGGTTCCGACGCGGCACGGCGTGCACTGGCCGCAGCTCTCGTCCTCGAAGAACTTCATCAGGTTGAGCGCGGCGGCGCGCACGCTGTCCTTCTGCGACAGGATCACGATCGCGGCCGAGCCGATGAAGCAGCCGTATTTCTCCAGCGTGCCGAAATCGAGCGGAATGTCGTCCATCGATGCCGGCAAAATGCCGCCGGACGCGCCGCCCGGCAGGTAGGCGTAGAAGGTGTGGCCGTCGGCCATGCCGCCGCAATATTCGTCGATCAGCTCGCGCACGGTGATGCCTGACGGCGCGAGCTTCATGCCGGGATTTTTGACGCGGCCAGAGACCGAGAAGCTGCGCAGGCCGTGACGCTCGTGGCGGCCGTGGCCCTTCCACCAATCGGCGCCCTTCTCGACGATGTCGCGCACCCACCACAGCGTCTCAATGTTGTTGATCAGCGTCGGCAGGCCGAACAGGCCGACCTGGAATGGATAAGGCGGCTTGTGCCGGGGCAGGCCGCGCTTGCCCTCGATGCTCTCGAGCAGCGAAGATTCCTCGCCGCAGATATAGGCGCCGGCGCCACGGCGCATGTGCAGCGTCGGGCCATCCGGCGGCAGCTTCGCGATCTCGCGCTCCAGGATCTCGCGCGAGGCCGGATATTCGTCGCGCAGATAGATGTAGACGTCGGAGGCCTGCACCACATGCGCGCCGATCAGCATGCCCTCGATGAAGCGATGCGGATCGCTTTCGAGATAGACGCGATCCTTGAACGTGCCGGGCTCGCCCTCGTCGCCGTTGATCGCCATCAGCCGCGGGGCGGGCTCGCCCAGCACCGCGCGCCATTTGCGACCCGTCGGGAAGCCGGCGCCGCCGAGACCGCGCAGCGAGGCGTCGTCGAGCGCCTTCAGCAGATCATCCTTCGGCAATTCACCCGAACGAACGCGATTGAGCAGCTTGTAGCCGCCGCCCGCGACATAGGCGTCGTAGTCGATATATTTGGGCAGATGCGCGTGGGTGTCGCCGGCCTTCGCCGCCGCCATCACATTGGCGACGGTCGCATGATCGACGAAGTTGTGTCCGACTTCCGCGGCAGGTGCGGTGTCGCAGCGGCCGACGCAGGGCGCGCGCACGACGCGGATGCCGGGACCCGACGTGCTCTGCAAATCCGCGAGCAGCTTCTCGGCCCCGAGCATCGCACAGGTCAGTGAATCGCAGACGCGGATCGTCAGCGGCGCGATATCAGGCTCACCTTCCTTCACGATGTCGAAATGCGCGTAGAAAGTCGCGGTCTCGAACACCTCGGCGAAAGCGAGCTTCATCTCGTCGGCAAGCGCGGCAAGATGCGCCGCCGAGATCTGGTGATATTTGTCCTGGATCAGGTGGAGATATTCGATCAGGAGGTCGCGCCGCCGCGGGCGATCGCCGAGCAACTGCTCGATCTCGTGCGCGGCGGTGGGATCGACCTGCCGCCCCTTGGGCGTGGCCTTGGCTCGCTTCCGTCCCTCGCCCGGATGTTCGAACGAGCGGACCTCGTGCACGTCATGGCTCATCGATGAGTCTCGTCAACCTTCTTTAGAATGCGTCCAAGTCTAGCTCTTGGCATACCAGATGCCAAGAGAATTCATCCATTCCGATAAGCATTTAAGGGGCATGCGGCCAACAAGCCCCACGCCCCTTACCTCGAACTGTTCGTGGAACCCGACCTCAGGTCTTGTTCATGCACTCCTCGATGTAGAACCAGCGGTCGTCGCCCGCGAGGCCCTTGGACTTCACGTCGGCGCGGCAGGCCTTGAGCTTCGGCTTGTTGGCGGACCACTTCGCCTTCATGTCCTTCAGCTTCTGCATGGTGAGCTTGATCTTGCCCGGCTTGGCCTCCGTCGTCGCGGCCGGTGCTGTGGTGGCAGGCGCCGCTGCGGTCTGCGCGGACGCGGCATGAAGGCCGGCGACCAGCAACACGGCCGCAAGGCAAATTCGGGTGCGAAGCATTTAAATCCCCTTAAGTCCCAGTCTCGATGATGTCTGAAAGGCGAACGCCGCGGGACGCCGATGATGAGCATCCCGCGGCTGTCTTGATAGCGATCAGAATATCTTGACCGCGCTCTCCAGCGTCTTCCAGACACCCCAAGCTAAGGGAATGCCGACGAAGGCCCAGAACAGCGCCGCCTTGGCGTCAAGCCCGCCAAACCCGATGCCGTAGGAGCCGTGCGGCCCCGCCGCGGCGGCGCTGGCGCTCGCCGCCTGCAACTTGGCGACATCGGCCTCCTTCATGTGCCACTTCGAATCGACCGGCTTGATCAGGTAGTTGCAGATCAGGCCCGCGATCAGCATCGCGCACAGGATGTACATGGTGGTGTTGTAGAGCTGGTCGCGCGGCACGCCGGCCGCGAGCTGGAACTCGCGGATGTAGTTGACCACGACGGGGCCGATGATGCCCGCGGTGGACCATGCCGTCAGCAGCCGGCCGTGGATGGCGCCGACGAACTGCGTGCCGAACATGTCGGCGAGATAGGCCGGCACGGTCGCGAAGCCGCCGCCATACATCGACAGGATGATGCCGAAGCCGAGCACGAAGAGCAGCTTCGAGCCCATCGCCGCAAAGGTCGGCGCCAGCGCATAGAGCACGATGCCGAGGATGAAGAAGGTGTAGTAGGTGTTCTTGCGTCCGATCTTGTCCGACAGCGACGCCCAGAAGAAGCGGCCGCCGATGTTGAACAGCGACAGCAATCCGGCGAAGCCCGCGGCGATCGCGGCGATCTGCGCCTTCTGCCCGGCATCGAGCGCGTTGAAGCCGACGTCCGGCAGGCCGATCAGCTTGCCGGCGAAGATCTCCTGGAGCATCGGCGACGCCATGCCGATCACGCCGATACCCGCCGACACGTTCAGGCAGAGCACCCACCAGATCAGCCAGAACTGCGGCGTCTTGTGTGCGTCGTTGAGATGAACGTTGTTCTTCGAGATCATCGCGTTGGCCTTGGACGGCGGGGTCCAGCCTTCCGGCTGCCAGCCGGGCGGCGGCAAGCGATAGCGGAACGCGCCGATCATCATGAACACGAAGTAGATGACGCCCATCGCGACGAAGGTCTCCCAGACGCCGACCGACGTCGGGGTCTTGAAGTAGTTCATCAAGAGGTTCGCCAGCGGCGCGCCGATCATGGCGCCGCCGCCGAAGCCCATGATGGCCATGCCGGTCGCCATTCCGCGGCGGTCCGGAAACCACTTCACCAGCGTCGACACCGGCGAGATATAGCCAAGGCCAAGGCCGATGCCCCCGATCACGCCCGAACCTAGCCACATCAACCAGAGTTGGTGGGTGTAGATGCCGATCGCGCCGAGAAACAGGCCGCCGCACCAGCACAACGCGGCAACGAAGCCGGCCTTGCGCGGACCGACCCGCTCGAGCCAGCCGCCCCAGATCGCGGCCGAAACGCCGAGCAGCACGAAGAACAGCGTGTACATCCAGCCCAGGCTCGCGACTTTCCAGTCGCAGGTGGTGGAGAACAACTCCTGGAACAGCGAGATGTCGGGGCACGCCTTCGGCGCATTCAACCCGATCGCGCGCGACAGCGGCAGCCAGAACACCGAGAAGCCGTAGGCCATGCCGATGCAGAGATGGATGCAGAGCGCAGCCGGCGGCACCAGCCAGCGATTGAACCCGGCGGTCGCGATGGTCCGCTCACGATCAAGAAAGCCAGAGCCAGCGCCCGATATCGTTCCAGCGCTCTCAATAGTCGACATACAGTCCTCCCCTCAGCCGCCCTTCTGAGCGGCCTGCCGCTAAGATCCTGATCCTCAGCCATTCACGGTGCAGCCAGTGTCCCCGCTGCCCCGCATAGTCATCCGGCGCGCGCCAGGATCGGTCACGCGCCTTCGAAAAGTTAACCCCTCGAGCAGGGCTCTATGCCCGATACAACGTACAGGCTTCGTGTTTGGCCCGGTGATCCGCGTATCGCAGACAAGACTCAACCTCCGCGCCCGCACGGAGAAAGTCAATTTGGGCAGAAGCCATGATCGATGTCGATAGACAAAAGGTCGGTATCACCGCGGTAACGCGCTCAAGAACGCGGCGCACCATTGGCGTTGCCTATCGGACCATTTGTCTTTTCTATCAAGAACACGATGCGCGCGTCGTTGCGCTCGGTGATCTCCACCGTGTCGCCGGTCTCGCGAATCAGGTTCGGAATGTCGATCACCGACAGGGGATCGGTGCAGTACACCTCGAGCTGATCGCCCGGCTGCAACGGTTTGAGCGCCTTGCGTGTCTTCAGGGCGGGCAGCGGGCATTTCAGCCCGGTGAGATCGAGGGTGGTTCTGGTCATGGGCGCAACATGGCGGGGCCGGTGCGTGGCGTCAACGCAACCGGTCAGAGCAGATCGGCATAGGGCAGGAAACCTACGCTCTGTCCCGGCTCGACCCGCGTGATGTCCTCGCCGAGCTCGACGAGGCCGTCGGTCTCGACCAACGACGACAACAGCCCGGCGCCTTCGCGCGGGAACTTGATTGCCTCCAGCGCGCCGTCTTCTCCCCGCCGCAACGAGGCACGAACATATTCGCGGCGGCCGATCTTCTTCTTGTAAGCGAACGCCGCACGCACCGGGATCGGCAACAGCGGTTCCGACAAACCACCCATCAACGCCAGCACCGTCGGCCGCACCACATGGACGAAGGTGACGAAACTCGCGACGGGATTGCCGGGCAGGCCGATCAGCGGCGTGCCGCCGATGATGCCCATCGCCACCGGACGGCCGGGCTTGATCGCCATCCGCCACAGCACCAGCGAGCCGATGCTCTCGACCGCCGCCTTGACGTGATCCTCCTCACCGGTCGAGACGCCGCCGGTGGTGAGGATCAGGTCGTGGGCGCCTGCGACCTGTTTCAAGCCGTCGGCAAGCGAGGTCCGCTCGTCACGCAAGATGCCGAGATCGCTGACCTCGCAGCCGAGCCGGCGCAGCATCGCCATCAGCATGAAGCGGTTGGAGTCGAACAGCTGCGAGGCGGCGCGCGGCTCGCCCGGCGACGCCAGCTCGTCGCCGGTCGAGAACACCGCAACGCGGATGCGCCTGACGACGTCGAGCCTGACAAGGCCGAACGCCGCGGCAAGCGCGACATGCTGTGGCCGCAGCCGCTGGCCGGCGCGCAGCGCGACCTGCCCTTCGGGAATGTCCTCGCCGGCAGGGCGGACATTGGCGCCTGGTTTCAGCCCTGGCGGCAGCACGACCTTGCCGGAATCATCGATGCGGACATCCTCCTGCATGAAGACGGTCCCGGCATCCGGCGGCATCGGCGCGCCGGTAAAGATGCGCGCGGTGTGGCCGGGCCTGATCGGCGCCTGAACAAGGCCGCCGGCCTGGATGCGGCCATCGAGCGGGAACGCCCGTTCCGCGCTGTCCGGAAGATCGGCATTGCGCACGGCATAGCCGTCGACAGCGGAATTGGTGAAGGGTGGTAACGGCAGGGGCGCGGCGATGTCTCGGGCCAGCACGCGCCCGTCCGCATCGACCAGCGCCACGGTTTCGACATCGGCAATCGCGTTGACGCGCGTCGTGATCAGACCAACGGCCTCGTCGACCGACATCATCGGTCCGCCAAAGGCAAAGCAATCGTCAGACAGTTGCGCCATGGTGCCTCGTCAGCGCATCGCAACGCTTTTCGCGACCGCTTCCTCGACCGGCATCGCCGCACGCAGCAGCAAAGCCGCCGCGGCCGGGATATCGTCGAGATGGACGGTCGGCAGCCGGGTGTCAATCGGGGCATCGGTCGCGATCCCGGCAATTCCGGGATCGTCGGGAAACAGCAACGGCTTGCCGTTGCCGGCACGATAGACCTCGATCTTGCGGTGCGGCTCGCGCTTGAAACCCTCGACCACGACGAGATCGACCGCAGACAGCTTGCTCAGGAGTTCCGGCAGCCGCGGCTCCGTGGCCCCGCGCAGTTCGTGCATCAGAGCCCAGCGGCTTGACGAGGCAACCAGCACCTCGGCGGCACCCGCCTCGCGATGGCGCCAGGAATCCTTGCCGGGCACGTCGACGTCGAACTGGTGGTGCGCATGCTTGATGACGGAGACGCGCAGGCCCTGCGCGCTGAAATGCGGGATCAGCCGCGTCAAGAGCGTGGTCTTGCCCGCACCGCTCCAGCCTGCAAGGCCGATGACTTTCATAACCGATCCGTCTCCGCGAGCGACTGGGTCTTTGGTGGAACCGCTCTCTCCACCATCATTGCGAGCGTAGCGAAGCAATCCAGACTGTCTCCGCGGGGGCATTCCTGGATTGCTTCGCGGCGCTCGCACTGACGACGAGGCGGCATTTTCGCTTTCCGCCAGCATGCTTATATCGGCTTGACCCGAATGTCATGCTAACGTCGTGGCCATGATGAAGATCGACAAAGCCCCGGTGCCCCTGATCGTCCCCAACCCGGATGACCCGCGCCTGACCCAGAGCGTGACCGGGACCGACCAGACCGGCGCCAAGGTCGAGATCAAGGTGCCGATGGAGCGGCCGCTGACGCTCTACCTGAACGCCCAGGAGATCGTCACCATGATGACGATCGGCGACTATCCGGAATATCTGGCGCTGGGCTATCTGCTCAACCAGAACATGCTGAAATATAATGACGCGGTCACCGAGGTCGAATACGACGACGATCTCCAGGTGGTCGTCGTACGCACCGAGCACAACACCAATTTCGAGGCCAAGCTGAAGAAGCGCACGCAGACCTCGGGCTGCGCGCAGGGTACCGCCTTCGGCGATCTGCTGGAAGCGGTCGAGAGCGTCGCGCTGCCGAAGGCGGAGCTGCGCACCTCCTGGCTCTACCAGATGACGCAGACCATCAACACCATGCCTTCGCTGTATCTGGAGGCGGGTGCGATCCATGGCTGCGTGCTCTGCAAAGAGGGCGAGCCGCTCTGCTACACCGAGGACGTCGGCCGCCACAACGCCGTCGACAAGATCGCGGGCTGGATGTACCGCCACGGCGTCGATGCCGGCGACAAGATCCTCTACACCACGGGCCGTCTCACCTCGGAGATGGTGATCAAGACGGTGCGCATGGGCATTCCGATCCTGGTGTCGCGCTCCGGCTTCACCGCCTGGGGCGTCGATCTCGCAAGACAAGTGGGCCTGACGCTGGTCGGCCGCACCCGCGGTAAACGCTTCATCGCGCTCGCGGGGGAGGAACGCATCGTCTACGACCAGAACCTCGCTTACGTCGAGGAAGAGTCGGCCAAGCACAAGCGCAAGGGTGAAGGTGGTGACGACTGAAATTCCGGCAACGCAAGGCGTGCTGCTCGCCGGCGGTCTCGCGCGACGCATGGGCGGCGGCGACAAGCCGATGCGCACCATCGGCGGACGCACCATCCTGGAGCGCGTGATCGCACGCCTTTCGCCCCAGTGCAGCGGACTGGTCCTCAATGCCAACGGCGATCCCGCGCGTTTCGCCGCGTTCGGTTTGCAGGTCGTCGCCGACGACGTGCCCGGCTTTCCCGGCCCGCTCGCCGGCATCCTCGCCGCGCTCGACTGGACCGCGGCGAACCGGCCGGAGATCGCATGGGTGCTCAGCGCCGCCGGCGACTGTCCATTCCTGCCGCGCGATCTCGTCGCGCGCCTGCATGAAGCCCGTGAGCGGGAGAGCGCGCAGCTCGCGGTCGCCGCATCAGGCGACCAGTCGCATCCGGTGATCGGGCTGTGGCGCGTTGCCTTGCGCGACCAACTGCGCCACGCGCTGGTCGTCGAGGACCTGCGCAAGATCGACCGCTGGACCGCACGCTATCCGCTCGCGACGGTGACGTGGCCGGCCGAGCCGCTCGATCCGTTCTTCAATGCGAACACGGTCGAGGACATCGCCGAGGCCGAGCGGCTCGCGGCGCTGGATGACGCGGCCTAGCCGCTTTACGATCTCGGAAACTCGTTGAGGAGCTGGACCCAGATGATCGCGAAGGCGATCAGGCCGCAGAGACCGATCAGGGTCGTCAATCGCGGCAACCTGTTCATCGCGACCAGCAGCCAGGCCGGCAGGAAGAACAGCCCAAAGATCATGCCGAGCGGAAACACCGCGAGCCAGTGAAAGCCGGTGCCATCGCCCGGAGGGACATGGGCGATCGCGTAGAACGTATAGAGCCAGAACAGCGTACCGGCGGCCGCAATCAGCGCGGCGATCTTGCGGAAATTAAAAGGCATTGGCGCGGTCATGGCCTGGCTCATGCCCCTTTGGTCGCTGCTGCCGCCATTCGAGTTCATGGGGACATCGAACCGGGCCAAGGCCGGAGGCGACTACTGATCGGGACGTTGCCCGGATGAGCCATGGCCGACTCTCTCCTGAATGCCGTCTTCGCAGTCGTCGATTTCGTCTTCGATCTTTCTGAGACGATCGATCGCACGAGACAGCTGAGCAAGCCGGAGACCGTCGACGTTCCCCCGGAACCGAAGCCGCTACCACCTGCCGCACAACGAGCGCTCGCTGAAGCCGAGGAGCGGGAGCGTGCGCGCGACCGGGCCGCTCAGGCCGCCAGCGGCACCGACCAGGCGTCGTAGCCGTAGACCCAGCTCGTATCGGTCCTCTCCCTCAGCCAGATGTTGGCGCGCGAGGTCTCCTGCACCCGCGTCGTGCGCTCCTTGCGCGTCGCCTCGAAGCGGCGGAACGCGCCTGCAATACCATCGCGGTCAACGCCATCAAGGCAGCGCGAGAGCACGGCGGCGTCCTCGATCGCCATCGCCGCGCCCTGCGCCATGTAGGGCGTCATCGGATGGCAGGCATCGCCGAGCAGCGTCACCTTGCCGTCGGCCCAGCGATCGAGCGCCTCGCGATCCATGATCGCCCATTTGTGCACGTCGGGGCACGCCGCGAGCACCAGCCCGACCTGCGGATGAAAGCCTTCGAACGAGGCGCGCAGATCGCGCACGTCGCCCTTCGCCGACCAGGACTCGATGCGAAAATCCGGCTCGGGCTGGCTGGTGACGAGATAGACCTCGCTGCGATCAGGCTTGACGTAATAGATCACGATGTGGCGGTCCTCGCCCCACCATTTGGTGCAGTCGTCGATCGTCTCACCGCCGAGCAGCGCGGCCGGATAGGTGGTGCGGTAGGCGATGCGGCCGGTGAACTTGACCGGCGCGGTGTCGAACAGGATATCGCGCACCGCCGAATGAACGCCGTCCGCGCCGACCACGGCATCGGCAACGGCGCTGGTGCCATTTGCAAAAGTTAGCCGGACCCCCTCGCCGATCTCGTCGAGACCGACCAGCTTGTGGTTGAGCTTCACGAACTGGTTCGGCACCACACTCGCCAGCGCCGCATGCAGATCGCCGCGATGCGCGAGCAGATAGGGCGCGCCGAACTTCTCTTCCGCGCTCTCGCCGAAGATCATGTCGAACTTGATATCGCCGCTCTTCCAGTCGCGGTTGTTCCAGGAGCGCGGATAGAACGAGTGCTCGCGCATCCGCGCCTCCAGCCCCAGCGCGCGCAACACCTTCATGGCGTTGCAGCCGATCTGGATGCCGGCGCCAATGCGGGCGAATTGGGAGGCCTGCTCGTAGACCATCACGTCGATACCGACACGCCGCAGCGCCGCGGCGGTCGCAAGCCCGCCCATGCCGGCACCGACGATCGCAACCGAAAGCGGCCTTGCCATCGCGTCCCCCACCCTGTCCGCCGCGCAGCTTGAAATGCCGCGTCGTCGTCTATCGTCTACGCCGGCCCGAAGCCCGCTCGCGCCAGTGCCGCACGCGCCTCGTTCGAGCCGAGGGCATCGAGAAAGGCCTGCACCGCCGGTCGCTGCTTGCGCGCCGTCACCAATGCGAAGTCATAATGCTCTTCCGCGAGCGGAATGAAACCGAGGCCGACCGCATGGGCGACCGGCGCAATGGTCATGCCCCAGTCGGCGCGGTGCTGCGCGACGGCCGCGGCAACCGCGTTGTGCGAGCGCGGCTGGTTCCAATAACCTTCGGGGCGCGCACCGGCGAGCAGCCGGTCGATCAGGATGCGCGTGCCGGCGCCCTGGTTGCGGTTGACCATGATGCAGGCGGGGTCCGTGAGGGCGGCGGCAACGGCGTCCTTTGCTCTGCTGCCCTCGAAGCGCTTGTCGCCCTTGCGGAACACGATGCCCTGCATCCGCCGCCAGCCCGGCACGAGCTCGAGCCCTTCGACCAGGTAAGGCGTGTTGTAGGTCTCGGTTCTGTCGTCGAGCAGATGGATCGGCGCGAGATCGCACTCGCCCCGTTTCGCCGCCGCAAGCCCGCCGAGGCTGCCGACCGCGATCGAGCGCACGGCGAGGCCGGCATGCGCGAGCTGTGCGGTGACGAGGTCGAGGCCGGTGCAATGACTGCCGACGATGACGAGATCGGGCACGCGCACATGCGGCGTGAACAGCGTCACCTCGGCCTCGGTCCCCGCGGGCATCTGGTCGGCGAGCGCATCGATGCGCAAAAAGCCGTCGGCCTGCGCGAAGGAGGTGATCGCACCGGAGCCCTTGCCGGAGGGATAGGCGATCAAGCCGTCCCTGCCCTCGACCAGCGAGACCATGACGAATTCGGTGCGGCCGAGCTCCGAGGCGATGCGCACCGGCACGGTCGCGTTGACCTTGGCATCGGAGCGCGGCGGCAGGCCGGCCATCCTGCGCAGCACCGGCACGATCATGTCGTGGAAGGTGAACATCGCCGAGGTCGGAAAGCCCGGCAGGATCACCACCGGCTTGCCGTCGCAGACCGCGAGGCACAGCGGCTTGCCGGGCTTGAGCGCAACGCCATGCGCGACGATGCCGGGCTGGCCGAGCCGGCCGATGATGCGATGGGACAGGTCGCCCGCGCCTTTCGACGTGCCGCCGGACAGCACCAGCATATCGGCACCCGCCAGCGCGCGACACATGGCGGATTCGAGCTTCGCTTCGTCGTCGGGAATGGCGCCAAGGAAGATTGCCTCGCCGCCATTCTCGTCGATCGCAGCCGCGACGATCGCGCCGTTGGTGTCGTAGATCTCGGCCGGCGCGAGCAGCTCGCCGGGCTGAACCAGCTCGTCGCCGGTCGAGATCACCGCGACCTGCGGCTTGCGCGCGACCGCCACCTCGGCGATGCCGCAGGCCGCCAGCATGCCGATCTCGCGTGAGCCGATGGTCGTGCCGGCGCGCAGCAGCGCTTCGCCGCGCGCGATGTCGGAGCCCGCATAGGACACGAACTGCCCGGGAGATGCGGCACGGCGGACATCGATCGCATCCGGTCCGGCCGGCTGGGTGTGCTCGACCATGACGACGGCGTCGGCGCCGCGCGGCAGCGGGCCGCCGGTGGCGATCGGCGTGGCGGTGCCCGTGGCGACTTGCATCTTCGGCGCGGTGCCGCAATGGATGGTCTCGCCGTTCAACGCAAGGCGAACAGGCGCACCTTCGCCGGCCGCGGCGAGGTCCGCCGAGCGGACGGCAAAGCCGTCGACATTGGAACGGTCGAACGGCGGGACGTCGATCGGTGCCGTGACGTCTTCGGCGAGCGCCGCGCCGAGCGTATCGGCAAGCTTGCGCGTTTCGCTCGGAATCGCGCGGGGAAACAGCGCCGCCTCGAAACGTGCCATCGCCTCCTCGCGCGAGAGGATCTTGAGGAACTGCTCCTGTTCGAGCGCGCTGCGGTCTTGCGATTGCGGGATCATCGTCATGCCGGAACTCATATCACTCCCGCATTAGATAGGCATCGACGGGTGCGCCCGCTGCAAATCCCTCGTGGCTGGCAGGAATGACCAGCCATGCATCCGCACCGGCGATGGCCTGGAACGGCCACTCCCCCACCGCAAGCAGCATCCAGGCCTGATGTTCCTCGGCCAGCAGTGCGATTTCGGCAATGCCGACACTGGATGCGATTTTTCGCGCGAGCGGCAGGGTCACCTGTCGGCGGGGCCGGCGCGCCGACAAACGATCGACGAGTGGAAGCACCAGCGCGAACCAGGCTGCGAGCGCATGGTCCGGCGAGCCGGGCAAGGCGACGACGGGAACTTTGCCAAGCCGTCCGATCGCGGCGGTGCGGCCGGGCTGAAGCGCAATGCCATGGGCGATCACGTCACCACGCCGGGCCAGCGCCGTGACGGCGGCATCGCGGCGGCCGACGCCGCTGCCGCCGATAGTCAGCAGCAGGTCGCAAGAGGAAGCATCGAGCACATCGGCAATCGACGCGTCATCGCGCGCGGCGGCCTCGAACGCCTTCACATCCAGTCCCGCGACGCGCGCGATCCCGGCAATCATATGCGCCGTCGTCGTCGCGCCCGGTACGTTGACGATGCGCAGCCGCGGCCGCCGCACCTTGAGCCTGTCCGCCGCCGCGACGCCGGCGAGCATCAGCGCGGCCGGACCGACCGGATATCCGTCTGCGCCGGCAGGCGTGCGAACGGCGATGTCGCTTCCGGCGCGGCGGACGCCCTGCCCCGGCACGCCCTCCGCCAGCGCCTGCGCAAGCGGACCAGATATCTCGACGGCGTCGGCATCGAGCACACAATCGCATCCGGCCGGCATCGCGTCGCCGGCCTCGACCCAGACCGGCGCCGTCGCCAGAGGCGATGGCGAATAGGCGGACGCGCCGATGAGATCATTGGCGCGCAACGCCCACCCGTCTGTGCCGGCAATGTCGTGCGGCGGATAGGCCGCAAGCAGCGGGGCGTCCGCCGCGATACAGCCGATCGCTTCAGTCAACGGCAACGCGACAGGTGCGATCGGTTCGACGTCTCGCAGCAACGCGGCAAGCGCGGTGTCGAGCGGCGTCAGCGATGGCGGCAGGCGCTGGGTCATGCGCCATGATGGACCATGCATCGCTCCGTTTGGCAACCGCCGCAGGCGCAGATGTCAGCCGGCCGACTTGTCCGCATTCGGAAAGAACAGCTGCTGCCCGTCGACCCTGTAGCCGGCGATCGCCGCCTGCCCGTCCGGCGAGATCAGCCAGTCGATGAAGGTCTGCCCCAGCTCCTTCTTCACGCTCGGAAACTTCTCGGGGTTGACCAGCATCACGCCGTATTGGTTGAGCAGCCGCTTGTCGCCTTCGACGATGATGTCGAGATCGCCGCGCTCCTTGAAGGCGATCCAGCTGCCGCGATCCGACAGCACATAGGCATTTGCGACACGCGCAGCTTCGAACGCCGCGCCCATGCCCTCTTTGGCCTCGCGATACCAGGCGCCCTTGGCGGCGGCGATGTCGATGCCGGCGACGATCCAGAGCGCGAGCTCCGCGGCGTGCGTGCCGGAGCGATCACCGCGCGTCACGAACGGCGCGCCCTTGGCCTCGATCGCCTTGAGCGCGGTCGCGATGTCCTTGCCCTTCACGCCGGCAGGATCGCTCTTCGGCCCGATCAGCACGTAGTCGTTGTACATCACGTCAAAGCGCTTCGCGGCAAAACCGTCGGCGACGAACTTTTCCTCCTGTGGCCGTGCATGGGTCAGCACGACGTCCGCATCGCCCTTGCGCGCCTCGTTGAGCACCTCGTCGGCGCGCCGCGCGATGACCTTGACGTCGATGCCGGTCTTCTCATGGAAAATCGGCAGCAGATGATCGAGCAGGCCCGAATCCTGCGTCGCTGTGGTCGAGGCCAGGACGATCGCGCGCTCCTCCGCGAACGACGCTGCGCTGCCCGCGGTCAGGCCGCAGAGAAGCGCGAGTGCAACGGACAGGCGGCGAAAGGCCATGAGCTGGTTCCCATTGGATACGGCCACGATCATGAGGATCGATTGCGCCGCACTCGTGACGCATTTGCCCTCGCGCGCTCCCATTCGGGAAATTTCGGCAATGCACCGAGCGGGGCCGATTGCAATCGCGAGCGCGACAGCCGCAAGGCCCGCACCACGTGAGCGTCTCAGGATCGTTCACCAAAGCGGACGACGCGACGGCGGATGTGTTGCAAAGCAACGAGATGATCGGGCATGGTTCCCGCGGACGAAAATGAACTGCAGAATTCCACCTGCGACGAAAGTCCAAAAAGAAGCAAGAATTTGCATAGGAATGCAGGATGGAATTCCTGACGACCAGTGAAGCCGCCGACTATCTCCGACTTGGCGAACGCAAGCTCTACGAACTCGTCACCACCGGCGCGATCCCCTGTAGCAAGGTGACCGGGAAGTGGCTCTTCCCGCGGCACGAGCTCGATCTCTGGGTGCTGTCCGGACTGGCGCGCCCTGCGGGCATGCTGGCCACGGAGCCGCCGCCCGTCATGGGCGGCAGCCAGGACGAATTGCTGGATTGGAGCCTGCGCGAATCCGGCTCCGGCCTGGGATCGATGAGCGAGGGAAGCGCGCGCGGGCTCGAGCGCCTCCAGCGCGACGAGGTGACCGCTGTCGCCGTGCACTTCCACAGCCTGGATGCCGCCGGCAATCTTGCCTCCGACGCCAATGTGACGGCGCTGCGGGACGCGCCGGACCTGCATGACGCGCTGCTGGTCGCATTCGCGCGCCGCGAGCAGGGTCTCGTGCTGCCGCCGGGCAATCCGAAGCGATTGCGCGGTCTCGCCGACGTGCTCGCGCTCGGCGCCAGGATGGCGATGCGACAACAGGGCACAGGTGCGCAGATGCTGCTCGACGCGCTCCTGAAGCGCGCGGACGCCACCGCCCGCGACTTGCGCCGGGTGGAGACGCCGGCCCTGACCGGGCCGGATCTCGCCGAAATGGTCCGCGCCGGCCAGGCCGATTGCGGCGTGGCGACACGCGCGGCGGCGCGCTCGGCCGGCCTCGATTTCGTGCCGCTGGTCTGGGAGAATTTCGACCTCGCGATGCGGCAACGCAGCTATTTCCGCCCCACCATGCAGGCCCTGATCCGGTTCCTGAGCGAACGACGGCTGCGCCAGCGCGCCGAGGAGCTGACCGGCTACGACCCCTCGCCGGCGGGGCAGATCCGCTTCGCGGCCTGACATTGACGCCCGCCCCCAAATAGTTGCAAAAGAAACCAATTCAGCCGGGCATACCCGGGCAACACCGGCCAACGAGCCGGATCAGGGGAGGACAAGCGTGAATCCAGCAAGATTTGGACTGCCGGTCGCGGCCGCCTTGGCGGCAGCGGCGTTGCTGCCGGGTGCGGCGTCGGCGCAGGTTTCCGACAACGTCGTCAAGATCGGCGTGCTCACCGACATGAACGGTCCCGCCTCCGCGCCAACCGGCCAGGGCTCGGTGACGGCGGCGCAGATGGCGATCGACGATTTCGGCGGCACCGTGCTCGGCAAGCCGATCAGCATCGTGATCGGCGACCACCAGCTCAAGGCCGACATCGGCGGCGCCATCGCGCGGCGCTGGTACGACGTCGACCAGGTCGATCTGATCGTCGACGTGCCGGTCTCGGCGGTCGGGCTCGCGGTGCAGAACATCGCCAACGAGAAGAAGCGGCTGTTCATCACCCACTCCACCGGCACCGCCGATTTCCACGGCAAGTTCTGCTCGCCCTACGCGATCCAGTGGGTGTTCGACACCCGCGCGCTCGCGGTCGGCACCGCGGATGCGGTGGTCAAGCGCGGCGGCGACAGCTGGTTCTTCATCACCGACGACTACGCCTTCGGCCATTCGCTGGAGCGCGACGCCTCCAGCGTCGTCACCGCCAATGGCGGCAAGGTGCTCGGCTCGGTGAAGCCACCGCTGGCAACGCCCGATCTCTCCTCGTTCGTGCTGCAGGCGCAGGCCTCCAAGGCCAAGATCATCGGCATTGCGGCAGGCCCCCCCAACAACATGAACGAGATCAAGACCGGCTCGGAGTTCGGCGTGTTCAAGGGCGGCCAGCAGATGGCGGCGCTGCTGGCGCTGATCACCGACATCCACGGCCTCGGCCTGCAGGCAGCCCAGGGCCTGCTGCTGACCACCTCGTTCTACTGGGACATGGACGACAAGACCCGCGAATGGTCGAAGCGCTATTTCGCCAAGATGAACAAGATGCCGTCGATGTGGCAGGCCGGCGTCTATTCGAGCGTGATGCACTATCTCAACGCCATCAAGGAGACCGGCACCGACGATCCGCTGAAGGTCGCGGCCAAGATGCGGGAAAAGCCGATCGAGGATTTCTTCGCCCGCAACGGCAGACTGCGCGAGGACAATCTGATGGTGCACGACCTCTGGCTGGTGCAGGTGAAGACGCCGGAGGAAAGCAAATATCCGTGGGACTATTACAAGATCCTCACGACCATCTCGGGCGACAAGGCCTTCGGGCCACCGGACCCGGCGTGTGCGATGGTGAAGAAGTGACGATCGCCTAAAGCGATCGTCATTCCGGGGCGGTCCGCAGGACCGAACCACAGGTGCGCAATTGCGCACCGGGGAATCTCGAGATTCCGGGTTCGCGCTTTGCGCGCCCCGGAATGACGGCCGCTTAAGGAGCGACCGTCACTTCACCACGCCGATCTCGCGAAAATACTTCATCACGCCCGGATGAATCAGCTCCGGCTTCGGTGCCGCCGCGACGGTGTTCGCCGCCGTCGTCTCGCAGGCCTGCGCGAGCTTCTTGCAGAACATCGCCTCCGCACCGTGCAGCGTCCTTGCCAGCCGATATGCGACATCATCGGGCAGGTCTTCGCGGGTGAGGACAAAGCTCCATGAGCCGAGCGAGGCAATCGGCTCCGTCTGCTTCGGGTAGGAGCCCGCCGGCACGGTGAGCGGCTTCAGGAACGAATGCTTGGTGCGAATGCGCGTGATCTCTTCCGCGCTCAGGGCGATGAAGCGCGCGCCTGACGCGCTCGATGCGACCGCGGCAAAGCCGGGCCAGCCGATGCCGGCGCCCCACAGCGCGGCGACGCGTCCGTCCTCGACCATCGCAGGACCATCGCCGGCGCGGTCGAGATAGACGGCCTTGAAGTCTTCGTCCTGCCTCAACCCGAGGCCATCGAGCACGTAGCGCGCGAGGATCGGCAGGCCCGAGCCCTTGGCGCCGAACGCAACGGGCTGGCCAACGAGATCGCGAATCGTCTGGTACGGACTGTCCGCGCGCACCACGAACATTCCAGGGTTGGAATAGATCGCGGTGAGGATCTTCAGCGATACCTTCGCGCGGCCGATGCCGGCAAAGGCCTCGTAGGCGGGCTCGCCCGCGACCAAAGCGAGATCGAGCTCGCCCTTCTCCAGCAGCGGAATGTTCTCGTTGCTGCCCTTGGTGTTTCGCGGGGCGATGGTGATTTGCGGATCGGCCGCGTTCATCACCTCCGCGAAGGCGTTGCCATAGAGCGGAAAGCCGCCGCCAGGCGTCGCGGTGCCCAGGCTGAGTGTCGTGGTCGGAATGGCCGTGCCTCCGGTTTGAGCAGCGGCGGGGCTTAAGAGCAGCGCCGCGGCGAGAAGATTGATCGCGAATCTCATGGTCGTTCCCGGCGGACCTGCGTCAACACCGACTTGCGACGATGTAGGCAGCGGCCCGATTTTGTGAAAGCATGCAGCACAACGACAATAATGCAATGGGAGGCGTCATGTTGCGAATTTTGCGTAGCAGTGTTTTCGGGCTCGCAGTTCTTTTAGGTCTTTTCAGCGCCACACCTCCCGCCTCCGCCGCCTATCCCGACCGACCCGTGCACTGGATGATCGGCTTTGCCGCCGGCGGCCCGGTCGACATCGTGGCACGGATCCTGGCGCAGTGGCTGTCGGATCGTCTCGGCCAGCAATTCATCGTCGAGAACCGCACCGGCTCCGGCGGCAACATCGCCGCCGCCGCCGCGATCAACGCGCCGGCCGACGGATACACGCTGCTGTTCGTCGCGCCCAACAACGCGATCTCGACCTCGCTCTACAAGAAGCTACCGTTCGACTTCCTGCGCGACACCGTGCCGGTCGCGAGCATCATGCAGCTCACCAACATGCTGGTCGTCTCCAACGCGATGCCGGTGAAGACGGTTCAGGAGTTCATCGACTACTGCAAGGCCAATCCCGGAAAAGTCTCCTTTGCCTCGTCCGGCAACGGCACCTCGGTGCACATGTCGGCGGAGCTGTTCAAGGTGATGACCAAGTGCGACATGGTGCACGTGCCCTATCGGGGATCTGCGATCGCATTCCCCGACATCATCTCCAACAAGGTGCAGCTGATCTTCGACAACCTGCCGTCCGCGCTGGAGCAGGCGAAGGGCGGCAATGTCCGCGCGCTCGGCGTGACCTCGCCGCAGCGCTGGCCGATCGTGCCCGACGTGCCCGCGATCGCCGAGACCGTGCCGGGCTTCGAATCGGTCGGCTTCTACGGCATCTCCGCGCCGAAGGGCACGCCGCCCGAGGTCATCGAGATCCTCAACAAGGCCGTCGGCGAAGCCCTGAAGGACCCGAAGCTGGTCGCCCGCCTCGCCGAGACCGGCGGCATCCCCAAGCCGATGACGCCGGCCGAGTTCGGCAAGCTGGTCGCGGACGAGACCGAGAAGTGGCGGAAGGTGGTGGAGTTCGCCGGGGTTTCGGTGGATTAGGCCGCGATCTGCGGCGAGCTTGCAGCTCGCCGGTAAGACATTGGAGGGGACCCAGGAAGGCCCCTCCCATCAAAAACATCGAAAACAACCCCATGCACAGTAGAAAGATCAAGCGATCACAAGGGGTTACAAAATCCAAGAAAACGAACGTCGGCGGGACGGTTTGACCCGTCGGGCAAAACAGGACTATAAGTGCATCATCGCCAATTTCGGTAATTTAGAAATCACAGGCAGTGCTGCGCCGGCGTTTCCATCGGCCAGGGCCGGCATTGCACCCTCGCCTCCAGCCTTGTAAACGAACCGCGCACCGTTGCCGGCCGCTGCCAAAGTGGCCGTCTCGCGGCGGGGCCTGTAGCTCAATGGTTAGAGCCGGCCGCTCATAACGGTCTGGTTGCAGGTTCGAGTCCTGCCGGGCCCACCACGCTTCGCCCTTCGGGTACGCGTGGCGCGGCCAGGCGAAGACGGAAGGAGCGAGGTCCTGGCGTAGCCGAAGGCGAACCGGGCTGTTTGGCCGGGGCTACGGCTGGGCGAACCAGCTCGTATCGTACCCGGCAAGCGAACAGCGTTTAAGATTTGGTTTGTCTGGACTACAATGACCATCAGTGATCTCGTCAACGCTCGGAGCAACCTCCCTGCTTACCCGCACCGGTCGCCTGTCCTCCTTGCCTGAGAATGTGCTGAGCCTGACGACGGCGTGGCGCGAATGGAACGGCGTGCGCGTTGACGTCGATGAATTTCATTGCGTCGGCCGGGTGTCTCATCAGCTTCGCCACGAGAACGAAACCCGCCTCAACGTGCTGCTCGAAGAGATTGGAAGCCCGTGCGAGCCGCGTCTGCGCGAGGACCAGCCTTGCCCGATCGGCTATATGCCACGGCACATGCACTTTGCACCCGCCGGCATGAAAATATGGGGCTTCAGCGCCGATGCGCGCTTCGCGCGGGACGCCACCTTGAGCTTTGATCTCGCCATACTAAGCGAGCGGCTGGCCAGCGGGTTCAACGCCGATGCGGTCACCAAGCCGCGGCTACGTTTTGCCGACGACCGGATCTGGACTCTGGTCAAGCTGCTCTCCGACGCGGTGAATGATCCTGATCCGTCGAACCAACTCTATGGCGATGGGCTGACTGCAGCGATCGCGGCACGGCTCTTGGCCGATTCACCGGTGCCTGCCACAGACGGCAAGGGACTGGCACCCTGGCAGCTGCGACGTATCGTGGAATATCTCGATTCACGTTTGCCCGAGCGCGTCGACCTCGCGCATCTGGCGGCGCAGGTGGGTCTTTCGCAGGCGCACTTTAGCCGTGCGTTCAAGACCTCTACGGGAATGGCGCCCTATCGCTGGCAGCTCGACGCGCGCATTCGGCGCGCGCAGGCTCTCCTGATCGACAGCCACGCCTCGCTGAACGAGGTGGCCGAGGCGACCGGCTTCGCCGACGCGGTCCATTTTGGGCGAACGTTCCGCAAGCTGACCGGAGCAACGCCAGCGGCGTGGCGACGCGATCGCAAAAGCTGATCGCCATCCCGCCGCAGATTCGGACTGCAAATAGCAGAATCGAACAGTGTCTTCCGCAAAGCGGAGAGACACAATCGCCGCAACCGGATCGGCGAGCGACATCGCAGTGAGCGATTGACGAGGCGCGCCCTTCCGGAATTCCCAACTCCGGAGGATGGAAGATGAGCGCGCCCCCCATCGACTATGACGGCCTTATGCAGGCAAATCTCGCGCGGGTGTTCGGCGAGCGCGACACCTCTCGCAGAATGAAGGCCATTGCAGAGCTCTATGCCGGCGATGCAACGTTGTATGAACCACCGGATGCCTCGGCGACCGGCCATCCCGCCATCAATCAGGCGGTGGATGAACTGCTGGCAAACCTACCGGCCAATTTCGTCTTTGCGGCGATTGGCCCTGCCGTTGGCCACCACGGTATGGGACGGCTACGTTGGAAATCCGGTCCACCAAACGGTCCCGTAGCCGTGACCGGCACCGACGTTGCGCAAATCGAACGCGGTCAAATCAAGACCCTTCACGTCTTTCTGGACCCACCCAGCCCCTGAGCATCACCTACACATCTATCCAAGGAGTTTCTATGCCCGCCAAGACCGGCCTCGATGCCCTGCTTCGTCCTGAAGACAGCATCCTCGTACTGATCGACCATCAGCCCTACCAGTTCACGAACCTGAACAGCCACGAGCCGACGATGATCATCAACAACGTCATCGGCCTCGCTAAGACCGCGAAAGTCTTCAACGTGCCGACGATCCTCACGACGGTGATCGAGGAACGCGGCGGCTATGTCATCAAGGGGCTTCAGGATGTCTTCCCCGAGCAGAAGCCGATCAACCGCACCTTCATCAACACCTGGGAAGACCCGAACGTTACCAACATCGTGAAGAAGAGCGGGCGCAAGCAACTCGTCCTTGCCGCGCTCTACACCGAGATTTGCTTGGCCATGCCTGCGATACAGGCGCTCGACGAGGGGTATGACGTGTTCATCGTCACCGACGCTTCGGGCGGCGTCTCCCTGGAAGCCCATGACATGGCCGTGCGCCGCATGGTTCAAGCGGGTGCCGTGCCGATCACCTGGCTTGCGGTGCTCGGCGAATGGCAACGCGATTGGGCGCGGGAGAAAACCGCCGCTGGCGTCGCGGGCGTCGTTCTCGAACATGGTGGCGGCAGCGCTGTTGCGCTGGCGTGGGAACTTCAGCTTCTCACCAGCCACGCTAAGTAAGGGGCCAAACGTGCCCGCATCAATCCGTATCGGCTATTGCTTGTCGCTGACCGGCCCCGTTGCGGGCAACAGTCGGTCGGCGCAGCTTGCCCATGAGATTTGGCGGGAGGATATCAACGGCCGGGGCGGATTGCTTGGTAGACCCGTCGAACTCATCTGCTACGACGATCACGCCGATGCATCGCGCGTTCCCGGCCTCTACAAGCGATTGATGGACGAGGACACGGTCGATCTCGTCATCGGCGGTTACGGCACCAACACCATACTGCCGGCGATGCCGTTGATCATGGAGCGGCAGCGGTTCTTCGTTGGTCTGATGGGCCTCGGTGTTAACAACGCGCTCGCCTATCCCAACTACTTCGCGATGATCCCAACCGGGCCAGATCCAAACGCCGCGTTGACCGAGGGATTTTTCGAGCTTGGCGCGGCGCAGACGCCTCGACCATTGACCGTAGCGTTGGTCTCGGCGGATGCGGAATTCTCGCGCAACCCCATCCTTGGCGCAAAAGCCAATGCCGCCAAGCACGGCTTCCATATCGTTCATGAAGCTACTTATCCGCTAACGACCGAGAATTTCACGCCTGTCATCGACGCAGTCGCCAAGAGCAACTGCGACCTTCTGTTTCTCTGTTCCTATCTAGATGACTCGATCGGCCTCGTGCATGCCATCCATGCACACGCGTTTCGTCCAAAAATGGTCGGCGCTGGCATGATCGGCCCACAGAACACAGTGGTGAAGACCACGCTCGGCCCGCTGCTCAACGGTTTCGTGAACTACGATACTGGCAACCGGTTCCCAACATGATGTTCCCCGGGGTTCAGGGATTCCTGAATACCTACCAAGCACGAGCAGACGACGCGGGTGTCGATCCCTTAGGCCATTACATGGCGCCGCTCGCTTACGCCCAGATGCAGGTAGTAGCTCAGGCTGTCGAAGCGACCGGTGGCTTCGACGATGCCAGCCTCTCGGCCTACGTACGGACGGCGACATTCAACACGGTCATGGGCGACGTCCGGTTCGGCAAGAATGGAGAATGGGCGCATCCGCGCGTTCTGCAAGTCCAATTCCAGGGAATTTCCAGCCACGACGTTGAGCAATTCCGGAATGGATCGAGGCAAATCGTAGTGTCGCCGTCTGACGTCATTTCCGGAAAGCTTCGCTACCCTTACGTCGATGTCCTGTCGGCAGCAAAGGGTTAGAATCCCTTGAGCTCCCTCAGTTCCTCGCAAATTCTGCGGAATTCCGGCGGGTGGGACGAGGCACAAAGTTCGATCTGCGTCCAACAAGGTCCACTAGCGGATCAATGGGGATTACAGTGACAGTGCCCTCAATGCCGGCATTGCCTTGGCGAAGGCCTTGAACACCAGGCTGACGATCATCACCGTCACGGAAGCACTGCCGGTTGACTATGGGGGCGGGCACGACTCGGGATGGATTCCGACGCAGGACGAGATCGATAGCTTCGACGCAGCCTGCAAGGCCCGTGCAGGCAAAGTGCTCGATGACGCGCGCGCCATGTCGGAGCAGATCGGTAAATCTGCAGAACTCTTGCATGTTCCGAATGCGCACCCGGCGACTGCGATCATTGAAACAGCAAAGTCCAGGGGCTGCGACTTGATCGTCATGGCCTCTCATGGGCGTCGCGGCCTCAGGAAGCTGTTTTTGGGCAGCCAGACATCCGAGGTCCTGATGGACGGAAGCGTGCCGGTGCTGGTGGTGCCGAAGCCGGCATAAATGACCGTGCAGGGTTGACCTGGCGACGCGCGGCTGTTCCGCTGAGCACCCGCACAAGACCGCTCTCTCGCGGCAGGAGAATTTCATGGTTAGTGAAAAAGGCCCGAATATAAAGAAGAAGCAGAAATGCAAAAATTGTGAAGGCAAAGGTTTGCTCAGGAAGGGCGACAAGGTGGTGAAGTGCCAGCGCTGCAAAGGCACGGGCGTGCGGTGATGTTGAACCGACGACCTCTCCAATACCAAGGGAACGGCCCTCAGGCTGCGCAAATTCAGCGAAGTGAGAACGCCAACCTACCCCTCCACCCGCCACAGCTGCCACCGCTCCGCCACGCAATTGAGCTGATGCACCCCGTGATCCCTGGAGCTGATCGTTGACCGCGTCTTCATCAGGTCCTTCACCGCGCTCGACACCAGAACTTCGCCGGCCAACGCTTTCGCGGCGACGCACGCGCTGATGTGGAGCGAGACCGACCGCCTCGCCCCCACTCACCTTGTATTAGCCCGCATGCAGCCTCACCTTGATCTCAAGCCCAGCGTGCGCACAGCTTCGCGTATCGCGGTCGCGCAACGGACCCCGGCGGCCATCGCCTTGACTGCGCGAGCATGCCGTCCCCGTTGTCACGACTTGAGCCTGTAGCTCAATGGTTAGAGCCGGCCGCTCATAACGGTCTGGTTGCAGGTTCGAGTCCTGCCGGGCCCACCAATCACATCAGTCTCTTCCTTGGTGTTCGTTGCCCTCGGCGCGACTACCGCACCAGATACGTGCACTTTTCGTTCGTGCGCAAGTTCGCGCACCGCAAATCCGCTCGATGGCGCTAGACCGACTTGGGTGATGGTGAATGTAATCGTCGCCCACCCATCGGTTGGAGATGCTCCGACAGAGCCGCTGATTAAGAGTCGAATGATTTCTCGGTAAGATCAAGGGCCATTCCGACAAACGCCTCGTTGAACGTGCATTGAGCCCACAATTGGATTTCCATTTGTCGGAATGGCCCGATAGCAAATACGCGCGCCTCGCGAGAACTTACAAGATGAGGCGTCGGGGGCTCGAGTCAGGAGACCGCTACCGCTTCACCCCACACGACGAAAATCTGCGATACTTCCTCCAATCGTCCGCCTAAACTCAAAAATTGTCAGGCCCCAGACTGGAGCTTATCCGGCCGAAAATAGGCGTCTGTCGCGCGATCACAACGCTGCTTTTGCCCGGCCGGCCGGGGTCTTGCTGCACCGCAACTTGGCTGCAGATTTTTTCATGCGCGTGCATGCCAATCGGCACTGGATATTGCGGGTGGACCCATTCCGGGCAAAGAGAAGGACCCTCGTCCTCCTGCGTTAGACCGCATAGACGTAGACGCCGAACTAGGTAACAGCCGTTGTCGAACATCAATCTCAAGCTTCTCCATACCTTCCTGCTCGCGGCGGAACACGAGAGCTTCCGGAAAGCCGCACAGGAATCGAACCGGTCTCCTTCCGCGGTAAGCATGCAGGTTCGCGGGCTGGAAGAGCAGATCGGCGTCCAGCTCTTTCGCAGAACGCCGCAGAAGGTCTTGCTCACACCCGAGGGCCGGATCCTGTTCGAGCAGGCCAAGCGCGCGCTGCAGGAAGTTCAGTCCGGACTCGATCTGCTGACGGAAGCAGCCCAGTCGCGCAGCCGCCACATTCAAATGGCCTGCGTCCCGACGCTTGCGACCGGCTGGCTTCCGAACATCCTGGCGACGTTCAAGATCCGTCATCCGCGCACCCAGGTGCAGCTCATGGAGCTGCCGACCGGGCCGATGCTCGAGCTGCTGAGACGTCGGGATGTCGAATTCGGCGTTGGCCCGAAGATTCCGGGCATGGAGGACTTCGAGTTCGAGCCGATCCTCGAGGATCCACTTTATGCCTGCGTGCCGCCCGTCTTCGACGAGGGGCAGTCGAGCATCTGCTTTGCCGACCTCGTCGACAAGCCCACGATCATGCTGTCGAAGTCGACCGCGGTCCGGGGATTGATAGATGACACGCTGGAGGCGCTCGGAATCCTTCTCGACGTCCCGTTCGAGGTCCAGCAGGCCACGACGGCCATGGCCCTTGCAGCGTCCGGCCTCGGCGTTGCAATCGTGCCCCGGGTCGCGCTGGTGCAGGCCGGCGTGCAGCAATTTCGCATGGTGCCGATCTCCGACCATGTCGGGCTTCGCCAGGTCGGCTTGATCACCGCGCGCGGGCCGATCCTCCGCCCCAACACCGAACGGCTGATTACCTTGATACGAACCAGCCTTGCCCAGCTCCGCTGAACCCGGCGTATCAAAGCCGTTTCAGCAGAGCATCCACGACCTGATTGGTCGGCGCGACGCCGCCGATGTCGCGGGTCCTCAATGCGGGGTCCTCCAGCCCGGCGCGCACCGCAGCTTCGATCCCGTCTGCCCCGGCCCTCAACCGGCCGTCGCGATGGCGCTGATCCAGACGCCTCAGCATCAGGATCGATGCCAGGATGGTTCCATAGGGGTTGGCGAGTCCCTTTCCTGCGATGTCGGGCGCCGAGCCATGCGAGGCCTGGAAGAAACCGATCCCGTCACCGACCTCTTCGGATGGAGCCATGCCCATGCCGCCGACGGTCGCCGCACCGAGGTCGGAGATGATGTCGCCGAACATGTTCTCGGTGACGATGACGTCGAAATGAGAGGGCTTGTTGACGAGATGAACCGTCATCGCGTCAACAAGGACGTGCTCGGCCTCGATGTCGGGATAATCCTTCGCCACCTCGTCGAACACGGCACGGAAGAACGCGTAGGTCCGCAGCACATTGGCCTTGTCGCAGCAGGTCACGCGGCGTCGTCCGTCCTTTGGCGAGCCGTTGCGCGTTCTGGCCAGTTCGAACGCAAACCGTACGATGCGCTCGATGCCCTTCCGGGTCTGGACGAGGGTATCGACAGCCACTTCTTCCCTCAGTAGCGCACCCGCACCGCGCGCGGCATAGAGCCCTTCGCTGTTCTCCCTGACGATGACGTAATCAATCGGACCCGGCCGCCCCAGGGGCGACGGAACGCCCTTGTAGAGTTTGATCGGCCGCACATTGGCAAAAAGGTCGAGCTTGAAGCGGAGCGTCAACGTGAAGTCGAGCCCGGCCTCGGTCCCGTCGGGATGGACCACGCCGGGAATGCCGGCCGCACCGTGCAGAATGGCGTCGGCCGTCCTGCAGCCCTCGAACGAGGCCGCCGGGAACGAGTCCCCCGTTTTCAGGAAGTGATCGGCGCCCGCGGGATAGTCCACGAACTGCAGCGTGCCGGCCTGGACGCCGGCCTGCAGCACCGCGACCGCCGCACGCGCCACTTCAGGGCCGATGCCGTCGCCATGCACGACAGCAATTGTGTAAGTGTCCTTCATGATACTCGCTCGGTGAATTTCATCTGTGGTTGCCTCAGATTGCGCACGGCAGGCACGCATCCGATCGCATCGTCTCAAAGTCAGTCCAGCTTGATCCAGACACCCTTCGTGTGCAGATATTCGTCGAGATGCTCGGTGCCGCCCTCGCGGCCATATCCGCTCATCTTGTAGCCGCCGAATGGCATTGCGGGATCCAGCGCATGATAGGTGTTCACCCACACCGACCCTGCGCGGAGGCTGCGGGAGATGACGTGGGCCTTGCTCACGTCGCGCGTGAAGACACCCGCCGCGAGCCCGTACGGCGTCGCGTTGGCTCTTTCCACTGCCTCGTCGAGGGTATCGAACGGCAGCGCGGAAATGACCGGGCCGAAGATTTCGTCACGGGCGATCTGCATGTCATCGGATACGCCGGCGAACACGGTCGGTTCGACGAAGTTACCCTTCGCAAGATTCCCCTCCCTTACGCGCCGGCCGCCGGCCACCACCTTCGCGCCCTCCTCGCGCCCGCTTTGCAGGAAGCCCTCGACCTTGTCGAGCTGTCGCCGGGAAACGAGAGGTCCGATCTCCGTCGTCGGATCCGCGCCATCGCCGATCTTCAGGGCCGAGGCGAACTTCCCGAGCCGCTCGACCAATTCATCGTGGATTTTACGCTCCACGAACAGGCGCGAGCCGGCGATGCAGATCTGACCCGAATTGGCGAATGCGGCCATCGCGGCGATCGGCACGGCCTTGTCGAGATCAGCGTCGGCACAGACGATGACCGGTGACTTTCCGCCCAGCTCGAGAGACACCCGCTTGAGGTTGCCGGCCGAAGCCCGGATGATCGCCTGGCCGGTAGCGGTGGAGCCGGTGAAGACGATCTTGTCGACATCGGGATGCTCGGCCAGCGGTGCGCCGGCCTCCACCCCGGTTCCGGTCACCACGTTGACGACGCCAGGCGGCACGCCGGCCTCGTTCATCAGGTCCGCGATCAGCAGCGGCGTCAGCGGCGCCTCTTCCGACGGCTTCAGCACGATCGTGCAGCCGGTTGCGAGCGCGGGTCCGATCTTCCAAACCGATGCGGCCGTCGGCGCATTCCAGGGGATGATGGCGCCAACCACGCCGACGGGCTCCTTCCGCGTGAACGAGACGATGTCGCCCGGAAGCGAATTGTCCACCGTCTGTCCATGGAGCGCGGTTGCCATGCCGGCGTAGTATCGCAGCATGCCGATCACGCGAAGCTTGTTCGCCCGCGTCCGGGCGATCGGCATTCCCATATCGGCCGTGTCGGACTGGCTGATCTCCTCCCAGTGCTTCTCGAACAGGTCGGCGATACGCAGGAGCAGCGCCTGCCGCTCGAACGGCTTGAAACGGCTCCACGGTCCCACGAAGGCGCGACGGGCCGCAGCGACCGCCTCGTTGATGTCGGTCGCCTCGCCACGCGGGACACGGGCGATGACTTCGCCAGTCGCGGGGTTATGCGTCTCGAAGACCTTGCCCGAGCGGGCTTCCACCCACGCGCCATTGACGAACATCTTTCGGGTTCGGCCGTCGACCGGAAATCGGATCTCAGCTTTCGTCATCGGAGTACTCCTGTCTCAACAGAGGCGATGGCCGGATGCCCCGCCGTTGTTTGATTTCGCGCTTTCATAGCGCTGATTCTTTGCCTCGGGCAGGGCCTCTAGGCGGCCGGCTGCTTCCGCAAAAAGCGCGCCAATTCCGGAATGTAGGCCTGGCCGTGGCCGCTCTCGACCACTGCCGCGATCGCACCGGCAACGCCGTCGGCGATCGTCCTGGATGCGCCGGATGCACTTGCCATGGTCCGGTAGTAATCGATGTCTTTCAACGCATTGCCGATGAAAAACGGGACTGTGCTGACGTCGTCCGTCACGATGGCGGGCGTCATACGCTGTAGCGCAGCGCCGGCCCCGCCTCCTTTGGCGAGGACATCGACGAAAACCGCGGGATCGACGCCCGCATCGGCCGCCTGTGCAGCGGCTTCGCTGAGCAGCGCCATGAACCCGATCGAGACATAGTTGTGGAGCAGCTTGAGCCGATGACCAAAGCTCACCGGCCCAACTCTTTCGACCCGCTCGGTGAAGGATGCGAGGACCGCGCAGGCATTTTGAAAATCTGCTTCGTCGCCGCCAACCAGAAGGTTCAGCGCCCCATCTTCCGCATGCTTTGCCGTGCGGGTCATGGGCGCATCGAGGAAGGCCCCGCCGGCGGCGCGGACGGCCGCGGCCATCCGCAATGTCGATTCCGGCAGTGCGGTCGAGCAATCGACGATGATGGTTCCCTTGTGCAGCCGGGACAAGATGCCCGCGTCACCGGCGAGAACCGCTTCGACCTGGGGCGAACCGGTGACGCAGAGGATGATGATATCCGATGCTTCCGCTACGTCAGCAGGAGTCTTGCAGGCGATGGCACCGAGCCCGACGAGATCGTCGACGGGCTGGTTGCCCGGATGATCGAGAAACGCCAGGGGGAAGCGGCCCCGCGCCATGACGTTCTTCGCGATGCCGTGGCCCATCAGGCCCACGCCGATAATTCCGACCTTCGTCACGGTAACCTCGTTCATCTCTTGCATGTCCGGTCGCCGGTCTCCTGCCCCACATGTCAGGACAACCGGCATATGCTGTAGCAGGCCGTCTAGTGGACGGCGGCGTACATGATCTGCTGCTCGGTTGCCTCGGTGGTCTTGATCTCCTCGACGATCTTGCCCCGCTTGGCGACCAGGATGCGGTCAGAGAGGGCCATGACCTCGGGCAGGTAGGAGGAGATCACGACCACGGCCAAGCCCTCGTCGGCCAGGCTGTTGATGAACTGGTGGATCTCGACGATGGCCCCGACGTCGACGCCGCGGGTCGGCTCGTCGAAGATGATGAGCTTCGGCTTCTGGATGAGTGACCGCGCGATGACGACCTTCTGCTGGTTGCCGCCGGAGAGTTCGATCACCCTGGCCTTTTCGTTGATGGAGCGAAGCTGAAGCCGCCCGGCCCATTGTCGCGCCAGCTCCTTCGCCCGTGTCATCGAGATCACGGACAGCGGGTTCGAGAAGCGCGAGAGCTCGCCCAGGTGCAGGTTCTCGGCCACCGTCATTGTCTCGAAGAAGCCGTCGAACTTGCGGTCTTCCGTGACATAGACGATGCCTTCCCGGACCGCCATCCTCGGAACCCGGTAGCGGACCGACTTGCCGCAATACTTGATCTCGCCACCATGGAAGGCGTCCCGCTTCAGCACGCCCGCGACCACCTTCATCATTTCGGTACGACCGGCGCCGACCAGCCCGAAGACACCGGTCACCTGTCCGGCGAAGATCGAGAACGACGTATTGCGGACCATGGTGCCCGAAGACAAGTTCTCGACGCTGAGCACCCGTTCGCCATACGGCCTGGGCGGGCGGCCGCGATCGCCATGCAACGTCTCGGTGAGGTTGCGTCCGACCATCGCCTGGATGACCGTGTCACGCGTGAACGCCGCCTTGACATCCGATGCGACGAGCCGCCCGTCCCGGAGAATTGTAATGCGGTCGGCGAGCTGCAGCGCCTCCTCGAGCGCATGCGAAATGAAGATGATCGCGACCTTGTCGGCGACCAGACGCCGGATCAGGTTGAAGAAGTGCCGCTTCTCCTCCGGCGTGAGTGTCGCCGTCGGCTCATCGAAGATGATCACCTTTGCCTTGTGATGAACGGCGCGCGCGATCTCCACCATCTGCTTTTGCGCGGCCCCGAGCTGTGAGACCTGTGCCGTCGGATCGACCTGGAAGCCCATGCTGGCCAGGAACTGCCGGGCCTGGATGTAGAGTCCCCGCAACCGGTTGAACGCCTTCTCCTCGCCCAGGTAGATATTCTGCGCCACCGTCATCGACGGCACGAGATTGGTCTCCTGGTAGACCATGACCACGCCCTGCTTCAGGCCTTCCGCGGGCGTCGACAATCGCACCGGCGTCCCGTTCAAAAGCATCTCGCCGGAAGTGAGCTTGTAGACGCCCGCAAGAACCTTCGTCAGCGTCGACTTGCCGGCACCGTTCTCGCCGAGAATGGCGTGAACCTCTCCCGGCGAAACGGCGAAATCGACGTCCTGGAAGGCCGGGATCCTTCCAAACAATTTCGTCCCGTTGCGGATCTCCAGAATGGGCTGCATGCGATTACTCCGAGAGGGCCGCCGCCGGATCGCGGATTTCCAGGACCGCGTTCGAACCGCGACTGGCGAGGTAGAGCGCGCCTGCGCATTCGGCAGCCGCCACGACACCATGCCGCGTGCCGTCCGCGCGGGAGTGGAAGGATCCGATGGGCGTCATGTTCGCGTCGCAATACGCTATCAGCCCATAAGACCGCGTGACCGAATAGGGCTTCAGGATGCCCATCTGCTTCAGCTGGCTTCCCTGCATCGGCTCCTTGAAGCTGCGTCCTGAATAGAGTGACGGGGCCACCCAGTGCTCCTCCGGCAGCTCGTTGACCATACGGGTCCTGTATTCATCCTCGCGCAGGATGAACTCCACGAGCTGGTTGCGCACGGAATAGAAGGAAAGCCAAATGCCACCGGCAGCCGCACGCGTCAGGCGTGCGGGATAGCCAGGCAGGCCGGTGACAAGCTCAACGGGCTTTCCAGCCGGAAGCGCCAGCGCAAGGATGCGGTGACTCAGACACTCGGAGACGAACACCTGTCCGTCTGATGCCACCAATCCGGATGGCCACCCCAACCCGCTCGCTGCGATCGTGACCTGGTCCTTGACGAGATCGACGACGACGATCGAGCCCGAACTATCCTTCGTCATCAGCGCACGCCGCCAGTCGAGTGCACCGACATGTTTCGACCCGTTGCACACGGCGAGCGTCGACTCGTCCAGCCACGCGATTGCGGTCGGGCAATGCAGGACGTCACCACAAGGCTGAACCACCTTGCCGTCGAAGCGACCGCCCCGTACGACGAGTCCCTTGCGGTCGAGCCCTATCGCCAGTGCGTCACCCAGTCCAGCCATCGCCGAGATGGGGGCATCGAACCTTGCCACCGTCTCCGGACCCGAGGAGGAGATCGGCCGCAGGCGGAGCAGCTCGGACCCGCTCGAGGCAAAGAGGTTCGCACCGAGAGCCACGAGGTTGTCGACCTGATCGACCTGGCAGAGGACCGGGGCTGCCTCGAGCTTCTGGTTTGGCAGGAACGGGCCGTCGAGCACGGGCACCGTGACCGCGCCTTCGCGGCGCCCCAGCACTTTGTCGATCCATTTCACGAGCGGCGGCCCCAATAACTGTCTACACCGCAGAACGCGGGATCGGCTCCCTCCAGCCGGTATGTCCCCATCCGGTTGTTGAAGATTCCGCAGAGATAAAGCACGCCCTTGTGCTCGCGCATCGAGGTGATCATGGGATGCTTCTGACCGCCCTGATCCCAATAGCTTTCGAGGATCTCGCCGCGCTCGTTGAACTTGAGAACACATCCGGTGTTCAAATTCGGCATCAGCCAGGCGTCTTCGGAGCACCGCCGCGACATCCTCTTGCGGAAGCCCGGCATCTCGAGCGACAGGTCGAGCGCCGGTGTACGCATCCCCATCAAGGCCAGCCAGTAGCACCCGTCGGACGCACGATTGATGTTGTCGGGGTAACCGGGAAGGTTCGGAATGACGACCTCCACCTCGCCCTTCTTCGGTCCATCGAAATAGTACCGACTGATCCGGCAAGCCCAGCTTTCCGCGAAGAGCAGGGATTCGTTGTCGTAGGATATGCAGATGCCGTTCGGGAACACCAGGTTCTTCAGAACGGTCCGGGTCCTTCGGGTCTTCGGGTCGTAGCGGATGATGCGGCCGTTGCCGCGGCTCTCGAGCGCGTCCGAGTACCAGTCGTGCATCTCGAACCGCGTCGTCGCCTCGCTGAAATAGATCATGCCATCCAGGGCGATATCGAGATCGTCCGCGAGCTTCATGTTGGAATCGTCGATGATCGACAGCGGGCTCCGGTTTGTCTCCGCAGTCAGCCGGCGCACGGTGCCGTTCATCTCGACCTGATAGAGGCCCATTCCCGCGACGCAGATGTTGAGATGTCCCTGGCGATCGAACGCCATTCCCAGTGGCGAGCCGCCGATGTGTGCCAGCACCTCCCATCGCCGATAATCGGGTGCAAACCAGCGCACGATGTCGCCGTGACGGTTGCCTGTGTAGAGGTTGTCGTCGCGATCGAAGATGACGTCCTCGGCTCCCTCCAGAATGCCAAGGCCAATAACGCCGACGTCGCGCAGCCTGTCGTTCGGTGCCATGGCGCCGGCGCCCGGGTCCGTCGGGATGGGGTCGGGCATGCGGGCATAGGCCGGGGAAATGTAGACGCTCCGCAGCAGCTTGTGGCGGTTCTTGACCCAGCGCACGTCAAGGAAGACGGCGGCGACAAGGATCAGACCCAGCACGAGGTCGGCCCCGGGGCCGGAGATCGCGAGCGCGAGGAAGCTGTTCGACAGGAGCAGCACGAAGACGGCCCCCATGATCGCCTTGGAGACAGTGCCCCGCCCGCCACCAAGCGAGATGCCACCCAGCACCGTGGCCGTGAGCGCCTGCAGCTCGAGTCCCGCCCCGACGTCCGACGCCGCGCTTCCGATCCGGCTCGCGAACATGAATCCGGACAGGGCGACGAGGGTGCTGCAGCAAACATAGGCGCTGAAGATCGTCCAGCGGACATTGATGCCGGCATTGTACGCCGACCGGCGCGCCCCGCCGACAGCGAGGAGATGCCAGCCATACCGAGTACGCGAGAGCACCACGTGAATCCCGATCGCGATGGCGGCCGTGATCAGGAAGGAGACCGGGACCAGCCCGATATTCGCGGTGCCGAGATATTCAAACGCGGCGGAGTCGGACACGTTGGTCACAATCGCCGTCGAGAACTCCGGAAAGACGATCTCGAACAACGATCGGAAGATGATGAGAGTGACGAGGGTCGTCAGGAACGCCCGCATCCTGACGTAGCCGACAAGCAGCCCGTTCAGGGCACCGCATGAGCCTCCGACCGCTAGTGTGGCAATGAGGCCGGTAGCGGCGCTCCATCCCTCGACATTCATGCCGATCAGGGACATCAGCACAGACAGTGCGAAAACCGAGCCGACGGACAGATCGATTCCGCCCGACATCATCACGATCGTGAGGCCGAGAACGATCAGCCCGAACTCCGCAAACTGGCGCGCGAGGTTTCCGAGCGTGGTCCATTCGAAGAAGTGCGGAACGAACGGCCCCAGACCGAACACGAGCAGCGCCAGCGCCAGGAACGGGATGGCGCTGTCGACCCACTTCTTGGTGAGGACCTCCCCGATCACGTGATCGGGGAGGAGCTTGTACCGCCAGCGAACGATATCGGTCGAAAAACTCATCTCGTCCATTCCCTGCGCGCGCCGACGTGGGGTCGACGCGCGACATGCCCCTCACTTGAGTTCGTCGAGCGTCCAGCAGTTGCGGCCCGCCGCGTTGTTCTTGTCGACCCGCGTCACCGGGCCAAAGAATACGTCCTTGACGGCCGCCGCCTTGCGGTTGCCTTGCAGCAGCTCGGATATCTGGCCTGCCGCGATCTCACCCTGGATGTCGGCGTGGAAGTTGTACACGACGGTCAGGAGCCCCTTCTTGATGCTGTCGCAACCGGTCTGGCTTCCCGCGCCGTTCGTGACGATCGTGACCTGCCCGGTCCTGCCCGCGGCTGCCACGGCAGCTCCGGCTCCCACCTCGGCATTGTCCCAGATGCCCATGACGCCGCAGAGATCGGGATGCTGCTGGAGAACCGTCGCAGTGATCTGGCGCGCCTTGTCGGAGTCGTAGTTGGCGGCCTGGTCAGAGACGAGCTGAAGGTCGGGATTGGCGGCCAGCACCTCGTTGATGCCCTGGCGCATGTAGATGTTAGCCGCGCCGGTCTCCACGCCGGCGAGCCAGACAACCTTGGTGGATGGGCCCTTGCCCTTGGCGCACGCCTTGGCGAGTTCGCCCATCTCGAGCCGGCCCATCTCGATCCAGTCGTTGCCGACATAGGAATCCGTCTGGGTCGCCGACTGCATGTTGACCTGAAGCACCGGAATTCCGGCCTCCTGAGCCTGCTTCAACTGGCGCGCATAGGTCTGCACGTCCGGATTCTGCACGATCAGCAGATCGGGTTTCTCGGCGATCGCGCCGGTCAGCGCGCGAATGCCCGCCTCCGTGTTCATGTTGGGATCGCGCACTTCGAGCGTGAAGCCGTAACGTTGGGCATGCCGCTGCCAAACCGTCACCCAGGCCTGGTTGAGGTCGAAGCCCTGGGAGATCGGAACGAAGATCACCTTCTTGCCCTTGAGGGCCTTCAGATATGCCTCTCTGCCGACCTGCTGCACCTCGGCGGCGATGCCCGGCGTTGCCGCTGCAAGGCCCCCGAGCACGAGGCCCGTCAACAGCAATTTTCGCAGAACTGAAACCATGATGTCCTCCCGGATTGTAGTTGCTTGAGGCGTTCGCCCTAGATGTCGCCACTCTGCGAGGTCTGTTCGTCGCGCGGATTGAGCAGCGCATCGATCGCCAGAGCGCCAAGCAGGATCACGCCCTTGATGAGATTCTGGGCCGTGAAGCTGATGTTGAGGATCGTCATGCCGTTGGTGAGAACGCCGACGAGGATCGTTCCCACGATCACGTTGCGGACACCGCCCTGTCCGCCGCTGAGACCGATGCCGCCGAGCACGACGACGAGCAGCACGTCGTAGATCAGCGTCGAGTTGTACAGACGCGTATTGATGCCGGAGACCACCGCGCACATCAGGATGCCGGACAGAAATGCGATCAGGGCGCTGGCGGCATATTGCGAGACGATGACCGGCCGGGCCGGCAATCCCATCGTGCGCGCGGCGAAAGGATTGTCGCCGGTCGCGTAGATGAACCGCCCGAAACGGGTCTTCCGCAGGAACAGGGCGACAAGTCCAGCCAGCACCGCCGCCACGCAGACCGAGACGGGAACACCTACGATCGTCCCTGTTCCGAGGAACGTGAACCAGCCGTGCCCCGTCGGGGCATAGACCACGTCCGACTTGAAGACGATTCGCCCTGCGCCATAGACCACCGATGCGAGGCCGAGGGTCGCAAAGATCGGAGGCACGTCCGCCACCGCGACGAGCGTTCCGGTGCCGACGCCGACGAGGATGACGAGCAGCCCGCCGACCACCAATGCCCAGCCAAACGGCAGGCCGGCTGTCGACAGCCAGATGCTGAACGCAACGCCGATCACCATCACCGCGATCATGGTCAGGTCGATGCCGCGCCCCACGACGACCAGCGCCATGCCGACCGCAAGGATACCGAGCGTCGCGACGTTGTTCAGGAGCGTGAGGATGTTCCCAGCGGTGAGAAACCTGGGCAGGAAGATCGAGAAAGCCGCGATCAGGACGAGCGTGATGCAGAAGATGACCTCCTCCTGCGTCAGCCTGAACGATGGAATTCCACGCACCAGATGCTCCGAGCGGCTCATGTTCCGGTCAACCGTTTCCGGCTTCGGAGGCGCGACCGGGCCGAGCCCTCGCGCAGGATTGACTGCTCGCGATCATCGTTGTTTCCCCGCCCGCAACAGGCTCTTCTTGGCGGGCAAGATGAGCGAGGTCGCCCCGCTTCATGCAAGGCGCTTTTTCTGACCCCCTGTTTCGTTTTTCTGATCCTCCGGCATTTTGACGCTCACACCGGGCAGTGTCGCCGAGATCTCGGCCGTTGAGAAAAACTGACACCCCCGTCAGAAATACTGCGCTTCGCCGGCATTGCCTCGGCGGTTCGTCTACTTGAAGATCGAAACGCGATCGGCGCCTCGACCAATCACAACGAAACAGAGTCGATTTCACCTGACAGGGAGGTAAAGTATGAAATTTCGCAGACTGCTCGCGCTCGCGGGTGTGTTTTTTGGCATGAGCACCGTTGCGCTCGCTCAAACTCAGGCCGACGATGAGTGCCTGAATTCCGGAAACGACGAGCTCTTGAAGCAGGGATGCTCCTATCTCGACGAGTTCATGAAGGCGTTCAACTCGCGAGATGCGGAAGCTTGGGCCAAGACGGTCCATTATCCGCACATCCGGATCGCCGCCGGCCAGGTGCAGATCTGGAACACGCCGGAAGAGTATGCGCAATCGAGCGACGCGAAGCAGTTGGCGCAGGCCTCGACCTGGGCGCGTTCGGCATGGACCTATCGCAAGCTCGTGCAAAAATCCGACGACAAGCTGCACTTCGTCACGCGGTTCACGCGCTATGACGCCAACGACAAGCCGATATTGTCGGCCGATTCCTTCTATGTGATCGTCAAGAAGGATGGGCGATGGGGCGCCCTGGTGCGATCGAGCTATGTCGGCATCATCGGCAAAAAGACCGCATTCTGATGCTCCGCTGGCTTCCGCGCGAACGCGGGAGCTGGCGTCAAACCGAATGTTCCTGGCTTAGGCGCGCGGCGCCACGAGCATCTTTCGTCGGGCTCCCGATCGCGGGAGCTCGGCCCTCGAGGGCCCGTTCGAAACGGCCGCGCTTACGGCGGACCGGCCTTGGAGGGATCGATCGAAATCTGGCGTTTCAGGGTACGCAGGCCGAATGTCGTTCGCGACTGGCGGATGCCCGGTATCCTGTACAACGACTGTCGCAAGAAGCGCTCGTAGTGATCGGTGTCTCGCACGACGACCTTGATGAGATAGTCGTAATCGCCGGTCACCAGGTAGGCCTCCATCACCTCCGGAATCCGCGACAGGGCAGTGCCGAAGCGATCGAGCACCTTGTCGTCATGCTTGTCCAGCGTGATCTCGACGAAGGCGATGTTGTTGTATCCAAGATTGGCGTGATTGAGCACCGCGACATATTTCTCGATCGCGCCGTTTTCCTCCAGGCGCTTCACTCTGGTCCAGCATGGAGAACTCGAGAGCCCGACCTGCTCCGCCAGCGCACTCGTCGTCAAGCGGCCGTTCTCGCAAAGCGCCGAGAGAATCCGGCGATCCAGATGATCGAGATCCTCGACGGGGCTGCGCTTGGAGGGCATGGGTCAATCCTTCTGTCTTTTTGCATTTCGGCGGGAGACTTTTCCGAGATTCCGGCCAACACATCGGAATTTTGGGAAATTTTCTTGAGCCAGGAGATTATCATTGTGCGGCGGGAGAACGTGACATGCAACCTCAACAGCGCCGATCCGTCAGCGTGATCGCCACCACGTCCGACCCCTTTGACGGGATCGTTCGGCTCGTCCTCGACGCGGCGCGGTTCGGCTTCGGCCTCGACCAGGTCGCGATGACGACCTGCCCCGGTGGCGGCCGGACGATACGGATGGTCCTTGAAGTCCAGCCGTCGGCCGATTGTGCTGACATCGCGGAACGGCTGTCGCGCCATCCGGCGATCACGGACCTTCGCGTCGTGGGGCTCGCGCGCGAGGAATCCGGTCGGCCAGGCGTTGTCTCTCCAGAACCGGCAAACGAGCGGATGCTCCCATGAACAGCCCCACGCCACTTCACTTTCACGTTCCGGAGCCTGCCAGCCGGCCGGGGGGAAAGCCAGATTTCTCCGGCGTCTCAATTCCAAAGGCGGGCTCAGTCCGGCGCCCGCCGGTCGACGTGCCGCCCGAGGAGATTCGCGATCTCGCCTACTCGATCATCCGCGTGCTCAATCACGAGGGCCGGGCAATCGGGCCATGGGTGCCGGACCTCTCCCTGGACGAGCTGGTCGCCGGCCTGCGCCACATGATGACCCTGCGCACGTTCGACGCGCGCATGCAGATGGCGCAACGTCAGGGCAAGACGTCTTTCTACATGCAGCACACCGGCGAGGAAGCGGTGAGCTGCGCGTTCCGCATCGCGCTCGGCCCCGACGACATGAACTTCCCGACCTACCGTCAGGCCGGCCTGCTGATCGCGCACGACTATCCGCTCGTCGACATGATGTGTCAGATCTATTCCAACGAGCATGATCCGCTAAAGGGCCGGCAATTGCCCGTGATGTACTCTTCGAAAAAACACGGCTTCTTTTCGATTTCGGGCAACCTCGCCACGCAGTTCGTCCAGGCGGTCGGCTGGGCCATGGCGTCGGCGATCAAGCGCGACAACCGCATTGCCGCCGCCTGGATCGGCGACGGCTCGACGGCGGAATCGGATTTCCATGCGGCGCTTGTCTTCGCCTCGACCTACAAGGCGCCGGTCGTCCTCAACGTGGTCAACAACCAGTGGGCCATCTCGACCTTCCAGGGCATCGCGCGTGGCGGCTCGGGCACCTTCGCGGCGCGCGGCCTCGGCTTCGGCATCCCCGCGCTCAGGGTCGACGGCAACGACTATCTCGCGACCTATGCCGTCGCAAAATGGGCGATCGAGCGGGCGCGGCTCAACCTCGGGCCAACACTGATCGAATACGTCACTTACCGCGCCGGCGCGCATTCGACGTCGGATGATCCTTCCGCCTACCGGCCGAAGCACGAATCCGAGGAGTGGCCGCTGGGCGATCCCGTGATCCGGCTCAAGCAGCATCTCATCGCAGCCGGCGCCTGGTCGGAAGAGCGCCACAAGCAGACCGAGGCCGAGATTCTTGCCACCGTCATCGCCGCGCAGAAGGAAGCCGAGGCCTTCGGTACCCTGCATTCCGGCGGTAAGCCCTCGGCGCGCGATATCTTCGAGGACGTCTATTCCGAGCTGCCGCCGCATCTGCGGCGCCAGCGCCAACAGATCGGAGTATGAGCCGTGCCGCGCATGACGATGATCGAGGCAATCCGCTCGGCGCTCGACGTTTCGATGCATCGCAACGACGACGTCGTAGTCTATGGCGAGGACGTCGGCTTCTTCGGCGGCGTGTTCCGTTGCACGCAGGGCCTGCAGCAGAAATACGGCGTCTCGCGCTGTTTCGACGCGCCGATCAGCGAGTGCGGCATCGTCGGTACCGCGATCGGCATGGCCGCTTATGGACTGCGCCCCTGCGTCGAGCTTCAGTTCGCCGATTACATGTATCCGGCCTACGACCAGATCGTCTCGGAGGCAGCTCGCCTGCGTTATCGTTCGGCTGGCGACTTCACCTGCCCCCTCGTCATCCGCATGCCGACCGGGGGAGGCATCTTCGGTGGACAGACCCACAGCCAGAGCCCCGAGGCACTCTTCACCCATGTCGCAGGACTGAAGACCGTAGTGCCGTCCAATCCCCATGATGCGAAGGGCCTCCTGATCGCGGCCATCGAGGATCCGGACCCCGTCATCTTTCTGGAGCCAAAGCGGCTCTATAACGGCCCGTTCGACGGTCATCACGATCGCCCGGTCACCGCATGGGCCAAACATGAGCTCTCCGAAGTGCCGGAGGGACACTACACCACGCCGCTCGGCAAGGCGGTGACGCGGCGCGCCGGAGAGGCCGTCACCGTCCTTGCCTACGGCACCATGGTTCACGTCGCCCTGGCGGCGGTCGAGGAGACGGGCGTCGATGCCGAGGTGATCGACCTGCGCACCCTGCTTCCGCTCGATCTCGAGACGATCATCGCTTCCGTCGCCAGGACCGGCCGCTGCATCGTGCTGCACGAAGCAACCCTGACCTCCGGCTTCGGCGCGGAGCTCACGGCGCTGGTGCAGGAGCATTGCTTCTATCATCTCGAAGCGCCGGTGATGCGCGTCACCGGCTGGGACACGCCCTACCCGCATGCCCAGGAATGGGACTATTTCCCTGGTCCCGTCCGGCTCGGGCAGGCGCTGCGCGACATCATGGAGACACGCTGATGGGTGAGCGCAGCGTCAAGCTTCCGGACATCGGGGAAGGCATCGCCGAAGCAGAGCTCGTCGAGTGGCACGTCAAGGAGGGCGATCTTGTTCGCGAGGACGACCTGCTTGCCACCGTGATGACCGACAAGGCTTCGGTCGAGATTCCCTCGCCGCTCGCGGGCGAGGTCAGCTGGATCGGCGCCCGGATTGGCGATGCGGTGGCGATCGGCTCGACGCTCGTGAAGCTCAAGGTCGCGGGCGATGATGCCTCGGAGCCGGCAGACGAGGCACCGACGGAAGACGTCGCCGCACCATCGGCCGTGACGAACGCCGAAACCCCGGATGCTGTGCCAACGCCCCCTGCCCGCGTCCACCCCGCGGCCATCGAGGCCCGGCCGGCGACCACATCTGCGGTCCGCCGCGCGCCGGGCGAGAAGCCGCTGGCCTCGCCCGCCATACGCCTCAAGGCGCGGGAAGCCGGCATCGACCTGCGCCAGGTCCACGGTACAGGCCCCGCCGGACGCATCACCCACGAGGACATCGACGCCTTCCTGTCGCGCGGGCCGGCGCCGGCCCATGGTCGCGGCATGAGTCCGAAGACCGCCGTCACCGACGTCAAGGTGGTGGGCTTGCGCCGCCGCATTGCCGAGAAGATGGCGCTGTCGAAGTCTCGCATCCCGCACATCACCATCATCGAGGAGGTCAACGTCTCGCCGCTGGAGGATCTGCGCGCGACGCTGAACAGGAAACCTGCGCCGGAGCACCCGAAGCTCACGCTGCTGCCGTTCCTGATGCGCGCCATGGTCAAGGCGCTTACCGAGCAGCCCGCGCTCAACGCGCTCTATGACGACGAGGCCGGCATCGTCCACGAGCATGCCGGCATCCATATCGGCATCGCAACCCAGACCCCGTCAGGCCTCGTCGTGCCCGTAGTGAAGCATGCGGAGGCGCGCGACCTCCGGGACTGCAGCATCGAGCTGAACCGTCTCGCGCGGCGCGCCCGCGAGGGCACCGCGACACGCGAGGAACTGACCGGCTCGACAATCACCATCACCTCGCTCGGGGCGCTCGGCGGCCTTGCGACCACGCCGGTGATCAACCATCCCGAGGTCGCCATTGTCGGCGTCAACAAGATGGCCGTGCGTCCGGTCTGGGACGGCGCGCGGTTCGTGCCATGCAAGATGATGAACCTCTCCTCCAGCTTCGATCACCGCGTCATCGACGGATGGGTTGCCGCCGTCTTCGTGCAAAGGCTCAAGGAGCTCCTGGAAAACCCTGCGACGATCTTCATCGACCCCTAAGGCAGAAGAAGCAATGACCGAGATCACTTGTCAGCTTGTCGTCATCGGTGCCGGACCCGGCGGCTATGTGTGCGCGATCCGCGCCGGCCAGCTCGGCCTCGACACCGTTCTCGTCGAACGCGGCAAGCTCGGTGGAAGCTGCCTGAACGTCGGCTGCATTCCTTCGAAGGCTATGATTCATGTTGCCGAGGAATTCGAGAAGCTGGCGGAGGCGGCTGATGGCAAGACCCCCTTTGGCCTGACGGCGGCGCAACCTGCGCTGGACTTCAAGCAGGCGATCGCCTGGAAGGACGGTATCGTCCATCGGCTGAACAACGGCGTCGCTGCGCTGCTCCGCAAGGCCAAGGTCAAGATCGTCCAGGGCCATGGGCGCTTCCGCGACGGCAAGACGATCGTCGTCGAGACCGAGACCGGCCCGAAGACGATCAAGGCCGAGACGGTGGTGATCGCGACCGGCTCGGCTCCTGTCGAGCTGCCGTCCCTGCCGTTCGGCGGCAGGGTCATCTCCTCGACCGGTGCACTCTCGCTCGCAGGGGTGCCAAAATCCCTCGTTGTCGTCGGCGGCGGCTATATCGGGCTCGAGCTCGGGACCGCCTTCGCCAAGCTGGGGAGCAAGGTTTCCGTGGTGGAAGCGCAGGACAACATCCTGCCGCTCTATGACGTCGAGTTGACGACTCCGATCGCCAAACGCTTGACCGCGCTCGGCGTCGAGGTGCTGACCGGTGCCCGGGCGCTCGGCCTGACCGCTCAGGGCGACGGACTGCGCGTCGAGACGGCCGATGGCCGGGAGCGCAGCCTCTCGACCGACAAGATTCTCGTCACGGTCGGGCGCGCACCTGTCACCGCCGCATTGGGACTGGAACAACTCGTGCTCGACATGGACGGCCGCTTCATCCGGATCGGCCAGCATTGCGAGACCTCGATGCGCGGCATCTATGCGATCGGCGACGTCACGGGAGAGCCGATGCTGGCCCATCGCGCCATGGCGCAGGGTGAGATGGTGGCAGAAATCGCCGCCGGCATGCCGCGCGCGTGGGACAAGCATTGCATCCCGGCGATCTGCTTCACGGATCCTGAGATCGTCTCAGCGGGCCTCTCACCGGAACAGGCTCGCCAGGCCGGCATCAACATCAAGGTTGGCCAATTTCCCTTTGCAGCCAATGGCCGCGCGATGACGCGCCATGGCGAGCCCGGCTTTGTGCGCGTCGTCGCCAGGGCCGACAATCAACGTGTTCTCGGTATCCAGGCGGTTGGACAGGGCGTCTCGGAGCTTTCTGCCGCATTTGGCCTCGCGATCGAGATGGGCGCGGTCCTGCAGGACATCGCCGGCACGATCCACGCGCATCCCACGCTGGGCGAAGCAATTCAGGAAGCGACCTTCAAGGCACTCGGCCACGCGATCCACGTCTAGACCCATCACGAACGTCGAGCGAGACCGACGACCTTTCGGCAATTCGTTGAAGAAGAACATGTATTGTGGGCGCACCAGGGCTAGAACCTGGGACCCGCTGATTAAGAGCCGAATGATTTCTCTGTAAGATCAAGGTCCATTCCGACAAACGCCTCGTTGAACGTGCATTGAGCCCACAATTGGATTTCCATTTGCGGCGGCATTGGCCCCGGCGGTGCAGGAAACATCGGGGGCCGCGAGGCGGATGCCGTTCCGCGGCGACGAGCGATCAGCCAATCGCACCGAGCTTGCGCATGATGCTCAGCTTGATGTTCTCGATGTGCGCGCCGACGCCGGCGCGCACCGCATTTGGATCCTTGGCCCGCAGCGCGGCGATGATGGCCAGATGTTCGTTGTGGACCGGCGCGAAGCGCTCCGGCAATCGACTAAGATTGAACATCTGCGTCTTGAGGCGCAGATCGCGGATCAGGCCTGCGAGAACAGCATTGCCGCTGGCCTCGGCCAGCAGCTCATGGAAGCGCTTGTCGACCTCGCGGTTCTCGGCCGCCTGGGGATCGCCGTGCTCGCGCAAGCGCAGGATATGCGCCTCCAGATCGTCGAGGTCCTTCCCTGAGATGCGATCGATCGACAGGATTGCTGCCTCGGCTTCGAGCATCTGACGAACCTGAAGGATCTGAATGAGCTCACCAAGTGAGAATTCCTTGACGATCAGGCTGTTGCCGGGGGCGCGCGTGACGAGCCCCTCGGTTTCCAGACGATAGAGCGCCTCGCGGATCGGCGTTCGCGAGATGTCGAGAAACTCGGCGAGCCGCCGCTCCTGCATCACCGTGCCGGCCGGCAGCTCGCGCTTCACGAGCAGGTCCAGAATGCGCTCATAGGCGAGCTGGCTCAGGCTCTTCTCGGTCGGCGCAAGCAGAACGGACAAATCCGACGCAGGCTGCTGACGGCTCGACGCTTTTCTCGCGCTACTGGGCCTACGCGGCATGTCCTCACTTCCTTCCCTGCTCCGCCCGGCGTGTCCGGACAACCGGAACAGCCGGGCGAATTGATTTCTCGACCGCGCGTTGCTCAGAGCTCGCTGCGGATCGGCTCCTTCGGGTGCGGATCGAAACCGATCAGATCGCTCGTCAACTTCGCATAGGTACCGTCGGCGATCATGTCCGCCAAGGCACCGTTAATCGCGCGGGTCAGGTTGGGCTTGCCCTTCTGAATGGCGAATCCCTTCTGAACCTGGCTCAGTGTGCCCTCGCCGGTGACAAGCGGCAACTTCCTGGCCTTGATCGCGTAGTTGGCGGCGACCGCATCGGTAATCACGGCATCGAGGTTGTCGTTGACGAGATCCTGGACGGCGTCGACCTCGGCCTTGTAGCTCTTCAGCGTGGCGCCGTTCTGTTCGGCGATCTTGCCAAAGGTCGAGGCCGCCACCGCGCCCACGTTCTTGCCCTTCAGATCGTCGCCGGTGCGGATGCCGGTACCCTTGCGGGTGAGAATCATCGCGCCCGAGGCGAGCCAGCCGTCGGCGAAGGTCACCTGCTTCTGGCGCGCCGCGGTGATGTCCATTGAGATGCTGGTCATGTCGTACTGGCCGGCGAGGAGCCCGACGAGCGCGGCATCGAACTGGGTGATGACGGGCGTGTATTCGAGCTTGAGGCGGCGGGCGATCTCCTTGACGACGCGGATCTCGAGCCCATCGAGCGCGCCGTCCGGACCGCGCATGGAGAAGGGTGCGAACGTCCCCTGCGTCGCGACCTGGAGCTTGCCGGGCTGAAGCAGCTCGAGATCGGCGGCATTGGCAGGAACCGAGAGGGTCAGGCCGATACCGACCGCCAGGAGAGCGAAATTCCGTCGCGAGATCATCGATGAAGTCCTTTCGTGGTTGATATGTTCGGTTCCGGAATCTCGCCCCGTCAGTAGCGCAGCGCGTAGCTACGCTCGAGCCAGTGCGCGAGCCTGGAGAGCAGCGAGGTCATGACGAGGTAGATCAAGGCGCTTGCGATGTAGAAGTCGAACGGCCGGAAGGTGCTGGCGATCAGGAGCTGCGAATAAAGCGTCAGCTCGACCACCGTGATGGTGGACAATAGCGAGGTGTTCTTCAGCGCGGCGATCGCCTCGTTGGTGAGGGACGGAAGGATGATGCGGAACACCTGCGGCAGGATGATGCGCTGCATCGCGCCGGCGCGGCTCATACCCAGTGCCAGGGCCGATTCCGTCTGTCCCTTGGGGATCGCGGTGAGGCCGGCGCGGATCGTCTCGGCGACATAGGCGCCGCTGGATATGCCGAGCGCAAGAGTGCCGGCGACGAACGGCGACAGCTTCAGGCCGAGCTGCGGAAAGCCGAAATAGACGATGAACACCTGGACCAGCGTCGGCGTGCCGCGGATGAACCAGACGTAGAAGGACGCGGCCGAACGCACGAACTTCAGCCGCGACTGCTTGCCGAGCGCCGCGATGAGGCCGCAGATCCAGCTCACGACGATGATGAGGAGCGTCAGGACGAGAACGATCCCCGCGGCCTTCGCGAAGCCAGGCACATAGGCCGCGAAGTCGATCAGCCACTCTTCGATCTTCGACAGATTCATCGTTGCGATATCCGCTGGAGCAAGCGAGCGAAGTTCATCCGGCCACTCCCTGATGCAGGACGCGCTTGAGGAACTGGCGCAGACGGTCGCTCCTGGGATCGGCGAGGATGTCACGTGGCGAGCCGGACTCCGCGATGACGCCCTGGTCGAAGAAGACCACGCGGGACGATACATCGCGCGCGAACGCGATCTCGTGGGTGACGAGCAGCATGGTCATGCCCTCGGCGGCGAGCGATCCCATCAGCTCCAGCACTTCGCCGACGAGCTCGGGATCGAGCGCCGAGGTCACCTCGTCGAACAGCATGACCTCGGGCTTCATCGCCAGCGCCCGCACGATGGCGACGCGTTGCTGCTGGCCGCCGGACAGTTTTGACGGATAGGCGCCGCGCTTCTCGTACAGGCCGATGCGCCGCAGCAGCGCTTCGGCCTGCTCGACCGCCTCCTTGCGCGGGACCTTCTTGACCCGCACCGGCGCCTCGATGACGTTCTCGAGCACGGTCATGTGCGGCCACAGATTGTAGCTCTGGAACACCATGCCGATCTGCGCACGCAATTCGCGCAACTGCTGCGGCGTCGGCTGCCGGCGCGCGCCCTCGATGTAGTCGAAGGAAAAGCGGTCGAAGTCCATGAAGCCTTCGTCCGGGATTTCCATGAGATTGACGCAGCGCAAGAAGGTGCTCTTGCCTGAGCCGCTGGCGCCGATGATCGAGATCACTTCGCCGGCGCGCACGTCCAGCGACACGCCCTTGAGCACTTCGTTGGCGTCGAAGCGCTTGCGGATGTCCTTCAGCTTCAGAACCGGCGTATCGGCTGACGTTGCGGTCACGAGAGTCTCCCGGCGATTGCCACTTCCGTCTCCATCTCGCCGGCCGCCGCTTCACGGAGCGCCGACCGATGCCTGAACAAGCTCGCCCGCATTCCGCAAGCGCCGATGCCTCGGGCATCTCCGCTTGCCAATCACACGTTTTCGTACCGCCCGTATTTGAAGTCTTGTAAGGAACAACGCTGGAATGTTAATGGTATACCAACGGAATCCAAATGGCATTTTATAGGCGCAGGCTGCACAGGAAATGAGCATGACCGAAGCTTCGCAAACCTGCCTGATCGTTCAGCCGATCCATCGGGCCGGACTAGACATTCTCGCGCGAGGCGGGCTTGCGCTGCGCCATATCGAGCACGTTGATGCGCAGGCGCTTGCCCGCGCGGCGAGCGACTGCGTCGCCGTGGTGACGCGCAGCGCCGGCTTTCCCGCGCGCGCGATCGAGGCCGCTCCCGCGCTGCGGGTGATCGGCTCCCACGGCGTCGGCGTCGACGCGATCGATGTTGCGCTGGCAACCGAGCGCGGCATTGCGGTTGTCAACGCGCCACACGCCAATGTGCGCTCGGTCGCCGAGCACGCGATCGCGCTGATGTTCGCCCTGACCAAGTCGCTCGTAGCAGCCGATCGCGCAACGCGTGCCGGCGATTTCCGCTTCAAATACTCGGCGCGCCTGCTCGAGCTCCAGGGATTGACGCTCGGGATCGTCGGTTTCGGCGGCATCGGCCGGCAGACCGCGATCCTCGCCAAGGCGCTCGGGCTCAGGGTGATCGCCCATTCGCTGGAGACTGCCCCGGAGCTCTATGCCGAGACCGGCGTTGAGCCTATCTCGGAGCTTCGTGATCTGTTGTCCCAATCCGACATCGTCTCGCTGCATCTGCCGCTCACGCCATCGACCGGCGGCCTGATCGGCGCGGCGGAGCTCGCGGCGATGCGGCCGGGCTCATTCCTGGTGAACACCGGTCGCGGGGGCGTCGTGAACGAGAGGGCGCTGCTCGATGCGCTCGACAAGGGCCATCTCGCCGGCGCCGGTCTCGACGTCTTCGCCAGCGAGGACATGCCGCCCGACCACCCGCTCCTGCTCCATCCCAGGATCGTGCTCACGCCGCATATCGCCGGCTCGACCGAGGCGAGCCTCGCCCGCACCGCCGAGGACGTCGCGCATGGCATCCTTGCCGTGCTCGCTGGCGAGCGGCCGCGTTTCCTGGTCAACTCCTCGGTCTGGCCGCACCGCCGTGGAGCGAGCGCGTGACTGTTCACCCTCCGCTCAGCGCCGACCGCGCGCTTGCCGTTCGCCTGTTCGACCAGTTGGCCGAGATGAGCCGCGACGATCCCGGTGTGACCCGCGATGCCTATGGCGCCGGCGAGCAGCGCGCGCATGATCTGATGAGCAAGGTGGCCGCCGAGCTCGGCCTCAGCTGCGATGTCGACGCTGCCGGCAATCTCTTGCTGACGCTGCGCGGGACTGAGCCGAACCTCCCGGCATGGGTGGTCGGCTCGCATCTCGATTCCGTGCCGCATGGCGGCAATTTCGACGGCGCGGCCGGCGTCGTCGCCGGGCTTGCGGCGATTTCCGGGCTCGCGCGCGCGGGCCGGCGGCCGCGACGCTCCGTGATCGTCGTCGTCACGCGCGCCGAGGAGAGCAACTGGTTTCCCGCCTCCTATATCGGCGGCCGCACCCTCCTCGGCCTGCTGCCCGCCGAATTGCTCGACCTGCCTCGCTCCGATACCGGACGCCCGCTGCGCGACCACATGCGCGACCTCGGCCTCGCACCGGAGCGAGTGGCAAGGGGCGAGCGACTGCTGACGCCCGACCGCGTCCATGGTTTCGTCGAAACCCATATCGAACAGGGACCGGCGCTTGAAGCCGAGCGGATTCCGCTTGGCCTCGTCACAGGCATCAGCGGCAGCTTCCGTTATCGCAAGGCGCGCTGCATCGGCGCGTACGGTCATTCCGGCGCGGTGCCGCGCCGGTACCGCCACGATGCCATGTTCGCCGTCTCCGATCTGATCCAGTCGCTCGACTCTCTCTGGAGCGATCTCGATTCCACCGGCCGGACCGCGACCATCACCTTCGGCGAAGTCTTTACCGATGCGACCCAACACGGCTTCAGCAAGATCCCGGGCGAGCTCAATTTCTGCCTCGACGTGCGTAGCGCCGATGTCGCGCTGCTGGACGAGATCCATGCCCGGATGATGACATTCATCACCGCGATCGAGAAAACGCGCGGCGTCCGGTTCGCGCTGGGAGAGAAGACCGGAAGCCAGCCCGCCACGATGGACGTGGAGCTGTTGCGGCGGCTTGGCACGATCGCCGACCGGCTCGGCATCGCGTACCTGTCATTGCCGAGCGGCGCGGGGCATGACGCTGCGGTGTTCGCCAATGCCGGCATTCCCACCGCCATGCTGTTCGTGCGCAACCAGAACGGCAGCCACAATCCGCATGAGGCGATGCGGATCGAGGACTTTCACGCGGCGGCCACCGTCCTCACCCATCTCGTGCTGGAATGAGGAGCGATGACCGCCTGTGCAAGGGATCAGGCACCGATGACTTTGGCCATCGGCGCCAGCGTGACGCCCGCCGCAGCAAGGCGCGCCTTCAGACGCTGCGCCATCGCAACCGCGCCCGGCGTATCGCCGTGAACGCAGACGCTGTCGATGCGGGTCGACAGCCGCGCTCCCGACAGGCAGGTGATCGCGCCGTCCGCGATCATGCGAATGATCCGCTCCGCTGCGACCTCCGCGTCATGAATGACGGCACCGGCAAGACGACGGGAGACCAGATTGCCGTTGTCGGCATAAGCGCGGTCGGCATAGATCTCGCGCACCAGCGGCAGGCCGAATTTCTCGCCGGCCCGCTCCGTCTCCTGGCCGGGCATCACCACGAAGATCAGGTTGCGGTCGATGGTGCGGATCGCGCGTGCCACGGCTTCGGCGAGGTCACGATCCTCCGCGGCGATGTTGCCGAGCGCACCGTGGGTCTTGACGTGCCGGACGGAATGCCCGGCGTCGGATGCCAGCGCCAACAGCGCGCCCACCTGATAGAGCACCATCTTCTCGATGTCGGCGGGGCGCTCCCCCTGAATGGGCCTGCGGCCAAAACCCCAGAGATCGAGGAAACCGGGGTGCGCACCGGCCTGCACGCCGTTTGCCTTCGCCTCCGTCAAGGTGCGATGCATGACGAGCGGGTCGCCGGCATGGAAGCCGCAGGCGATGTTGGCGGAGGTGACGGTCCGCAGCATCTCGGCGTCATCGCCGAGCGTATAGACGCCGAAACCTTCGCCCATGTCGCAGTTCATATCGATCAGAGTCATCGTCGTCCTCGTTTTTCGCCTAGGTTCGATATACCCATTATGCGTGGTGCGCGTCACGAACAATTCGGCGCGCCGCTTGCATGGGACGGTGGTACTTTTCGAAGAGCACGCACACGTCCAACACTTTCACGACGACATCGATGAGCATGGCAAACGATGCACTCTACACGGTGCCGCGCTTCCGCCGATCCGGCGACGCTGCGCTGACGATCGAAGTCGGAGACGGCATCGACGCCGATGTCAACGCGCGCGTCGTCGACCTCGACCGCGCGCTGAGCGAGCGCGCGCTGCCCGGAATCGTGGAGATCGTGCCGACCTATCGCACGCTGCTGGTTTGCTTCGATCCGACCATGCTGTCACGGCGCGACATCGAAGCCGAGATCATCGCGCTGTGGCCGCCGGTGGCTCCGGAAGGACAGCTCCGCCGCCGCTGGACCGTGCCGGTCGCCTATGGGGGCGACAACGGGATGGACCTCGACTGGCTCGCGCAACGCCTCGACATGACGACGGACGAGATCGTGGCGCGGCACAGCGCAGCCGAGTACCGTGTCTACATGATCGGCTTCATGCCGGGATTTGCCTATCTCGGCGGACTCGATCCCGCACTTCATGTCGATCGGCGCCCGGAGCCGAGGCTCGTGACGCCGCCATGCAGCGTCTCGGTCGGAGGCCAGCAGGCGGCGGTTGCGCCGCCGCTCGCCGCACCCAGCGGCTGGCACATGCTGGGCCGTACGCCGGTGCGCTCTTACGACCCGCGTCGCAAGCAAGAGCCCTTCCTGTTTCGCGCCGGCGATCTCCTGCGGTTTCATCCCATCGGCGTTGCCGAATTTGCCGCGCTCGAGCGCGCGGCGGAGACAGGCGCGATCATCGCCGAGAGAGAAGAGTTGAAGGTCTGAGCGGCGCGATGTCTTTCTATCTCGAAATCGTCGAGCCTGGTCTTGCCACGACCCTTCAGGATCTCGGCCGCCGCGGCTTTCAACGCTACGGCATCTCGGCCTCGGGCGCGATGGATTCGATTGCACTCGCAACCGCCAATGCACTGGTCGGCAACAAGGCCGAGATGGCGGCGGTCGAAATCACCCTCGCGGGGCCTACGCTCACCTGCGCCGGCGCCGATGTCCGCTTCGCGCTGGCGGGTGCGGACTTCGCGATCGGTATCGACGGCCGGCCGGTTTCGTCCTACGAAACGCACGACCTGAAAGCAGGCCAGCGCCTCTCGATCGGGACCGCGCGGGATGGCGCGCGCGCCATCCTCGCCGTCTCCGGCGGCTTTCAGGTCACGCCCATGCTCGGCAGCGTCTCCACGCATTCGCGCAGCCAGCTCGGCGGGCTCGACGGTGGTCCGCTGCGCGCGGGCGATCGATTGCCGCTGGCAGCTCCCGGACTGCCGGCACGGCCACATCTGATGGTGCCCCCGACGCATCGCCGCCGTGCGCAAGGACCTGTTCGCGTCCTCCTCGGCCCACAGGACGATGCCTTCAGCCCCGAGGGAATCGCAACCTTCTTCGCCTCCGACTACACCGTCACCGCCCTATCCGATCGCATGGGATGCCGGCTCGAAGGGCCCCGCGTTCAACATGCGGGCGCGGTGGGCATCGTCTCTGACGGCACGGTGTTCGGCAGCATCCAGATTCCCGGCAACGGCCAGCCGATCATCCTGCTCGCCGATCGCCAAACGACGGGCGGCTATCCGAAGATCGCTACCGTCATCTCGGCCGACCTTCCGCGGCTCGCCCAGCTCCGGCCCGGCGAACGCGTGCGCTTTGAGGCGATCGAGGAAGACGTGGCCGTGAAGCTCGCGCGCGAGATGCACGAGCGGATCAAGCGTATCGACGTGTCCGTGATCGAGATCCAGCGCGCCGCCACGCCCACGAGCGACCACTTGCTGGCGTGCAATCTGATCGACGGCGTGGTTTCCGCATTCGATTGAACCCCAGTTTGCCTCTGGCATATCGGAGCCAAAGCGCCAACAGCGCACATGAGCCGAAACCCCGTCACGATCAAAACGAGGCGATAGACGGGGAGTAGGACGGGTTTGGGACGGTGATCGGGCCGGACAGGATCGCGGTGCATCCACGGTACACGCGTCGTCGTAGGCGTGGATGATCATCTGCCCGAGGATGATGCCCAAGCCCAGCGTGACCAACGCAACCTCTATGTGCGATCGTTGCAGCAGTGGTCTTAACGCCAGATACTCGAATGCAATCCCCGGAAGCGCGAGCAGGATCGGAGCGAGGAGCAACGCCAGGGGGAATTGCGCTGCTCAGGCCAGAGCCCGCGTCACCCTATCGCCCATCTCTTCCGTACCGATGACGACCTCGTCGGATGCCGCGATGTCCTGGGTCCGGTGGCCTTCGGCCAGGATCTTGCGGACGGCAGCCTCCACTGCGGAGGCGGCATCCTCCCGGCCGAAACTCAGCCGCAGCATCATCGCGACCGAGAGGATCGCGGCCAGCGGGTTGGCGATGTCTCTGCCGGCGATGTCTGGAGCGCAGCCATGCACCGGCTCGAAGAGACCTTTGCTGTCGGCATTCAGAGAGGCGGACGGCAGCATCCCGATGGAGCCAACCAGCATAGAGGCTTCGTCTGACAGGATGTCACCGAAGAGATTGGCGGTGACGATGACGTCGAAGGCCTTGGGCGTGCGCACCAGCGCCATCGCCGCCGCGTCGATGTAGAGATGGCTGAGCTTGACATCCGGATATTCAGTGCCGACCTCGGTCACGACCTCGCGCCACAACTCCATCGTCTCGAGCACGTTAGCCTTGTCGACCGAGCAGAGCTTACCGCGCCGCGACCGCGCAGCGCGGAAACCGGCATGGGCGATTCGGCGGATCTCGGCCTCGGTGTAGCTCATCGTGTTGATGCCGCGGCGCGAACCGTCGCGCAGGGTCTCGATCCCGCGGGGCTCACCGAAATAGAGATCGCTCGTCAGTTCGCGCAGGATCGTGAGATCGACCCCCTCGATGACCTCCGGCTTCAAGGTTGAAGCGTCCGCGAGCTCTGGCCAGGCGACGATCGGGCGGAAATTGGCGAAGAGATCGAGTTCGCGACGCAGCGTCAGCAGTGCGTCGCCGGGACGCAAGCCGCGCGGCAGCGTCTCGTATTGGAAGCCGCCTTCCGCACCGAAGAGGATGGCGTTGGCCTCGCGCGCCAGGGCCAGGGTCCCAGGAGGCAGCGGATGGCCGTGCGCTTCGTAGGCGCAGCCACCGATCAGGGCTTCGCTCAGCTCAAGGGCAAGACCGAAGCGGCTGGCGACGGCGCGCAGCACCTTGACGGCCTGACGTGTCACCTCCGGCCCGATGCCGTCGCCCGGCAGGATTGCGATTTTCATGGATGTCTCCGAAAGGTCAGCAGAATGGAAACGGGGCGGGCTTCACGCCCTCGTCACCTCGAAATCACTGACGCGGTCGAGCAGCGTCAGCGTGTAGTCGATCTCATCGAGACCGGCGAGGAGGCAGGATCGGCCGAAAGAATCGGCCGAGAACGCGTGCGCAGTGCTGTCTGGCGCGATCACCTGCTCAGCTTCGAGATCGATCGTGAGCAACACACCGGGAGACGCAGCGAGATTCGAGCGGAGAGCTCGGACCACCTCCACGGGCAGCGCCACGGGCAGCAAGCCATTCTTCAGGCAGTTGGTCTGGAAGATGTCACCGAAGCTGACGGCGATGATGCTGCGGATGCCGAAATCGACCAGGGTATGGACTGCCTGCTCGCGCGAGGAGCCGCAACCGAAATTGCGGTCTGCGACGAGGATCGACGGCTGCCGGAAGCCTAGCCGGTTGAGCACGAAGTCGGGACGCGGCCGTCCGGTCGTGTCGAAGCGCTGGTCGTGGAAGCAGTACTGGCCGTAGTCGATGCGACGCTTATGCATGAAGCGCGCCGGCAGGATCTGGTCGGTGTCGATGTCGGCGCCCTCGATCGGAGCGGCGACGGCCGTGATGCGGGTGAAGCGCTCCATACTCAGCTCCTCCCGAGTTGACGAACATCGGTGAGACAGCCGGCGATGGCGGCCGCCGCTGCCATGGGCGGGCTCATCAGGTGGGTGCGCGAGCCCCTGCCCTGCCTGCCGACGAAATTGCGGTTCGTGGTCGAAGCGCAGCGCTCGCCTTCCGACAGCATGTCGCCGTTGATGGCGAGGCACATCGAGCATCCGGCATGGCGCCACTCGCAGCCAGCTTCGAGGAAGATGCGGTCGAGCCCCTCGGCCTCGGCCTGGGTCCTCACCAGGCCCGACCCCGGAACCACCAGCGTCGGCACTGCTGCCCGCCGCCCCCGCAGCACTGAGGCAGCAGCACGCAGATCCTCGATCCGGCCGTTGGTACAGGAGCCGATGAAGACGCGGTCGACGGGAAGACCTTCCAGCGCAGCGCCGGCATCGAGCCCCATATAGGTGAGCCCCTTCTCGATCCGCGCCCGCTTCAGCGGGTCGGCGATGTCGCGCAGCTCCGGGACGCGGCCGGTGATCGGTCCTGCGTCCTCGGGGCTCGTGCCCCAGGACACCATGGGGGCGAGATCGGCGGCGTCGAGCGCGACCTCACGATCGAAGAGGGCGTTCGGATCGCTTGCCAAGGCCGCCCAGCGTACGACCGCCTTTTCCCAGTCCGCGCCCTTTGGCGCGAAGGGCCGCCCATGGAGATAGGCAAAGGTCGTGGCGTCGGGCGCCACCATGCCGGCCCTGGCCCCCGCTTCGATCGACATGTTGCAGAGGGTCATGCGCCCCTCCATCCTGAGGCCACGGATGGTGTCTCCGGCATATTCGATGACATGGCCGGTCGCGCCGGCGACGCCGATATGGGCAATGATGCCCATGATGACGTCCTTGGCGACGACGCACGGTCCGGGCGCGCCGTTCACCGCCACGCGCATGGTTTGCGGCTTGCGCTGCCAAAGCGTCTGCGTGGCGAAGACATGGCTGACCTCCGCAGCACCGATGCCGAAGCCCAGCGCTCCGAGCGCGCCATGGGTCGAGGTGTGGCTATCACCACAGACGATGGTCATGCCGGGTTGGCTCAAACCCAATTCAGGACCGACGACATGGACGATGCCCTGCCTGGGATCGCCGAGCGGGAAGAACGAGATTCCGTTCTCTTCGGCGAAATGGCCGAGTTCCTCGATTAGCTCGCGCCGCTCGGCATCGACCGTATCGGCGAGGCTTCGGCCCCGCGTCGAGACGTAGTGGTCGGGCATCGCGTATGTCAGGTCGGGCCGGCGGACCTTGAGCCCCTTGCGCCTCAGCGTCTCGAACGCTTCGAGCGGCAGATCGTCGCCGACATAATGCCGGTCGATATAGAGCAGCGTCTGCCCGTCCGGCCGTTCGAAGACCTTGTGGCGGTCCCATATCTTCTCGAACATCGTGCCGGACACGACACCCTCTCCCCATCAGGCGAAGCCGAATACGGCTCCCTTATCCGGATAGAAAGAAGGGACGGCAGGCGGAAGTCGTAGTTCGCCAAGCAAGCAGCGTGGCTCACGATGCTTCGGCGGCCTCGAGCAGATGGCGCAGCAGAAGGCGCGTCGCCACGGGAAGCTCGGCGTTGCCGCGCACACAGACCTTGTGCTCACGTACCGCCCAGTTCTCCTCCAGCGCGACGGTCACGATGTCCATCACCGGGCTGAGCTTGGCGGCGAGCCGGTCCGGAATGATGCCGAGCCCGAGCCCGGCCTCGACCATGCGGCAGACGGCGTCGAAGCCGCCAACCCGGACGCGCGAGCGCGGGATGTTGCCGAGTTCGCCGGCATGCTTGAGCAACAGGGTCTGGATCGAACTGCGCGGCTCCTGCTCGATCAAATCGTAGCGGAGCAGCTCGGCGAAGCCGACGCCCTCGCGCTCCGCCAGCTCGTGCCCGACCGGCACCACCACCACGAGCCGGTCCCTGAAACAGGAGTAGACCGAAAGATCGCCGGTCGGCAATTCGCCCGAGAAGATGCCGATATCGGCGCTGTTGTCCATCACTGCCTGGATATTCATCGGGCTCAGATTGGACTGCAGGTCGACGCGCACCTGCGGGTAGCGCTGCGCGAAACTGGCAAGCTGCTCGGGGATGAAACCGAACAACGTCGATTCATTCGCCCACATGCGGACCTGGCCGCGCGTGCCCGCGGAGAAGTCGACGAGTTCGGCCTCCAACTCGGCCAGGTTGCGCATGATGAGCTGCGCATGCTGGAATAGAGCTTGGCCAGCGGCAGTCGGCTCGATACCCTGGCGATGGCGGTGCAGCAGCTCCGTGCGCAACGCCTGTTCGAGGTCGCCAATGCGCTTGCTGACGGCGGAGGCGGCGATGTTCTCACGGTCCGCGGCACGTGCAATGCTGCCCTCCTCGACGATGGCGACGAAGAGCCTCAGTGTCAGAAGGTCGATGCGGGAGCTGACATTGATCCGGATCGGCTCGGCAGCCCCCGAGTATTGCCGCATCGCAGGTCCCAAGGTTCGCATCGTCAGGCCACCACTGGAGCATGCTCCGCCTTGTCGATCAAGTCGCGCCTTCGCCAGGCCTGGCTCCGCCCGACGACGACGGAGGTCAGGAGGGTCTGCAGGATCTTCACGGCCGCGGCCGTCAGCAGGATCATCACCGCCATCGCGGCCGCCGCGGCCGTGTCTCCGGTATCGTCCATCTCCACGACCGCGACGGACGCCAGCTTGGTCGCCGGCGCATAAAGGAAGACGACCGCGCCGATCGTGGTCATGGCGTTGAGGAAGAAATAGGTCGCGATGTCGATCACGGTCGGCACGCAGATCCGCAACGTCACGCGTACGAAGGTCCTCCAGAATGGCACGCCGAGCGCTGCCGCCGCCTCCTCGATCTCGTCGTTTATCTGCTTCAGCGCCGTCACGGCCATCAGGTGCGGTACAGTGTAGTAGTGGGCGATGGTCGACATCACGAGGATCGACAGCCCGCCATAGACGCCGTTCAGCGGGTTCGACACGCTGTTGAAGAAGAAGATGTAGCCGAGGCCCAGCACAAGTCCCGGCACCGCGAGCGGCAGGACGGCGAGTCCGCGATAAAGCGCACGCGGCAGCACGAAACCCGGCCCCTTCTCGACGAGATAGGCCCCGCCGAAAGCGCAGACGGTACCGATCATCGCCGTCCATGCGGCCATCGCCAGGCTGTTGCCATAGGAGGACCAGCCGGCGGCGTCATAGGCCGCGAAGTCGTAATTGTTGAGTGAGAGGCTGAGATCATAGGGCCAGAACTTGACGAGGGAGGCAAAGATCGCCGTTCCGAGGAGCACGACGACGAACAGCGCCACCAGGCCGGCCGCTACCAGCATCGCGAGATCGAAGACGCGGCTCGGCTCTGGCACCAGCACGACCGCCCGGCCGCCCAGCATCGATTTCTGCCGGCGTCGGACATAGAGGTCGACCGCGAAGGACAGGAGCGCTGGAAGCAGCAGGAGCACGCCGACCACGGCCCCCATCCGGAAGTTCTGCTGGCCGATAACCTGTTTGTAGATGTCGATCGAGAGCACGTTGAACTGGCCGCCGATGACTTTCGCGGCGCCGAAATCGGTCACGGCAATGGTGAAGACCACGAAGATCGCGCTGATCAAACCGAAGCGGGCGCCAGGCAGCGTGATCGTACGGAACATGCGCGCCCGCGAGGCCCCGAGGATCTCAGCCGCCTCGTAGAGGCGAGCATCCGACAGGGCGAGCGCGGTGATCAGGATCATCAGCGCATGCGGGAAGCTGTAGAACACCTGCGCGGCGACGATGCCGGCAAGTCCATAGATCGATCCGCCACCGAGCAGATCCTTGAGCAAGCCCTGATTGCCGAACAGATAGGTCAGCGCGATCGCGGGCAGCAGCGATGGCGAGAGGATCGGCACGAGGCCGATACCACGGAACAGCGGCTTAAACGGCATGCAGCTCCGCGAGAGCGCGTAAGCGTAGAGGAAGGCGAGCGAGATCGTGATCGTCGTCGTCAGCAGGCCAAGCAACAAGCTGTTGCCGATCGAGCGTGTGAGTGAGGGACTGCCGAGATAGGCCCGGAAATTGGCGAGACCGATGAAGCTGCCAGCCTGATCTTCCAGGCTCTTGCCGAGAATGGCACCAACCGGCAACAGCACCAATACGACGAGCACGACGACCAGCAGCACCGTCAGAGCAAGCCGTAGAACGGATTCCGACATCAACGGTGCCCCATGCCGGGGCGCGCCCCTTCCCGCCATGGCGTCACGCATCGCCGCCGCCTGGCAACAACCGCAGGCGGGTCGGATCAAGCGTCACCGACACAGACGCCCCGGGCGTGATGGCCAGGCCGCCTATCTGCCGCGCAGCGACATCGGCCGTCAGCGCTGCCCCCCATTCCGGGACGGCAAGACGCAAGCGGGTGAAGGCACCAAGGAATTCCGCTCCAGTCACGGTGGCCTCGATGCTGCCGTCCTCGTGCACCAGTTGCCGCGCCGAAACCTCGACATCCTCCGGCCTCACGCAAAGCCGCGCGACACCATCCGGTATGCCTGTCGCAAGCGTGATCGCAGCCGTGGCGCCTTGCGGCCTGAACAGAGAGTCAGACACCCGCCCTACCAGTACGTTCATCTTGCCGACGAAGCCGGCGACGAACAGCGAAGCGGGACGACCGTAGATCTCGTCGGGCGTTCCGATCTGCTCGACCGTGCCGTGGTTCATCACCACGATCCGGTCGGCCAAGGCCAGCGCCTCCTCCTGGTCATGCGTGACCATGACAGTGGTGATGCCGAGCCGGCGTTGAAGATCCTTGATCTGCTCGCGCAAGTGGACACGGACCTTGGCGTCGAGCGCGCTCAACGGCTCGTCGAGCAGGAGAAGCTTTGGGCTCGGCGCAAGCGCGCGAGCCAGAGCGACACGCTGCTGCTGGCCTCCAGACAGCTCGGCGGGAAACTTGCCGCCGATGTCCGGCAGGCCGACCATCTCAAGCAACTCGGCGACGCGCGCGGCAGCATCGCGGCCCCTCTCCTTGAGGCCGTAGGCGACGTTCTGGCGAACGGTGAGATTGGGGAAGAGCGCGTAGGACTGAAACAGGATCCCGAAGCCACGCTCGGCCGCGGAGAGCCTCGAAATGTCGCGCCCGCCATGACTGATCGTGCCGCCGCTCTGGCGCTCGAGCCCGGTAATGATCCGCAGCAGGGTCGACTTGCCGCAGCCCGAGGGCCCGAGAAAGCTAAGGAACTCTCCGTCACGGATGTCCAGGTCGATCATCTTGAGCGCGGCATGAGGGCCGAAGGTCTTGCTCAAGCCTCGAATAGACAGCAACGGCGAGGAGCGACCGGAAGGAAAAGCCATGTTGAATTCGCAATCCGGAGATGTTGCGCCGTTGCGGCTCGCTCTCCGGTCAAGGAGCTCGCCGCGCGTCGATCATGGCAGACTGGGCGGCGAAACAGTATCCCGTCCCGGCCTCGCTCAGTTCGACTTCGGCTCCGATTTGCCATCATAGCGCTTGACCCATTCGGCCGTCAGCGCCTCGCGGCCCAGCGCGCTGGCGGTCAAGTCCTGCTCGGCCATGGCGGCCTCGGCGCCCGGCGGATAAGCCTTCGGCGTCTCGAACTCACCCGGATAGGCCACAATGGCCATGAACTTGTTGTACTGATCGTTGGCCGCCTTGCTCACCGCAAAGTCGGCAAGCGCCTGCGCCGCCTTCAGCTTCTTCGTACCCTTGATGATCGCGGTGGCCTCGATGTCCCAGCCAGTCTTGTCCTTCGGCAGGATGATGTCGATCGGCGCACCCTTGGCCTTGAGCTGCGGCGAGGTGATGTCGGTCGAGATGCCGATCACATATTCGCCGGTCGCCGCCATCTTGCAGGGCTTCGATCCGGAATGGGTATAGAGCGCGACGTTCTCGTGCAGCCCGTCCATGAACGACCAGGCCTTGTCGCCCATTGACTGCTTCCAGTGGTTGACGGCCATGTAGCCCGTATGGCTCGAGGCCGGGTTGGGCATGGTGATCTGGCCCTTGTACACCGGCTTGGCGAGGTCGGCCCAGGTTTCGGGAGCGGGAATGTTGCGCTTCTTCGCTTCGACCGTGTTGAAGCAGATCAGGCTCATCCAGGTGTCCATGCCAGTCCAAGCCGGCGGATTCTTGGCGTCGCGGAAGCGTGGTTTCAGCTTCTCGTAGTCCTTCGGCGCATAGGGCTCGAGCATGCCGAGCTTCTCCAGGCTGACGAGATGCATCAGTGGCACGCCCCAGACGACGTCCGCGCGCGGATTGTCCTTTTCCGCGAGCAGGCGGGCAAGGATAATGCCGGGGCTATCCCGCAACCAGGCGATCTCTATGTCGGGATGAGCTTTCTCGAAGGCAGCCTTATAAGGCCCGAGCTGCTCTTTCTCTAACGCGGTATAGACGGTGATCGTCTCCTTGCTGGACTGCGCGAGAGCAGTCGAGGCCGCGCAAGCCATCGCCATGGCGGCCAGAAGACCGAGAACCCTGCGGCAGCTGACCAGAAAACCTCGTAAAGTCGCGAAATCTCTGCTCATGATTCTCCCCTCGGTGCGCTTGATACCGGCCCGCCACGCTAAGCACGGTCCGCCAGGAGGAGAACGCGCGATGCGGAAGCCAGCCATCGCGAAACGCGATGGATGGATTGCTGGCTCGCACGCCTGTCTTCGCCCCTTGAGAGAGCCAACCGTGACGATAATCGCGGCAGGGTCAGACCGCCACAACACTTGCCAGAGGGCGCCCTTAGTCCAGACACGATTCGACGGCAGGCCGCACAAGCGCCGTATCGGACGACCCTAGCATATCACGATCGAGCCGGACATTGTCTTCGAAGTCCGTCCGGGAATGTCCCCCAGTTCAAGCAGCCACCGGTTGAGGGTTGTTCGACCCAGCCGATCCCGCCGCCCGTCCTTGTCACGTCAAGAGCGGATCGCTTCAACGTCTCGACACAGGACTCGAAGACGCGTCGATCGACCAGCATCACATCCTTCACACCCATAACGAACTGCACAGCGGCCCCTTGATGGCGCCGGATGGCTTTCAACGACAAAGGTCTCGACATCGATGCCACGGACAGTGCTCTTACACGCTGGCAGACGGCGGTTTCGGGCATTCGACCTCGACGGCATCGTCTTCCGGCAAAGGCATGACAATTTGAAACGTCGCTCCAGGCCCCTTGTTGCACGAGGCTGATAGCCGTCCGCCGTGAGCTTCCACGATTGAACGGCAGATCGAGAGTCCCATGCCCATGCCTCCAGACTTGGTGGTGAAGAAGGGATTGAATATGCGATCCGCTTCCTCAGTAGAAATCCCGATGCCGGAGTCCGTCACGCCCAGAAACACCCTGCGTACATCGTCTTGGCCCGATCGGATCACGAGCTCGCGTGGGCGATCTGTGACGGGCTGCATGGCTTCGATTCCATTCATCACCAAATTGATAACAACCTGTTGCAGCTGGACCCGATCGCCCAAAATCCTGGGAAGATTGGGTGCTAACTCCATACGCGCCAACACCTCTCGGCCAATCAGCTCACGCTGGACCAGATTCATGATTTCCCCGACGACGTTATTGATATCGATGGGCGCTTTCTCAATATCGGTCTTTCTTGCAAGCGCGCGGACGCGTTGGATCACCTCGCTCGCCCGATGGCAGTCGTCGATGATCCATTCCACCGAGCGACAGGCTGCGTCCAGATCCGGCGTTTCGCGCTCGAGCCACTTCAGGCACGCATCGGCATTCGACGCAATGGCAGCCAGCGGCTGGGTTATTTCGTGGGCGATGGAGGCTGTCAGTTCACCCAGCGTCGTCACGCGAGTAACATGTGCAGGCGGAACACGAATGACCAACGTCGTCCAATTCGTTCCGAAATCCGAGCTCGAGCGGCAGCGCCTCATCCGCGAGGCGCGTGCGATCTACGACAGCATATTCCCGCCGCTCACTTTGACCGGCGGACAAGCCGATGATCGCTTGGACCAATGGGCGCCGCGCGAGGCAGTCGCCGAAATCCAGCCAAAACAACGATAAGGATGAACGTGGTGCGCTCGGAGGGCACACGCAGTCATTCCAGGCTCAGCCGCCATACTGCTGCTTCATGTATTTCAGGTAGTTGCCGAGGTGGTGCTGCCAGAAATAGTCCAGCTTCTGACATCCCGGCGTCCCATCGGTCGGGTTGCCGCCCGGGTCGGCGAATAGCGGCAGCAGCGAGCCGGCGTCAGCATAGTTCAGCGAGGCCTGAATCTGATCGAGGATCTGTTGGATCATATCCGAGATCGTCGATCCCGTGATCGCTGCGGCGGTTGTCGCGCCGAGATCGCCGGCGTTCAAATGGATCGTCTCAGATGTCAGTCTCCGAGAAAGACTCTCGACCCGCTGCTTGAGCCGCTTCACCACATCGTCGCGAACGCGATTGACCGCGCTCTCGCCGTCGGTGACCACGCTGCCGAGCGCGACCATTGCCTCAGGATTGGGACTGCCGCCGAACCCACGCAGCGGATTTGGCGTGTTGAGGTCCGATATCCACTCCAGGGCAAACGGTGCCTGCGGCACCCAGTCCTGCGTCGACGTCACGGCCCAAGCGTATCCATCGACCCCAGCAAGCCGCGCGTAATCGTATGCGTAATGGTCGTTGCCAGCCTTGGCAGGCGCGAAGGTATAGGTCTTATAGGCCGGCCCCTTAAAAACATCCGTCGAGTACCGGACCAGCGAGGTCAGCAGCGTGGCAATTGAGGCACCCTGGCTGTGCCCGGTGATGTAGACGTCGTTGCCCTGCTCCGCGAGCAGCCCCAAGGTCACGAACAATGGGCTATCGGTGGTGAACAGCATGAGCAGCAAACTCAGAGCGAAGCCCGAATGCACACCGGCCTTCACCGCACTGTCACCCTCATCGCGGGTGAGGTAGAACGGCAGCGAGATCGGACCGAGCTTCACGTCAAAGCGCGCATTGATCAGGGGGAACAGCAAGTCGGCCAACACGCTGGCCGCACTTGCGACCGTGCCGCGCACTGCGATCGCGTATTGGGTGGTGTCACTCTGGTTCTGCCAGACCTGCCAGTAATTATCCAATAGCGTGGCACTCGTCGGGGTGAGGTCCTTGCGGATCGCCCAATTTGAGCTTGGATCGGGCACCGAGGGAACGCCGCAGGTTGCCACCGCTTCGGTCAGCGATGGCGTGCCGGCGTAGGCATGCTGCGCCATCTCGAGCAGAAGTTGCGCCTCCGCGAATTGGAATCCCGACTTGAGCGTCATGCTGCCCTCCTTGCAAAGGTGCTCGACTCCAGCCGCCCGTGCTCGGACCCGGAAGCCAGCGACCGATATTTTGCATCTCTTGAAGAGCATCAATTATAAGGTGTACCGGCATATAAATGCAATATAAAGATGCCGATCGATCAGCGACCTTCGAGACTGCCTCCAGGAACAATTGCGTGAACAGTGGGCGATCCCGCAGGCATGCAGATCCCACCCCACTCTCATCCCTTGCCTGAGTGGCGAAGCGCAGCTGGTCGTGCACGACGAGGCCGTCGATCTCAAACGGAAGACGGAATGAACCGCACCAGTTTCGCACCAGAAACGACTTGAACGAAGCGCAACAAACGCGATCGAAGGCAACCGAAACACAACAGAATCAACGAAGCTGATCCATATCCCGTCGCTCAAAACGGTCTGGTTGCAGGTTCGAGTCCTGCCGGGCCCACCAGCGGATCAGAGACGGATCATGGCATCGATCGCTCGAAAGCCGCGTTCTTCGATTCAGAACGCACATATCTCAACAATGCATTTTTGAGAGATGAAGAGGTGGCCTAGGCTCGATCGATACTGAGCCATACAGTCGCGCAATGAGGCGTGACGGCGGAGGGGCGGATATCGACCGATGCGGCTAATTTTTAAGCGGCGATTGCTCTCCAGATTATCAGACCACGTTCGCGACGACGGGACGCCTGTGACAGAGAGCGACACGACCGCTCCGCGATCGACGATCGCGGCATCGCCATGCTGAGTTTCGAGCCCGCGACGGTCTTCAGCAGCCGCCACCTTGCCGACATTTTCAGCACCGCGCCGATGCGCGCCATTTTCGGCGAGAGCAATTCACTGGCCTCGATGCTCCTGGTCGAGGCCGCGCTGGCCAGGGTTCAGGGGCAGCTCGGAGTAATCTCAGCCGAGGCTGCGGCGGCCATCACATCCGCTGCGCGTGCGGAGCGGCTCGATCTCGACGAGCTGGCCGCGGGCACGTTGCGCGCCGGACTGCCGGTCGTGAATCTGGTCGAGCAGCTGATCCGGCTCACCGGCAAACCCCATGGCGAATTCGTCCATTGGGGTGCCACGAGCCAGGACATCATGGACACCGCGCTCGTGATGCAGATTCGCGACGCGCTCGAACTCGTCGAGCGCGATCTGGAGAGCCTGATATCGGCGATCACGGAGCTGGCACGAACCCACCGCGACACACCGATGGTCGGCAGGACCAAGCTTCAACACGCAATTCCGATCACCTTCGGCTTCAAGGCTTCCGTCTGGCTGTCGGGCCTGCTGCGCCACAGGGAACGTCTCGCCGAACTCAGACCAAGAGTCCTGCAGGTTCAGTTCGGCGGCGCCGTCGGCACCTTCGCCTCGCTCGGTGACGACGGCGATCGCGTCCGCGCCGGGCTGGCCCGCGAACTCGGGCTCGCCGAGCCGCTTGTGGCATGGCACGCCGCGCGCGATGCCTTGGCCGAGACGGTTTGCCTGCTCGGACTGATCTCCACGAGCCTGAGCAAGATCGCAACCGATGTCGTGCTGATGGCACAGACCGAGGTCGGCGAAGTGCTGGAGCCGGGCGGCCAGGGCCATGGCGGCTCCAGCACCATGCCGCACAAGCGAAATCCGATCATCTGCGAGCAGATTCTCAGCACCGGATCGGCGTTGCGCCGTCTCGCAAGCGCCATGCTCGATGCCTCGGTCCACGACCATGAACGGGCGACGGGACCGTGGCAGGCCGAATGGTTGCTGCTGCCGGAAGCCTTCATGCTGATCGCCCGGGCCATGGGAAACGCCATCCGGCTCTGTACCGGACTCGTCGTCAGACCCGATGCGATGCAGGCCAATCTCGGCCGGACACAGGGACTGATCGCAGCCGAGGCGGTCATGATGGCGCTCGCTCCGCACGTCGGGCGCCATCATGCGCACGAGATGGTGGGCGCGGCATGCACGCACGCCATCGCTTCGGGGCTCACCTTGGCCCAGAGCCTTGCGCGCGATCCGGCCGTGACGGCCCATCTCACGCCGCACGAGGTCGAAGCAGCCGCGGACCCGGCCCGATACGTCGGCCAGTCGGGCCGCGAAGTCGACCGCGTCCTCGCCGCATCCGCCGATCGGCCGGGCCGCGCCGCCCAACAGGCCAAGTGGAGCGGGACCCCATGAGGCTGAAACGCATTCGCCCCGTCGTTGCCGCAGCTGCGGTGCTGACAATGCTGAATGCGGCACAGGCCGAGGCTCTGTTTCCGTCACGGCCGATCACACTGGTGGTCCCGTTCGCGGCGGGTGGCCCGAATGACGTGATGAGCCGGATCGTATCCGAGCACATGTCGCGACAATTCGGGCAGCCGATCATTGTCGAGAATGTCGCCGGGGCGGGCGGCACGACCGGCTCGACGCGCGTCGCCAAAAGCGCGCCCGACGGTTATACGCTGGTCAGCGGTCACGTCGGCACGCATGCGGCATCGGTCTCGCTATATCCGAACCTGCGCTACGATCCGCTGGTTGATTTCACGCCGATTGGCCTGGTCGCAGAAACGCCGATCCTCGTCGTCGCCCGCCAGGACCTCGGCGCGGACAGCATGGCGCCGTTCATCGCGATCGCCAAGGCGCGCGGCCCGGACCTCACTTTGGCCCATGCGGGTGTCGGTTCGATCAGCCACATCAGTTGCGTGCTGTTCACCGACGTGGTCGGGTTCAGGCCGGTCGGGGTCCCCTATCGCGGATCGGCGCTGGCGATGACCGACCTGATCGCCGGCCGCAGCGACTTCAGTTGCGCGCTGCTGGGCGACGTTCTTCCCTTCCTGGCTGACAACCATTTGCGGTTTCTGGCCGTTTCGGCGCCCGCACGCGTTCCGCAATTGCCGGACACGCCGACGGCGACGGAAGCGGGGCTCGCAAGGTTCGTCGCGTCGAGCTGGTTCGCATTCTACCTGCCGAAAGGCGCGCCGGACGCCATTCGCGACCGGTTCGCCGATGCGCTTCGCGGTGCGCTCGACGACGACGGCGTGCGCAGAAGGCTCGAACAGGCAGGCTTGATTCTGCCGCCGCCGGATCAGCGAGGCCCCGCACCGCTCAAACAGCGGATGACCGAAGAAATCGCGCGCTGGCAGGACATCGTCAAAACCGCGCAGATTCGGCTCGATCAATAGGCGCGGCCGATCGCCCTCGAGATTCCGAACGTGTGTGACATCATCACGCCGCGCCTTTCGAGAGTTGAGGCCGGCAGGACACCCTGAATTCACGGGCAAGCTCAGGTGGACCACCCGCCTTGCGAGCAGAGGCGCGGTGCGACTGATGCGGGCTCCCAGTCGGGCCCCCTCACTCCACCCGCCACAACCTCCACCGCTCCGGCACGCCCTTGAGCTGATGCACCCCGTGATCCCTGAAGCTGATCGTTGACTGCGTTTTCATCAGGTCCTTCACCGCGCTCGACACCAGAACCTCGCCAGCGCACCTTGGCGGCGACGCGGGTGCCGATGTGGAAGGCGAGACTGACCATTTCGCCGGAGGAGCCGCTCGTCTTACAATTCCCCCGGCTTCACGCTATTCCCATCAAGGAGTTCGCTGCCGCTCATCAATCGATGAAAATCGGCCACTGGCGAGCCCACCGCTTTCATCGCGGCGGCGCGATCTCTGATCTTGAATGCGTTTAGAACGGGATCGACCTGAACAGCGTTTTGGCGTCAAGGCTGCGACGAAGCTGGCAGCACCAGCGCACGGGCGGACTGCGCCAACCCGTCTAGAACGACTTCGATAGATACTAAAGCCACATTCGAGGCTCTACTATCCGCGTCAAGCCTTGCGTAGACAGCCTGCACTGGTGGAACGCCTATGGCAAAACTAACGACTGCCCTTGTCTTCATTTCTGCACTCAGCATGACTACTCTTGCTGAAGCGGCAGGACAGATAACCGCGAATGTCGCCGCTGCTCTGCAGGCGTTACCCTTGGTCCCAGTGCAGAGTCTTGAAAAGAATACTGTTCTACCAGGTACGCGACTATTCGGTGTTACAACTCAACGCGAGGGCGGCGCCGATGTCTTGCAGGTGAGCCAAGCAAGAACTTGCCGACCAGCTGATCCGAGGGAAATCTTGACCGTGCCCGCGCCAGGCACAGAGTCTCACACAGAGGGGCAACTGGAATTAGAAAATCTCCGTATCTTTATCGGCGCGCCAGTTGGATCGATGGCCAATGTCGACTCCGCCCATGTCCAACTAACAAACGGCATTTCGGTGTACGCAATACCCAAGGGATTCAGGGAGAGTCCAGATAAGGCCAAAAGGAGCAGCGATTGCGACAGTGAGCGGCCAAGGACACCGATAATAGATCGAGCATATTTCCACGATCTTGTCCTGACGTTGACAGGCCGCAACCTTACGCTGATGGACGCTGAAAAGCTCGTCTCGAAGCGTGACCCTCAACCTAAGCTGCAGGCCGACAGTTCAATTCGGGTGATACTGCTGCGTCGGCTTGTCGCCTTGCGTGTTCATTTTCTGATTGAACCTTAGGTAGCAGCCGATATAGTCCCCTTAATTAAGGGGGGCTTCATATGCGCGCAATTGCTGCGTCCGCACTGTCTTTACTTGCTTGTCTGAATTTCAGCCCCGCTAAGGCGGCAGATTTCTTCTATCAAGACTTAGCGGCTCAAGTCGCAGGGACATATGGGTCAGGCTGGTCAGTGTTAGTACCTTTTACTGGCCTTCCTGTTGCTGCCGACGATCCCAATCGTCAGGGACAGACGTATCCCGGCCACCTGTGGAATTTCGCCGTATCGCCAGGTTCGGGAGGCGGTCGGGTATTTGAACACGTAGAAATGTATTGCCCGGGCCAAAATATTCCGAAGCCGTTCGATGTGCCTGCCGCCCCATTTAGGGATTTTCAGAGAGTCACTCAGTTCGGCGCGACCGGCGACATTACCGTGTCAGGCGCCACGCCAGATAAGGTGCTGCTCAAACTATCCGCCATTGACGCCCAATACCTGAAGTCCGTCACGGCGACCGGGACAAATGTTCGTCGCATGTATCTCCCAGGCGCAAACGTGCTCAAAAGCACGGTAAGCGCTTCGGTCAGCTCGTGCGGCCCGAACTTTCGGTATGCGATTGCAAGCGTGCTGTACGGGAAGATTACCCTCAGTGTCATCTTCGACAGAAAATTGGATCTGGGCATTGCTGCCACCATCGCAGCTAGGATCGCGGCAAATCTAAGCTTCAAGTCCCGTGTCATTCGCACCGGTTCAGCTGACAAGCCTTTTGTCATAGAAAGTGCCGAACCACTGATTTTCGCCGTCAAGGCAGTGCCCATTTCGTCACTGCGGTGACGAAATGGGTGTTCGATTCGGCGTTGTCGCAGCGATCTTGACGATTGGCCTTGGAGGTTGCGCACCCACACCCACCTTGAGGAACGTTCTTGCCAAGAATTACCGTGGTTACGACCAGTTGTTGCCCGCATCTGGAATATTGCCAGATGAAGGTCGCTACCAGTACCTACCCGGAAATGTCATTGCTCTAGAACTTACAGAACCGCGAACCTTCGAAGCCGCAGCTGTCTGGAGCGAGAAATCTTCGATCTATTGCCCAATCAACATTCCACTGTCAGCGCTCAAATCTGCCAAAGCCAAAGACGCTTATGTTCTGCACAATTTCGATCTTTCGTTGAGGCAGTCGTTAGGTTTTGACAAGGCTAAGGCCGATCTTCGGCTCGAAGAAAACGAGATAGAAGTATTGCGGCGGGTTGAGATTTCCGTCTCTTCCGCTCGAACGTACCGACTGTACCCGGGGCAGAAACCCAATTTTTCCCGCGAGTGTTTTGCGGCGATCGCTGGCCGACCAGATCTTTATCGTTTGCGGACAATTCTGGCAGGTGACGTGCGCATCAGAATCCTATTCAAGGAGAATGTTAGTCTCATAGCCAAGTTTGTCGTCGCGAATAAGATCAAGTCGAATCTGGGCTTCGGATTCCTCAATGGTGTTGCCCAAGACTATGATGCCACTAACATGGTCTTTGCCGCCAAGGTTAGTCCGACCAAAGTGTCTCTCACGCCTTCGTTGACCGCGGGCATCAAGGCGGCAAGCCCGCACCAAAAATGAGAGTCGGACTAGGTGAACGCTGTTGCACCGAGCACCTCGGGGCAAAATGTGAACCGCTCTGCATTCTCATCCCCTCACCCCTCCACCCTATACAGCCGCCACCGCTCCGGCACGCCCTTGAGCTGATGCACCCCGTGATCCCTGAAGCTGATCGTCGACTGCGTCTTCATCAGGTCCTTCACCGCGCTCGACACCAGGACTTCGCCGGCGCGTGCCTTGGCGGCGACGCGGGTGCCGATGTGGAAGGCGAGGCCGACCATTTCGCCACCGCTCACCGTGTATTCGCCGGCGTGCAGACCGACCCTGATCTCGAGGCCCAGCGTGCGCACGGCTTTCTGGATCGCAGTCGCGCAAGTGATGCCGGCGGCGGGCTTCTTGAAAGTCGCCAGCACGCCGTCGCCCGTCGTCGTGACTTCCTTGCCGCGCGAGGTCTTCAGCTCCTTGCGGACGGCCGCGTAATAGTGGCCCATGATCTTCGTCCAGCGCACGTCGCCCAGCTTAGCGGCCTTTGCGGTGGAGCCGACGATATCGACGATCAGGATGGTGGCGAGTGCCTGTTTGGGCTCGGCGCTGCCGCCGGCCGACGGGCGCCGGTTCGCAATCGGCCCGGCCAGCGGCTCGTAGCGATGGTTGCGGCGCCGCGCGATCGCGGCCTTGGCGTAGTCCTGGGCACGCTGCGCCGTGCCGCAACGAATGGTCTTCTCCTGCGGCAGACGCGACCAGTAGACCTTGCGCCCGTCTCCGGCGCCATGGACCTCCACGGCGCCCCACTTCAGGAAAACCGCCGAGCCAACGCGCCTGACACACCATGCCTTCGACGTGTATCCGGAGACGTTGGACTGATGGACTCCGATGCGAAGAAATTTTGGCATGAACGCGCGGCCAATCGTGGGAACGTTTGGGCTACCCAGGGTAAAGCGTAGTCGGACATTCCCGCGTTGGCAACAAGACTCCCCGATCGAAGGCCGATGGCGCCCGCGTCAGCTCGCGATCACGTCGTGGAGCCCGGCTAAAACGCAAACAGCTCGATCGGTTCGCTGAATCCCCGCACCTCGTGTTCGCCCATCCGCTCCAGCTCGAACTCCCGCTCCACCAGCTCGGCGAACGCGCGGGACAGCAGCACCTTTTTTCCCAGATGCTTGGTGAGGGCCTCGAGACGCGAGGCCATGTTGACGGCGGGGCCGATCACGGTGAAATCGAGCCGGGTGGTCGAGCCGATATTGCCGTACATGACGTCGCCGACATGGACGCCGATGCCGTAGTTCAGCGGCGCTCGGCCGGTACTACGGTTCCGTTCGTTCAGCGCGACCATGGCCGCTCGGGCCTCGGTGACGGCATGCAGCAGGTTTGCGCAGGCGTTGGGCTGGCTGAGCGGGAAGATCGCGAGCAGGCCGTCGCCGATGAATTTGAGGATCTCGCCGCCGTGCCGCGCGATCGGCTCGGACATCGCGTCGAAATAATCGTTGAGCAGGTCGATGACGTCGTCGCGCGGCCAGTTGTCGGAGATCTTCGTGAAATCCCTGAGGTCGCAGATCATGATCGCGGCGCGCACCGTGGTGCCGGTGCCGCGCCTTGTGGCGCCGGCCAGGATCAGCTCACCGGCGTGGGAGCCGACATAGGTCTCGAGCAGCGTTCGCGCCAGGCGGTTCTTGATGCGGATTTCGCTGACCAGCGCCAGCACCGGCAACAGTTTCTTCAGCGCAGCGATGTGCGCGTCGGCGAAACCGCCGGGACGGTCGGTCGCGAAGGTGACGAGATGGCGCTTGCCGAGGGTGTGGTAGAGCGGCCAGGCCACATAGTCGGTCAGGCCCTTGGTCCGCATCTCGTCATAGAGCGCGTGCTTGCGGCCGAGCGCCGGATCACGTTCGAGATTCTCGCGCACCTCGGTCGCCCCCTCGAACATTTCGTTGGCGGGACTGCCTATGAATTCGGACCGCTCGCGCACGTCGTAATCGACCCGCGCGATCTCGGCCTCGCGCATGCCGTCGGACCACATGAAGCGGGCCCCCAGCCATTGCGGATGATGGATCAGGACATGAAGCGTGGACCGCTTCAGCGGAATGCCGGCCTGCTGGAGGCGGAGACACATCTGCGCAAAGATATTGTCGATGAAGCGCTCGTCGCGCGTGCCGTTGGTCAACCAGTCGACGACGCCGTCGGACAGCGTGGCGGGCGGATTTTTGTCTGGCGCGTTCATATCCTGGCCCTTCGCGGCGGTCTGCACGTGAGGAGATATCGTGCTCCGGCGCGACCGCGTCAACCTAGCCAGATGCCCGGATTGCGCGCATCGGCTGCGCGGTTGCCGCCTAGCCGGCGAGCCGGATCGATCCCAGCACCGCCAGCCCCGAAACGAGCGCGAGCTGCGATGCCTCGGTCAGCTCGACCTTCAGCGTGCTGCCGTCGGGGATGACAAGATCCTCGCTATTGAGACGAATGCTGCAATTGCCGGAAACCGCGTAAACCAGATGCGTGCCGGCGGACAATGGCCGATCGCCGGGCTCCCGGAGCGCCAGAAGCGCGATCTCCGCCGCACCGCGCCGGGCCATCAGGTTCACGACCTCGACGGGACCGGCCTCGAGCTCGGTCACGATCTCGAGCTCGCCGGTGAAGCGCACGGTCGTGAACGGCTCGCGCTCGTCGAATTCCTGCCCCGGTGCTTTCAGCACCAGCCCGCGCCCGGCGACGACCATCTGCAAGCGGTCGATGCCCGGCATGTAGGAGAACGGACCGGGCGCCACGATCGGCGTGGACGCAAAGCGCCAGAGCAGGCTGTCCCAATCCTTCGCCGGCGCGCCAGTGCGATGAGCATCCGCGATATCGGTGAAGATGCCGCCGCCGTTCTTCCAGGGCGAGCGGGTGTAGTCTTCGGATTTGAGCAGCGTGATCTTCATGTCTTCGAGCCGTCCGGGAACCGCATATGGGCCGATATCATCGACCCATCATGCGCAGGATGGAGCGGCTCTGCCAACCGATTTGGACGCGTTCAGCGCCGGTCGCCCTTGAGAAGGGGGCATTTGCTTTCCGCGAGCGGCCAGACCGTCTCCTCAGGCGGAATCTTGCGCACGATCTCGAAATAGTCCCAGGGGTATTTGGAATCCGAGGGTTTCTTGATGCGGACCAGATACATGGTGCGCGTGACGCGGCCGTCTTCGCGGACGCGTGCGTCTTCCGAGAAGACATCCTCGACAGGAAGCGCCTTCATGGCGGCTGCGACTTTGTCGGCCTCGTCGGTACCGGCGCTGGCGACGGCCTTGAAATAGTGGCGCACCGCGCCATAGACGCCGGCATGCAGCATCGACGGCATCATACCGGTCTTGGCAAAGAACGCCTTCGACCAGGCGCGCGTCGCCTCGTTCATGTCCCAATAGGACGCGGTGGTCAGGTAAGTGCCTTGCGCATCCTTGAGGCCGAGGGCGTGCACGTCCTGGAGGAACAGGATCAGCGCGGCAAGACTCTGGCCGCCCTGCACGAGGCCGAATTCGCCGGCCTGCCGCATCGCGTTGACGGTGTCGTTGCCGGCATTGGCGAGGCCGATCACCTTGGCGCCCGAGGCATGCGCGCTCAGCAGGAAGGAGGAGAAATCCGGCGTGTTGAGCGGATGACGGGCGGCGCCCAGCACCTTGCCGCCCGAAGCGGTAATCACGCTGGTCGCATCCTGCTGGAGCTGATGGCCGAAGGCATAGTCCGAGGCCAGGATGAACCAGCTGCTGCCGCCGGCCTTGACCACCGCGGACGCAGTGCCGTGGGAGACCGCATAGGTGTCGTAGGTCCAGTGGAAGCCGTAGGGCGAGCATTGCTCATTGGTGAGCGCGGTCGTGCCGGGACCGGAATAGAGGACGATGCGCTTCTTCTCGCGGGCAAGGCCCTGGACTGCGAGCGCGACGCCGGAATTCGGCACATCAACGATCGCATCGACATCCTCGACATCGAGCCAGCGGCGGGCGATCGCGGTGCCGACATCGGCCTTGTGCTGGTGATCGGCAGAGATGATCTGGATCGGCTTGCCCAGGACCTTGCCTCCAGCTTCGTCTGCCGCCATCTCGGCCGCGGCCAGGGATCCCTTGCCGGTGATGTCGGCGGTCACGCCGGCCATGTCGGTCAAGACGCCGAGCTTGACGGCGTCGCCGCTGATTTGCGCCTGTGCGGCGACGGGAAGCACGATAAGCAGACCGGCGAAGGCGATCCATTTCATCTGTCGAATCCTTCGATGCGCGGGCATGGCCGAGAGCTCAGCATCTGACGGCGTCGAGCCAGGCCAGGGCCATCGCGGCCAGATCGTCGCTGTTGTCCTCGATCATCATCATGTGACCGTTCCCCTTGATGCCGCGATCCGGAAGCCAAACGAACTCCGCGCCGAGATAGCCGGCCGTTGTCGCGTCGATCTCGCGCGGATGGCGCGGGTCACGATCCCCGGTCACGATCATGATCGGCGTTGACCGCAGATGCGCGGGATCGTCGATCCTGAGCCCACGCCCGCCGATGTTGAATCGTTCGTTCAGGATGCGCGCACTTTCCGGCGCGAATGAACGGCAGTAGTTTTCGAGCGCGTGCCGCGGAAAGCGCGGCGTATTGGCCCAATAGGCGGCGGCGAATTCCGCCGTCAGTCGTACCGGCCTGTCCTCACTCGAGTAGACGGGATGACCGGCGCTGGCGTCATCGCGCAAGGTGAGGATCGCGGAGGGATCGTCCGGCAGATCACGCAGCAGATTGGCCGGCGGCCCCGGCGCGATGCCGATCACCGCGCGGACGAGATCGGGACGCCGCTCCGCCATCCACCATGCCATCGGCCCGCTCGCCGAATGCACCAGCAGCACGGAAGGGCCGACCTGCTCGATCAGCGCCAGCAGAGAGGTCGCGACATCCGCGGTCCCGAGCCGCGGAAAATCCACCGGTTGCGGCGAGCGGCCGTGACCGGGCCAATCCGGCACGAAGACGTCCCGGCCCGTCGCCGCGAATCGCACCGCCCAGCCCGGCCGCCCGTCAGGCGTCGCCAGATAGCAGGTCCCGGTGTGACCGGCGCCGTGGACCATGACGACGGGCGCCCTGTCCGTGGCCGCGCGCGGCGACTGCAGATGATCGACATAGACCGGATGCGCCGGCGTTCCCGCATAGAAGCACCGAACCTCGCGCTCGCACGACGGGTCCATGGCCTTCCGCCCGGCCGCCTCCATCCGATCCTCCACAACTATCGACGACGGCCGTTCTTGCGGGCCGCGCGGCGATGTTAAGATCATGCCGAACCGGAAATCAACCAGAAAGTCTCATATGAGACCATCTCGAAAATCAGCGCGCGTCACGTCCAAGGGCGTTGTGCCGGAGCGAAAGCCGCTCTCGGCGGTGATCGGCGGCACCGAGCTCCAGATCGCCTACAGAATGGGGTACGTGCTGAACTTCTACCGCGAGCCGTCGTTTCGGCGGATCGAGATGGAACTCGGCCTGACGCGGCCGGAGATCGTGACCCTGATCTTCCTGAATTTCCGCGAAGGCGTGACGGCGAGCGATATCTGCGAGTTCTCCGGCCATCTCAAGGCCAATATCAGCCGTGGCATCATCGCGCTGGAAAAGAAGAAGCTGATCCGGCGTGCCGCCGACCAGGCCGACAGCCGTCGCCAGCAACTGTTCATGACGGCCGCCGGCCGCGCACTCTACGCCAGATACATCCCGGCCCTGCGCGATCGGGAGCGCGCCATGCTGGCCTGCCTCACGCGCACCGAGCGCAACGAATTCCAGCGCCTGCTCGACAAGCTCGCCGCGCACGTGCCGCACTGGGCCGCGCTCGACGAGCTCTGAGCGCGGACGCCGGAGGGACGTGCTGCTTCAGTCCCCCTTGCCGCCCTTCAGCTTCGGCAGTGTCTCGACGATCTTCTGCTTGCCGTCGATGATCTCGGCGAGGAAACTGGCACGGTCGATGTCGCCGTTCTGGTCCCAGCTTGCTTCCATCAGCATGCCCGGGGCCTTGTCGGGCGTCAGGGTCAGGCCGTTCATCGCAGCCCCAAAGGCCTTGCTGTCGAACTTGCCGATCTTTTCGGTGACGTATTTGACGAGATAGACCGCGGTATAGCCCTTGATGCCGTTGTGGTCGGGCCGGTACTTGTAGCGCTCGCTGAACTTCCTCGTGAAGTCCTCGATGGCGGGAATCGGCGCGTCGGCGGAAAGGCCGACATGGCCGCGCACGCCGTTGGCAGCGGTGCCGGCGAGCTCGACCACCTTCTGGCTCAGCAGCGTGGTCTCTCCGAACAGCGGCGTCGACAGGCCCTGCCGCTTCGCCTCGATCAGGAAACGCGCGCTCTCCTCCTCGTTGGTGTAGACGAAGATCGCGTCGGCCTTGGCGCTTTTGAGCTTGATGACGTCGGAGCCGAAATCGACCTGGCCCTGCTCGGTGGAGATATCGGCCGCGATCCCGATGTTGCGCGCCTTCATCTCCTTCACGAAATTATCGCGGCCGCCCTTGCCGAAATCATTGTTGACCCAGACCACCGCGACCGCCTTCACCTTCAGCTTGTCGTGCAGATAGTTGGCGATCTTCGGCATCGAGAATTGCTGGCCGAAGGCGGTGCGGAACACCCAGGGGTTGCCCTGCGTGGTGATGTCGGCGGCCTCCGCACCGACGATCTGCGGGATCTCGGCGGCTTGCGTCAGCGCCATGTTGACCTTGACCGAACCGGAATAGATCGGCCCGAGCACGACATAGGGATCCTTGTCCAAAACCTTCTGCACCTGCGCCCTCGAGATGCCGGGATTGCTCTGGGTGTCGAGATGTTCGGTCTGGATTTTCCGGCCCAGAATGCCGCCGGCATTGTTGACCTCCTCGACGGCGAGTGCGACGCCGTCGCGCCAGTTGGTACCGGAGACCGCGCCGGGCCCGGACAGCTCGATCACGTCGGGGATGTAGACCATGGTCTGCGCACAAGCCGCGCCCGCCCACAGCGATACCACGATGGCGATACCAAGCGTCCCTTTAAGATGCCTCATCACGTCCCTCCCCTTTTTACTCTGTTGTTATCTTGTTTGGTCGGCCGCCTCGTCGAAGCCGAGCAGCTTTGCTGGAGTTCGCCACAACAGGCGTTGCTGATCGCTCGCGTCCGGAAACAGTCTTGTCAGCACCGCGAGCAGCGGGCCGTAGTCGAGCCGTTCAGCGGCGCGCAGAAACGGATAATCCGAGCCCCAGACGCAGCGGTCGAGCGTGAAGGCGTCGACGAGCGCTGCAATGAACGGCCACGTATCCTCGTAAGGATGCGGCTGCTGCGAGAACTTGTAATAGCCGGAGAGTTTGACATGCGCGTCGCGCTCGCGGCCGATTGCCAGCAGGGCCTGGAAGGCCTTGCCCTTCAGTCCCTGCGCGACCGAGGGCCGGCCGCAATGGTCGAACACCAGGCGCACATCCGATTTTTCGATGAGCGGCAGCAGATCGAGCAACTGGTCCTGCTCGACCTGGATCTGGAGGAACAGGCCGAGGCTGGTCAGCTTCTCCAGCAGCGGCGCAGCCCTGAGATAGTAGCCGGTGCCGTGGAAGGGCACATTGAAGGCGACACCGATCACGCCGGCGGCTTTCAAGCGTTCCAGCTCGCTGATGTCGACGTCATTCTCGACGACGGCGACGCCCCTGAAGCGGCCGCCGCCCTGCCTCAAGGTGTCGAGCAGGATGCGGCTGTCGCTGCCATAGCCGGTGTTGGTGGCCACCACGAGCGCGTGCCTGATATCGAAGGCATCGAACACGCGGATGAGCTGCGCCGCAGGTGCGATCTCCTGCCCGGTCGGCCGGTATGGCGTGTCGGCGGCGTAGGGAAAGCGGACGGGATCGATGGCGTGGATGTGGCAATCGATCCTGGGGGACGCCGGCATTGTCATGGCGCAAGTCTCCCCGGCGCACGGTTCAGAATGTCGCCTCGATGGCCTTGATCAGTTCGGGCGTCACGTCGGGCATGATTCCGAACCAGGCCTTGAAGGCGAGCCGGGCCTGGTTGAGCAGAAGACCGAGCCCGTTCACGGTGACGCAGCCGCGCGCACGGGCCTCGGCCAGGAACGGCGTTTCCAGCGGCGTGTAGATGAGATCCGCCGTGAGCGTCGTGGGCTTCAGCCGCGACAGGTCGATCTCCAGCGCGTCCTTGTCGACCATGCCGCGATCGGTGCAGTTGACGAGCAGGGCGACATCGCCGAGCGCAGCGCCACGGGCATCCCACGCAACGGTGCTGACGGCGGAGCCGAAATCCCTGGCGAGCGCCTGCGCCTTCTCGGCCGTGCGGTTGGCGATGCGGATCTCGCGCGCGCCGTTCTCGAGCAGCGCGACGACCACCGCGCGCGAGGCGCCGCCCGCCCCCAGCAGCAGGATCGGCCCCGCATCGCCGCGCCAGTCGGCCTTGGCGTCGCGCAGGCTCTGCACAAAACCGTTGCCGTCGTTGTTGAAGCCGGAGAGCGTGCCGTCCGCTTCGACGACGATGGTGTTGACGGCGCCGATGCGTTTAGCGGTCTCGTTGACGCGGTCGAGCAGCGGCATCGCCGTCTGCTTGTGCGGCATGGTGACGTTGCAGCCACGGAAGCCGAGCGCGATCAGCCCGTCGAGCGCATCCTCGAGCCGCTCCGGCTTGACCGCAAGCGGCACATAGGTGCCGCGGATGCCGTGCGCCTTCAGCCAGTAATTGTGAATGACCGGCGAGCGCGAATGCGCAACCGGCATGCCGATGACCCCCGCTAAGCCAAATCCGTCCTGCGACATGCTGCGCTTCCATCCTAGATCGCGCCATTCGGCACGCGACCATTTTATTTGGTCAGTTGTCCAAGACAATTAGAGGGAATGGCTAGCGCGTGCAATCTGAATCTGGGGGAGGCGACAGCCGCGAGTCGTCATGCCCGGGCTTGTCCCGGGCATCCACGTTCTTGGTTCAGAGAGGCAAGCCGTGGATGGCCGGGTCAAGCCCGGCCATGACGATGTGGGACCAGCGGTGCCACAAGCGTAGTCCGACTGCGTTGGCGCTACATCCCGCTCAGGCCGCTATCCACCGCGAGCGTTTGCGCGGTGACGTAGACGCTCTCATCCGAGAGGAAGAACAGCACGGCGTAGGCGATCTCCCACGCCGTCGCCTGGCGGCCGAAGGGGACGTGGCCCTTGCCGCGCGAGGGGCGGCCGGCGCCGGCTTCGCGGCCGTTGGGGGTGTCGACGAGGCCGGGATAGACGAGGTTGGCGCGGATGCCGCGGCGCGCGCCGAGATGGGCGATGTTGCGCATCAGGCCACCGAGCGCGGCCTTGGAGGAATCGTACACCGCCATCTGCGAGCCCGCCTTCAGCGCGGCGATCGAGGAGATGAAGACGATGGCGCCGCCATTGTCGAACTTCGGCATGGCGGCGCGGCAGCACAGCATGGGGCCGCGGACGTTGACGTCGTAGATCCTGTTCCACTCCTCGGGGCTGACGGCATCGAGACCGACGTTGCCGAAGGTGCCGATGTTCAAGACCATGCCGTCGAGCCCGCCCATCGCGCGGTGCGCTTCGTCGACCATGCGGACGACGTCGGCTTCGCTCGTGACGTCGGCCGCAATGGCAAAGGCCTCGCCGCCTTCGTCGGTAATGCGCTTCACCGTCTGCTCAGCGGAGGTGCGGTTGAGATCGGCGACTGCGACCTTCGCGCCTTCGCGGGCGCAGAGGATGCTCATGGCGCGGCCGTTGCCGATCGGATCGGTGGCTGCGTCGAACACGCGCTGGCCGCCGCCGACGATCAGGATGCGGCGTCCCTTCAGGCGCCCCCTGCCCGGCGCCTCGCCGAGCGACTCTGCGCTCGGCGGACGGACGTAACGTTCCGGCTTGATCTCGGTATTCTCAGCCATGCGCCCCGCCTATTTCTTGCCGCCGTCATAGACCTTCATGCCGGCCGCAGGGTCGAGATCGGTCTCGGTCGCCTCGGTGAGGCGCGCCATCATCATGTAGAAACCGAGCGCGACGATGGATTCCACGATCTCTTGGTCGCTGAAGTGGCGGCGCATGCCGGCGAAGGTCGCTTCCGCAACGCGGACGTTCTCGACGACCTCGCGGCCGAATTTCAGCAACGCGCGCTCGGCATCGCTTAAGCCGGCGGAATCGTAGTCACTGCGCTCGACCGCATCGATCTGTCCCTGCGTGCAGCCGACGCCGAGCGCGATCGGCACGTGCTGGCGCCATTCATAGGCGCCGCCTTCGAGCTGCGCGGCCTGGAGAATCAGGAGCTCGCGGTTGACGGCGCTGAGCTTCTGCTTATGCAGGATCGAATTGCCGAGCCGCATCGCCGGGATCATGTTGGCCTCGGCATGCGCCATCATGCGAAAGATGTTGAGCTTGACCGGCATGCGGTCGAACGAGGCGCGGATGTCGCCGCTCGTCGTCTCCGGATCAATCAGGGGCAGCCTTGCCACGCGTTTCTCCCTTGGGTTTTCGTTTCTTGTTGTCGTCGTCGCCTGCCGCGATCAGCGACAGGAAGAAGGCGAGATAGCGGTCGATCGCCTCGATCACCTTCGGCCGCGAGGACGGCATCGCGCCCATCACGTAATGTTCGAGGCGGATGTAGATGAGGCCGGCCGCGAACAGCCGTGCGGTCTCGCGCGGATCCGGCGTCGAGACGAGGCCAGCGAGCGCGAAGCCGCGGAAGTAATCCGTCATCAGGCTCTGCTCGCGCGCGTAAAAATGGTCGGCGAACTTGGCACGGATGCCGGGCACGCGGTTGCGCTCGGCGGTGATCACCTTCTGGAACTGATGCTCGCGCGGGTCGGACCATTGCTCGACGAGGTCCAATGCAAACTGCCGGCAGAACGCGGCGGGCTGGCGCGCGAGCTGCTTGTAGCGCGGCTCCTCCAGCCGGCTCGCCGAGCTGGCCGGGCCGTGCTCGGCGACGATGGCCTCGAGGATCGCGGCCTTGCCGGCGAAATGATTGTAGAGGCTGCTCTCGCGGATGCCGACGCGGCGCGCGAGCTCGCGCATCGAGGCGCCGCCATAGCCGCTCTGCGCGAACAGATTGAGCGCCTCGATGAGGATGCGCTCGCGGGTGGTGGGCGCGGCCGCTTCCGCCGCGCTGGAGGTGTGGACAGCCATGCGCTTGACTAACGAACGATCGTTCGCTAGTCAACCATACGAACGATCGTTCGTTTGCCAGTCTGGCGACGACGATTGCGGCCCGCAAGTCTGCTCGCGGGCGCTGTTCTCGCGTTTCAACTCCGCCCCTTGAGAGGCGGAGAGCAAATCTGGGGAGACGACGTCATGGCGCGCTTTGCCAGCCTTCGTGCGGCCTGCATTCTGTTGCCGCTGCTCGCAGCCAGCACCGCCCAGGCCCAAACCGCGAAATACGATCCCGGCGCCGACGACAAGACCATCAAGATCGGCACCACCGCGCCGCTGAGCGGCCCGGTCTCGGCCTTCGCCCAGATCGCGAAATCGGCGGAAGCGTATTTCCGGAAAGTGAACGACGAGGGCGGCATCAACGGACGGCGCATCCAGATGATTATCGCCGATGATGCCTACAGCCCGCCGAAGACGGTGGAGCAGACGCGGCGGCTGGTCGAGAGCGATGAGGTGCTCTTGATCTTCGGCGGCGTCGGCACGCCGACCAACAGCGCCGTGCACAAATATCTCAACGACCGCAAGGTACCGCAGCTGTTCCTCGGCTCGGGCGCCGCGAAGTGGGACGATCCCAAAAACTTTCCGTGGACCGTCGGCTGGCAGCCGACCTATCGCGACGAGGCGATCGCCTACGCCAAGTACATCAAGGCAAGCCACGCCAAGGCGAAGATCGGCGTGCTCTACCAGAACGACGATCTCGGCAAGGACTATCTGAAGGCGCTGGAGGAAGGGCTCGGCGGCGGCGAGGCAATCGTGGCGCGCGCGGCTTACGAGACCTCGGCGCCGACGGTGGACACCCAGATCCTGCAACTGAGGACCGCGGGCGCCGATGTGGTGCTGGTTGCGGCGACGCCGAAGTTTGCGGCGCAGGCGATCCGCAAGATCGGCGAGATCGGCTGGAAGCCCGTGACCATCATCTCCAACGTCTCGGCCTCGATCAGCGGCGTGCTGGAGCCGGCCGGCAGGGACAATTCCACCGGCGTCATCTCCAGCCAGTACCTGAAGGACGCGACCGATCCGGCGCTCAAGGACGATGCCGGCTACAAGGAGTGGGCCGCCTTCATGGACAAATATCTGCCCGAGGCCAACAAGAGCGACTGGCTCAACGTCTATGGCTACACCATTGCGCAGACGCTGGTGACGGTGCTGAAGGCATCCGGTAACGACCTCACCCGCGCCAATGTGATGAAGCAGGCGACGAACCTGAAGGACGTGCAGCTGCCGATGCTGATCAACGGCACCGCGGTGAACAATTCGCCCGAGCACACAACGCCGATGACGAGCCTCCAGCTCATTCGTTTCGACGGCACGCGCTGGGTGCCGTTCGGCGACCTCCTGAAGAACTGACACATGCGGGGGTTGCGGATCGGCAGCATGCGGGTCGATCTCGTCAGCGAGATCCCCACGCTCGCTTTTGAGAAGAGCTGGCTGTTCGCCAACGTCACCGACGCGGTGATCGCGGAGAACCGCAGCTGGCTCGATCACCGCTATATCGAGCCGGAGACCGGCCGCTTCATCCTCAGCCACCACTCCTATCTCGTGCGCACGCCGCGCTGGACCGCCATCGTCGACACCTGCTGCGGCAATCACAAGAAACGGCCGCGGGTGCCCGTGTGGAACGACCTCAACCAGCCCTATCTCGACAACATGCGGGCGCTCGGCGTTGCGCCTGAAGAAGTCGACTTCGTGATGTGCACGCATCTGCATGTCGATCACGTCGGCTGGAATACGCGGCTCGTCGGCGGCCGTTGGGTGCCGACCTTCCCCAACGCGCGCTACCTGATGGGACGCGAGGAGTACCGGCATTTCGAGGCCGCGCACAATGCGGCGCCGAAAAACCCGGTGAACCACGGCTCGTTCGAGGATTCCGTGCTGCCGGTGGTCGCGGCGGGCCTCGCCGAGTTCGTCGAGACCGACCATCACCTGTTCGACGACCGCGACGCCGCCTTGCGCTTCGCGCCGGCACCCGGCCACACCGCCGGCAACATGCAGATCCATCTCAATGGCGGCCACGACCACGCGGTGATGTCGGGCGACGTCATCCACCATCCGATCCAGTGCGCCGCGCCGTGGCTGTCCAATGCCGCCGATGTCGATCCGGCCGCGGCCATCGCAACCCGGCTGGCGCTGCTGGAAGCGCTCGCGGACACGCCGAGCTATCTGCTCACCGGCCATTTTCCCGCCCCGACGGCCGGGCGCGTGATCCGGCACGGCGACGCCTACCGGTTTCGTTTCGAGAATTAAGGGAATGCCATCATGATGCTGCGCACCGTCACGCTTTCATTGCTCGCATTGCTGCCCGCGGCACTCACTGCGCGCGCCGAGGACCCCGCCGCCTACCCCACCCACAAGATCAGGATGCTGCTGCCCTATGCGGCCGGCGGCGGCGGCGACGTGATCGGCCGGCTGCTCGCGGACAAGATGGGCAAGACGCTCGGACAGAGCGTCTATATCGAGAACCACACGGGCGCGGCCGGAACGCTCGGCACGCAGATGGTGGCGGCGGCACCGAACGACGGCTACACCATCACCGTCGGCGGCATGACCACGCATGTGCTGGCGCCCGCGATCTATCCAAAGCTGGCTTACGATCCGATCAAGGATTTCACGACGATCGGCCGCGTCGGCACCTCCTCGATCATGCTGGTGGCGACCAAGGATTTTGCCGCCAATGACATCAAGGGCCTGATCGCGCTCGCCAGGAAGGGCGAGCCGATCCAGTACGGCAGCTGGGGCGTGGGCTCGACCGGGCAATTCTGCGCCGAGATCTTGATGCAGCAAACCGGCATCAAGATGGATCACGTGCCCTTCAACGGCATCGCAAAACTCGCCGGCGACCTGCTCGGCGGTCACATCTCGCTGGCGACGCTCGACATGGCGACCGCGACGCCGCTGGTGAAGGACGGCTCGATCAAGGCGCTGGCCGCCTGCGGCGAGTGCTCGCCGAGCCTGCCTGACGTCGCGACCTACAAGGAACAGGGCGTGGCGTTTGACCGCAGCCTGTCCTGGGCGATGTATGCCCCGGCGGGCGTCGCTCCACCGATCGCACAGAAACTGTCGGCGGCGTTGAAGGATGCGCTCGGCGATGCCGAGGTGAAGGAGAAGCTGCTCGGGCTCGGCATCACGCCGCAATTCGTCCCCGGCGATGAGCAGCGCGACATCAACGCCCGCGACATCACGGCCTGGAAGCAGGTTGCCAAGGACGCCGGCATCGAAGTCAAGTGAATCGAAGTCAATTGAACCAAGCGATCAAGGGAGCGCGGGCATGAGCCGCATCTTCGGCGCGGTGCGCCAGAACGGATATGTGGTGCGGGACATCCATGCCGCGATGAAGCACTGGATCGAGGTGATGGGCGTCGGCCCCTGGTACTACATGGACCGCGTCCGGACCGACTGGTTCCGCCATCGCGGCCAGGACGCCGCCGTCGAGATGAGCATTGCGCTGGCCAATTCCGGCGACCTCCAGATCGAGCTGATCCAGCAGCGCAACGACGCGCCCTCGCTGTACAAGGAATTCCTCGACGCCGGCCACGAAGGCCTCCAGCACATGTCGTACTGGAGCCACGACTATCAGGCGCTCTACGACAAGGCGCTCGGACTTGGCTACAAAGTGGGCCACGAGGGCCAGATCGGCGGCGACAAGGGACGCTTTGCCTATTTCGACACCCAGGCGCATCCCGGAACCGTGATCGAGATTTCCGACATCAGCGGCGCCAAGGGGCCGTTCTTCGAGAAGGTCCGGCAGGCGGCGATGAACTGGGATGGATCACGGCCGATCCGGGAGGTCGGCGGGGCGAAATCGTAGAACACCTGCGCCGGCTTGCGGCGCCGCGTGCTCCTGACCGCCATCGGCTTCGGCGACGACGGCTATGTCAGCTACACGCCCGAAGGCTGCTATGCCGGTTCAAACGGCATCGAGAGCCGGCTCAGCATCTTGAGCGGCAGCCGCTACGAGCCGATGTCGCTCGAAGCGCGCAAGGCGATGCAGGAACCGGCGGGGTTTACTTCGCTGCTCGCGCGGTAGGCGGCGTTCCATGCTAGCGTGATCCCCTGTCCGAACCATCAGCGAGGCAAACATGTCCTCCACCGACAAGGTCTTCGCCGGCTCGATCCCGAAAATCTACGACGAGTATCTCGTCCCGCTGATCTTCTCCCACTACGCCGCCGACATCGCCAGGCGTGTCGCCGCGCTCTCCCCGTCAACGCTGCTGGAAACCGCCGCAGGCACTGGCGCCGTGACGCGGGCCGTGACGGCGGCGCTGCCTGCCGGCATCCGTTACGTCGCGACCGATCTCAACGAGCCGATGCTCGCGATCGCCGCGCAGCGCCAGGGCGAAGACGAGCGCATGTCCTGGCGCCAGGCGGATGCCACCGCGCTGCCTTTCGACGATGCCACGTTCGACGTGGTCTGCTGCCAGTTCGGCGCCATGTTCTTTCCGGATCGCATCAAGGGTTACGCCGAGGCGAAGCGGGTCTTGCGGCCGGAGGGCACGTTCGTGTTCAACGTCTGGGACCGCATCGAGGAGAACGTGTTCGCCGACGAGGCGACGGCCGTGCTCGGAAAGATCTTTCCCGACGATCCGCCGCGCTTCATGGCGCGGACCCCGCACGGCTACCACGACAAGGCCGTCATCAAGGCCGATCTGGAGCAGGCGGGCTTTCGTCACATCTCGATTGAAACGCTTCCCGCGGTGAGCCGCGCGCCGACGCCCGAATATGTGGCGTTCGCATACTGCCAGGGGACGCCGCTGCGAAACGAGATCGAGGCAAGGGATGCGAGCAAGCTTCAGGCTGCGACGGACGCCGTTGCCGAGGCGATCCGAACGCGCCATGGATCAGGACCGGTCGAGGGCAAGATCCAGGCGCTGGTGATCACGGCACAGCCGTAGTTGCGGGACGCTTCAGCTTGCGTCCCGCGTCCTACCAGAAGCTCCGCGGCATCGGCTGCGGCTGGTAGTACTGGTACTGGCCGCCGCGCTGGCGGCGCGGGTTGACGGGTTGCGGGTTCGGGTCGCGCTGGAAGAAGAAGCCGAAGCCGTTGCCGCCGTTGTCCCAGCTGTCGTCGCTCGCAATGTCCATCGGCGCGGTCGGCTTGCGCGTGATGAACCCGCCCTGGGGCTGGTTGCTCAGCACCGCGACGAACTCGGTGCGGTAGTTGGTCTCGCTGCTCAGCGGCTCGTCCGAGATGATGATCGACGAGCGCGGCAATGCGGTCGGCGCGATGCGATCCCACACGTCCTGCGGAATGGTGATGCGGTCGAGCGCGTCCTTGGCGTCGTCGCCGTTTTCGATCGTGACCACACTCCAGCGCAGGCCGGTATCGTTCTTCGCCATCGCCGTGAAGATATGCGTGCCGAGCGGCTGGTCGGGATTGCGGATCGTGACCGGAACCTCGATGCTGGTGTCGAACACCTCGCCGCCGCCATCCGGCGCCGGCTTGTGCGTGTTCCGCCGCACATAGAGCTTCTGCGTCGCGCGGCTGATGTAGACCGAGACCGGCTCGAGCGCGAGCTTGGCGTCGGTCGCCGCCTTGACCGCATCGGCCTTTTTGGTCGCAGTCGCCTTCGCGGCCTCTTTCGTGGCAGCGACCGCGTCGCGCTTCGGCTGTGCGGCGGCCTTGGCTGTGTCGAGCTGCGTTGCCGCGTCGGCAGCCCTGGTGGCGGCCTTCTGCTTCAGCTCCTCGGCCTTGGCGCGGGCCTGATCGGTCTTTGCGGCCGCCAGCGTCTTGTCGGCGAAGGCGAGCTCGGCATCGGCGCGGGCCTTCTGCTGTTCCAGCTTGCGCAGCGAGGCGGGAAGCGATGCCGCCTCCTTGGCGGCCATTGCCGCGGCCTTCTTGGCCTCGTCGGCGGCCCGGGTTGCCTCCTCGGCCTCGGCGGAGAGCTTGTCGGCCCGGTTCGGCGCCGCCGCGATGGCTTCGCGCTTCGGCACGAACAGCGAGGAATGGGCGAAATCGATCGGGGCCGCGTCGTTCGGCGAGATGATCACGCGCATGCCGATGTTGGTCTTGTCGAACAGCCCCTCCGCAAAGCCGAAGGGCATCCGCACGCAGCCGTGCGAGGCGGCATAGCCCGGCAGCGGCCCGCCGTGCAGCGCGATGCCGTTCCAGGTGATGCGCTGCATGTTCGGCATCCAGGCATCGTCATACATGGTCGAGCGGTGGTCCTTGTCCTTCTCGACGACGGCGAAGACGCCGGCCGGCGTCTCGCGCCCGGTGGTGCCGGTCGAGACCGGCGCGCGCAGGATCCAGCCGTCGGCGTCGTAGAAGGTGACCTGCTGGCCCTTGATCGACACGATCGCCATGATCGGCTCGCCGGCCTCCCGCGGCGCCACCGCCTCGGCCGGCTGGCGCGCCTGCTTGGCCGCGGCGGCCGGGGTCAGCGCCGCAAGTCCGGCCAGCGCCGCAAGCGCGATCGTGCCGGGAAGCGCCCAACGCCGCATCGCCAGGGTGGATTGCGCCGTCGTCAGTCGGTTTCTCATGCCATGCCCCGGTCGAAATGCCAGTCCGCGCTCATGTCGATTACGTCTCAGATTGCGATCTTTGGATTAAGAAATCGCAGCCGCCATACGTTCCGTCTGTGGCGATATTCGGCACGTTCCGGCGACAAATCTCTCATATACGACGGCCCGCGCGGGCGGAAGGGTGGCTCACGGCCGAGGCTGGCCCGAGACTGGCGGCGATCGCTGCGGCAGAATGTCCGCCTTGGAGGGGCCGGATCCGCCGGTTTTTGTCCCCATTGCGGAAATGGAGCGCCCCGGCGATCACAATCCGGGTCACGCGATGCGGCCCAAAACCGGCATATATTCTTTGGACCGACAGGCTTGGATTGAGAAAGGTGGCTAGACGCCCAGCACCTTCCGGCCGAACCTCAGTAGTGAGCGCAACTGCGGGGCACGCATTCGCAACCTTCAGCGGCCTCGCCGCGAGGCGCCCCCCGTCGGCGAGGCGATTGAGGTCAAAGCAGCCTCTCCAAAGGAGACGAGTTGCAGCCTCTCCTCATCCCACAACGTCAGCCGCACGGTCCGCAAGCTCTGGAGCAGCGTAATCCGTCCGACGCCGGCGAACTGCGGATGGTCCCGCAACACGTCCGGCAGGCGATAGCAGGGAATTCGACTGCACAAATGATGGATGTGGTGGACGCCGATATTTGCCGTGAACCATCGCAAGACGGCCGGCAATTGATAGTGGGAGCTGCCGTGCAGCGCAGCGTCGTGAAAATTCCAGGTCTCGTCGTGGGACCAGTAGGTGTGCTCGAACTGGTGCTGGACGTAGAACAGCCAGACACCGATCGACGCCGCCAGAACGACGATCGGCAGATGGACCAGCAGGAATGGCCCATAGCCGACCAGCTGGATCATCGCGGCGACGAGAATCGCGATCGCGACGTTGGTGCCCATTGTACTCAGCCAGGGCTTCCAGCCGCCGCGCATCAGCCCGACCGGCAATCGATGCTTCAAGATGAACAAATACGTGGGGCCTACGCCGAACATCACGATGGGATGCCGATACAAACGATACAGCATCCGGCGCCATCGCGATTGGTCGCGAAACTCGCGCACGGTCAACGTATCGATGTCGCCCGAGCCCCTGTGATCGAGATTGCCGGAGTTCGCATGATGGCGGGCATGGTTTTGCCGCCAGTAATCGTATGGCGTCAGTGTCATCACGCCGATGGCTCGGCCGACCCAGTCGTTCGCAACGCGGCCGCGGAAGAACGAGCCATGTCCGCAATCATGCTGGATCATGAACAGACGGACCAGCAAACCCGCCGCGGGCACCTCGAGCAGCAGAGCAAACCAATAGCCGTGGTCAAGAGCGGTCCAGATCAGAGCCCAGATGACGCAGAGCGGCACCGCCGTGATCGCCAGTTCGAGAACACCGCGCGCACTGTCGGGCTCGCGATAGCGGGCGAGCAACTGCGCCGACGCGCGGATCTCCGGCGTTCCTTGAGTCATTTCTGGTCTGCTCCCGATGTCCACCGAAGAAGTACTGTTATCGCCCACGGACGCCTCCGGCAGCAGTTCTGAGGTCGTGCCCCGCACGCGCTCATATTGATCCGTACCAGGAGGTCCTGCTGAGCAATATTGCTCACGCCGGGAGCCGGCGTTGTCGCCGAACTTGCCTGCCCCCATGACACACCGCGACTGAGATGGGAAGGGTTGGTCGGACGCATTCGCCGGCCGGCCGGCGATTTTCCGGGAATGTGAGCAGGATGCCGCACCCATGAAGGACCGGCATCAGACGGTCGTGCGGCATTGAGCGCAGACGAGCCGGCCGATACCGCCGCCCCCCAATTGTCTGGTCGGGATCTCCGGCAAGGCCGAGGGTGGAAGCAAGATTTGTCTAACGCGCCCGGCACCGGACCTGCTAGACTGAAGGTCCTTCCACCAGGTCTTTGTCGACCTCATGCCTAGAGCGGCGAAAAGCGCGTTCGACGCAAAACTCTTTCTCGCCAAGGTCGGCGACGGCAAGGCCATATTGAATTTCGACAAGAACCAGGTCGTGTTCTCGCAAGGCGACGCCGCGGACACGGTTTTCTACATCCAGAAGGGGAGGATCAAGGTTCTCGTCGTCTCCGAGCAGGGCAAGGAGGCCGTGGTCGGGATCATGGAGCCCGGACAGTTCTTCGGCGAAGGCTGCCTGAACGGCCATCCCTTGCGGATCTCGACAACGGTGGCGATGGAACAATGCGTGATCACGTCCATCGCGAAATCAGCGATGCTCGCCGCACTCAAGGACGAACCAAAGTTCTCCGAGTTGTTCATGGAGTATCTGCTCAGTCGAAACAGCCGCATCGAAGAAGACCTGATCGACCAGTTGTTCAATTCGAGCGAGAAGCGGCTTGCGCGTCTTCTCCTGCTGCTGGCGAATTTTGGCAAGGATGGCGCCACTCAGCCCATCTCGACGCAGGTCAGTCAGGAGACTCTCGCAGAGATGATCGGGACAACCCGCTCACGCGTCAGCTTCTTCATGAACAAGTTTCGCAAGCTCGGCTTCATCACCTATAACGGCAAGATCGAGGTTCACAGTTCCCTCCTGAACGCGGTCTTGTATGAAAAGCCTGAGATCGTGAGGGACAATTGAGACAGTTGGCGGCAAGAAACGCTTCGAGCCATCTCCTGCAACGATATGAAGGTACCCCATGAAAAAGCCGGCCGCCCAAGTCGAAGAGATCGCGCCGAGAACCATTCAACGGGCTGACGTCGCACCGGCCGATGGCTTCTCGCTTGTGGTCGATGGCCACTTCAAGACCCGTTACGACAGCGAAACGGCTGCCCGAGCAGCCGGCGCCGAGCTGCTCGGCAGGTTCCCGATGTTGCAAATCCTGGTCTACGATGCTGCGACCGGGGTGCGGTCGCCGCTGCAATAAATTCCCGGGCAGTTCGCGACGGCCGGCCTGCGCCGGGCGCCTCGTCAGCTCCGGCTAGACGCCCAGCGCCTTCCGGTTGAAGGTCCGCAGGACACGCAGCGACAGCGTTCGCACATTTGCGACATTGAGGAGCCACGCCGCGGCGGCGTAAGCGAGCCCGCCCGCGAGGCTCACGATGATCAGCGCCACGAAGCCGGTGCCGTCGACTTGCGATCGCGCGATCAGAATCGCAGCCGCCATCGCCGCGGCGGAGGCGGCAACGCCGGCGAGACGGTTGACGTCGAACGGCACGGCATGAGCGCGATGCATCAGCGCGACCGCGACGACGAAGCCGATCGCCTCGGTCGCAAGCGTCGCCAGTGCCGCGCCGTTCAGGCCGTAGCCTGCGACCAGTACAAACATCAGCGCGACGCTCACCAGCAGCGTGAGGAACGACTGCGCCGCCAGCATGAAGGGCCGTTCGGCGAGCTGAAAACTGATCTGGACATAGAACTGATTGGCGATGCCGAAGAAGCGGGCGAGCACCAGGGTCGGCAGCAGCGCCGACACGCCGGCGCGGAAATCGACGCCGACCAGCGTGCCTGCGACCTGATCCGCCGCGAGCGCCAGCCAGATCGCGACCGGCGCGACGACGACGAGCAGCAGCTCGAGACTCTCGCTCAGCCGCTCGCGGGTGGTCTCATTGTTCTTCTCCGACAGCGATCGGAACACCAGCGGCACGGTCGCCGCGGCGACGCTGGAGGCGATCATCACCATGAACTGGCGCGGCAGATCGGCAGCGACGCCAAAGATGCCGGCGGCGTCCTTGCCGAGGAGATAAGCGACGATGAGGCGGTCGCAGGTCGAGTACAGCGCGACCGAGAGACCGGCCAGCGTCAGCGGCAGGCCATAGCGCGCCAGCTGCATGAACTGGCTACGCTGGAAGCCTGCGATCCGGGTGCGGTCGCCGACGAGATTGAGAATGATGCCGGTCAGCGAGCCCAGCCCGAACGCCGCGAGCAGGCCCATGCCGCCCCAGCCGAGCCAGATCCCGAGCAGGCCGAAGCCGACGCTCGATACGCTGCGTACGATCGAAATCGCCGCGAATCGGTAGGGGCGCAATTTGGCGCGCTCGAACTCCTGGCCGACATCGACCGCATTGGCCATGATCGCGACGAACATGCTGGCGAGCAGCAGCTCGACGCTGACGTCGCTGCGGAACAGGAAGACCAGCGGGGTCGTGGCACAGAGCACCGCGACCGTGAGCCCGAAGGCGACCATCGCCGTGCCACGAAAATCCACCTCCGCCGACATCGCCTGATAGCGGGACACCGACAGCTTGATCCAGGCGAAGAAGATCGCGCCCAGAATGCCGGCAAGGCTGATGCCGACGACATAGACGCCGTACTCTGCGGGCGTCAGCAGCCTCGTGTAGGCGGTGACCGCGACGAAGCCCACCGCCGCAGGCAGGATGTAGGCGACCAGGTAGATGGAGAAATGGCGGTTCAGCATGCGGGCACGGGACCGGAAGCGGTCATGCGAGTTTTGCGGCCGTTAATCGGTTGGACCTTGGCGCGGCGATCGACTGCGCCGCAGCATCCCCGAAGAGTGTCACATAAGTCTGCAAATCGGGCCGCGAATGGAGCCACGCGGCGGGTTTCGCGCGTTAGCGTTAAATTTGCCCTTCCTCGAACCGGCGGCCGCGATCACGGGAAAGAGACCATGATCCAGGCGCCGTACGACCTTTTCCAGCGCGTGGCCGCGCCGGAACAGCGGTGCAGCGGCATGAGCGTTGACGCACCGGATACCCGGCAAAGGTTAACCCAACACGACGAAACCCCGGCGTCGCACAGCGCCGCTTGGTACGATGGTGCGTTGGTTCCCAAAAGGAATGCCGTGGCCAGGCTCGACAGACGCGAATTCCTTCTCGGCACTGCCGCAACGCTTGCGGCGGGCGCATCCGCGTCGGCCCTGCCGGCGTCGAAGCTTGCCCAGCGCCGTGCCGGCTTTGGCGCTGCGGCCACGCTCTGGGACCTGCAGGCCGATCCGCGGCTCGGCGAAGCCATCAGCACCTATTGCACGCAGGTCGTACCGGTGCTCGAGCTGAAATGGCCGATGCTGCGGCCGAACGCACACACGTTTGCTTTCGAACGCGCCGATGCGATCCTGGATTTTGCGCAGGCGAACGATCTGACGATGCGGGGGCATGCGCTCGCCTGGTATCACGACATTCCGGACTGGACCAAGCAGATCAAGGACGCCAAAGGCGTCGAGCGCGCTTTCGTCGACCACATCGGCACCGTCGTCTCCTACTACAAGGACAAGCTGACGTCGTGGGACGTCGTCAACGAGCCGATCCCGGACAATCCCCGCAGTCCGAAAGACCGGCGCGACACGTTCTGGACGCAGCATCTCGGCAGCAGCTGGATCCCGCTCGCCTTCCGCACGGCGGCCGCGGCCGATCCCTTCGTCAAGCTCGCGATCAACGAATATGACATCGAATCGGCGAAGGATTCCTTCATCGCCAAGCGCGCAGCCTACCGCCACCTGATCATGGAGCTGCTCGACCAGGGCGTGCCGCTGCACGCCGTGGGATTGCAATCGCATCTGCATGCCGAGCTCGAGATCGACACGCATGGGCTGGCCGAATTCGTCACCGAGCTCCGCTCGTGGGGGCTGGACGTTCTCGTCACCGAACTCGACGTCGACGATCAGAAGCTGACGGGCAATCCGGCCGAGCGCGACGCCATCGTCGCCAAGCGCGTCGACGATCTGCTGACGGCCATTTCCGCCAGCGGTCCGGCGCGCTCGATCCTGACCTGGGGCCTCTCGGATCGCTACAGCTGGATCAACGGCACCTTCGCCCGCGCGGACAAGCAGCCGAACCGCCCGCTGCCGCTCGACGGCGAGTTCAAGCCGAAGCCGTTCATGGACGTCATCAGCAAGTTTACTAGGGACGTTTGAGAGCAGCTTGCCTTAGCGCGTCCTCGGCGTCTCGAATTCGACCGTGTCCCCCATATGATCGGGAGACAGGCTCGGTCCGCGACGGTCGCGCGAGCTGAGACGGAACACGTCGCGGATGTCGTCGATCGAGGTCGACGAATAGGACTGGATGCAGAGCGCGACCTGCTCGGGCGTGGCGGCGTGCATCATCGCCTCGATGGCCGGACGGTCGAGGCGCGTGTCATCCCAATGCGAGACCGCGATACTGTCTTCCGTCACCCGGTGCGCGGCCAGGTGCTTCGGCGAATTGGCGACGAAGTGGCCGTAGAGCAGGTACTCGGAAAACTTCTTCTTGCGGCATAGTGCGAGAGCCCAGCTCAGGCCCGTCGCCCCCTTGATGGCGTCGGTCATCGCACGCGCGGTGTCCTTGTCCCAGACCAGCGCATTGCCGACATAGTCGTCCGCCGGAAACGAGCGCTCCTTGATACCGAGAAGCTGATCGACGGTGCGGAGCCACAGCACATGCAAGGGATGGTCGGCGTCGATCCCCCTGCGCGTGACGAACAGCGGCGTCTTCTCGCCGCCGGCATATTGGCCGACGTCGAATTCGCGGAAGAACAGATTGTCCGAATCCAGGATGCAGACGCGCTGCTCGGACGCATAGAGGACGCCGGCGATCTTCAGGATCTGCTGGATGTGCCAGCCGTGGACGGGTGACGACAGCAGCGACAGCCAGACCCGACGGCTGCTGATGAACTGGAGCGCCGGCGGCAGCGCCCAGAGCCATTTCGGCAAGTAGCGCGAGGCTGGAACGATGACCCGCTTGTCGGAAGCGAACCGCTCGAACAGCGGCACGTCCTCATCGTTAACGAGAACATAATGCCGCGTATATCCCGTCAGCCAGGTGTCGATGCTCTCGCTGAGCAGCGAAAAGCGTTCGATATCCTTGGCATAGCTGGCAGTCAGCAGTGCAACGGAATGCATGGAGCGTGCTCAAATGGCCATCAGGCCACCGTCATAGCCGCACCGGGAGGCGGGGGAAACTCACAACCTGAATCAAGGTAAAGTGAAACGAAGCATCAGCCATCCGACGGCAGCCCCTGCTCGATGCCGCGAAAGCGCAGCGGCGCCAGGGCGGAGGCGCGCTGCCACCAGTCGGCGACGCGGTCGTCGAGCGCGGTCGTGCCGCGGCCCCGGCCGGGAAAGATCCGGATCTGCTGGACCGGCTCGGCCTCGAACCTCTTGCCCTTGCGCGTGATCCTGATGACCGTGCCTTCGCGGTCCCGCTGGGTCAGCGGCACCAGAAGGCGGCCGCGCGGACGGAGCGACTGGAGCCAGAGCGGATGCGGATGCGAGAAGCCGGCATGCACGATGATCACATCGGCGGGCGCGCCGATGTCCTCGCACCCGTCGCCGTGGACGACCTCGACATTGCGATAGGCGCGAAGATAGTTCGCGGCACGAGCCGCAAGCCGCTCGTCGCATTCGATTGCACGCACCCTGCCCTTCGGACCGACGATCCTGGACAGCACCGCCGAGAAATAGCCGAGCCCGCAGCCGATCTGGACCACGCGGTCCTTCTCCCCGACGTCGAGCAAATCGATGAAATGCGCCCACAGGCTCGGCAGACCGGTGTCGAGCTTGCGGCGCGCGTCGATCGCGACCAGCACATTGTCCTGGAGATGAACGGGATCGGCGTCGGGTGTCAGCCGGTAGCTGCGCGCCGCCTCGCTCTTGATGCGCCAGGGTCCTTTCGCCAGAAAATCCTCGCGCGGCACGGCGGCGAGCGCTTCGAGCAGGCGCTTCGAGGAAATCCGCTCGCGCTTTGCGATTCTTTCCACGTAGCGCGCACGCGCGGCGGCGAGATCGCTCATGTCAGGGATCGGCCCGTTCACGAACGGGCGCGTCGGACCCGAGTTCGTTGACCAGTTGCATCGCCTGCTTCAGGTCCGGCGTGTAGAACCCCTCGCTGAACCTGCCGACGATCGGCACGAGCAGGAGCCTTGCGTGCTCGCGCTTGCCGGCCTCGAGCGACAGACGCGCGAGGCTGACGGCGGTGCGAAGCTCCCAGGACAGCGCGCCCTGCTTGCGCGCGATCTCCAGCGACAGGCCGAACAGATCCTCGGCCTCCTGCACCGAGGCCGGGTCGCCGTCCGACAGCGTGATCTCGCCTTGCAGGCGATAGACCTCGGCGAGATAGGAGTGATCGCCGGTCCTTCTGGCGGTCGCGAGCGCGCCGTCCAGCGCGCGCAAGGCGGCATCCCGCATCCCGACCTTGGCGTAGGCTTCCGCGAGCAGGCAGCGGAACCAGCAGCCGGCGAGCCAGGAATCCATCGCCTCATATTCGTCGAGGCCGAAGCGCATCTGGCTGAGGCCTTCGTCGGCTTCGCCGAGCTGGGTCAGCGCCCAGCCGCGCAGGATCGCCGCCTGCTGCTTCCAGTGCAGGAAATTGTGTTCGGTGGCGATGATCATGGCGCGGTTGGCGTGGTCGCGCGTGCCCTCGACGTCGCGCAAATGCTGGCAGAGATAGGCGCCGAACACGAGCGCGAAGGCGAGCGTGAAGGGGTGGCGGATCTTCTCGGCATTCGCGATCGCCTGCTCGCTGTGCTGGCGCGCCGCGTCGGGCCGGCCGAGGAACCACAGGAGATAGCCGAGATAGGACAGCGAGACCACGCCGGGGTCGGTGCCGTGGCGCTCCATCAGATCTGAGTGCAGATCGGGGCTGTAGAGGTTGATGCAGCGGTGCAGATGATGCTGCGAGGCGGCGAAGCGGCCGCGATAGAGCATGGTCATCGCGATCGAGCGATGCGCCTCGATCAGATAGCCGGTCTGCTGCGCCGGCTGCGTCCGCTCGTTCAGCCGCTGGCGCTTGGCGAACTTCAACAGCTCGACGCTGAGATCGTGCGCGCGGGTAAGATCGGCGCGGATGAAATGGCAGACCCAGAGGCCGCGCGTGGCGGCAAAGGCCTTTTCGTCGTCGTCGAGCTGCTGGCCGAGCTCGAGCGCGCGGATGTAATTCTCCTCGACCTCCTGCACGGCATAGCCCTTGGCGGCGATCAGCGCGTTGCCGAGCGCGATGCGCAGCTCGAGCTCCATCTCGTCGGCGCCCTGCATGCGCGCATTGGCCTGCACGACGCTGAGGCCGCGGCGCAGATGGCCGATCGCCTCGAGATTGGCGCCGCTCTTGGCTGCCTGTTTGCCGGCCTTGAGCCAGAAGCTCGCGGCACCCTCGCTCTGGCCGGATTCGGTCAGATGATGGGCGAGCAACTCCGGCTCGCGCTCGGTCTTCTCCGGATACATCTCGGCAAGCACCTGCGCGATGCGGGCATGCAGCTTGCGCCGCTCGCTGTGCAGCAGGCTCGCATGCGCGGCGTTCTGGATCATCACGTGCTTGAACGAGTAGAGCGCATCCGGCGGATGGCCACGGCGCATGATCAGCCCGGCTTCCTCCAGATGGTTGAGCGCGGCCTCGATCTGCTCCGCCGACGTGTCGGCGACGGCCTGGAGCGTCTCGTAGGAGAACTCGCGGCCGATGGTGGCGCCGATCTGCGCGATCCGCTTGAACGGGCCCATGCGGTCGAGCCGCGCCATCAGCGAATCCGTCAGGGTTGCCGGGATCGCGAGCTGCCGCCATGGGCCCGACAGCACGTAGCGCCCGTGCCGCTCGGTCAGGAGGTTGGATTCGAGAACGGTCTTGGTCAGCTCTTCCAGGAACAACGGCACGCCGTCGGTCTTGACGATGATCTCCTCGACGACCTCCTTGGGCAGCTCCCGTCCGGCGACGCGCTCGACCAGCGTCGCGCGCAGCTGCCGGCTCAGGCGGTTCAGCACCAGGGTGGTGATGTGCGAATGCGCGTTCCAGCTGGGCTGGAATTCGGAGCGGGCGGTGATGACGGCCAGGATCGGCCGGTTCTGCACCCGGTCGACGAGGAGGTCGATGACCTCGCGGGAGGTCGGATCGATCCAGTGCAGGTCCTCGAACGCGATCACCAGTGGCATCTCGCGCGCGAGGCCGAGGAAGTGATTGACCAGCGCCGCGACCGTCGCATCCTTCTGCTGCTGCGGCGACAGCTCGAGCGGCGGATAGCGGTCTCCGGTCGGTATGGACAACAGCGCGGCAAACAGCGGCGTGACCTGCTCGATGTCGCCATGAGCGGCGGCGATCGCGGTCTCCAGGCTCGCCAGCGACAGCGCGGACGCATCCTCGCGGTCGAGGCCGAGCGAGAATTTGAGTTGCTCGGCGAACGGATAGAACGCGGTGGACGTGTAGTAGGGCGAGCACTGGAACGAGACCTGTCCGTGGCGGTCGCCCGCGATCCGCTCGAAAATTTCCTGGATGACGCGCGACTTGCCGATGCCGGGCTCGCCGAACTTGACCACGACCTGGCCGTCGCCGTCCTTGGCCTGCTGCCAGCGCCCCATCAGCAGCGCGATCTCCTCCTCGCGGTTGACGAGCGGGGTCAGCCGCGTGCCCATCGCGGCGGCGAAGCGGGTCTCCACCCGCGAGGCGCGCACCACGTGCCAGGCTTGCGCTTTCTCCGAGATGCCCTTCAGCGCATGGACGCCGAGATTGCGGTAGTCGAACTTCCCCTTCAGCAGCGACTGGGTCGAAGCGGAAATCACCACGCCGTTGGGCGGCGCCAGGCCTTGCAGGCGCGCGGCGAGGTTGACGGTTTCTCCGACCGCGGAGTCGCGCTCTTCGGTGCCCTGTCCCACGAGGTCGCCGACCACGACGAGACCGGTCGCGATCCCGATGCGGACGGCGGGCGAGTGGCTGAGCGCGCCACGCGGCTCGATCGCGCGTGCGGTCGACAGCACCCGCACGATCTCGAGCCCCGCACGCACCGCGCGCTCGGCGTCGTCCTCATGTGCGGTCGGATAGCCGAAATAGACCAAAATACCATCGCCGACGAACCGGGCGGCAAATCCCTCGTAATGCTTGACCACGCGGACGCAGGTCTCGCGGAAGCTTGCGATCAAGTCGCGCACGTCTTCCGGATCGAACTGCGCCGAGAGCGAGGTGGAATCCACCATGTCGCAGAACATGGTGGTGAGCTGGCGCCGTTCGGCTCCGACCTCCACCCGGGTCGGCGGACGCGCCGCCACGGCGGGCGCCTCCGCCGTTTCAGCCCGGAACAGCGCCGCCATCGCCCGCTGGAGCCGCTTGCGATCGCCAAGCGGCAATCCGAGCTCGACCAGGTCGGATTCGGTAAGATCCCCCATGACATCGAGATCGAGACGGTGCTGCGCGAAGAGATCGGAATAGTGCGCAAGGCCGATACCTTCGAGCCAGCGCTTCAGCCCGCCATCCGCTTCCGTGCCCGGCTCATTCTCCAGCATGGTGATTCTGCCCAACCCTCACTCCGTCGAAGGGCTTTAGGCCCCTCAACCACAGATTTTGGGGCCCGAACTTCACCTCAGACTGGACGCGTTCCCTAACTTCTAGGAAGAATAGCTCAATCAGATCAAAAAGGAATGGCATTGTCGGACATTGCATCCGGAGCGGGATCGGTCGGCGCGAGCGGCGAAACGAAGATCTTTTCCCATATCGGCGGCCTTCTCGACTTCTACGCCCGCAGGACGCCCGCGGCGCCCGCTCTTCTCGCCCCTGGCCGGCCGGCCCTCACCTACGGCGCGCTTGGCGAGCGGACCCAGGATCTGGTCCGCACGCTGCGCGGGCTCGGCATCGCGCCGGCTGACCGGATTGCGGTTGCGCTGCCGCGCGGCGCCGACAGCGCGCTGGCACTGATCGCGGTCGCCTCGGCCGGCGCCTGCGTCCCCGTCAATCCCGATCTGACCGCGGACGAGCTGCAACGCTATTTCAGCGAATTGAAGCTGACGGCACTCGTCACCCGGGCCGACATGAACTCGGCCAGTCGCGACGTCGCCAGGGCGCTCGATATCGCGGTGATCGATTTCGTGCCGGGGCCGAAAGACGATCTCGGCGGCTGCGCGTTCGTGGGCCCCACTATCGGTCCGGCGAGCACGAGCGGCGCCTCGCGCGGCGACGACGATGCGTTCATCCTGTTGACGTCGGGCACGGCGGCGAGGCCGAAAATGGTGCCGCTCACGCATCGCAATGTGTGCCTGTCCGCCACCAATGCCGGCCGCGTTCTGTCGCTCACATCTCATGATCGCCTGCTCAACGTCCTGCCGCTGTTTCACGCCCATGGTTTGATCTCGGGCCTCCTGACGGCGCTGGCCGCGGGCTCCAGCGTGATCTGCACCGACGGTTTCGACGCCTCGTCCTTCTTCGGCTGGATGCGGGAGCTGCAACCGACCTGGTACACGGCGGTGCCGACCATTCATCGCGCGCTGCTGACGGCGGCGGAAGCGAATCCGGACCGCGCCCGGGCCTCGTCGCTGCGCGTGATCCGCTCGGCCTCGGCCTCGCTCGCGCCCGCGATCCTTGGCGGACTGGAGGCGACGTTCGGCGTTCCCGTGCTCGAGACCTACGGCATGACGGAGGCGGCCTCGCAGATCGCGGCCAATCCGTTCGAGCTGCGCAAGGTCGGATCGGTCGGCCGCGCCGCAGGGCCCGAGATCGCGATCATGGACGAGACGGGCCGCGCGGTCGCAAGCGGCCAGCACGGCGAGATCGTGCTGCGCGGAGCGAACATGTCGCGTGGCTATCATAATGACGAGGCGGCGACGCAGGCCGCATTCCGCAACGGCTGGTTCCGGACCGGCGATCTCGGCTATCTCGATGCCGACGGCTATCTCTTCATCGTCGGCCGCATCAAGGACGTCATCAATCGCGGCGGGCAGAAGATCTCGCCGCTGGAGGTGGAAGAGGTCCTGCTCAGCCATCCGGCGGTGCTGGAGGCCGGCGTCTTTGCCGTTCCGCACCCAAAGCTCGGCGAGAACGTCGCCGCCGTCGTGGTGTTGCGCGCGAATTCCGAGGCGACCTCGGACCAGTTGCGCCAGTTCGCGCGAAAGCGTCTCGCGGCCTACAAGGTGCCGAGCCTGATCCGCGGCGTGACGGCGCTGCCGAAGGGCGCCAGCGGCAAGGTCAAGCGCAATGCACTGGCCGATCTGATCGCGACGGCAGAGGATGCCGACGCGGCGCGCCTGCCGCGCACCACGCTGGAAACGCAGCTCGCGGAGATCTGGGCCGGTCTGCTGGAGCTGCCGCAGGTCGGCATCGATCAGGACGTCTTCGCGCTCGGCGCGGACTCGCTTGCGGTGACGCAGATGCGTTCGCGCCTGCGCGAGCGCTTCAACGTCGACTTCTCGTTCGAGGACATTTTCGATTGCGCCACGGTCGCCGCGCTTGCGGCCCGGCTGGAGACTGCCGCAACCCATCGCGAAGCGGCGCTGCCGGCCTGGCGCCGGGCCCTAGCTGCGACAGCAGACGCACCGCTGTCGTTCCAGCAGCAGCGGATGTACGTGCTCTCGCGGCTCGATCCGACCCGCTACAACTATAATGTCGTCGAAGTCGCGCTTCTCAAAGGCCCGGTCGACGTCGCCGCGCTGTCTGCGAGCCTCACCGCGATCTGTGCCCGCCATGAGGCGCTGCGCTCGGTCTTCATCGAACGGCAGGGCGAGCCGGCGCAGCTTGTGCTGCGATCGCCGCCAAAATTCGAGCGGATCAAGCTCAAGCCCTGCCCTGCGGACAAGCAGGCCGCGGTGATCCGGCGCGAGGCGCTCAAGCTCGCGCAATATCCGTTCGACCTGGCGCACGAGCCGCCGCTGAAGGTCACGCTGCTGTCGTTCGACAAGTCCAGCCACGCGCTGGTGGTCAATTTTCATCACCTCGTCACCGATGGCTGGTCGCAGCGGCTGTTCTGGGAGGAGCTCGCCGCCCATTATGCCGCGGCACGCAAGAGCAGCGTGGCGGCGCTGCCCTCGCCCACTTTCCAATATCGCGACTTTGCGCTGTGGCAGCAGGGCTGGGCGCGAACGCCGGCGGCAAAGGAGCAGCTCGAATACTGGCGGGCGCAACTCGACGGCGTCACCACGCTGCCGCTGCGGACCGACCGGCCACGGCCGGAGATCTGGAGCGGTCACGGCGCCCGTCACTATTTCGAATTCTCCAGGACCCTCTCGGGCGATGTCCGCGCGCTGAGCCAGGACCAGGGCGTCACGCCCTTCATGACCCTGCTCGCGGTGTTTCAGTGCCTGCTCTTCCGTCACACCTCGCATGAGGATGTCGCGACCGGATCGCTGATCGCCAACCGCAACCAGATCGAGAGCGAGCGCCTGATCGGGCTGTTCGCCAACACCCTGATCCTGCGCAACGATTTTGGCGGCGATCCGAGCTTCGGCGAAATGTTGCGGCGGGTGCGGCAGGTCACGCTGGATGCCTATCGCAATCAGGACCTCCCGATCGAGGAGGTGCTGCGCGCGCTTCAGATCGCACGCCGGAGCGACGGCAATCCGCTGTTCCGGATCATGTTCATCCTCCAGAACGCCTCGATCGAGGCGGCACGCTTCCCCGGCCTGTCGACACGGCGGCTGGAGGTCGATCCAGAAGTGGCGCGCTTCGACATCACGCTCGAGCTGGTCGAGGCCGATGGGCGATTCACCGGGTTCTTCGAGTATGCCATCGATCTGTTCGACGCGGCCACGATCGAAGACATGGCGGCTCAATTCAAGACCCTGCTCAAGGCCGTCATCGCCAATCCGGAGCAGCGCATCTCGCGCCTGCCGCTGCTGACCGAAGCCGAACGCCGGCAACTGCTGGCGAAGGGCCACGGCGTGCCGGCCAATTTCACCACGCGCGGCAACTTGAGCGAACGCTTCGACCGTCAGGCCAGGACGACGCCGAACGCTGTTGCGGTGTCGGACGGACACGCATCCCTGAGCTATCGCGAGCTGGCCCGGCGCAGCCAGGCGGCTGCGCGCTGGCTGGCCCGCGAAGGCGTCGGTGCCGAGAGCGTGGTCGCCTTGCTCGCGGAGCGCGGACCCGATCTGCTCGCCGCAATGATCGCGGTGCAGCGCGTGGGCGCGGCCTTCCTGAACCTCGATCCCGACCAGCCGCCGGCGCGGCTTGCGACCATTCTCGGATCGAGCTGCGCCCGTGTGCTGCTGACCGGGCGCGCCCAATCGGCCATGGTCGAGGCACTGCTCGAGCCGCTGGTCGAGCGCATCCAGGTGGCCGCGCTCGAAGACGCGATCGCGCCAGGGACGACCAAGCCGGCCCGCGCGGCGCGGCGCGCAGCATCCAGCCTCGCCTATCTCATCTATACGTCCGGCTCCTCCGGAGCACCGAAGGGCGTCATGATCGAGCAGCGCGGGCTGTCGAACCATCTGGCGTCGCTGATATCAGGGCTGAACCTCTCGGCCAGGGATGTGATCGCGCAGACCGCGCCGCAGAGCTTCGTCATCTCGGTCTGGCAGTTCCTCGCCGGGCCGATGGTCGGCGCGCGCGTGCACATTTGCGGCAACGCGATCGTGCAAGACCCGATCCTGCTCGCGCAGGAGATCGAGCGCGAGCAGATCACCGTGATCGAGATCGTCCCGTCGCTGCTGCGGGTGGTTCTCGATCGCATGGACGAGGCGAAGATCCAGCGCGCCTTTGCAAGGCTCCGTCTCCTGATCTCGACCGGCGAGCCGCTGCCGGTCGATCTCTGCCGCGCCTGGTTCGCCCGCTGCCCGAAGGTGCCGCTGATCAATGCCTATGGTGCGTCGGAATGTTCCGACGACGTCTCCCTGCATCGCCTGACCAAGCCGCCGGCGACCGCGACGGGCAATGTTCCGGTCGGCGCGCCGCTGCCGAACACCCAGCTCTATGTGCTCGACGCCAACCTTGAGCCGCAGCCGGTCGGCGTGACCGGCGAGCTCTGCATCGGCGGCGCCGGCGTCGGACGCGGCTATATCAACGATCCCGCGCAGAACAAGCAACGCTTCCTGCCCGATCCGTTCTCGCGCCAGGCTAGCCGGCTGTACCGGACCGGCGACCTCGCCCGCCGCCGCGCCGACGGCACGATCGAATGCCTCGGCCGCTCCGACCATCAGGTCAAGGTTCGCGGCTACCGCATCGAGCTCAAGGAGATCGAGAACGCGCTGGCCGACCATCCAAGCGTGCGCGCCGGCATCGTCGAGCCACGCAGCGAGGCCAGCGGCGATGTCAGGCTGATCGCCCATATCGTCGCAAGGCCCGGCAGCCGGGTCAGCGCCAGCGCGTTGCGCGAATTCATCAAGGGCCGGCTGCCCGGCCACGCCATCCCGTCCGCATTCCTGTTCCTGGATCAGGTGCCCCTCAACGCCCATGGCAAGATCGACCGGTCCGCGCTGCTGGCGCCCGCGCAGCAGGAGACCTCCGGGCCGGATGCGGCCGTGCCGGCGCGCCATTTCACCGAAAAGGTGCTCTCCGACATCTGGATCGATCTGCTGAAGGTCGAGAGCCTCGGTGTCACCGACAATTTCTTCGATCTCGGCGGCCATTCGCTGCTGGCGGGCCAGGCGATGGCGCGCGTCGCTCGTGCGCTCGGCGTCTCGCTGCCGATCAAGACCATTTTCGAGGCGCCGACGATCGAGGAACTCGCCCGTCGGGTCGACGAGGCCGTGGCGGCGAAGCCGCACAAGCCTGCCGCAACCGTATCGCGGCTGATCGAAAGCGGCCCTCCAACGCTCTCGATCGCGCAGGACCAGATGATTCGCATCGAGCAGAACCTGCCGCGGCTGCCGCTGTTCAACCTGCCCTTTGCCTTCCGCCTCCAGGGCCCGCTCGATACCGCCACCCTCGCCCAGGCGTTCGGCGACATCGTGCGCCGCCACGAATCGCTGCGGACCGCGTTCGGCTGGAACGGCGGGGAGCCCATCAGCCGCCTCGCCACACCCGGCGAACTCGGGCCCGTCCTCACCGTCGAAGTCATCGGCGACGGGCGGCCGCACAACAACAAGCGGCGCCAGGCCCTCGAACTCAGGAAGATCGATCTCCTGATCGAGCAGGAGACCTACACCCCGTTCGACACCGCGCGGCCGCCGCTGTTGCGGGCACGGCTGTTGCGGCTCCATGCCGACGACCACGTGCTGCTGCTGACGCTGCATCATGCCGTTGCCGACGGCTGGTCGATCGGCGTGCTGTTCGAGGAACTGTCGAGCCGCTATGCGACGCTGGCCGGACGTCCCTCGGCGCCGCTGCCGAAACTGCCGCCGGCCTTTTCGGACGTCGCGCGCTGGCAGCGCTGGTGGTGCGGCACCGACGCCGCCCGCCGCCAGGCCGCCGACTGGACGAAGAATCTGCGCGGTTCGGCCCCGATCTTTGACGGCGACGCAGGCCCGGGCGCATCCACCGGTCACCATCCGCTCAGGTTCGAGCCCGATCTGATCGCGCGGCTCACGGCGTTCGCCGGCCAGCAGAACGCCACGCTGTTCATGTGCCTGCTCACCGGCCTGAAGGCCCTGCTGCTGGCACGGACCGGCCGCACCGATATCTCGGTCGCCACCGCGATGGCCAATCGCGCCCAGCCGGACACCGAGCGAATCGTCGGCCCGTTCGAGAATACGGTGATCGTCCGCACGAAAATCACGCCGGATCTGTCGTTCGCGCAAGCCTTGGTCCGGGTGCGCCAGAGCGTGCTCGATGCCCATGCGCGGCAGGAACTGCCGTTCAACATGCTGGCCGACCATCTGGAGCAGGAGGGGATCGACCCGGCCGCGCTGCTCCAGGTCTATTTCACGCTGCAAAATCCGCTGCGCCAGCCGCTCGATCTGCCGGAGATTGCGGTGCAATCGATCGGAAACGTCGCGCGCGAGGGGCAGCCGGTGCTGCCGATCGACCAGACCTGGCTGTCGCTGATGCTCAAGGAGCGCCCGACCGGAATCACCGGTTCATGCAATTACAAGGGCGAACTGCTCGACGGCCGCATGGTCGGCGAGTGGATGGAGGATCTCGTCGCGCTGCTGGGGGCCGCCGCCGCCCAACCCAACACGCCGCTCGGCCGGTTGCTCGATCGCAGGGCGGCTTGACCGGCTGCACAGGACGGGCGAATACTGGTTCACTCGCCAAAGCTGTGAATGACCAAGTTGCATCTTGATTATTTGGCGCCAGCGCGCAAGATTATTCTCGCGTTTTGATTTGGACGAAAATTTTCAACCGGGGGAGTGTTATGGGTTTCATCAAATTTACCAAGGGCACCTCGTTGAGTGACAAGGACCGCAAGGCCCTGCAAAAGTTGCTGACCGACGAGAAGAAGAAGCTCCAGTCCGCGCTGAAGGACGTCGATGCCAGCCTTTCCATGCTGGGCGGCTCGAAGAAGGCCAAGAAGAAAAAGTAAGATTAGTCGGCCGGGACGCCGCACGAATCTTTCGGACAACGGGCCGCTCGCCTGCGAGTTGGGGTCTCGCACAAGCTTGAGCTCGTAAACCGGCCTGCAAATCGACAAGAATTCGCCCGGGTGGACCGATAATACCGGTCCGCTCAGTTGGTTCTTGCTCAATTGATTCTTCCGTCAGGACCGGGGGATTTGGCCTCCGCCTGACGCTATGGGCCTGATTGATGGCAGACGACAGAATTGAACTGTTTGTCGGACTGATCGAGACTATTGACGCGCCGGGCGCGGCCGATGCGTGCCGGCGCCTGCTCTCGGTCGACGAACGGGTCCGCGCCGACCGCTTCATGTTCGAGCGGCATCGGCGGCAATATATTTTCGCCCATGCCATGCTGCGCCTGGCGCTATCGCAGGTCGCGCCCAACGTCGCTCCCTCCGACTGGTCCTTTGGGGCCGGCCGCTACGGGCGACCGTTTGTCGCTGCGCCCGCGACCTCGACCGCGCAGCATTTCAGCCTGTCGCATGCCGATGGCTGCGTCGCCTGCGTCGTGTCCAGGCATGAGGCCGTCGGCGTCGATGTCGAAACCGTGTCACGGCGTGTCGCCCCGCTCTCCACCGCGAATCGCTTCTTTGCGCCGGAGGAGGTCGAAACGCTGCGCAGCCTGCCGGAGCCGGCGGCGATCGAGCGCTTCTTCGACTATTGGACGCTCAAGGAGGCCTATCTGAAGGCCAGGGGCTTTGGGCTCAATTTGCCGCTCGACGCCTTCGCGATGCAGGTGTCGCGCGAGGCCATCGAGATCAGCTTCAAGCCCGACATCGCCGACGATCCGCAGGGATGGCGCTTCTCGTTGTGCTCGCCCTCCCCCTCGCATCGCCTCGCGATCGCCGACGGCTCCCGTGCGGACGGCGGCCTTCCCATCAGCCGCAATGCCTGGCCGCTCCAGGAAGCGGCTGAATGACGACCTCGCGGCTGCGCGTCTTCCCCGCGATCTCACGCAACCGCGACCCCAGGAAATATGTCGGCGAGCTGATGCGGGTGGCGCAGTTCGCCGACCGCAACGGCTTCGAAGGCATTCTGCTGTTCGAAGGCAACGACGTGTTCGTCGAGCCCTGGGCCATGGCCCAGCACATCATGGCAGGGACGACGCGATCTTCGCCGCTGATCGCCGTCAATCCGGTCTACATGCACCCGTTCACGGCAGCGAAATTCGTCTCGTCCTTCGCGCAGCTCTACGGCCGCAAGGTCTATCTCAACATGATCACGGGGACCGCGGTCAGCGACTTGCAGGGCCTCGGCGACGACCAGTCCCATGCCGACCGCTACGTCCGGCTCGGCGAATTCGTCGCGCTGATGCGGCAATTGCTCTCGAGCCCGCGGCCGGCGAATGTCGAGGGCCGGTTCTACCGCGCGAGCAATCTGCAACTGCGCCCCCGCCTGCCGGCGGAGCTGATGCCGGAATTCCTGATCGCGGGCCAGTCCGAGGCGGCACAGCGCGTGGCGAAGGAGACGGGCTGCATCAAGATGCAGATGCTGCCGCCGGACCTCGATCGCGGGCTCGACGTATCAGGCATGAATTTCGGCATCTTCGCGCGCGAGAGCCGCGACGAGGCGCGGCAAGCGGCCATGGCGCGCTTCCGCGACAACCCCGATGATCGCGAGCTGCTCGCGCTCACCGTGGAGAACAGCGACTCCGTGTGGAAGCGGCGGCTGTATGAGGGGCAAAGCGGCGAGCTCGCGGACAACGGTTATTGGCTGCTGCCGTTCCTGACCTTCCAGGCCGACTGCCCCTACCTCGTCGGCAGCTACGCCGGGATCGGCGCGAGGCTGAAGGAATTTGCGGCGAAGGGGCTGACCACGATCATGCTCGACATGGTCGCGGAGGAGACCGAGATGCAGCACGTCTGCAAGGCGCTTGCGGCGAGCGGGATGTTTTGAGATCAGACGCCGAGCGGGCTGAGCCGCGCCAGCGGCTCGGTGCCCCCCGGCCGCCGCAAGAGCTGCATGACATGCCGCTTCAGGCGCACGAACTCGGGCTCGGTGACAAGGTCGTGGCTTCGGTCGCGCAATTGATGGTCGTATCCTGCGTTCCCACCGCGACGCGGATCGTCTCCGCCTGCGACGGTCCGAACGTGGCAATGGTCATGGCCACGGCGGCCGCGCTCATTCTCAAAATGCTGAAATCGATCATCGAGCTGTCCTCGGAGGCCGGGCTCATGCCGGCAGCGGTGCGAGCCGGCACTATCGAAGGCGCAACGTAGCGGTTGAAGCAATTACTTGCATCGCTGTCGCGGTCCGCTCGCTTCGCGATTCAGTCGCGAGCGACGCAAAGGATTTTCTCAAGACGACATGATCGACAGGAGAATCGTTTCGCAGGCGATCGCCGCACGTATCAAGCTTTGCTAAGTGATTTGTAACGATCGCAAAGAGATGGACATCGCGCCATCGCCGCCCTTACCTATTCGCAAGACCTCCGAGAGCTGACGGATTGCGATGACCATACTCAAGGAAGCTGCCGCGACCGAGCCTGCTGCTTTCGCTGACGGGCGCCATGCAGGGATTCAGCTCGACTGGGCAGACCGCGCGACGCGGCGCGCCCCTGGCGCACGCGCAGAGACCGCAAGCTCGGCGCTGTTCATGAGCGAGACGATCGACGGACTGAATGCCGGCGCGCATTTCCTCGATCGCCTGTCTTCGCCGGAGCGGGCGCGCGTGCATGCAGCCGGACGCACGATCACCGTTCCGCAAGGCGAGATGGTGTTCAGCCAGGGCGACCGCCATGACGGCATCTTCATCATCCGGCGCGGTCAGGTGCGGGTCTACTATACGGCGCCGTCGGGGCGCGAGATCACGCTCGCCTATTGGACGCCGGGGCACTTCATCGGAGGTCCGGAGATCTCGGGCGGCGGCATTCACATGTGGTCCGGCATCGCGATCGAGGCCTGCGAGATCTCGGCGCTCTCAGGCCCGGCGCTCGAAAAGCTGCTGACTGCCATGCCGACGTTCGCGCTGGCGCTGATCGACGGCCTCATCGCCAAGGGCAAATGCTACTCTTCGATGGCGCAGATCCTCGGCACGCGGTCGGTGATCGAGCGGTTGGCGCAGTTCCTGCTCACTCTGTCGGAGCTGCATGGCATTGCCGACGGCGACACCGTCGTCATCAACCGCAAGATCACCCATGACCAGATCGCGGCCATGGTCGGCTCGACCCGGCAATGGGTGACGATGATGCTGAAGCGCTTCCAGAACCGCCGCATCATCGCCATCGACGGCAGCACCATCCGGATCAGGCGGGTCGACCTGCTGGAGCAGATTCTGTTCAAGGATTAGGGCGCGGCGGGTCGTCTCCCTCGCCCCGCTTGCGGGGAGAGGCGAAGAGTTTGCCTCAACGCGCCTCCTCGAATCCTGCCAGCACCGAGGTCAGGTTCGCACCCAGGATGTCCGAGAGATAGCCGCCCTCCTGCACGAACACGGTCGGCAGGCCCATCTTGGCGATGGCCTGGCCGATACGGCGGAAGCCCGGCGTGGTGACGGCAAGGCCCTTCAGTGGATCGTGCTCGGAGGCATCGAGGCCGAGGGCGATGACGAGGGCGCCGGGAGCAAAGGACTCGATCGCCTGGCGCGCAACGTCCATCGCCTGGATGTAGCCGTCATCGCCGGTGCCGATCGCCAGGGGGATGTTGAGATTGGTGCCGAGGCCCGGGCCTTCGCCGCGCTCGTGCGCATAGCCCCAGACATAAGGATAATATGCGACAGGATCGGCATGGATCGACACCGTGTACACGTCCGGCCGCGCGTAGAAGATGCCTTGCGTGCCGTTGCCGTGATGGACGTCGACGTCGAGGATCACGACGCGCTCGTGCTTGAGCCGCAGATGTGCGGCTGCGATCGCGCTGTTGTTGAGGAAGCAGAAACCGCCGGCCATGTCGCGATAGGCGTGGTGGCCGGGCGGACGGCAGAGCGCGTAGGTCGCATCCTCGCCGTCCATCACCATCTGCGCCGCGGTGACCGCGACATCGGTCGCAGCGCAGGCCGCGGGCCAGGTGCCCGGGCCGATGGGCGCTGCGGTGTCGGCGGTGTGCCAGCCGAGCTTGCCGACGATGTGGGTTGGATAGGTCGCGGCATGCCGCACGGGATGGATGTTGCCGATCATCTCGGGGCCGGAATCGCCGAGCGCGGTCCAGGCGTCCCAGGCCTCGCTCAGGAACGACAGATATTCCGGACTGTGGATGCGCGCGCGGGGCCCCTGCCCGAATGTCATCGGCTCGACCAGTTGATGCTTGCCGTCCTTCAACCCCTTGAGCAGGCGATCGGCGCGCTCGGGCTGCTCGGTGGTGCGCTTGACGACGCCGCGAACCAGGAAGAATTGCGGATCGTGGCTGCGGTGCAGTTCGGTATGGACGGCTTTCACTCAAACACTCCGTGGTCGCTTTGACGGTGCCACAGATTCTTGATCGCTGCGGCGGCCAGATGCAAGCAAGAAGAATGCCGCCTCTGTCGCACCGCCCTGCGTCGGAAGCAGATCGCCTGTGAAACTCAGCAGCGCCCGCGCTGGAGGCAGTGCTCGCGACCTGGCTGGTCGGTGCGGAAGGCCTCGACGAAGCCGCCCTGGCGCTGCGTGACGAAGACGGTCTTGCCGTCATTGCCTCCGAAGGCGAGGTTGGTCGGCTCCTTGCCCTTCAGGACGATCTCGCGCTCGACCGCGCCATTGGGCTTCATCAGCGCGATCGTGCCCTTGAGAATGCGCGCGACGTAGAGGCGACCGGCAACGTCGGTGCGCAGCCCGTCGACGGTGTCGGGCTGAAACGACTTCACCAGCCTTGCTCCGGTGAGCTCGTTGCCGCTGATCGTGTAGGACCAGATCTGGCCGCTGCTGGACTCGCCGACATAGAGCGTCTTGCCATCGGGGCTGAGGTCGATGCCGTTGGTGGTGCCCATCGCGCGGGGCGCCGGCATCACCTGCCCCTGCACCGTTCCGTCGGCGGCTTTCGCGATGCGCCAGATGTGGCCCTCGCGGCCCTTCCAGTTCGGATCGCTCGCATAGATCGTGCCGTCGCGCGCGAGCGTGATGTCGTTGGGCTGGTTCATCTCGTCGGAGTGAAACCAGACGGCAGGCTCGGTGCTTCCCTTCGCAATGGTGAAGATGTTGTGCTTCTTGTAGTCGGCAATGAACATCGCGCCACTCCGATCGAAACGGATCGCGTTGCCGACGCTGCCTTCGGGGAGTGTCGTGAACAGCTCCGAAGCCGCACCGCCCGCAGGCAGCCTGCCGATGGTGCCGGGCTTGCCGAGATTGACGACGAACAAATTGCCATCGAGATCGACGGCGGGTCCTTCGATGCCGAAAGTGTATTCGCTGGCGGGCGTCACCTGCACGCTGTCGAACAGCCTGGTTTCGGCAGCGGCCGGGGGCGTCGCGATGAGCAAAATGCTACTGCACAGGCACCAGAAATTCCTGCCGGATGTAATAGCCATCGTCGTCGGTGCACTCGCCGTTCAGATAGGGATCGGCCGGCCGGAAGAATCGGCTGAAGCCGGGTTTGTCTACAGCGCTCCTTTGTGTCACGACAACGACCTTGGCAGCCGGTATTTCGCCGCATTCCTTATTGGTCTTGCCGAAGAACTTGCGTTGCGGCGGACCGGCCTTGATCCGCATCCGCGTTCCCGGAACCATCCTGGCGGCGAGCAGGTCGGCGGTGTCGAGCAGACGCGCATAGCCGGGCTCGGTCCTCGGCAGGCTTTCGCCGCCCGGCGGCATCAGTTTCTCCGCGCCGAGACCGCGAAGGCGCATACGCAGCCTGCCGGCATCAGGGTCACCCGGATAGATCCAGCCGTCCTGTGCCAGCATGAAGCGGAGCACGGTTGCGTCCTTCTCTGCGTCTGACTGTCCTGCCTTCAGGCCGAAATCCGAATGGCAGCCGAGGCAATGCTTCTCGACGAGGCCCTTGCGCAGCGTGGTGAGGCGAACGCTGTTCTGCGCGTCCCTGGCGACGAAGGCCGCGAGCTGGTCGATCATCGCCTGGCTGCGCGTGTCGCAGGGCAGCGGCTGAGGCGCGTCGCCCGCGGCACGGTCAATGCGGATCACGGTCTGGTTCTTGTCCTCGACCAGCCAGATCGCGCCGTCCTCGGCGACCGTCATGCCGACCGGCGCGCCTTGCGGCCGCGCGCCGTTGACGCGGTGCCAGCCTGCAATCAGCTCCTCGAACGGCGCGGCGGCGACCTCGCCGGCGTCGGTCTGGAAGCTGTGGGTCGGATCAGCCGCGCAGCTGACGTGGTAGCGCACCGGCGCCGGGCTCGACTTGGGGAAGCCGTGGTCGTCGACATCGTAGACGAGGACGCGGCTGCCGGTCGGACGATAGCCATGCAGGCCGACCAGCAGCTTGCCCTCGAGCTCCGGAAATTTCGCGCCGTGATAATAGAGCATCGCGAGCGGCGCGCCGTGCGGCGGCAGCAGCGAGAACGGCGGCTTGTAGAGCGCATTGGCCGTGCAGAGCGATTTGTAGGTCCCGGATTGCAGCACGATCCTGAATTCGGGGCTCGGCGTCGACAGGTCGTAGCAATAGGGCCAGCCATAATGCCTGCCCTGCTCGATCGCGTTGATCTCCTCGTTGGGCTTGAAGATGTCGGGCAGGTCGCGGCCATTCTCGCCTTGCAGGAAGGCGTAGCCGGCATCCGGGAAGCTCGGATGCAGCGCCAGCGCCATCGAATTGCGCAGGCCGCGCGCATAGACGGTGTGCGGCGGGTCAGGGTCGTTCGGCTTCAACGCCGGGAAGACGCCGCCTGACGGCGGCGTGAACAGCCAGATCGCGGCCATCGCGGAGGCGCCCTCGGCCGCCGCACAGGGTCTTGTGATCGGCGCCTGCGTGATGCAGTCGTCGCTGTGCGAGCCGACATTGACGAACAGCCGGCCGTTCCGGTCGAACACGAACTGCTTGAGCGGATGCGCGCTCTCGTCGGGCCGGGTGCCATCCGGCAGCGTAATCCGGCGGCCGGGCAGGTGACGGATGACGGTCTCGACCGTGCCGCGCGGATTGTCCGCGAGCGGATCGAACCGGAAGATCGCCTCCGCGGTCGAGGCATAGAGCTTCTTGTCCGGGCCGATCACGAGGCCGAACGGGTATTCGAGGCCGGTCAGCAGTTCCTTGAACCGCTGGCCCAAGGGGGCATGCGGATCGAGCAGCAGCAGCCGTCCATCGGTGTGGCCCCAGCCGCCCATGTCGGCGACCACGAACAGGTCGCGGCCGGGCACCTGGACGATCGAACGCGGGAATTTGAGGTGATCCTCCTCGCTGGCGACGAGACCGGCGCAAAATCCGGCCTTCATGTCGATCTGGAGTCTTGGAAAAGCGAGATCGCCGCTGCCGCAGCTTTCCGTGCCGACCGCATAGCCGCTCCTCCTGAGCGACTCGGACGAGGCTGGGGCCAGGCCGAGCAGCACTCCGACGACGGCCGCCGCGAACAAGCGCAGGCCTGGGCGTTCACAGCAGAATGTGAAGTCGTTCACAACAGCCTCCCCGGACGTATCGTCCAGGGTTGTTCCATGCTGCCTCAGCGCCGTCCAGTTGCCCATCACCCGCCTGTGATTAAACCTGTAACGACCTTCGTGCCGACCAATCTCCGTAGATTCCCTTACCGGGCTCGTCCCGAATGTTTCGCGAATGCCTGGGGTGGTATCGGTTTGCCGTCCCAATCGCTTTCTACAGGAGGCGTGTATGGTCCAGATGTATTTCCACTGCTCCAATACCGAAGGCACGCTGATCGATCGGTACGGCACGGCGGTAGCCAATCTGACCGAGGCACGCGACCGCGCCGCCCAGATCATGCGCTCGATGATCCTGACGCCCGGCGCGGAAGACTGGCGCGACTGGGTGATCCATGTCAGCGACGACGACGGCGAGGAGATCTTCGACCTCCCCTTCACCGCCATGCTCGGCAAGCCGCATTGAGGTGATGCCATGCTGCTCGCCTCACTGTGCCTGCTCCGCCAGCCCCTGAGCTTCGTCGCCACCAGATGGCAGACGCTGCTGAGAATTGCCGGCGACCCCTACCGCCCCGAGTTGCACTACATGCGCGGGCCCGGCCCGAAATGGCGCGCCAAGTATCAGGCCAGCCGGCTGAACCGCACGCTCTGAGCGCCCGGGTTTCGCCGTTTTCCCAACAGATCGGCCTCTCCACTCGTCATGCCCGGGCTTGTCCCGGGCATCCACGTCTTGGCGCTCACGTCAGAAAAACGTGGATAGCCGGGACATAGGCGAGCGGAAGCGACGCTGTCCTTCGGACGGCTATGCCCGGCCATGACGACGTGGCGGCAGGGTCCTCACCTCCCCGTAAATCTCGCCTTGCGCTTCTCGACGAAGGCATTGCGGCCTTCGATCGCGTCGGGGCTCTTGCGGATCGTGGCCTGAAGCTCGATCTCGCGGCGGAACTGGGCCTCGTAGGTCGCGTGCTCGCTCTCCTCGACCAGCGCGCGCGTCGCGACCAGAGCGCGCGTCGGACCGTCGGCCAGGCGGTGCGCCAGCGTCAATGCCTCCCCCATCAGCTTGTCATCGTCGACGACCTGCCGCACCAGGCCGATCTCCTGGGCGCGTTCGGCCGTCAGCGGCTCGTTCAGGAGCATCAGCTCGAGCGCGCGCTGGCGGCCGATCAGCCGCGGCAACAGCCAGGTCGAGCCGAGATCGGGCACCAGCGCAATGCGGCTGAACACCTGGATGAAGCTCGCCGACCGCGCCGCGACGATCATATCGCCGGCCATCGCGAGGCTGAAGCCGCCGCCCGCCGCTACCCCGTTGACGGCGACGACGACGGGCACGCGGCATTCACGCAACGCCCTGAAGGCCGGCCAGTAGAAGCGCATCACGCCGGCCGCGATGTCCTCGCCGAGCGCTTCGGCGGCCTTCAAATTCTGTCCCGAGCAGAAGCCGCGCCCGGCGCCGGTGAGGATCAGCGCACGAACACCCTCGTCCTGCGTCATCTCGCCGACGGCGGCCGCCAGCGCGCCGAGCAGGTCCGGCGTCATCGCGTTCAGGCTCGCCGGCTCGTCCAGCGTCAGGATCCCGACGGCGCCATCCCGCGCCTGTTTCACACCAGCCATGCCGCTTCTCCCTTTGGATGTTCTCGTTGGCCGCAATGTGCCATTGTCCGCGCGCTTCGCCAATTGCGGAGCTTTCAGGTCGGCGCAACGAAGCCGAGACCACCGAAGACAAGACCACCGAAGACAGACACAAGACCGCATCATGCCTCACCAGTTCAGCCTCGCCCAAACCGTCCGCAAGCCTGCCGTCAAGTCCAAGGGCGGCATCGTCGCCGCGCAGTCGCGCCGGGCCGCCGAAGTGGGGGCGCAGGTGCTGGCGGCGGGCGGCGATTGCGTCGACGCGGTCGTCGCGACCACCATGGCGCTGAACGTGCTGGAGCCCTGGAACAGTGGCATCGGCGGCGGCGGTGCGATGGTGCTCTACCGCGCCAGGGAAAATCGCTACGAGGTGATCGACTACGGCATGTGCGCGCCACAGAGCCTGCGCGTCGCGGACTATCCGCTCAGCGGCGAAGGCGCTGCCTCCGATCTCTTTCCCTGGCCGCGGGTGAAGGACGACCGCAACGTCCATGGCCCCGGCGCGATCGCCGTGCCCGGCGTCGTTGCCGGCATGGAGGAGGCGCATCGCCGCCACGCCAAACTGCCGTGGAAAGACCTGGTCGCGCCGGCCGCCGCACTCGCCGGCGAGGGCCTGCTCGCCGATTGGTGGACGACACTGACGATCGCAAGCTCGGCGGCCGATCTCCGGCGTTATCCCGCAAGCGCAGCGGCGTTCCTGAAGGACGGCCTGCCGCCGAGCGCGCCTTGGGGCATCAAGTTCGAGACGCGGCTGCCGCAGGACAAGTTGAAGGCGACGCTGTCGCACCTCGCCGAAGCCGGACCGCGCGATTTCTACGAGGGCGATCTCGCCAGGAGCATCGCATCCGACATCAAGGCCGACGGCGGCTCGCTGTCGGTGGAGGATCTCGCCGCCTTCCGCGCCCATCCGCGCGAACCGCTGGCAATTCCCTATCGCAGCGGCAAGGTGGTCGCGACGCCGGAGCTCACGGCCGGACCGACACTGGCGCACGCGCTGCGCCTGTTGCAGCAGAATCTGAAGCCAGGCACCGCGCCGGATGCGGCCGCCTACGCCGAATATGCGCTCGCCCTGCAAGCGGCCTATCGCGAGCGGCTCAAGGACATGGGCGATGCCGACGGCAAGCGCTCGCTCGGCGCCGAATATCTGGCACCGGCGTGCACCACGCATTTCTCCGTCGTCGACCGCCACGGCAATATCGCCGCGGTGACGCAGACGCTGCTCTCGTCCTTCGGCTCGAAATACGTGACGCCGCACACCGGCATCGCCATGAACAACGGCATCATGTGGTTCGATCCGACGCCGGGCACCACCAACTCGCTCGCACCCAGCAAGCGCTGCCTCACGAACTATACGCCCGTCATCGCCGAGACCGGGGACGGCAAGCGTCTCGCCATCGGCGCCTCCGGCGGCCGCCGCATCCTGCCCGCGGTGATGCAGCTCGCATCCTTTGCGATGGATTTCGGCATGGACCTCGACGCGGCGATCCATCAGCCGCGCATCGACGCCAGCGAGGGCGCGGTCGTGATCGGCGATATCAGGCTGCCGGCGGACGCCCGCAAGGCGCTCGCGGCCCGCTTCGACTATGAGGAGACGCAGGTGCAGGCCGTGCCGATGAAGTTCGCCTGCCCGAGCGTGGTCATGCGCGACGGCGACACGAATTCGGGCGCGGTCGAGATCTTCCAGCCGTGGGCCGATGCGGTGGCGGAGGCTTGAGTCCGTTGGCGGGAGCGCGTGCCAGCGGTGAACCGCGGGCACGTCGCAAGCGAGGATGTGCCAGCACGCGTTGAGCCGATGCGCGATCGCGCATCTTCGCGAGCGTCACGACTCCTCCACATTTGCAGGGAACTTAGCTACGCGTCGTTCGTTCATCGAACGGACAAATGCGCTCGCCCCTCTGGAGGACTTGATGAAGAAACTTGCGCTCGCCGCGTCGCTGATCGTTGCAGCCGGCCTCACATTTACCAGCCCTGCCCTGGCCAAGGGCGGGCATGGACACGGGCACGGTCATGGCCACGCGATGGGCCATCATCACCATGGCACGCCGCCCGGATGGTATCACGGGCGCAAGGTCGGCTGGCGTGGCATGGGCTGCCCTCCCGGCCTTTGGAAACAGGGCCGCTGCTAAGAAGCCGGATCGGCACGACCGTGCGCCGTCCCTCAAAGGGGCGGCGCATTCCTTTTTAGATCCCCAAGCGGTCCCGCACCCGCCCTGTGATGACCGCAGTCGTCACCCCCACCGGCCAGAATGCATGCATCGGGATCGGCTTGATGCCGGTGACGGGCATGTCGATCTCGGCCTTGGCGCCGCCGATCAGGCGGCGGGCAAGCTGCGCGCCCATCGCGGTCGAGAGCGCGACGCCGCGGCCGTTGCAGCCGAGCGAGATCAGGATGCTCTCGGCGGGCTCATGCACATGCGGATAATGGTCCTTGGTGATCGCGAGCCGGCTATTCCAGCCATGGGTCCAGGCAACGCCTTTGAGTTGTGGCCATAGCCGCTCGGCGTAGCGCATGAGATAGGCGACATCGTTCGGCGAGTTGATCCAGCGCATCGGGCCGCGGCCGCCCATCAAGAGACGGTTCTGCTGGTCGATGCGGTAATAGACCGTGATGTGGCCGCTCTCGTAGAGAACGGGGCGCGTCGGCATGATCGAACGGGCGATCTCGTCGGAGAGCGGCGCGGAGGCGGCGATCGAGGAAAACACCGGCACGATGGTGCGGCGAAGCGCCGGCCAGAGATCATCGGTGAAGCCGTTGGTGGCGAGCAGCACCTTGTCTGCACGAACGACCGCGCGCGGCGTCTCGATGCGCCAATGCGCACCGTCGCGGCGGAGCGACAGCGCCGGCGTCTCGCCATGCACCTTCGCGCCCGCCGAAATCGCCGCGCGCGCGAGACCGCGGGCGTAGCTGAGGGGATGCAGATCGCCGCCGCGCGTGTCCAGCATGGCGCCGATATAGCGGTCGGTGCCGGTCATCCCGCGCAACTGCTCGCGATTCAGGTACGACACCGGCATGCCGCGGCGGATGCATTGCTGCGCGGTCTTTTCGATCGCGGCAGCGCTGGCCTCGTTATAGGCCGCACGCAGCGTGCCGTTCTGCCGCGCCTCGCACGGGATCTGGTAGCGACGGATCAGCTCGTGGGTGAAATTCGTGGTGCCGTACGAGAACTCGATCACGCGGCGGCCGAGTTCAGTGCCGAAATCAGCCTCGATCTGATCGGGGTCGTGCTTCAAGCCGGGATTGGTGTGGCCGCCATTGTTGCCGGACGCGCCCCAGCCCGGCTCCTGCGCCTCCAGCACCAGGGCCTCGACGCCCTGCTCCGCCAGATGCAGCGCGGTTGACAGACCGGTATAGCCGCCGCCGACGATCGCGACGGAGACGGTCTTGTCGATGTCGAGCGGCGGCGTGGCAACCGGCGCCACGGCGGTGTCGGCATAGAGCGAGGGCGGCAGAGGCAGGCGCGCAGTCATGGCGAAGACCGATCAGAGCGGATGCAACACACGGCGCAGGAAATCCTGCGTGCGCGGGTGCTGGGGTTGGTTGAGCACCGATTTGGCCGCCCCCTGCTCGACGATGACGCCGCCGTCGATGAACAGCACGCGGTCGGCGACGTCGCGGGCGAAGCCCATCTCGTGGGTGACGACGACCATGGTCATGCCGTCATCGGCGAGCTTGCGCATCACGCCGAGGACGTCGCCGACGAGCTCGGGATCAAGCGCCGAGGTCGGCTCGTCGAACAGGATGGCCTTGGGCTGCATCGCGAGCGCGCGGGCGATCGCGACGCGCTGCTGCTGGCCGCCGGACAGCTGCGGCGGGTGCGCGTCGGCTTTCTCGGCGAGGCCGACCTGGGCAAGCAGCGCGCGGCCGCGCTCGAGCACCTGCGGACGCGGCTCCTTCTTCACATAAAGCGGCCCCTCGACCACGTTCTCCAGCACCGTGCGATGCGGAAACAGGTTGAAGCGCTGGAACACCATCGAGACCTGGGTGCGGACTTTCACGATCGACGGCGCATCGCGCTCGACCTTCAATCCTTCGACGCTGATCTCGCCACGGTCGTAGCTTTCCAGCCCGTTGATACAACGCAAAATGGTCGACTTGCCGGAACCGGAGGGGCCGACGATGCAGACCACCTCGCCCTTCTGCACGGAGGCCGTGATGCCCTTGAGCACCTCGTTCTCGCCGAAGCTTTTGTGAACGTCGCTGAGCTCGATCATTTCTTGCCTGCCCGCTTTTCGAAGTGGCGAACCAGCAGGATCAGTGGAATGCTCATGGTGAGGTACATCAGCGCGACCAGCGTGAACACATTGGTGTTCTTGAAGGTCGAGGACGCAATCAGCTTGCCCTGAAGGGCGAGCTCGGCGACCGTGATCGTGGAGGCCTGCGAGGAATCCTTCAGCATCATGATCATGACGTTGCCGTAAGGAGGCAGCACGATGCGCACCGCCTGCGGCAGCACCACGCGGCGCATCGTCAGCCACCAGCCCATGCCGATCGACTGCGCCGCCTCGATCTGGCCCTTGTCGATCGCCTCGATGCCGGCGCGGAAGTTTTCCGCCTGATAGGCCGAATAGGCGATGCCGAGCCCGAGGATCGCGGCCTGCAAGGCCGACAGCGTGACGCCGAGATCGGGCATCACGAAGTAGAGGTAGAACAAGAGCACGATGATCGGGATACCCCGGATCACGTTGATCAGGCTGGCGCTGAGCATCGACAGCGCCTTGATGCCGGAGACCCGCATCATCGCCCAGACGAGACCGAGCACCGTCGAGAGCAGCAGCGAGCCGATGGTGACGACGATCGTCAGGGCGACGCCGTTCATCAGGATCGGGAGGAACTCGGCGGCGTCGTGCCAGAAGCCTTTCATCGGGCAGCCTTCGATCAGCCTCTAACGATCAGCCCTGAGCCTTCTGGCCCCATTTTTCGAGGATCTTGTCGATGGTGCCGTTGGCCTTCAGCTTTGCCAGCGAGGCGTTGATCTTGCCGAGCAGTGCGCTCTCGCCCTTGCGCACGCCGATGCCGACCGAACCGACGGTGACGGGCTTGTAGCTGTCGACGAGCCGCACCTCGGGAAAACCGCCCTGCTTCAGGTTGTAGGCGAGGATCGGATAATCGGCGAAGCCGGCCTTGAGGCGGCTGGTGTTCACGTCACGGAGAATGTCGGGGATGGTGTCGTAGGCTTTGACGTCGGCAAACAGGCCGGACTTCTTCAGCGCGTCGACGAAGGCAGTACCGACCTGCGCGCCGACCGTCTCGCCCTTCAGATCCTCCTGTGTGGCATAGGCTTTGGCGTCGCCCTTCGGCACGACGAGACCTTCACCATAGGTATAGATGGGGTCTGAGAAGTCGATGACCTCCTTGCGCGGCGCAGTGATGAACATCGCAGCCGCAATGATGTCGATCTTGCTCGAGGTCAGCGACGGGATCAGCGCCGAGAACGCCATCGGCTCGATCTGCAAGTTGAGTCCGGCGTCCTTGCCGATCTCGGTGACGAGATCGACCATGATGCCCTGGATGGTGTTGGTCTTGGTGTCGAGGAAGGTGAAGGGAATGCCTGTCGGCGTCGAGCCGACCTTCAGCACCTGCTGCGCCGAAGCCGGCACGACCGCAGCCATCGCGAGCGCCGCGACCGCGGCCTGGACAAAACGCTTCAACGCCATCGCATTCCCCTTTGGGTCCGGCCGATGGCGGCGCTCGCAGATGTCTTGATCGCAGACGTTGCGGGCCAAGCCGTTTCGGCCTATTTTCACCAATATGAAAATTTGGTCACACTTTCGCAGGTGATGCAAGCGGTTTTCATGCACATGAAGGAAGCGGTTTGACGTGAGCGGTGGCAAAAGAATGCGCAAACCGGCCGCCGCAAAGCCGGCCAGGAAGCTGAAGGCCAAGAAGGTGTCGGCCAAGGCCGTCACCAAGCCGGACGAGCCCGCGATGGATGTCGCGGTCGGCCGCCGCATCCGCGATATCAGGCGCGTCAGGCAATTCTCGCTGGAAACGGTCGCGGCGCGCACGGATCTGTCGATCGGTTTCCTCAGCCAGATCGAGCGCGGCCTGTCGTCGCCGTCGCTACGCGTGCTGGCAACACTCGCCGACGTGCTCGGCGTCGGCATCGCCGCGCTGTTCGGCGCAAGCCCGAGCGCCGACGGAGCGTCCGACCAGGTGGTGACGCGCGGACTTCAGCGGCCCGAGCTGAAGCTGTGGCGCACCGGCGTCTCCAAGCAATTGTTGAGCCCGGCCAGCGCCGACAACCGCCTCAACCTGTTCCTGGTGCACCTTGAGCCCGGCGGCTCCACCGGCGACGAGCTCTACACCCATGACGGCGAGGAAGCCGGCCTCGTGCTCGAAGGCGAGATGATGCTGACGGTGGACAGCGAGACGTGGTCGCTGAAGACGGGCGACAGCTTTCGCTTTGCGAGCCGGAGGCCGCACCGGTTTTCCAATCCGGCGCAGGATGCCAAGGCGGTGGTGCTGTGGGTGAATTGCGTGACGGCGGCGGGGTAGCTCTGCCGTCAGGCCGACCGATAGACGTCCGGCCGAAGCACCTCCATGAAGCGCGCCGGGCTTCCGATCTCCTTGAAACCGAATTGGCTATACAAGCCATGCGCGTCTGACGTCAGCAGCAGGAAACGCCTGAGACCCTGAAGGTCTTCGTGTTCAACGACACGACGCATCAATTGCTTGGACAGACCCTTGCCGCGATGCGCTTCGAGGATGAAAACGTCGGCAAGCAATGCGAACGTCGACCTGTCCGTGACGACGCGGGCAAAGCCGACTTGCGCGGCGCGATGGTACACACCGAAGCAGAGGGAATTTTCGATCGCCCGCTCGACGGTAGATCGTGGGATCCCGCGCGACCAGTAGCTGTCTTCCGCCAGGAATTTGTGAATGATTGTCACATCCAGCCGACCCGCGTCGGCCGAGATCTCGTAGTCAGAGAGAAACTGCTCCGTTTGCATTCACCTGGCTCCTTCTTGTGTCCACGCGACGCGATCCTGACCCTCATCCTGAGAGCCTGACCGAAAAAGGTGAGCGGCTTTAGCTGGCCTGTGATTCCTTCGGATTTGCAAAGATTCGAGGGAGGACACCATGCCGTGGACCAAAGCCGCTCGTATCAAGTATCAGCGCAGTGGACTGCGTTACACAAGTGATCTGACCGATGCAGAGTGGGCGTTGATCTCCCGGAAGATGCCGCCGCGACGGCGATTGGGCCGGCCGCGGGAGGTTAATCTGCGCGAGATCGTGCAGGCGATCTTCTATATTCTGTCGAGCGGCTGCCAGTGGCGAGCCTTGCCGAAGGAGTTCCCGCCATACTCGACGGTTCAGGGCTATTTTTACGCTTGGCGCGACACGGGT
>NZ_FOQJ01000021.1:0-55573 GCF_900113725.1 Bradyrhizobium sp. cf659
AGCGCGTCCGGGACACGAGAGGGACGAGTGTTATCTCCCACACTCGTCATTGCGAGCGCAGCGAAGCAATCCAGAATCTTTCCGCGGAGGGACTCTGGATTGCTTCGCTGCGCTCGCAATGACGATGTTGATGCAGTTGCGTGCCGAAACAATGGCCTCGTGCCCCCGACGCAGCGCAGCGCTACTTCAGCGGTGCGCTGCAGAGCCGGGGCCCATGCATCTGCGGTTTGCGTGGCCTTCTGGGTCCCGGCTCTGCGCCGCAACGCCAAGAGCGTTGCAGCGCGTCCGGGACACGCGAGGGACGATCGCGGCCGAATGAACTTACAGATACCGCGACAGCTCGGCCTTGAACTGGCCGTAGACCGCGTCCTCGATCTGGCTGCGGTTGATCCCGATGTCGCGCAGGGCGCGGTCGTCGAGTTCGTTCAGCGTCTTGACGGCGGAGCGGCGCTCCAGGCGGTCGAACAGCGCATGGATGGCGGTGGCGAGCGCGCGAAAAAATCCGCTCGACGAGGATGGGCGTAAACTCCGCCCGGCAGTTTGCGAGATCGTGGTCATTCTTCTTCTCCGGCCTTCTGTCCACGCGGCGAAACGGACGCCGTTGGCGCCGACGCTGGGAGCGCCTGCACCTCATTTGCCATCGGATTGCTCTCGCTCTCCTCGGCTCAATCGCGGACCTTGATGGAACTTAAATGCTCCAGTACATTACTCGGAGCAAGGAAAACATTGCTCTCGGTGCAATAATGTCCAAGTTCGAGTATGTGAAGCTTGCCGATGCCATTGCCTCGGATATCTCTAATGGCACGTTAAGGCCCGGCGACCGGCTGCCGCCGCAGCGCAATTTTGCCTATGACCGCGGCATTGCTGTCTCGACCGCGAGCCGGGTTTATACGGAGTTGCTCCGCCGCGGCCTCGTGGTCGGCGAGGTCGGCCGCGGCACCTTCATCTCCGGCGACATCAGGCGCGAGGTCGAGGCGCTGAGCGAGCCGCGCGACGCGCGGATCGACTTCGAGGTCAATTATCCGCTGCTGCCGCAGCAATGGGCCATGATCGCCAAGAGTCTTGCGGGGCTCGAGCGCGTCGACGCGCTGGAATCCGCGCTGCGCGTCTCGACCAGCACCGGCACCAAGAGCGCGCGCAATGCGGCCGCCGCCTATCTCGCGCGCAAGGATTTTGCGCCGCAGGCCGAGCAGATCGTCTTCACCGCCAACGGCAAGCAATCGCTCGCGGCGGCCCTCGCCGCGCTCGTTCCCACCGGCGGCCGCTGCGGCGTCGAGGCGCTGACCTATCCTTACGTCAAGAGCATCGCGGCGCGGCTCGGCGTGACGCTGGTCCCCATTCCGATGGACGAGCACGGCGCACGGCCCGACGCGATCCAGAAGGCGCATCGCGAGGCGCATCTGTCGGCACTTTATCTCCAGCCCATCATCCAGAACCCGCTCGGCGTCACCATGAACGCGACGCGGCGCGCCGACATCATGCGCGTCGCCGAAAAGCTCGATCTCACCATTATCGAGGACGCCGTCTACGGCTTCCTCGCCGACGACACGCCGCTGGCCGCGCTCGGGCCGGACCGCTGCATCGTGATCGACAGCCTGTCCAAGAAGGTCGCGCCGGGCCTCGCGCTCGGCATCCTCGTCACCCCGCCGCGTCTGCGCGAGAGCGTGATGAGTGCGGTCCGCACCGGCGGCTGGATCGCCTCCGGCCATGCGCTCGCATCCGGGCAGCGGCTGATGGCCGACGGCACCGTCGCCGAACTGACGCGCCTGAAGCGCATCGACGCCGCGCGCCGTCAGCAGACCGCGGCAAGGCTGCTGGCCGGCTACCAGCTCGCCGCCGACCCGCGCTCCTATCATCTCTGGCTCACGCTGCCGCCACACTGGCGCTCGCAGACCTTCGTTGCCGCAGCCGCCCGGCGCGGCATCGCGCTGACGCCGTCGTCGACTTTTGCAATCGCGCATGGTCACGCGCCGAATGCGGTGCGGCTCGCGCTCGCCCCGCCCACGTTCGAACAGCTCGATTCAGGCCTGCGCACGCTCGTCTCGCTGCTCGGCACCAAGGAGGAGGACTTTGACTCGACGGAGTAGCCGGAGCGATTTCGAGCCAGAGCGTTTTCGAGGGGAGCGGATACCGGTTCGCGTCAAGAAAACGCGTCAAAACCAGAATCCCGCCCGTCAGCCCTGCGGCCATTCCGCGATAAAGCCCCTCGCCTTGTACGGCTCGATCTTGTCCCATTCATGCAGGACACGACGACGAAATTCGACATCGGTGTGCCAGAGCGCACGCGGCGTCGCAAAGCCATCGACGGTGAGCAGCATCTTCTCGACCCCGGGCCAGTGCCGGTGCAGCGTCATCGGGTGGCGACGCGCGGTCCAGGTGTTGCCGAGGCAAATCACGCTGCGGATATTTTGCAGCCCAAGCGCCGCATCGATGACCGGCAGCGAGAAGATCACGTTCTCGCCGGTGTTCATCGCGCCATGTTCCTCGAGGATCCGGTCCGCCGGAATGCCCGCCGCGGCCATCGCCGCCTTGATGATGGTGCACTCGGATTGCTCCGAGCCTGGCGTCACGCCGCCGCTGACAATCGACCAGCGGAACAAGCCCTCGCGCCAGAGCCTTGCGGCGGTGTCGGCACGGAGTGCGACGTCCTCGCGGGTGCCGAACATGAACAAGAGGTCGGCCGGCCGGAGGGGCGTGTCGATCAGATGCGTGCGGTTGATCCTGGCGATCTCGTCCGCCGCAGGCAGGCGCGTGCTGCGATCCAGGGCTGGCATGGCGGCACGATGCGACACCGGCGCCGGGGCGCGAAGTCACGTTTGATTGCGGCCGATTGCAGCTAAGGCAACAAGGATCTCGGCACGCGATCGAAGCTGTAGCTCTGCGGCTGGTTGCGCCGCACGAAGCCGCCGACCTGCCAGGCGAACAGCGCGGCAAAGCCGAGGATAAACAGCGCGCCGGCGAATTCGCCGACCATGAGCGCACGGACCAGGAGCCCGGTCATCGCCACCGTCAGCACCGCCATGAACGCCAGCACCGCGGCATAGGTGTTGCGGCCGAGGCCCGCGGTCAGCACCGCGCGGCTGCCTGCTTTCGTCATCCGCGCATGGAGCTCGATGATGAAATCGCGAAAGCCATTGTCCTGCGGCGCCATCAGCGCCGCGGTCTGCCAGCTCGTCGACAGGATCGCGATGCGGCCGCCCTCGACGTGGCTGACATCGGCGCGAAAGCGGTGTTGCTGCATCGACACCGGGCGGAACGACAACCTGACAGCGCTGATCTCGTCATAGCGCCACAGGCCGGAACGGCCGCCGATGTGCCAGGACAGCCCCGCGTCGGTCAGCTCGAAACGATGCGCCGAGCCGATCAGCGACGCCTTGTAGGCGTAGCTCGCACCTGGGGCGCCCTGAGTGCCCGAAACCTGCATCTCGACAATCAACCCCGTCCGCGCAATCCCGTCTGCGACCCGCTTGCGCGGTCGCCCTCGCCCATCCTACAAGCGGGGCATGGCTGAGACGACCTTTTTTCCGCGCCGCCTGATTCTCGGTGCGGCCGTGATCTGCGGCGTGCTGCTCGCGCTCGCGGTGCACATGCTGGGCGCGCGCTACGGGCTCGACCTCGGCGGCCTCTGGCGCTCCGACACGCATGAGTTCATTCCGGCCGGCGCTGCGATCGCCTGGTGGCTCATCGCCACGGTCGGCTTTTCCGGCGGCTATTTCACGGCGACATTGATGCAGAGCGCCGCCGACGGCCAGATCCCGCAACGGATGCGGCAATTCCTGATCGCGGTCGGCGTGCTCCTGCTTGCGGGCGCCGGCCAGGTGGCCTCGGCCCCGAGCCCGATCCCGACGGTCTCGGGCGTGCTTGCCGGGCTCGCCGCACTGTGCCTTGGCGCCGTGATGGCATTCTGCGGCGCGCATTTCGCGCTGCGACGCGGCTGACCTTTCTAGGCCGACGCGCGCAGCCGCGGGCGCTCCAGCATCAACGCCACGTCGGAGGCAGGCCGCGGCTTGCTGAACAGGTAGCCCTGCGCCTGGGTACAGCCCTCGCGCCTGAGCAGCTCGAGCTGCGCGTCGTTCTCGACGCCTTCCGCGGTGGTCACGATGCCGAGGCTGCGGCCGAGCCCGGTCACGGCGCGGATGATCGCCATGGAATCCTCGCGCGTCGCGAGCTCCGACACGAAGGAGCGGTCGATCTTGATCTTGTCGAACGGGAAGCTGCGCAAATAGCTCAGCGACGAATAGCCGGTGCCGAAATCGTCGAGCGAGATGCGCACGCCCATGGCGCGCAGCTCGTGCAGCGTGGTCAGCGTCGCCTCGCTATTCTGGAGCAGCACGGATTCGGTGATCTCGAGCTCGAGCCGGCGCGCTGCCAGTCCCGAGGCGGTCAGCGCCTCCGTCACGGATGCGATCAGGTTCGGGTTCTTGAACTGCACCGGCGACAGGTTGACCGCGACATCGATATCGTCCGGCCAGGTGGCCGCATCGGTGCAGGCGGAGCGCAGCACGAATTCGCCGAGCTGGACGATGAGTCCGGTCTCCTCGGCCACCGGAATGAAGTTGATGGGGGCGATCAGGCCGCGCTGCGGATGGTTCCAGCGCAGCAACGCCTCGAAGGCGACGACGCGACCACTGGCGACGTCGCGGATCGGCTGATAGTATGGCTGGAACTCGTCACGTTGCAGCGCCGCGCGCAAGTCCATCTCCAACAGACGCCGCGCCTGCGCGCGCGCATCCATGCCGGTCTCGAAGAAGCGGTAGGTGCCGCGGCCTTCCGCCTTGGCGCGGTACAGCGCGAGGTCGGCGTTCTTCAGAAGCTCGTCCGGATCGCTGCCGTCCTGCGGCGACAGCGAGATGCCGATCGAGACACCGATGACGATCTGATGGTCGTCGATCTCGTAAGGCGCCGAGATCACCTCGACGAGGCGCCCGGCAAGGGACCTCGCCGCAGCTTCCTCCGATCGTCCGATCTGGACCACGGCGAATTCGTCGCCGCCAAGCCGCGCCACCGTGTCGCTTTCGCCGACGGTGGCCTTCAGCCTGCGGCCGACCTCCTTGAGCAGCGCATCGCCGATGGGATGGCCGAGCGAGTCGTTGATATCCTTGAAGTGATCGAGATCGAGGCAGAGCACCGCGAGCTGGTCGCCCGAACCCGCCCGGCGCAGCCCCTGCTCGAGCTGCTCGTGGAACAGCACGCGGTTCGGCAGGCCGGTCAGCGCGTCATGACGCGCCATGTGCGAGATCTTCGCCTGCGCCGCCAGCCATTCGGTGATGTCCTCGAAGGTCGCGACCCAGCCGCCGCCCTGCATCGGCTGGTTGACGACCCGGATGGAACGGCCGAACCGGTTGACGACCTGGCTGGTCGTGCGGCCCTCGCGCGCGTCGACCACGAGGCGCGCGAAGAATTCATCCGCGTCGCCTTGCCACTGGCCCTTGGCCTGCTCTTCCCGCAGCACGTCGACCAGCAGGCGGCCGGCGAGCGCGATATCGGTGCGACGAAGCATCGCCGCGTAGCGCTCGTTGAACAGCATGATCTTGCCGTCCGCGTCGAACATGCACAGCCCCTGCGACATGTTCTCGAGCGCGGTATCGAGCACGACCTGCTGGCGTCCCAGCTCGCCCTTGGCGCGGCGGTCGAGCACAGCCGCTGCGAGCGCGATCGCGATGATCGCAGCGGCAGCGCTGGCGGTGAGGACCGACAATGAGGTCGGCGGAATCGACAGGCCGCTGATGACGATCGCAGGATCCGGCGTCAGCTCCACGGCGCCCATGGCGGTGAAATGATGCGAGACGATGGCAACGGTCAGCAGCACCGTCGCGCCGAGCGCATTCGCCATGCTGTCGCGCCGCCCCGCGACGACCAGCGCAAGCGATCCAAAGATAATGCCGAGAACGATCGAGACCGTCACGGTGGCGGTCTCCCAGCCGATGCGCGCGGGAATCTCGAGCGCCATCATGCCGGTGTAATGCATTGCGGCAACGCCGCCGCCAACGACGGCGCCACCGAGTGCGACCGGGATCGCCCGCGTCGCCGACACCGAGATGCTCAGCCCGACGAAGGTGACGGCAATCGCGAAGATCAGCGACAGGACGGTCACGGGGATGTTGTAGGCGCCGCCGGCGCCCGGCCCGTAAGCCTGCATCGCGATGAAATGGGTTGCCCAGATGCCGCAGCCGGCGACGATGGCGTCGAGCGCGATCCACGATACGCGAGCACCCCCGCTCGTCGCCCGCGCGCGGTAGAACAGGCTGATCGCCGCCGCGCTCGCGAGCAGGCACACCGCGCCGCCGAGCGCGACCAGACGCCAATCATGCTGGTCCGTGAGACAGTAGATAACTTGATACATTGCCGGCCCCTATCGGACCTGCACTAGAACCGGCAGAGGTGGACAGTCGGTAACCGGCTATGTCCTCGTTCCGGGGATGGTGAACGGAAGATGTGCGCCTTTGCTCACATTGTTCATCCTCGCCAAGGCGCGCCGATCCCCGCCGCGGAGTACTGGATGCCCCGCCTTCGCGGGGCATGACAGCAGGTGAAGCGAGAAACAGCGCGCCGCATGGAGCATCGCGCGGCGGTCGCCGGCTAAACCGTCATCAGCTCGCCGCGCAAATTCACCTTGCTCTCGGCAAGCGTCGTGAGCTTCTTGTCGGTCGCCTTCTCTTCCTCGAGCGTCTTGGCGAGCACGGCGGCGCAATCGCTCCGGCCGAGCTGCTTGGCCCAGGCGATCAGGCTGCCGTAACGCACGATCTCGTAATGCTCGGCGGCCTGCGCCGCGTTGATCAGTGCTGCATCGAGCGCCGCCTTGTCGGCGACTTCGCCGGCGGTCTCGTCGGCCTCCTCGATGAGGCCGTCGATCGCCGGGCAGTCGACCGCCTTCACCTGCGCGCCGTGCATCTTGAACACTTCCTCGAGCCGCTTGACGTGCTGCTTCGTTTCCTCGAGGTGCGTCAAAAAGCCCTGTTTCAGCTGCGGGTCGGTGGCGTTGTCTGCCATTTTCGGCAGAGCCTTGGTGAGCTGCTGCTCGGCATAGTAGATGTCCTGGAGCTGATGCACGAACAGGTCGTTCATGGTTTTGATGTCTTTTGTGAACAGTCCCATCGTTCCGATCCTCTTGGGTTTCGGGAACACGGAGGCGCCGGCCTGCACGAATAGCCGCATATTTCCGCCATGTTCGATTGCTGATGGGGCGCTAACGGGCACGCGGCACCGACGTTTCTAAAAAGCCGGCATCGCTTGCGCTGGAACAATGCAGCGGACGGCACGATATGAAACCATGCCGGCATACGAACGCGCGGGCCGGGCCGGTCTGGCGACTCATATGCTTAACGCGCGTCCGGTGTGAACCACATATGACAAAAGTCGCCGGTCCGGCACAGAACCTATCCTTGTCAAGGGCTGCACAAGTCATCGTTTTTGCCTTAAATGAGCTGGATCATGCCTAGCGATCGACGCCTGCCTTTGGCAACCATCGCGCCCGACTGGCCAATACCCGGCCTTGTCGGTCTTGCCCCCTGCCGGGAGGATGAATGGACGGACTGCTGCCCGCGTTGAAGCGCGGCTTCAAGAGATGGATTGGCTGGCGACGGCTCGGAATTGCCGCGAGCGTCTTCATCATTGCCTTCGCAATCACCACACTGGTGCGGACCCTCAAGGGTATCGACACCGGCGTGATCCTGACTGCATTGACCGAGATTCCCCGGGGGAATATCGGGCTGGCGGCGATCTGCGTCTTCTTCGCGTTCTGTACGCTGACCTTCTACGACTTTTTTGCACTGCGAACGATCGGCAAGAAGCACGTGCCCTATCGCATTGCAGCGCTCTCCAGCTTCACGTCCTATTCGATCGGCCACAACATCGGCGCCACGGTGTTCACGGGCGGCGCGATCCGTTTCCGGATCTATTCGGATTATGGGCTGAACGCGATCGACGTCGCGAAAATCTGCTTCCTGTCGGGCCTGACCTTCTGGCTCGGTAACATCTTCGTGCTCTCGATCGGCATGGCCATCCATCCGGATGCCGCCTCCTACATGGATCAGCTCCCCTCGCCGATCAACCGGTTGATCGCCCTCGGCGGTCTCGCTTCGATCGGTGCCTATCTGGTCTGGCTCTGCATGGGCGAGAAGCGCCGCGAGCTCGGCCAGAAGGGCTGGAAGGTGGTGCTGCCCTCGGCACCGCTGACGCTGGTGCAGATCCTGATCGGCGTGGTCGATCTCGGCTTCTGCGCCACGGCGATGTACCTCTTGATACCGGCCAGTCCGCCGATCGACTTCCTGTCACTCGCCGTCGTGTTCATCCTGGCGACGCTGCTCGGCTTTGCCAGCCATGCCCCCGGCTCGATCGGCGTATTCGACGCCGCCATGCTGGTGGCGCTGCCGGAATTCGGCCGCGAGCAGCTTCTGGCGACGCTGCTGGTGTTCCGCCTGCTCTATTTCGTGATCCCGTTCGGACTCGCCATCTCCATCATGGGCGCGCGCGAGCTCTGGATGAACGTGGTCGAGCCTTGGCAGGAGCGACGGCGGCTGGCGGAGGCCTGCGCCCAGGGCAACCTGCCCAAGCAGGTGGCGGCGATGGAGCGCGAACGGTCGCTGCGACAGGCCAGCAAGCGCTGAGGCGCTGGACGGCGGCCCGCACGATCGTCAGACAAAGGTTGCGGGCGGGGGAGCAATCCTCTCTTATTTCCGCCTCAACTTTGCCGTTGAACACGCGGGCCATGATCCGATCATCTCTTCGCACCTTCTTCGCAGGCGCCCTGCTGCTTGCCGGGATTTTGACCGCTTTGCCGCCCGAGCGCGCAGCCGCGCAGGACGCTGGCGCCATGCAGATCAATTGGGAGGTGCGCAACCGCTTCCGCCTGTTCCGCGAGGAGCGCGACTTCCTGCTTCATGTGGAGAACGCGCGCAACCGCAGCATCCTCGCCGCCGAGCAGTCGCTGGAGCTCCAGAGCGAGGGCCGCGGCTGGGCCCGCAACATGGTCAACCGGCTCTGCATCGACCTCCAGGGCCGGGTCAATCAGCCCTGCACCCGCGACAACACCAAGGAAGACTACATCACCCCGGTCGACCACCCCGTCACCGTGCGCCTCGTCGGCGCGGTGCCGGTCGGCGCCACCTGCGCCTGGTCGTTCGACGACGGCGACGGGCCGCGACAATCGACCTTCGACTGCGCCGAACCGGTCAATTTGCGCGTCCGCTACGGCAAGCAGACGGTCGCGAGCGTCGACGTCTCCTCCGGCTCCGATCCGACCCAGCGCGTCCAGAGCGAGATCCAGGTCCGCGACATCTTCGTCGCCGGCCTCGGCGACAGCATCGCCTCGGGTGAAGGCAATCCCGACCGGCCGCTGGCGCTGTCGGACGAAGGTTTCTGCTTCCGCTCCTATCTCGGCACCGCCGGCGGGCAATACTACCGGCCGAGCCGCGCCAGCTATAAAGGCGGACGCGCCTGCGAGGCGCCGGATACGCTCGCCAACTGGCAGCGCTACGGCGCGCTCTGGTTCAACTCCCCCTGCCACCGCTCGCTCTACAGCTACCAGGCCCGCACCGCGCTGGCGCTCGCGGTGCGCTACACCCACGTCGCGGTGACCTTTCTGCCGCTCGCCTGCACCGGCGCCAGCATCGGCGACGGGCTGCTCGGCTCGCAGCGCGCCCGCGAATGCGCGCCCAGCAAGAACGGCAACTGCCAGACCAGCGTGAACGCGCAGGTCGCCGAGCTGCGCGAGGCGCTCACCGCGGCAAAAAAGCGCCAGCCGGACCGCACGCTCGACCTCGTGCTGCTCTCGGTCGGTGCCAACGATGTCTACTTCTCCGGTCTCGTCGCCGACGTCATCGTCGACACCGCGACCGAGCGCGCGCTGTTCCGCCGCTCCGGCGTGATGGCGAGCATCGACGAATCCCGCGATGCGCTGGCGCGCGAGCTGCCGCAGAATTTCGTCAAGCTGCGCGAGGCGCTGAAGCCGCTCGTCGGCGGCGACCTCTCGCATGTGGTCTATGTCTCCTACGCCAATCCGGCGCTCGCCGACGGCGGCGTGCCCTGCCGCGGCGGCCGCGCCGGCTTCGACATTCATCCGTCGTTCAACGCCGACCCGCAGCGCCTCGCCCGCGTCTCGACCTTCGTCGACACCGAATTCCTGCCGCAGCTGAAGGGGCTCGCCACCTGCACCCGCGGCGCGCTGTGCCGCGATCCCGAAGCCGACCGCATGACCTTCGTCGATGCGCATCAGGCAACGTTCGCCGATCACGGCTTCTGCGCCCATTCCGGCAACGATCCCGAATTCGATCGCACCTGCTTTGCCGAGAACGGCCAGAGCTTCAATCCGGACATCGTGACGGCGGCGAGCCAGCCGATGCTGTGCGGCCGCGGCGCCTCGGAGTATCGCGCCTATCTGCCGCGCGCCCGCTGGATCCGCGACGCCAACGACAGCTACTTCGCGGCGATGACCTACCCGCAAGGCCTGCCGGCCGCGAGCCAGCCGACCGACATCCACGACGCCACCTGGGGCGTGCTCTCCGCCGTCTATGGCGGCGCCGTGCATCCAAGCGCCGAAGGCCACGCCGCGATGGCGGACGCCACGCTGCCGGCCGCGAGCGCCGTGCTCGGCCTGGATGCCGTGCCGCCCGGTGTCACACGCGGGCTGCTCGCGCCGCTGTTGCCGGCCGCGCAGCAATAGGTTGCACGCGCGACCGCGACTGTCCGGACCGGCCGCCGCTCACCGCCACTGCTTCTCTTCCGCCGTCCAGGCCCATCCGGGCAGCCGCCCTTCCTTGCTGAAGGCGGCCAGTACATTGTCCAGGAGCCGCGAGACGTTGTTGTCGAAATTGTTGTAGGGAAGCGACTGGCTGAACGCGATCGATCCGGTCGAGAACACCGCGCCGTTCTTGGGCGCGGTGAAGTAGACCATGTCGGCGCGCACACGATAGTCATGTGAGCCGGACAGGCCGGGATAGGGATAGAGGATCTCCTCGACCACCGTCTGGTAGTTGTCGCTGTGGCCGCCGGAGGACGCAACGATCAATGCATGCGGCGGCGTGCCGAGCGTCCGGTCATAGCGATCGATCTCCAGCCCTCCGGCAGCGCCATGGGCAAGACCGAAATCGCCGACGATCTCGCCCTCGATGCCCTCGAACATCCAGGCCGCACGGCGATGCCAACTGTCCGGCATGCGGCGGAAGGGCCGCGCCGAATCGAATCCCTCCGAGATGAAGCCGATGCCGAACACTTTCTGCGGCGGCCGTCCGAGATCCTTCCAGAGCCCGCTCTTCTGCCCGGTGGTGGCGAGATAATATTCGCCGGGACGCGCCTGCCACGCCCGCATGCCGGAATTCAGCTTGCGGACCTCGATGCACCACGGGTCGTCCTTATGATAGCCGATGTTCCAGTAGAAGCCGTTGCCGCCGAGATAGATGAAGCGGCCGCCGTCCGCGATATAGTCCTCGGCGGCGTTGAGGATCGGCTCCGAGACATATTCAGGATGGGTGCCGCTGAGCACGACGCGATAAGGCTCGAGCAGCGCCTTGCCCTCGCGATGCAGATCCTCGTCGGTCACGACGTCATAGGCATAGCCCTTGTGTTCAAGCCAGGCGATGATCGACAGGTCCGCCGGAAACTGCCATGTCACGCCCATTGACGACATCCGCGCCTTGGGCCGCATGTTCAGGATCGGGCGCCGGTAGGTGCTGTAGCAGACCCCTGCCCCGTCGCCATGGTGATCGTAGAGCGAAAGCCCGAATTCCATGGTCTCGTAGAGCTCGATGTCGGTCTGCGACACGATCGGCGACTGCCCGGCCAACGGCTGCATGATCTCGGCGTCAAAGCTGAGGTGCTCATTGGCATAAGCGAGATAGCTGCCGGTCGGGACCAGGAACAGGATCGGTGCGGTCGGCCGCTGCGGGCGGACGAAGAACACGATGTACTCCTCGCGCAGGCCTTTGCCGTCGCCGACTCGCAGCCGAAACGCATACGCGCCGCTGCGCAAGGGCGGGATCCTGAAGCGCTTCGTCAGTTCCCACTTGCAGTCGATGATCGCGTCGTCATGGAACTCGATACCGCCGTATTGCTGCGGCGCGAGCCGGTAGCAGTCGTCCCATCCGTTCCAGTTGAAGCCGGTCTGCCCGCGCACGGGACGATTATATCCCTCCGCATGCAGCCCGTAGGGACCGGCATCGACCACGCGATCGCCGATGCCCTTGTCGGTGTAGCCGATCGTCGTGTCCCAGAACGCCACCTGACCGCTGGCCGGCGCCATGCCGGTGCGCCGAAACTGATCGAGCTCATCGCGCGTCAGCACGCGATCGAACACCGCCGGACGGTCGAGCTTGCCATTGAGGCATTGCGTGACAAAGTGTCCGCGCAGGCTGTGGAAATCCTGCGCACCGCCGATGATGAAGGGCGTATCCGGCGGATTGACCGGCCTGAAACGCAGCGTTTCCCGGACATGGGAGCGGAAATCGACATTGGCGACTTTGCTCAGCAGGCTGTTGTAGCGGTTGGAAACGCCTTCCTGGTAAAGCGTGGCGACGCCCGTCGTGGCATCGAAGGTCGCGGCGACAAAGTACCAGTTGCTCTTCAGCAGCGGCACCTCGCCGTCGAGATAGTCGACCTCGCTGCCGTCGCCATAGCCGAATTCGAGAAGTCCGTCGGGATTGAGCCAGAAGCCATAACCGCGATTTCCGAACGCATCCCAGCGCCCCATCAGACACTGACGCTTTCCGCCGCCCGGGCTGTTCGGATAGACGAAGGTCGCAAGCGTGAAACTGCCGTTGAGCGCGAGCCGCTGATCCAGATCGGCGACGTTCAGGAACGAGCCGACCTGGGTATACTGCTTGCGGACCGCCCAATTGCCGTTCAGCTCGCAATCGATCTCTTCCTCGCGATACCCGGGACCGGCGGGATGCGCGTCGCCGTGGATCAGCCGCACCAGTTGCGCCTCTGCGGTGGTCGTGCCGTCGGCATGAACGTAAAGTCCGATGTCGTCGCCGGGCTTGACCGAGATCTTGTCGGCATACCCAAAGATTTTCTGCTCGGCCATGGTCGAATTGTTTCTCGCGAAGTGAGACGAAGTTGACGGTCAGCTTTCGAGGAGATCCTGCACGCGGCGCAGGAACAGCGCGTGGTAGGCCTCGTCGGCTGTTGTATAGTTGCGATCCTCGACCACGCGCGGCGCGGTGCCGCGATGTCCGGACAGCGCGACGATGCGGTAGGCCCTGAATTCCTCGAGCACCATGATCGCGTATTTGTCGACCTGGCCCTGGCGGCGGAAGTAGATCAACAGCCGCTCCAGCGCCTCGCTGTGCTGCCCGAGCGGGCGCGTACGGTGCTCCTCGATCACGGTGTCCGTCACCAGCCGCTTCAGGAAGTCCCGCTGCATCTTGTCGAAGCGGCGAAAGAAGATCTGGTCCTTGTCCTCGATTTCGGTGGCTTCTTCCGGCAACATCTCTCCGCCTTTCTCCGCGCGCGTCGCACGGCGCTCGCTCTTCTTCTTGTCGCGCCAGGTCCTGAACTGCCGCTTGATGCCGAACAGGCCCTCGCGCAGGAACAGCACCACCCCCAGCATGATCGCGCCGATCAGCATGTAGCGGAGCGGACCGAGATCGATCAGCACGCGATCGATGAACACCACGATGGCGGTGCCGGCGACCGCACCTTCCGAGCGGCCGATACCGCCGATCACCAGCATCGCAAGCGACAGCAACACGGTGTCGAATGAGAACAGGTTGGGCGATGCGCCGCCGAAATGCGAGGCGTAGAAGCCGCCTATGAAGCCGAGCGCAGTCGATGAGATCAGGAACACCATGATGCGCGCGCGAATGAAGTCGACGCCACAGGCCTGCGCGAAGGCTTCGTGCTTTTCCGGCACCATGCGCAGCACGCGTCCGAGCCGCTTGCCGTCGATGAAGCGGTACACGAACAGCGCGAACACCGTCAGCGCCAGCGATGCGTAATAGCCAAGCAGCAACCGGGGCATCTGGCCGAGACTGGCCGGCAGATAGCTCGGCGCGCCGTAGAGACCGCCCGTCGCCGAGCCGAATTCGCGCGACTGCACGACGTAGACCCGGCAGAGCTCGACCACCCCGAGCGTCAGGAGCGCATAGTAGAAGCCGTCGAGCCGCATCGCCGGCAGACCGATGATCAGCCCGAAGGCGAGCCCGATCAATGCGCCGATCATCGGCAGCATCCACCAGGGCAGGCCGAACTGGATCGCGAGGTAGGTCGTGCCATAGGCGGCGGCGCCGACCGCGGCATAGCTCGCGAGCGAGAAGATGCCGGCCGTGCCGATGATCAGCATCCAGCACAGGTTGACCGCGGAGTAGATCCCGAACACCGCCGCCGCGCTCATCACCGTATTCCAGCCGGCGGTTGGCACGAATGCCGGGGCGAGCACCATCGCGAGAAAGGCCATCGTCCACCAGATCGGGCGCTTGTCGACGATGGTCTTCTCCCGGCGCATCGTCTTCGGATTGTACTCGCCGCGGATCTGCAGAAATCGTCGCCGCGTCGGCCAATAGCGCTTGCGCCACCACAGCCGGCCGCCATGACCGGGCCATTTGTAGTAGTAGCGCAGGCGGCCGACGAGGTGCATGCGCGGCTTGAACGCGCGGGTCTCGTTCCAGGTGACCTGGTGTGAGAGATGCGGGTTGGTCGCGGCTTCTCGCGCCGGCTGCTCCGGATATTGACAGTCGGTCGGATCGATCCAGATCGGCTGGGCGGCGTCGGTCATCGATCAGGCCTCCCGCGCCTTGTCGAGCAGGCCCGCGATCCCGCGCGGCCGGACCAGGAGCACGATGATGATGAGCAGGAACTGCGTGATCAACACGTACTGGCCGCCGAGCAAGGTCGAGGTCAGCGCCTCGTTGAGGCCGATGATGACGGCGCCGATCACCGCACCCGGCACGCTGCCAAGCCCGCCGACCAGCGCAATGCTCAGACCCTTCACCATCGGCGTGATGCCGCTGAACGGCGCCACGTAATAGGTCTGCGCCAGCAGCACCGAGGCCAGGCCCGCGAGCGAGCCGGTCAGCGCCATTACGTAGAAGCCGGTGCGCCGCACGCCGATGCCGACGATGGACGCCGCGTGCGGATTCATCATCATGGCGCGGATCTCGAGCCCGCGGCGGCTGGAGCGCATCCAGAGCAGGATCAGCGTCAACAGCACGATTGCGGATGCCGAAGCGCCCAGCTTGTCCGAGGTCACCACCACGCCGAAGATGTCTGCGTTCCAGTTGCCGAACAGCCGCGGCAGCGACTTCGCGCGCGGGCCGAAATACCAGAGCAGCGCCTGGTTGCCGATCAGGCTGATGGCGAGCGTCGCGATCAGTGCACGCAGCGGAAAATTCGGCTTGTCATGGATCGGGATGAAGGCGAGCAGGCAGACGAACAATCCGCCGAGCGCGCCGGTGAGGATGCCTGCGGCCATCACCACCGCCGGCTGCGCTGCGATATTGACGCTGGCGAGCCACGCGCCATAGCCGGAGAGCGCGAAAATGAAGCCGAAGGCCATGTTGACGAGGCCGAGGCTCGACCAGGTCAGCGAGATGCCGATCGCGAGCGTGCCATAGATGCAGGCGAGCGTGATCGCGTTGGAAAGCACGAAGCTCCAGTTCACCGGTGGCCTCCCATCAGGCTCTTCGAGGCCGACGCCTCGCCCTTCAGCTTGCCGGCATGCATGCCGATGATGCGGTCGACCCGCCCCTCCAGCAGCGCAAGATTCTGCTCGGCGATCACCATCGCCGAGCTGCCGAGCTCGACCGCCATCAGCGCATCGACGACCGATTTGCCGATCTTCGGCGCCAGGCCCAGCGACGGTTCGTCGACCAGGAAGAGATCAGCATCCGCCATCAGCCCGCGTCCGATCGAGACCATGCGCCGCTCGCCGCCGGACAGGCGGCCGACCGGCGTCTTCATCAGCTTCTCCAGCGGCGGAAAGATTTGCAGGATCTTTCGCTTGCGCGGTCCGCGCTCTTTCCAGGCAACCTTGGTGTAGGCGCCGCTGTCCAGGTGCTCCTCCACGGTCAAGCCGTGAAAGATCTCGTCACCCTGCGGGATCAATGCGAGCCCGCGCCGGACGATCTGGTGCGTATAGCGGCCCGGCCCCTGGCTGCGCGTGCGGCCGACCTCGAAGCCGTTGAGCAGGATCGAGCCGCGCTGCCAGCCGGTCAGTCCGGCGATCGCCTGGAACAGCGTCGACTTGCCATGGCCGTTGAGGCCGACCAGCCCGATCCGCTCGCCGGCGAACACGGTGAGATCGAGATCGTGGATCACCCGCAGCGGCCCCCAGCCTGCGGAGAGTCCGCGGACGTCGAGCACGGCGCTTCTCGCGGCATCGCTCATCAATGCGTGCCATCGAGTTCGAAATACGCCGCCTTGACGCGGGGATCGACGAGGATCTGGTCGAGGCGGCCCTCCGCGATCATCTCGCCGGCATCCAGCACCATCACGCGGTCGGCGATGGTGTCGAGCAGCTCCATGCGATGCTCGATCAGCACGATCGCGATGTCGAGCTCCTTGGCGAGCACGCGCATGATCTCGTCGAACTCGTCGATCTCCGAATTGATCAGGCCCGCCGCCGGCTCGTCCATCAGCAGGATCTTCGGCCGCCGCATCAGCAGGCAGGTCATCAGCAGCTTGCGCCGGTTCAGCGTCTCGAGCTGGTCGGCCATCGTGCTCGAAGGCACGTGGAAAGCCACGAGTCCTGCGCCCCATTCGGAATCATCCGGCGTCAGATAGGGCCGATAGGCCTGCCGCGCGGCCTTCAGCACCTGAGCAACCGTCATGCCCTCGGGCACGACCGGCGTCTGGTAGGTCCGGCCGATGCCGAGCTGCGCGCGCCGGTGCAGCGGCAGCGACGTGATGTCCTTGCCCCGATACCGGATCGAGCCGGATTTCGGCGGTATCCGGCCGGACAGCACCTCGAACAGGCTGGTCTTGCCGGCGCCGTTCGGACCGATGACGCCGAGCACCTCGCCGGGTTCGACGGAAAGCGAGATGCCGTGCAGGATCGAGCGGCCGCCGAGATCGAGCGTGATGTCGCTACAGGCAAAGAGCAGTGGGGACGCCATCGTCGCGCGCCGATCACCACCACGGCGCCTTGCGCAACGAGCTCTCCCTGAGCACGTCCGGATAGATGATCTTGTGCTCGTTGTTCTGCACCTGGAAGAACAGCTGCGCCATGCCCTGCTCAAGCTCCTTGGCGCCGATCGCGTCTCCCGTATCGGGATAGTGCGCGCATTCCTGGAGCGGGTTGTTCATGCTCATATAGCCGCACACGCCGCGATACGGCGTCTTGCGCACCCAGTCGCACACCCCCTTGAAGTTGGAGGGATCGCCGACCGCTTCCCACGCGGCCTTCAGGTAATAGGTCACGTCGTAGCCGTTGCCGGTGTAGCAGAGACCCATGATGCCCGGAAAACGCTTCTTGTACTTGGCGCGGAATTCCTTGCCCTTGTCGTCGGCGTAGACGCCGAGCACCGTGCTCCAGACAAAACCTTCCGCAGCCGGTCCGGACAGTTCGAGGAATTCGGGCTGCGACGGCCCGTATTGCAGATAGACCAGCGTGCCCTTGAGCGGATCGGCGCTGTACTGCTTGACGAAGGCGGCATATTCGGCGGCGACCCAGTGATCGATCATCACCGCACCGGCACCGATCTTCTTGATCTCCTGGATCACCGAACCCCAGTCCTGCACGGGATACTGGATGTCGGTGACGCCGGCGAGCTTGAATTCGCTCTTGGGCAACGCGGCCTGCAGCGCCTTGGAGATGGTCTGGTTGTAGGCGATCTGCTCCTGGACGATGTGGACACCGTTGTTGATCGGCTTCCACACGCCCTGGTCGCGCATCGCCTTCAGGAAGATCGGAAACGTGTAGCCATAGTGCACTTCCGACGGGTCGGTCTGGAAGACGTGGGAGTATTTGTCGCCGCTCTTGGCGAGGAGGTCGGTGAAGTTGCGCTGAGTGAGGCCCCACAGGAACGGCGCCTTGTAGCGCGCCGACACATCGGCCACCGGCACCGGAGTGAACACGAAGGCGCAGGACATCGCGTGCACCTTGGCGTCGATCAGCTTGTTGATCGCAACCTGCCCGCTCTCGGGCGAGAGCGGATCGATGTCGACCACGACCGTCTTGAGCTGCCGCCCCAGAACGCCGCCGGCGGCGTTGATCTCCTCTATGGCGAGCGTTGTGCCGTTGAGATAGTCTTGATGGTCGGCGACGCCCGCCTGGGCGGTCTGGGCGGTCGGTACACCGATCAGGATCGGCTCGCCTGACGCTGCACGCGTGGCACCGGTGATGTATGGCGCCGGCAGCGCCGCTGCTGCGGCAGCCGCGGGCGCGGCCGCCAGAACACGCCTGCGTGTGAATTTCGTGCTCATTCAAGCCCCCTCCTGCTTCGGCGATCTCGCCGGTCTGCGATGGCCGGGCCAAGCTAGGGGAAGGCACCGAAGTCGTCTTTTCGTTGGGCGCACTGTGTTTTTTGCCGGAGCGCACGCCGGCGACCGACCATACTGGGGGGGGACGCCTTCGCCATTGGTACGCTTCTTGAATGCTGTTTTGACTGCCTTTTCCGCAAGTGAACCCTGAGCTGAGCGCCATGACGCAGAGCAACTCATATTCGACTGCCGGAATTCAAGGACAGGGAAGCATCGAGGCCTGGCGGCAGGCCATGGCCGAGGTCTACTACCGGCTCGACATCAAGTCTGCCCACACCGACCGGCTGCGCGGCGAGCTCGTCGACTGGCAGTCGGAGATCATGGGCATCTCCAATTTCCGCGCCGACGCGCAGCGCGTCATCCGGCGCAAGGAAGCCGCGAAGGTCGACAAGACCGAGGATTTCGTCTTCCTGTTTCCGACCCGCCATGCGATGCGCTTCCAGCAGCGCGGCCGCGAGGGATTGGTCATGCCGGGCAGCGTATTCCTGGTGAACGCGGCCGAAGCCTACATCATCGACGTACCGGATGCGTCGGAGAACATCACGATCAAGATCGATCGCGAGCGTCTGGCGGGACGCCTCGCCGGCATCGACGACCTCTGCGCGACCGCCGATTTCACCAATCCCCTGCTGGTGCCCGCGATCACCACGCTCGCCGAGCAGGTGCTGAAGATGCAGCCCTCGGAGCACAGCGCGCGGATCGAGGACTGCATCATCGACATGCTCTGCCTTATGATCGAATGCCGCGATCAGCGCGACAATACGGCCCTGATCAGAGAGACGCTCGGCACTTCCCTGTTCAACCGGATCAGCGCCTACATCAGGCGCAATCTGGCGGACCATACGCTGTCACCGGATCGCGCCGCAGTCGATCACCGCATCTCAATTCGCTACCTGCACAAGATCTTCCAGTACCACGGCACGACGTTCGGACAGGTCCTGCAGGAGGAACGGCTGCAGCAGGCGCATCTGCTGATCGTCGCCAGCGGCCAGAAGGGAACGACGAATCTCGGCGAAGTCGCCTATCGCTGCGGCTTCGCAAGCCAGTCGCATTTCTCGGTGAGTTACAAGAAGCGCTTCGGCGTTCCACCGCGCAGGACGCCTCTGCCCGGATAGCGAACCGCGGCTGATCCGGATCACGCCGTTCCATCAATCCAAAAACGGTATCGATCGATACTCCCTTCAACTTGGACACTTTGCCGCGCGCGCCTCTAGGAGTCGTGGTGAGGAAACATTCGAGTTCTAAGGAGGCGCGTGATGAGCGCAGTGGTGTCCGCAGCGGACGTGAGGAGGTCTCGCGTCAGGCTGTTCATCGTGACCATGTTGTTCCTGGTCACGACCGTCAATTACGCCGACCGCGCCACGCTCTCGATCGCAGGCCCCGCGCTCTCCAAGGAGCTGCATCTCGATCCCGTCGCGATGGGCTACATCTTCTCCGCGTTCGGCTGGTCCTATGTGATCGCGCAGGTGCCGGGCGGCTGGCTGCTCGACCGCTACGGCTCGCGCCTCGTCTATGCCTTCAGCATCATCGTCTGGTCGCTGTTTACGATGATGCAGGGCTGGGTCGGCTTCTTCAGCGCCGGCACCGCGATCGTCGTGCTGTTCGCACTTCGCTTCCTCGTCGGCATCGCGGAAGCGCCCTCCTTCCCCGCCAATGCCCGCATCGTCGCGGCGTGGTTTCCCGGCAATGAGCGCGGCACCGCGTCCGCCTTCTTCAATTCGGGACAGTATTTCGCCACCGTGATCTTCGCGCCGCTGATGGGCTGGATCGCACACGCTTACGGCTGGCGCTTCGTGTTCTTCGTGATGGGCGCCCTCGGCATCGTCATGGGCCTCGTCTGGATCAAGACCATCTACGGCCCGAAGGAGCATCCCGGGATCAACGAGGCCGAGTTCGACTACATCAAGGAAGGCGGCGCACTGGTCGATCTCGACGCGCCCAAAGACGATTTGAGGCAAGAGCGCGTCCCGGAGGCCGGCTCCGGCTGGGACCATATCCGCCAATTGCTCTCCAACCGCATGATGCTCGGCGTCTATCTCGGCCAGTACTGCATCAACACGCTGACCTATTTCTTCCTGACCTGGTTCCCGGTGTACCTCGTCAAGGAGCGCGGCCTGTCGATCCTGCAAGCCGGCTTCGTCGCGACGCTGCCCGCACTGTGCGGCTTCATCGGCGGCGTGCTCGGCGGCATCATCTCGGACGCGATCCTGCGCAAGACGGGCTCGCTGACCATGGCACGCAAGATCCCGATCGTCGGCGGCATGCTGCTGTCGATGTCGATCATCGCCTGCAACTATGTCGACGGACAGGCGCTGGTGGTCGGCTTCATGGCGCTCGCCTTCTTCGGCAAGGGCATCGGCGCGCTCGGCTGGGCTGTCGTCTCCGACACCTCGCCGAAGGAAGCCGGCGGCGTCTCCGGCGGCCTGTTCAACACCTTCGGCAACCTCTCCTCGATCACCACCCCGATCGTGATCGGCTACATCCTGGCCGCGACCGGCTCCTTCAACGGTGCATTGCTGTTCGTCGGCGCCAATGCGCTGGTCGCCGCGTTCGCCTATCTCGTCGTGGTGGGCAAGATCGAGCGGGTGGTGCTCAAACGTTCCTCCTGAGGGCTCCCACGGGAGCTTGACCAGGCAACTCAACGGCGGCCCAAAAAGCCGCCGTCTTTGTTTTTGGGGATGATCGATGCTAGAAGTGCCGGGGAAACGCCTTATTCATCTAAGGCATGTATCGATGTTCGACCTCAACCAGCTCCGCTGTTTCGTCACGGTGGCGGAGGAACTGCATTTCGGCCGCGCCGCCGCGCGGCTGAACATGACCCAGCCGCCGCTGTCGCGGCAGATCCAGGTGCTCGAGCACATCATCGACGCGCCGCTGCTGGAGCGCACCAGCCGTTCGGTGCGCCTGACCCCTGCCGGCCGCAGCTTCCTGCCGGAGGCCCGGCGCATCCTGAAGCTTGCGGAAAGCGCCTCCCAGGTCGCCCGCCGCATTGCGCTGGGCAAGACCGGCTCGCTCAAGATCGGCTTTACGGCGGCGGCCGCCTACGGCTTCCTCCCCGAGCTCGTTGCGGCCTGCCGCGCCAAGCTGCCCGAAGTCGATTTCTCGCTGAAGGAGATGGTCTCCGGCGACCAGTTCGAGGCGCTCAGCTCCGGCCAGATCGACGCCGGCCTGCTCAGGCCGCCGATCGCGCGCCCGGAAGTGGCCAGCCGCCGTGTCGTCGCCGAGCCCCTGCTTGCCGCGATCCCGAAGAAGCACCCGCTGGCGAGCGCCGACAGCATCACCATCAAGGATTTCGACGACCAGCCCTTCGTGATGTATTCGCCCTATGAGAGCCGCTACTTCCACGATCTCCTGGTGGCGCTGTTCACCCGCGCCGACGTGCTGCCGCGCTACGTCCAGCATCTGAGCCAGATCCACTCGATCCTCGCCATGGTCCGCGCCGGCCTTGGCCTTGCCATCGTACCGGCCGCAGCGGCGAGCCTGAAGATCTCCGACGTGCGGCTGCGCCCCCTGAAGCTGCGCACGCGCGTTCCCGTCGAGCTGTTCATGGTCTGGCGCCGCGACGACGAGAATCCGCTGCTGTCGGCGCTGGTCAAAATCGCAGGTGAGTTGTCCTCGGCGGAGATCATGGAAGATTGATGCTGATTTCGCATCGGTCGATATAGGCTTTGGCTTGGACGCGCATCGAACGGTCTCCTAAACCACGGCGCATGGACGCGCAGGCTTGCGTCCTCCACAACACGCAATTAGGGAGCCGCGCCCATGAGCAAGATGACCCCGCAGGAAATGGCCCAGAAGATCGGATCGGGCCTCCTGTCCTTCCCCGTCACGCCGTTCAAGGCGGATTACTCCTTCGACGAGGCGACCTATCGCGCCAACATGGACTGGCTGTGCGGCTATGATGTCGCAGGCCTGTTCGCCGCCGGCGGCACCGGCGAGTTCTTCTCGCTGACGCCGACCGAGGTTCCGCAAATCGTCAAGATCGCCGTCGAGGAGACCAAGGGCCGCGTGCCCGTGCTCGCCGGCACCGGCTATGGCACCGCGATCGCCCGCGAGATCGCCGTTGGCGCCGAGAAGGCCGGCGCCGACGGCCTGTTGCTGCTGCCGCCCTATCTCACCCATTCCGAGCAGGACGGCCTTGCCGCCCATGTCGAGGCGGTCTGCGCCGCCGTCAAGATCGGTGTCATCGTCTACAACCGCGACAATGCCATCCTCCAGCCCGACACGCTCGCCCGCCTTGCCGAGCGCTGCCCGAACCTCGTCGGCTACAAGGACGGCATCGGCGACATCGAGCTGATGACCCGCGTCTACACCAAGCTCGGCGACCGCCTCACCTATATCGGCGGCCTGCCGACCGCAGAGACCTTTGCGCTGCCCTATCTCGACATGGGCGTGACGACCTATTCCTCGGCCGTGTTCAACTTCGTTCCGGAATTCGCGACCAATTTCTACGCCGCCGTGCGCAAGCGCGATCACGCGACGATCCATGCCGGGCTGAAGGATTTCATCCTGCCGCTGATCGCGATCCGCAACCGCAAGAAGGGCTATGCGGTCTCGATCATCAAGGCCGGCATGAAGGTGATCGGCCGCGACTCCGGCCCGGTCCGCCCGCCGCTGACCGATCTCACCGAGCAGGAGATTGCGGAGCTCACCGCGCTGGTCAAGAACCTGCCCGCCATCCGATCGTCACAACAGGCTGCAGAATAACGACCGAACACAACAGGGAGGAGCGCGCGATGGCCCAGACTGAAATCTCCGGCGCGCCAGTCGCCGGCGCACCGGTCGTCACGGCGATGCAGGTGATCCCGGTCGCGGGCCGCGACAGCATGCTCCTCAATCTGAGCGGCGCGCATGCGCCGTTCTTCACCCGCAACATCGTCATCCTCACCGACAATGCCGGCCACACCGGCGTCGGCGAGGTGCCGGGCGGGCAGAAGATCTGGCAGACGCTCCAGGACGCGCGCGATCTCGTCATCGGCAAGACCGTCGGTGCGATGAACAACATCCTCGCCGACGTCCGCACGGCCTTCGCCGATCGTGACGCCGGCGGCCGCGGCAAGCAGACCTTCGACCTCCGCGTCATGATCCATGCGGTCACGGCGATCGAGTCTGCGCTGCTCGACCTGCTCGGCCAGCATCTCAACCTGCCGGTCGCCGCGCTGCTCGGCGAAGGCCAGCAGCGCAAGAGCGTCGAGACGCTCGGCTATCTCTTCTTCGTCGGCGACATCAGCAAGTCCAGGCTCGACTATGTCAGTGGCGAGGCCGGCAAGGCGGAATGGTTCAACCTCCGCCATCAGGAAGCGATGACGCCGCAGACCGTGGTGCGGCTCGCGGAGGCCACCCACGACCATTACGGCTTCGCCGATTTCAAGCTCAAGGGCGGCGTGCTCCGCGGCGAGCAGGAGATCGAGGCCGTCACCGCGATCGCCAAGCGCTTCCCCAACGCACGTGTCACACTGGACCCCAACGGCGCCTGGTCGCTCGACGAGGCCATCGGCCTCTGCAAGGACATGCACGGCATCCTCGCCTATGCAGAGGACCCCTGCGGCGCCGAGGCCGGCTTCTCCGGCCGCGAGATCATGGCGGAGTTCCGCCGCGCCACGGGCCTGCCCACGGCGACCAACATGATCGCGACCGACTGGCGGCAGCTTTCCCATGCGCTGCGTCTCGGCGCGGTGGACATTCCGCTGGCCGATCCCCACTTCTGGACCATGCAAGGCTCGGTGCGCGTGGCCCAGACCTGCCGCGACAACGGCCTGACCTGGGGCTCACACTCCAACAACCATTTCGACATTTCGCTCGCGATGTTCACCCATGTCGGCGCCGCCGCCCCGGGCAAGGTCACCGCGATCGACACCCACTGGATCTGGCAGGACGGCCAGGCGCTGACCCGGGAGCCGCTCCAGATCAAGGGCGGCAAGATTGCGGTCCCCGACAGGCCGGGCCTGGGTATCGAAATCGACAGGGCGGCCATCGACGCTGCGCATGACCTCTACAAGCAGCATGGACTCGGCGCCCGCGATGACGCTATTGCCATGCAGGACCTGATCCCCGGCTGGACCTTCGACGACAAGCGTCCCTGCCTCGTGCGTTAGAAAACTTCCCTGGAGGAATGAGATGACTGCGATCCTGAAGAACTTCATCGGCGGCGAATGGGTCGACGGCTCCGGCGTCACCAAGAACATCAACCCCTCCAACACCAACGATCTGGTCGGCGAATACGCCAAGGCCGACAAGGCGCAGACCGAGAAGGCGATCGCGGCCGCGAAAGCCGCCTTCCCCGCCTGGGCGCAGTCGACGCCGCAGGTGCGCTACGACGCGCTGAACAAGATTTCTCTCGAAATCCTCGCCCGCAAGGAAGAGCTCGGCCGCCTGCTTGCCCGCGAGGAAGGCAAGACGCTCCCCGAGGGCATCGGCGAGGTCGCCCGCGCCGGCCAGATCTTTGCGTTCTTCGCCGGCGAAGCGCTGCGGCTGATCGGCGAGAAGGGCGCCTCGGTTCGTCCCGGCCTCGACGTCGAGCTCACCCGTGAGCCGGTCGGCGTCATCGGCATGATCACGCCCTGGAATTTCCCGATCGCGATCCCGGCCTGGAAGATCGCGCCTGCGCTCTGCTACGGCAACACCGTGGTGTTCAAGCCGGCCGAGTTGGTGCCGGGCTCGGCGCATGCGCTGTCCGAGATCATCACCCGCTCCGGCATTCCCGCCGGCGTGTTCAATCTCGTGGTCGGCTCCGGCTCCGTGGTCGGCCAGACCCTGCTCGACCACCCGGATGTCGCGGCGATCACCTTCACCGGCTCGGTGCAGACCGGGCGCAAGATCGCGCAGGCCTGCGTGCTGTCGACCCCGATGAAGAAGTTCCAGCTCGAGATGGGCGGCAAGAATCCGCTGGTCGTGCTCGACGACGCGGACCTCAAGACCGCCGTCGAAGTCGCCGTCAACGGCTCCTATTTCTCGACCGGCCAGCGCTGCACCGCGTCCTCTCGCCTGATCGTCACCGAAGGCATCCACGACCGCTTCGTCGCGGCGATGGCCGAGCGCCTGAAGGGCCTGTCGGTCGACGACGCGCTCAAGGCCGGCGTGCATATCGGCCCGGTGGTCGACCAGAGCCAGCTCGACCAGGACCTGCGCTACATCAAGATCGGCCAGGACGAGGGCGCAAAGCTCGCCTTCGGCGGCGAGCTGCTCAAGCGCGAGACGCCCGGCCACTACCTCCAGCCGGCGCTGTTCACCGAAGCCAACAACAACATGCGCATTGCGCGCGAGGAAATCTTCGGCCCGGTCGCCGCCGTCATCCGCGCCAAGAACTACGAGGAGGCGCTCGCGATCTCGAACGACACCGAGTTCGGCCTCGCCTCCGGCATCTGCACCACCAGCCTGAAATACGCCTCGCACTACAAGCGCAACAGCGAGTCCGGCATGGTGATGGTCAACCTGCCGACCGCCGGCGTCGACTATCACGTGCCGTTCGGCGGCCGGAAGGGTTCGAGCTACGGCGCCCGCGAGCAGGGCTCCTATGCCCGCGAGTTCTACACCACGGTGAAGACGGCCTACACCTATCCGGGTTGATGGGCTGATATCGTAGACATCGTAGGGTGGGTTAGCGCAGCGTAACCCACCCCTTCTGCTTCCGCGGAAACAGACATTGGTGGGTTACGCTGCGCTAACCCACCCTACAAATCCCGGAGTCCTCCCATGGACCAGGACGTCGCAGCGAAAGAGCAGCCCCGCTACATCAAGCTCAACGAGCGCGACAATGTCGCGATCGTCGTCAATGATTTCGGGCTTCCCGCCGGCTCCCGCTTTGCCTGCGGGCTGACGCTGCGCGCCTTTGTGCCGCAGGGGCACAAGACGGCGCTGGTCGACATCGCGCAGGATGCGCCGATTATCCGCTATGGCGAGGTGATCGGCTACGCCCTCTCGCCGATCCTGGCCGGCGAATGGGTCGACGAGGCGCGCATCCGCATGCCGGAGGCCCCTGCCCTCGACAAGCTGGAAATCTCGACTGCCGTGCCCGCTCCGCTGCCGCCGCTGGAAGGCTTTACCTTCGAAGGCTTCCGCAATCCGGACGGCTCGGTCGGCACCAAGAACATCCTCGGCATCTCCTCCTCCGTGCAATGCGTCAAGGGCACGATGGAATATGCGGTGAAGCGCATCCGCGCCGAACTGCTGCCGAAGTACCCGAACGTCGACGACGTCGTGCCGCTGACGCATGCCTATGGCTGCGGCGTCGCCATCAACGCGCCCGACGCGGTGGTGCCGATCCGCACGCTGCAGAACCTGGCGCTCAACCCGAATTTCGGCGGCGAGATTCTGGTCATCAGCTTGGGATGCGAAAAGCTCGCGCCCGAGCGGCTGGTGCCGGAAGGCATCAGCGACGCCATCGTCCGCATGCAGGACGAAGCCTTCGACGGCTTTGGCGCGATCGTCGATGCCATCATGACCCAGGCCGAAGCACGCCTGAAAACTCTCAACAAGCGCACCCGCGAGACCTGCCCGGCCTCCGACCTCGTCATCGGCCTGCAATGCGGCGGCAGTGACGCGTTCTCCGGCGTCACCGCGAACCCCGCGGTCGGCTTCGCCGCCGACCTCCTGGTGCGCGCCGGCGCCACCGTGATGTTCTCGGAGGTGACCGAAGTGCGCGACGCCATTCAGCTCCTGACGCGCCGCGCGATCAACGAGGACGTCGGCCGCGCGCTGGTGCGCGAGATGGCCTGGTACGATTCTTATCTCGCCCGCGGCGGCGCCGATCGCAGCGCCAACACCACGCCCGGCAACAAGAAGGGCGGTCTCGCCAACATCGTCGAGAAGTCTCTCGGCTCGATCGTCAAGTCCGGCTCATCCGCCATCACCGGCGTGCTCTCGCCCGGCGAGAAGGCGACGCAGAAGGGCATGCTGTTCGCGGCAACGCCCGCTTCCGACTTCATCTGCGGCACGCTCCAGCTCGCCTCCGGCATGACGCTGCAAGTGTTCACCACCGGCCGCGGCACGCCCTACGGCCTTGCGGCTGCGCCCGTGATCAAGGTCGCAACCCGCAGCGAGCTCGCGCGGCGCTGGAAGGATCTGATCGACTTCGATTCGGGCAGCATCGCCACCGGTGAGAAGACCATCGAGGAATGCGGCTGGGACCTGTTCCGCCTGATCCTCGACGTTGCCAGTGGCCGCACCAAACCGTGGTCGGACCGCTGGGGCATCCACAACGACCTCACGCTGTTCAATCCGGCGCCGGTGACCTGAGGGGTCACTGACTTTCCATCAGGTGCATGTCGCTCAGCGTGACCGGAAGGCTGCGCGTGATGAGATCCACTATCGCCGTGCGCAGCCGTTCACTTGAAGCCGGACCGTCAAACGTCTCGTCGACCGGCCCGCTCGGACCGGCGAGCCGCATGGTCCCGGTGTTGTCGAGCGGCGCGGCCGCCCGCTTCTCGATCACGTCGAACGACTTGCCGTCGATCACGCGCACCTCGTAGAGCGCGTGGATCAGGCCGTAGTCTGCAAGCAGCGTCCGGTACTGAGCGAGCCCGATGCCCTCGACGTTGCGGCCGTTGCCGAGTTTCGATCTTGCCCTTGTGACGACGATGTAGGCATCCAGCCCCTGCGGAGCGACATCGGTGCGAACCAGCTCCTTGAACGGATCGCTGCGCAGGAGATTGACGGGCGCGACCGCCGAATCCCTGATCGCGGCGAACGCGGCGCGTCTGTAGCTCACGGCCTGCACGCGAAAGCGTCCGCTCAAGAGCCTCGTCGCCTGCTGGACGATCATCTCGTCGAGCCCCCAGGCGCTGATCGAGGCGCTCTGCCCGGTATTGCCGAGCGCGGTCAGCCCGGCCTGCGTCAGGCTCATCTCCTCGCCGATCGCCGAGACGATGCCGACGGTCTTGATCGCCTGGAGCCGGCTCGCGCGCGTCTCGAACGCCGCGGCGGCGCTGAGGACGACGGAAGTGACCGCGAGGGCAATCCATAGAACAGCATGACGGCGCATGGCGACCTATCGAATCCTGAAGTCGAACGAATAGGACGCGCCCAGGCCGATGGTGGTCTGGTTCGACGATCCCCGCAGCTTCACCAGCGGACTGTCCGCGGCGTCGCCGAGCAGCTTCTCGTATTCGACATAGGCATGGACCTCCCACTGCGGATTGATGCGATAGGAGATCTGGCTGCCGAAGCCAACCGAGTGCGCACCGCCCCTGGCATCGTACATCGGCAGTCCCGACGCCAGCGCCTGCGTGGCATCGACGCCGAAATACGGTGCGGTCGCCTTGGTGCTTTTCCAGGTGAAGCGCGGGCCGGCCGAGATCGTGAGCCTTTGGATCAGCGGCACGATGACGTCGGCGGAAACGTCGGCCACGGTGCCGGTGTGGCCACCCACGCCCTGGCGCAATTCGCTGCGCAGGCGCAGCCAGTCGACCGGATAATATTCGACGAAGCCGCCGAGCTCGTATGCGGCCTTGACGTCGCCGAGGCCTGTCAGCTCGGAATATTTGTCGCTCTTGCGCGACGAGACGTATTTGAACGCAGGCCCGGCGCGAAAATTGCCGACGTCGAGCAGCGCAATGCTGGCGCTGTCGCGGGGCCCGCGAAACTGGTCGACCGATCCGGCACGGCGAATGGAGAAGATCGGGATCGGGCGGAATTTTCCGTTCTTCGACCCGACGAAGTCCGGTGTGTATTCGCCGCCGATGCCGACCATGACGGTCCAGTTGCCGGACGGCGAGGGCAGCATAGGCAGGTCGAACGGCGGGGCCGGCAGCGTGAACGCGGTCTGCGCGGATGCAGACTGAGGGATCGCCATGATCGCACCGAGTGCGGCAAGGAATGCGCTCAGCAAGCTCTGCTGCGCGCTCGCGGCACGATCGAGAGCGGCTTCGTCAAAATGCTTCATTACGGGGCCCCGGACCGGCCCTGCTGGGCCTGGTCGACTGATGTGGTTGGAGCCACAGCATGTGGTCCGGCAAAATTGCCCCAAGATTGCAGGGCGCAGGGCCACCGCCCAATCCGTTCCCGGCGCGCGCCAGGTGCGCCGCCGGACCAACATTGCCCGAACATTGCCCGGAACGGATTCACGCTCCTGACTTTGACCGCGCGTGCCGGTCAGCGCCCTCGTCCCTGCCTTTTATTCGCCAAGCTCGCTGCCTTTAAGGGAACCTCGCGCACGAACCGAAATGCCGGAATTCGGCCAGAGAGCGTCAAGGTCGGGGTTTTGTTGCCCCAGCAAAGTCAAGGACGACCCGCGTGCGTTCCCTCGTGATCGAAGACGAACCGCAGATCGGCGCCTATGTCAGCCGTCTGCTCGGCCAGTTGCACGGCGTCGTCGACCTCGTCGGCTCGATTGCCGACGCCCGCCAGGCGCTGGACAATTTCAAATACGATCTCGCCATCGTCGACCGGATGCTGCCGGACGGCGATGCGCTCGAGGTGGTCACGGCGCTGAGCCGGTCGCCGGAACGCCCTGCGATCATCATGCTGACGTCCAAGGACGCCAAGGAGGATGTCGTCGACGGCCTCAATGGCGGTGCCGACGACTATCTCGGCAAGCCGTTCGAGCCGCAGGAGCTGATCGCGCGGGTGCGCGCCGTCTTGCGGCGGCCTCGCCTGCTCGCACCCGCGGTGCTGTCGCTCGGCAATGTCGAGCTGCACCTCGGCAGCAACGAGGCGGTGGTCGCCGACACCAAAATCCTGCTGCGGCGGCGCGAGGCGCTGATCCTCGGAGCGCTCCTCATGCGCCGCGACCGTGTCATCACCCGCGCCGCCCTGATCGAGGAGATCTACGGCTTCGACGACGAGATCGAATCCAACACGCTCGAAGCGCAGGTCTCGCGCCTGAGAAAGAAACTGGCCGCGCTCGGCGGCGACGTCGAGATCCGCAGCATGCGTGGCATCGGCTACATCCTGCGGCTGGCAACACCGCGATGACGTCGATCGCCCGGACGTTTGCGCTGTCGCTCGGCATCGCCGCGACGACGATCTTCCTGATCATGCTCGGCCTCTTCATCTGGCGCTATCCGATGGAGGAGCGCGAGTTCAGGGCTTGCCGGGTCGTGGCCGCCGTTCTCGATCGCGCCACCATAGTCGAAGGGCAAAACTTGACGGTGCGCCCGACGCGCGCCCTCGAAGAGCTGAAGGCGGACAGCCCGAACCTCTGGTACGTCGTGTCCGCAGGCGACGTCGTCAGCGAGTACGGCAGCGAACGCCGGCCGGCCCTCCCCTTCGCGTTTCCCTATCACGGGCCCGTCGGCTCATCGGTCTTCAGCACGCTCGACCAGAAGAGCACCTTCTGCCTCGCCGTCGTGCAACGGGGGGCGTTGCAGCTCGCGATGATGGTCGGCGAGCCTCAAGTCCGTTTCGGCCGGATGGCGAGAAACTTTCTCATCCGCAGTGTCTTTTCGATCACGCTGCTGGCGCTGGCCTTTGCCGCGACCGTTGCCGCCGGCGCGGCGCTGGCCGCGCGTTTCGTCTCACGCGGCATCGAACGTGTCGCGCTTCGCGCGCTCGCGATCGACCCTGCAGCACCGCAAGGTCTGATCTCGCTGTCCGAGGTCCCTCGTGAGCTGAAGCCGCTGGTCGAGGCGCTGAACCGCGCCTTCGGCGAGATCGACGCCTATATCAGGATGCAGCGCCGCTTTCTCGGCAATGCCGCCCATCAGCTTCGCACGCCTTTGACGCTGCTGCGCGCCAAGATCGAGGACGTGCCTGAGCCGGCCCTGAAGGTCGAGCTGGTGCGAGACGTCCGACGTCTGACATCGCTGGTCTCCGCCATGCTCGACCTGGCACGCCTGCAAAATCATGCGATCGAGAAGCGGACGATCGATCTTGCCGCGATCACGCTGGACGTGCTGGCCGATTTCGGTCCCTCGGCGCTGGACGCCGGCATAGAGCTTGCGCTGGAGCGGGCCGACCAGGGACCGTTCCTGGTGCAGGGCGTGGACGCCGCCATTCGCAGCGCGCTCGCCAATCTCGTCGGCAACGCACTCATCCATGCCCGCGGTGCGCGGCGCATTGTCGCCACGGTCGACCGCGACAGCATCTCGATCGACGATGACGGCGTAGGCCTGCCCGGCGGCGCGGAGCACAAGCTGCTGGAGCCATTTCAGACCGGCAACAGCGCAGGCGACGGCGCCGGTCTCGGCCTGTCGATCGTCCGCGAGATCATGGCCGCCCACGGCGGCGAGCTGGTCATCTCCTCCGAGCCCGGCCGCGGCACGACGATGCGCCTGTGCTTTCCCGCAGCCACCGGTCAAATCTCCGCAGCTTGATCTGCAAGAGTGCTAGGCGAGGCGCATCGGCTCTTCCCGCGAAACCGTCCGGAAACATTGGCGCGAAAAACTTCTTCCTCGTTTCGTCCCTTCGCATCAGGCAACCAATATCTTCGCTGGAGGCGATAGGAATATTCGCACGCAAGCGAACCTGTTGCGGCATCGACGCGACCAATCCTCCGATTGCCATTTTCCACGGAGATTTTCCAATGCGCGTTCTCTCGATGATTGTCATTGCCGGCGCGATGATTGCGAGCTCGGCCGGGGCGCTCGCCGGCGAGCTTCCCTCTTACGAAATGAAGTCGTTTCCGATCTCGGCAACGCAGGTGCAAGTGCTCGGCGGCGCCGGCGTCGAGGAGCAGTCGGCAGCGCCCGCGATGACCGTCGCCGGCATGCCCGCCTCGCCCGCGCAAGTCTCGGTGCTGTCGCCGCGCGTCAAGCGGCTCGCGAGCGCGGGTCCGGAGAGCGAGGCGCGCTGAGCTTCCTTCGTCGCTCGACAGCAATCACAACGTCATGGCCGGGCTTGTCCCGGCCATCCACGTCTTGGCCCACAGCACGAAGAGCGTGGATGCCCGGGCCTTCGCCGCGCCGAAGCGGCTTCGGCCGCGCAGGCGGGACGAGCCCGGACATGACGAACCTCTTCCGCGCCGTCAGGAGTTCGTCGCTCGCACGCTTCTACGTCATGCTGCCCGGCATGAAGCAGCGCACGTGCGGATGGCCGTCGACATAGTGCTTCCACACCATGGTGCGGCCGATCTTGTTCGGCTCGGTGATCACGGCGCCGTCGGGCACGACCACCCATTCGTCGTCGAGATGCACGCGGTAGCGCCCTTTGTCGGATTCCCAATCGACATCGGCGACCACGTAGCCGTCGGCATCCGAGCAGCATTGTCCGTATTCGCTGCGCAGGCTTTCGAACCAGGGCTTGAGGGGCGAGTTGGCGTAGCGGCCGTCGTCGCGCGCCAGCGCCGAGGTCGCAAGCAGCGCCATCAGCCCCGGCAGCGCCGCCGCACATAGTCTTGCAAGTCGCATGTTATCTCCGCGGATCGCAATCAGCGCCGCGAGGGGCAAACGCCGCCGTCCGCCTTCCGCATGGTGGCGGCAGGCGTGGAGACGGCGACTCGCTCCCCAGCGGCTTTGCGACAGCTATGCAAATCCGGCGCCAGCACGCATTCCGGGGAACTACTGCCGCAGGCTCTCGTGTGCACATTCCACATGTTCAGCGCACCGGCGATCTGCCGCACCATTCTGGAGGCTTTCCTTGCCGCGCCGGGACGTGTAGGAACGTTGCCGCGAACTTTATCGCATTGCTTAAACGACTGTTTCAATTAGAGAAATCGGGTGTTGGCGTGACAGGCCCTGGACCGTCAGCGCTATGAGTTCGAGAGAGTTGCTCCCTGGCCAGCAGGACGCGACCGATTTGCCCGCAAACGAGGTGCAGTTTGCGCTAGTGATCTCGCGCATGCTCGAGACGGTGAAGGACGATCCGGAGTTCAGGCGGCAGCTCGTCTACGATCTTGCCCGCTACAAGCTCCAGGAGCAGTTCACCTACGCCGACGCCAAGAACATCGACCAGATGAAGCGGGCGCTCGAGGTCGCAATCGAGGAGGTCGAGAAGTTCTCGCGTGAAGAAGCGCCGCTGGAGCGGTTGCCGCAACATCAACTCACATCGTCGAAGGCGGGTGAGACAAGCGGCCCGTTTCTCTCCGCCGACGCTCCGGTCCTGCGCTCGGGAATCGAGACATCCAGGCGGCCTGCGATCTCAGGTCCGCTCTGGCCCGTGATCAAGCGTACAGGGGCCATCCTGCTTGCCGCCGGCGCCATCGTTCTTCTCATCTCGCAGCGCGACCATATCGCCGCGCTGCGCCGGCTGGTTTCGTCGCAGGCCCAGGAGATCGCGCTGGTCCCGCCCAAACCGGAGACGACGATCACGGTCAGCAAGCCGGAAATGGTGACCGCCGTCGCGCCGCCGGCGAAACCGGCGCGCGTGCTTCCGACCGACTACGGCATCTACGCCTTGATCGACGACAAATCGCTGGCGGAGTTGAATGCGGCCGGCGTCATGGCCCCGGACATGCGCGTCGCGATTTCACCGGAGTTCAGGAAGCCCGACCGGCCGCACCTGCCGAACGGCCGCGTCAAATTCATCGTGTTCCGCCGCGACGTCGCACACGCGATTCCCGAACGCGTCGAGGTTCGGGTCGTGGCGAAGATCGCCAGAGAGTTTTCGACCGACGCCGCAGGCAAGACTCTGAGTGGCGGAGACGACGTCGGCGTCATCCGCAATTTCGCCTATCCGTTCCGGGTGTCGCCGATTCCCGGGACACCCGAGATGCACGAGCTTCACACTGGCGATTCAGAGCTCGAACTTCCGCCGGGACATTACGTCCTGAGCCTGGGCACGCAGGCCTATTACTTCCAGGTCGACGGCGAGATCACCGATCCCCGGCAATGCCTCGAGCGGGTCGTCGCCGGCAGCGGCACCTTCTATGCGCCGTGCAAGAAGGCGCGGACGTATTGACGATTCCGTAGCCCGGGTGAGCGCAGCGATATCAGGGACAAGTGGTCCCGCATATCGCTTCGCTCATGCGGGCTACAAGAGAATGCGGAAGCAACCCTACTGCTTCGGCGCCGGCGCCATCATTGCGCCGCCCTTCTTCGCCGCGGGCGCGGGCGCCGGCTTCGTCGTCGCGGCTGTCGCCTGTGCGGGCAGATATTTGGCGACGATGGCGGGATCGACCTGCGCGATATTGGCGTCCGGCAGGCGCGTCCAGGTCTCGTCCTTGCCGAACAGGGAGATGCCGAGGAAGCCGCGCATGGTCAGGGTCTGGCCATCGGTGCTCACCGTCATCTTGGCCTTCCAGATATTGCCGTCGCGCGGATTGACCACGTTACCGCCATCATATTTCAACCCGTCGCGCTTCATGTCGCGGATGAAGGAAAGGCCGAGCACCGGGGCGTTCTTGCGATCGTCCGTGCACTTCGCGCAGACCTCGTTCGGATCGTCGCCGGGCCGCGGGAACGTCTTGGCGATCACGCCTTCGAACACACCGTTGTGGTCGATGAAGAGGAACCATCCCACCGTCTTGCCGTCCTCGACCTTCTGCCAGAGGCCCGCGGCGGTTGGCTGGGCCGACGTCGCAACCTGGGCTTGCGCCGCCGCCGGGCTCATCGCGCCGAGCGACAGCGCGAGCGCGAGCAGCGAGAGCAGCCGAAAGCTGGAAAACGGATTCCGCATTATGATCACCTTGCTATTCCACGACTGGAATGGCCGCAGACTACGGCGATTTCGCGAACGGTTCCAGCACCAGAAACATGGGGCATCGCCCCGCACGCGGTCAGCTGACCCCGAGCTTCTTTTGCAGGCTGGAGGATGATGTCGTGTACTGGAACACGAGGCGCTTCTCCGGATACACGTAGCGATGGGCTTTTTGCGACATCAGCGCGCCCTCGTGGAAGCCGCACAGGATCAGCTTGATCTTGCCGGGATAGGTGTTGATGTCGCCGATGGCGAAGATGCCCGATACGTTGGTCTCGAACGCGGATGTCTCGACCGGCACCAGATTGTTCTCCAGCGCAATGCCCCAGTTCGCGACCGGACCGAGCTTCATGGTCAGCCCGAAGAACGGCAGCATGGTGTCGCAGGCGATCTCGGTGACGTTGTTGTCGATGCCCTTGATCGTCGCGCCGGTCAGCTTGCCGTCGGCGCCGGCCAGCGAAGTGACCTGGCCGAGCCGGAGATCCATCTTGCCGCCCGCGACCAGCGCGCGCATCTGCTCGACGCTGTGAGGGGCTGCGCGAAATTCGTCGCGACGGTGCAGGAGCGTGATGCGCTTGGCCACCGGATGCAGATTGAGCGTCCAGTCGAGCGCTGAATCGCCGCCGCCGACGATCAGCACGTTCTTGTCGCGGAACGTCTCCATCTTGCGCACGGCGTAATGCACCGAGGTGCCTTCATAGGCTTCGATGCCCGGCACCGGCGGACGCTTGGGCTGGAACGAGCCGCCGCCGGCCGCGATCACCAGCACCTTGCATTCGAACACCTTGCCGGCATCGGTGGTGCAGCGAAATGCGGGATCGCCGATCTTCTCCACCGTCTCGACCATCTCGCCGAGATGGAAGGTCGGATGGAACGGCTTGATCTGCTCCATCAGCGCGTCGGTGAGCCCCTGCCCGGAAACATGCGGAATTCCGGGAATGTCGTAGATCGGCTTTTCCGGATAGAGCTCGGCGCACTGGCCGCCGACTTTGTCGAGGATGTCGACGAAATGCGCCTTCATGTCGAGAAGGCCGAGCTCGAAGGCGGCGAACAGGCCGCAGGGGCCGGCGCCAATAATCAGCACATCGGTTTTGATCACGTCGCTCATGTCGTCTCTTTATCGGTCGTTATCGGTTGGACGGCGCCCTTTGGGCCGAGGTGACCCTGCTTGTCTAGCCAACGGGGATGGATCAGGGAAGGCATAAAAGCGGGAGCGCCCCGCAGCCACGCCCACTTGCCGGGTCAAAATAACTGGGCTGTAACGAGGTTGGATATGACGGAGATCAATCGGTGAACGCACCAAGCCGCCTCGATACGACGCCGCGCCTGGAGGACTACCCCTACCGCCTCAGCGACAACGTCCGCTTCGGCGATCTCGATCCCAACCAGCACGTCAACAACGCGGTCTATGCCACCTATTTCGAGACCGGCCGGGTCACGCTGATGAAGAGCCCGCAATACGGGCTGACGCCGCCCGGCCTCGCCTGGATCATGGTGCGGCTCGACATCCATTTCCGCGCCGAGCTGCACTGGCCGGGCACGATCGAGCTCGGCCTCGGCGTCGCGAAGCTCGGACGGACCTCGGTGACCTTCGAGCAGGCGGTGTTTTCGGAAGGGCGATGCGTGGCATCGGCGCAGGCCATCGCCGTCATGATCGATGAGGCCTCGCGCCGGCCGACACCGCTGACCGACGAGGTGATCCGCAATCTCAAGCCGTGGTGGCGGCGCGGAGCGGGCGAACAATGACGCGCCACGCGGCGCTCTGGCTAGTGTTGGCCGTTCTGGCCGCGCAGCCCGCCGTGGCCGAGGACTACCATCGGGAGGATTTGCGCATCGCGATGCCGGCGGCGGGCCCGCGCGGCCTCGAAGCGTTGCTGATCCGCCCCGCGGGCACACAGGCCTATCCGCTCGCCCTGATCAGCCACGGCACGGCCACGGATGCAGTGCAGCGGCGCGATCTCACCCCTTACCGCTTCTACCAACAGGCCGTCGCATTCGCACGCAGGGGATTTGCCGCGCTCGTCGTGATGCGTCGCGGCTACGGCGACTCGGGCGGCACTTACGCGGAAGGCACCGGCTGTTGCGCCACCGCAAGCATTCTGCGCGCCGAAAGAATGGCTGCGGACGATCTGCGCGCCGCGGTTGTAGCCATGGAGCATCGCCCTGACGTCAGCTCGCACGGAATGATCGCGGTCGGAGTTTCCACGGGAGGCCTCGCAACCGTCGCACTGACGACGAACCCGCCCCCTGGCCTCGCGGCGGCGATCAGCTTCGCCGGCGGCATTCGCCGCGACAACGCGAGCGATGCCAAGAAAACCGCCGACCAGGCGGGATTGGTCGACGCGTTCCGCACGCTGGGCGCAACGTCGCACGCACCCATGCTGTGGGTCTATGCGGCCAACGACAGCTATTTCAGTCCGGAGCTTGCCGGCCAAGCGTTCGACGCGTTCTCAGCCGCCGGTGGACGCGCGCAGCTGATCGAGGCACCGGCCTTCGGCAATGACGGCCATGATCTGTTTCATGGCGGCGTCACGGTCTGGCAGCCGATGGTGGACGCCTTTCTGCATCAGCAAAATCTGGGCGGGAGTAAACCTCTGGCAGCGCCGCTCCTGCCCGATCTGCCGGTTCCGCCGCAATTCGGCAGCCGAGGGCGCGCGGCCTTTTCGGAGTACATGGCCGAGGGCCAACACAAGGCATTCGCAGTGTCGCCGAAGAACTTCTATGGCTACTCGGCCGGTCGGCGATCGGTCGAGGATGCCAAACAGCGCGCACTATCCAAATGCGGGAAACTCGCGCCCGATTGCGCGCTATATGCGGTCGACGATCAGCTCTCTGGACCGGCGACGGCCGCCACCGAGCCCGTCAGGCCTGACGTTCCGGCGTCGCCACCACCAGACCGTCGAGATCGTCGCTCACCTTGATCTGGCAGGACAGGCGCGAGTTCGGGCGCACGTCGAAACCGAAGTCGAGCATATCCTCTTCCATCGGGGTCGGGCTGCCGACCTTCTCGCGCCAGGCTTCGTCGACATAGACATGGCAGGTCGCGCAGGCACATGCGCCGCCGCATTCGGCCTCGATGCCGGGGACGCTGTTGCGGATGGCGGCTTCCATCACGGTTGCGCCGTTCTCGATTTCCACCGTACGGGTTTCGCCCTTGTGGTCGACAAAGTGAATCTTGGCCATGTGTGCTCGTGCTGCCGCGATGTTGGGAATGAAGGAGGGTCCGGGCTGTCCTATAACGGGTCGGTTAGCCCGGCGCCATAGCGTTTTCGAGCGAGCTGGATCCCGGTTCGCGTGCAGAAAACGCGTCAAAACAAGAGACTAGAGACGCCGCCGTTTGCGGGGTTGCCGGCCTAGTGTTTCAGGATCGCCTCGATGGCGGCGCGGGCCTCGGCCACGGCCTCCTTCAGCGCGGCGAAGGCGGGGAGCCGGTCGTGTCCGGTCCGGATCGCGGTCTCCAGGTGAGCGGCGGCATCCGCTACGGCAAAGGCGCCGATTCCGCGGGCCGAGCCCTTGAGCTTGTGCGCAAGCGCGCCGGCCTCGGCCGGCGAATTGGTCATCGCGGCGAGCAGACGAACCGCCTGCTCGGCAAACATCGCCAGCACTTCCTGTTCCAGCTCGGCGTCGCCGAGCGTCATGCGGGAGAGGTGGTCGAGATCGAGCGGGCTGTCGACGGGCGCAAGCGGGGGCGAGGGCATCCATTCCATCCGTTGCAGTTCAGGCGTCATGGCGCAGGCCCCGGCATCGCGCGACGGTTCCGCCGGTTCGGCCGCGCGGTTCCTCCCACCCAAGCATGGAAATGGTTAACGAAATGTTTGGGTCGTTTTGCGCAACTCCGCCCGTTTATTGACAAAAAGTTGCCGCAATCGACCGAGTTCCGTGGAGAATTCCATTTATTGCTAAGGCGTTACGGCGCGATCCTGTTAACGATGATTAAGATTGTCTTAATCGCAGGCATTTCATTCGCGACGCTCTGCAAATAGGATGTTGCAGAAATTGGCGGACAAGCCGTCCGGGTGGGGACGGCTCGAAGATCCGCGCAAGCGGCATGATCCGGTCTGTGGGCTTGCGTAGCGCGCGGGGCTCGCGGGGGGACGCGTACAAGTAACGAGGGCTCGGACTGAACATGGCGAACACTCCGAAAAAGGTCAAAGACCCGACAGAAGTTGCGCTTTCTGCGATCCAGGAAGCCCTGAACATCAGCGACACCGCTGCGGACACCAGCCGCAACGCCTCGATGCGCAACGAAACGGCGTCTTCGGTGGCCCCCCCGGAGCCCCCGATCTTTGACGAGCCGAGCTTCGAGCCGCGCCCTGCGGCCAACGAACGTGCCGTGTTCGAGCCGATCGAGGAGCCGCGTTCCTCGCGCCGCGCCGCCAATGACGACCGCGAAACCATCGGCCAATTGCTCCAGGCGCTTCAGAAGGGCCGCCCTGCCCGCAGCGTCTATACCTTCGCCACCATCTTCGCCGGCGTCTGGCTCGCCGCCTGCGCCGCGCTGACCGTCGGCTTCCTGCCCTCGATCCAGGCCGCCATGGGCCAGAGCGGCGGCGTGCTCGTCATCGCCGGCCTGATCGCGATGTTCTTCGCGCCGATCATGCTGTTCTACTTCCTCGCGAGCCTGGTCTGGCGCGGCCAGGAAATGCGCATGATCGCGCAGGCGATGGCGCAGGTCGCGATCCGCTTCTCCGAGCCCGAAGGCTCGGCCTCCGATTCCATGGTCACCGTCGGCCAGGCCATCCGCCGCGAGGTCGCGGCGATGGGCGACGGCATCGAGCGCGCGATTGCGCGCGCCGGCGAGCTCGAGACACTGGTGGCCAACGAGGTCGCCGCGCTCGAACGCGCCTACTCCGACAACGAAGTGCGCATCCGCGCCCTGCTCCAGGACATCGCGCATCAGCGCGACAACCTGGTCGGCCAGGCCGAGCAGGTCCGCAGCGCCATCTCCGGCGTGCAGATCGACCTGCGCCACGATATCGCGCTGATCTCGGATGCGATCGCCTCGCGCGTCGACGAGGTCGCCAAGAGCATCACCGGCGCGCTCGAAGAGCGCGGCGCCCACATCACCGGCGCCCTGAGCAATGCCGGCGACAACATGATCCTCGCGCTCGGCGAGCGCGGCGGCGACCTGCTCGACCGCCTCGAGGAAGCCAGCAACGAGACCACGCGCGCCGTGCTCGACGCCAGCGAGCGGCTGACCACCAGCCTCAACTTCAAGACCGGCCACGTCCACGACGAATTCGTCGACCTCGCCGACCGCGTCCACGAGATGCTGAACGAGCGCATCGACCGCATCACCGGCGAGTTCGAGCAGCGCTCCGCCGCGATCGTCGACGGCATCTCCGAGCGCACCGAGCAGGTGCACGATAGCCTGAAGAATTCGTCGGACTCCCTGCTGCTCGAGCTCGAGCTGCGCTCCGGCGACATCTCCGCCAAGATCGACGACGCCGGCCACCGGCTCGCCAACCAGATCATGACCTCCGGCGACAAGGCGAGCGAGGCGCTCGACGCCACCGTCAACACCCTCGTCGCCAAGGTCGTCAGCCAGACCGAGACCGCGCACGACTCGCTGTCGCTCCAGATGAGCGCGTTCGACGAACTGGTGAAGAACCAGGGCACCGAGCTGGTCGAGAAGTTCGCCCGCGACTCCGGCACGCTGGGCGCGCTGATCACCCGTCACATCTCCGAGTTCGACCGCACCGTGAAGACGTTCGGCGGCGAGGTCGTCGAGCGCATGGGCCAGCGCACGCAGGACATCGCCGAGACGCTGAAGACCTATGTCGACAATTTCGACACCCGCTTCACCTCGAACGGCGGCCAGATCACGGCCGTGCTCGACCAGCGCCTGATGCAGTTCGAGACCACGGTCGGCGAACGCGTCACCAACCTCGATGCCTCGCTGAACGGCAAGATCACCAGCCTCGACAGCACGATCGACGGCCACATCAAGACCTTCGACGCGCAGCTCGTCGGCCGCGTCAGCGCGCTCGAACAGTCGTTCGACACCCGCGCCAGGTCCGTCACCGAGACCATCGACGGGCGTCTCAACACGCTCGCCACGTCGCTGACCGACGGTGCCGCGCAGGCGATCCAGTCGATCGACTCCCGCCTCACTCATCTCACGACGTCGCTGACCGGAGGCGCCTCGCAGGCGCTCGAGTCCATCGACTCCCGCCTCACCAGCCTCACGACGTCGCTGACCGACGGCGCCTCTCAGACGATCCAGACGATCGATACGCGCCTGACGCACCTCACGACGACGCTCACCGGCGGCGCCTCGCAGGCGCTCGAGTCCATCGACTCCCGCCTCACCTACCTCACCACCGCGGTGACGAACGGCGCCTCGCAGGCCGTGCAGTCGATCGACACGCGCCTCACGCTCCTGACCTCGACGCTCACCGACGGCACCGCGCAGGCGATCGAGGCGGTCGACCGCCGCATCACCGGCGTCGCCGAGATCATCGACGGCCGCAGCACGCATCTGACCGACACGGTCACGGCGCGCTTCCAGGACATCCAGCAGGCCATCGAGACCAAGGTCGGCTCGGTCGCCAGCGACATCGACGTGCGCGTGGCGCAGTTCGAGGACCTGCTCGGCTCGCGCGTCGAGGCCGTCGCCGGCCGCATCGAGAGCAGCGGCCGCCAGGCCAGCGAGGACATGATGTCCCGCGCCGAGATGATCTCGACCGCGATCCGCTCGCATGTCGACGACGCCGAGCGCTCGCTCACCAACCTCGTCGTCAACACCAGCGAGACCATCCAGACCGGGGCGCGCACCGCCCAGCAGTCGCTGATGACGGTCTCCTCCGACGTCAACGCCCAGCTCAAGATGACCTCCTCCGAGGTCGAGCGCGCGCTGACCGCGGTCGGCACCGGTGCTGCGAACTCGATCCTGACCAGCGCCCGCGAAGCGCAGTCGACGCTGGTTGCCGCCTCGGGCGATGCCTCCAACCAGATCAAGGGGCTCGCGGCCGACGTCGAACGCACGCTGTCGGCGGCCGGTTCCGCGACCGCGGCCTCGATCCTGGCCGGCGCCCGCGAGGTGCAGACCACGCTCGTCACCGCATCTTCGGACGCGGCCAACCACGTCAAGACGCTCACCGCCGACGTGCAGCGTTCGCTCTCGATGGCCGGCGCCACCACGGCGGAATCCATCACCGCCGGCGCCCGCGATGCGCAGAGCACGCTGATCGCGGCCTCGAGCGAGACCGCCAACCAGATCAAGGCACTGTCCTCGGATGTGCAGCGTTCGCTCTCGATGGCGGGCACCGCGACGGCCGAGACCATCACGACCGGCGCCCGCGAGGCGCAGAACACCCTGGTCACGGCGTCCTCGGATGCGGCGAGCCAGGTCAAGTCGCTCGCAGCCGAAGTGCATCGCTCGCTCTCGCAGGTCGGCCAGTCGACCGCCGAGACGATCACGACCAGCGCCCGCGACGCCCAGAGCACCCTGCTCGCGGTCTCGGCCGAACAGACCAGCCAGGTCCGTTCGCTCGCGGCCGAGATGCAGCGCGCGCTGGCGACCGCCGGCGGCGCCACCATCGAGGCGCTCACCAGCGGCGTGCGCGAGGCCCAGGGCACGCTGATCTCCGCTTCGACGGACGCGGCAGGCCAGATCAAGTCGCTGACCACGGACATCGAGCGCACGCTGACCGCGGTCGGCGCCGACACTGCCTCGACCATCCTCAACAGCGCGCGTGAGGCCCAGACCTCGCTGACCTCGACCTCGGCGGATGCCGCGAGCCAGATCCGCACGATCTCCACCGAGATCGAGCGTGCGCTGAGCGCGGCCACCGCGAACGCGACCAACGACATCCAGACCAGCGCGCTCAACGCCCAGAACGCGCTGATCTCCGCCTCCAACGAGGCGAGTTCGCGGGTCAAGTCGAGCTCGGCCGACGTCGAGCGCTCGGTGCTCGCCGCCAGCAGCAGCTTCGGCCAGGCCATGACCGGCAAGACCGACGAGATCGTCACCTATGTGCAGCAGCAGGCCGACCGTCTGTCGAACATGATCGACGCCAAGCGCGGCGCCCTGGTCGATGCGATCGGCTCCAAGACCAGCCAGCTCACGCTCGACATCGACCGCGTCACCTCGGACGCGCTGAAGTCGATCGAGACGCGCGGCCATGCGTTCTCGCAGACCATGATGGGCAACGGCTCGGAAGTCGCCCGCACCATCAACGCGGCGAGCGAGATCGCCACCGGCGCGGTCGGCAAGTCGCTCAAGGACCTCGAGCAGGCCTCGCGCGCGGCGATCGACCAGTCGCGCCAGGTCTCGATCGCGGCCGTCACCGAGATGCAGGAGACCAGCAAGATCCTGCGCACCGACACGGTCGCCCTGTTCGAGCGTCTGCGCGAAGGCAACATCCTCCTCCAGGAGGTGCTGACCGGTGCGCACGACAACCTCAACTCGCTCGAGCGGGCGCTGGTGACCCGCGTTGCCGACTTCGTCTCGGCGATGAACGACGTCACCTCGCGCAACGGCGCTGCGACGCAGAACCTGGAAGACCAGCTCAACGTCTTCAACACGAAGACCACGCGGGCGCTCCAGGATCTCGGCGAGCTGTCGACCCAGTTCGACGCGCACGGCAAGGCGCTCGTCGAGGCCGCCCAGGTCGTCGAGGTGAGCAACAAGAACACCACCGCCTCGCTCGCCGAACGCAAGCAGGCGCTGGAATCGCTCGTCACCACGATCGACCTGCGCACGGCCGATCTCGACCAGCGCCTGTCGCGCTTCACCGGCCTGCTCGATGAATCGCTGGCCGCCGCCGAAGAGCGTGCCCGCGACATCGCCCGCGTCGTCGCGGAGACCGCCGGCGCAGGTTCGGCCGCAATCACCCGCCAGTTCGAGGCGGTGCGCGCGGCATCCGAGGAAGAGCACCGGCAGACCCTCGACGCCATGCACGACATCTACCGCCAGACCACGGACGAGGCGGATGCGATGTTCAAGCAGTCGACGGAGAAGTTCTCCAACCTCGTCTCCAGCATGAAGCAGATGGCCTTCGAGATGCACAACGAGCTCGAAGCCACCCGCAACGAGCTGCGCCGCGGCGTGCTCGAGATGCCGCAGGAGGCCGCCGAGAGCACTGCGCAGATGCGCAAGGTGATCGTCGACCAGATCGAGGCCCTCGCCGAGCTCAACCGCATCGTGGCCCAGCATGGCCGTGGCCTCGACGTCTCGACGGCGGGCCGCGCCAGCGTGCAGCGCCAGGAAGAGCCGATGCTGGCGGCCGTCGGCGCGCGCAGCACCGAGACCCGCATCCGCGACACCGGCAGCGCCTCGACGTTGCCGCCGCCGGACCTCGGCATGCCGGCCACTTCGCGCCGGACCGAAGCTCCGCCGGTTGCGCCTGGCGGCAACGATCAGGGCCGCGACGGCTGGCTGTCGGACCTCTTGAACCGTACGGACGCCAACCAGGGCGCTCCGACCGGCCGTGAAGCCCCGCGCGGCCGCCCAGCTGCACCGGCTCCGCAGCCGCAGGCCCCGCAAGGTAACGGCAATCCGCTGGAATCGCTGTCGCTCGACATCGGCCGGCTGATGGACCGCAACCTCGCCGCCGAGATGTGGGACCGCTACCAGCGCGGCGAGAACAAGGCCTTCACCAAGCGCCTCTACACGCCCGCCGGCCAGAAGGCCTTCGACGAGGTCGCCCGCAAATATCGCGCCGACCGCAACTTCAAGGGCACGGTCGATCGCTATGTCGCGGAGTTCGAACGCCTGCTCGACGAAGTCGCCCGCGACGGCCGCGGCCCGCAGGAGCTGCGCAGCCACCTGACCTCGGAGACGGGCCTCGTCTACACCCTGCTCGCCCACGCGGCGGGCCGGCTGGGGTGAGACCAGGCTCGCGAATAGCGAGCAGCAGATAGCGAATGAAAAACGGAGCCCTCACGGGCTCCGTTTTTATTTGAGGCAATCATTGGGAACGATGTCGTCCTGGCGAAAGCCAGGACCCATTACCCCAGGGAGGAGTTTGGCGAAAACCAGTCGTTCGGTACGCCCGCCAACCGCAATCGATAGACCTCGCGGTATGGGTCCTGGCTTTCGCCAGGACGACGTCGGGGAAGCACTGTGGGCCGCTACTGCCGCTTGCGCTCGCTCGCCGCCGGCTTCGGCGGCTCGGGCGGCGGGGCGGCTGCCGGCGCGCTGTTGCTGGCACCGAACAGCACGCGGGTCGGGTTGCGGTCGAAATTGTTCACGGCGCGGCTGATGTCGCCGAGGGTGCGGCGGCCGTCCGAGATCAGCAATCCGGAGCGCTTGTCGAAATCATCCGCGAGTTCGCGGATCGACTTCACCGCCTGGAACAGCTCGCCGCCGTCCTTGCCGCCAGCGAGCGTGTTGAGGCCGAGCATGAGGCTGTCGGCCTTGAGCATCACGCCGTCGACCTTGGCCATCACGCCGTCGATCTTCTCGGAGTTGCGCGCCAGCGAGTTGGTGAAGGTCTCGAGGTTCTTGAGCGAGTTCTTCACCGACTCCTGATTGTCGGCGACGATCTTGTTGATGTTCTGAAGCGTGCCGCGGATCGCCTCGGTGACGTCCTGGAGCTTGTTGGGATCGGCGGTCAGCGTCGGGATGCCGTCCTCGTCGAGCGGCGGCGGGGGCGCGGCCTCCTCGCCGCCCTTGAGCGAGATTGCGGCGACGCCGGTGAGGCCCTGGAATTCGAGGCCGACCAGGGTGTCCTTGCGGATCGGGGCGTTGTTCTCGACCATGGCGAGTGCGACAACCCGCCGCGGGTTGTCGAGCTTCACCGAGACCACTTCACCCACCCGGATACCGTTGAAATTGACGCTGCCGCCGTTGCGCAGGCCCGCCGCCGGGCCCTCGAACACCACGCGCAGCGGGCTGCGCTGCTTGGTGGTGTGCAGCGACTGAAACCACAGCACGAAGCCGATCGCCGCGGCAATTACTGCCAGCGTGAACGACCCGATCAGTACGTAATTCGCCCGCGTTTCCATCAGGTGCTCCGGCTACTACTCAGCCCATGACCGCGCGGGCGCGCTTGCCATGGAAATATTGCCTCAGCCAGGGATGCTGCGAGGCCTGCATGTCGGCGATCGACCCTGCCGCAATGATCTTACCGTTCCCTAAAACGGCGATGCGGTCGCAAGCTGTGTAAAGGCTGTCGAGGTCGTGCGTTACCATGAAAACGGTCAGGCCCAAAGTGCGCTGGAGTGTCCTGACCAGCTCGTCGAAGTCGCCGGCGCCGATCGGGTCGAGGCCGGAGGTCGGCTCGTCGAGGAACACGAGGTCCGGATCGAGCGAAAGCGCGCGTGCGAGCGCGACGCGCTTGATCATGCCGCCCGAGAGCTCCGACGGGAAACGCTCGGCGACCTCGGGCTTCAGACCGACCATGGTCAGCTTGGCCATGGTGATCTCGTCCATCAGCCGCTGCGAGACGCGCAAGTATTCGCGCATCGGAAACTGGATGTTCTGCCGCACGGTGAGCGAGGAGAACAGCGCGCCCTGCTGGAACAGCACGCCCCAGCGCCGCTCGACATTGCGGCGCTGCGACGTGTTGGAGGAATCGAGGTCGACGCCGAACACCTCGATGGAGCCTGCGACCTTCGGCACGAGGCCGATGATGGTGCGCGTCAGCACCGACTTGCCCGCGCCTGAGGGGCCGACGAAGCCGAGGATCTCGCCGCGCTTGACGTCGAGGTTGAGGCCGTCGAGCACGCGCGTGCTGCCGAACTGCACGGTGATGTCGCGGACGCGGATGATGGGATTTTGGATCTCGCCAGCCATCGTCACATCCCGATCGAGGCGAAGAAGATGGCGAACACGCCGTCCATGACGATGACGAAGAAGATGCCCTTCACCACCGACGCGGTGGTGTGCTGTCCGAGCGATTCCGCGCTGCCCTGCACGGCGAGGCCTTCGACGCAGGCGACGATGCCGATCACGGCGGCCATGACGGGCGCCTTGACGATGCCGACGATGAAATGATCGATCGAGATGGCATCGCGCAGGCGAAGCAGGAAGGCTTCTGGATCGACGCCGCCATAGAGCCAGGCGACGAGCCCGCCGCCATAGAGCGCGGCCATGGCGCCGAGGAAGGCCAGGATCGGCAGCGCCAGCACCAGGGCGAGCATGCGCGGCAGCACCAGCACCTCGATCGGGTCGAAGCCCATGGTGCGCAGCGCGTCGATCTCCTCGCGCATCTTCATCGAGCCGAGCTCGGCGGTGTACGCGCTGCCCGAGCGGCCCGCGACCATGATGGCGACCAGGAGCACGCCGATCTCGCGCAGCACCAGCACACCCAGCATGTCGACGACGAAGATGTCGGCGCCGAACCTGCGGAAATGGAAGATGCCTTGCTGCGCGATGATGCAGCCGATCAGGAAGGTGATCAGCACGATGATCGGCACCGCGCGCCAGCAGACCTGCTCCATGTGGTGCACGGTCGAGGTCAGGCGGAACGATCGCGGATGGATCAGCACGCGGCCGCCCGCCGCGAGCACCGCGCCGAGCATGTCGATCAGGCCCGCAACCGTGCCGGCGACCCCCGCCACGGTCCGGCCGATCTGCTCCAGCATGCCCGAGATGGTGATCGTGCCGGCGTCGACCACGGGCGTCGCCCTGACCCGCCGCACCTCGTCGACGAGGCTCGAATAATTGGCGGAGAGGCCCGCGATCTGCGCCTCGACCGCGCCGTGGGTCAGGCTGCGGCGCAGCCGCTCGATCAGCCAGGCGCCGAAGGTGTCGAGCTTGGCGACCTCGGAGACGTCGATGAAGATGTTTTGCGAACCGCCGGCCAGCTTCTCGGCATCCGCCACCATCCGCTCCAGGACCGGCGCGAAGCTCGCGGTCCAGGTTCCGGTGGCGCAGAGTGCCAGCGCGTTGCCCTTCGCAATCCGTTCCAGCTTCGGATCGCTACTCAAGATGTCCGCTCCCGTGCCGGGGCGGAGGAAATCAGATAGTTGCGCACGCGCCCTTACCCAGAGAAGGTATCCCCAACTGGTTAACGTTAGTTGCTAGAGGTAACTAGCAGGTTCAGATTTCGCCAGAGTTCAAAATGACTTCCAGCAAAGTTCCGGCTCTTCGGGCGCGAATCGAGCGCTTTCCGATCGCCGGCAGTTTCACCATCAGCCGGGGTGCCAAGACCGAGGCCGTGACCGTTGTGGCCGAAGTGAGCCAGAACGGCCTGACCGGCCGGGGCGAATGCGTGCCCTATCCGCGCTATGGCGAGACCCCCGAGGCGACCCTGGCCGCCATCGAGGCCATGCAGGCGGCCGTGGCGGGCGGTATCACCCGGCAGGCGCTGCAAGCCGCCATGCCGCCGGGCGCCGCCCGCAACGCGCTGGATTGCGCCCTGATCGACCTCGAGGCCAAGGCGGCGGGCCTCCGGGCCTGGAACCTGCTCGACCGCCCGGTCCCGAGCGAGCGCACCACCGCCTACACGATCTCGCTGGGCACCCCTGAAGCCATGGCCGCGGCGACCGCGAAAGCGGCGCACCGGCCGCTGCTCAAGATCAAGCTCGGTGGCGACGGCGATCCGGAGCGGATCGCGGCGGTGCGCAAGGCGGCCCCCGAATCCGAGCTGATCGTGGATGCCAACGAGTCCTGGACCGAGGCCAATTTGGAGCACAACCTCGCCGCCTGCGATGCCGTCGGCGTCACACTGGTCGAGCAGCCGCTGCCGGCCGGGAAGGACGACGCGCTGGCGCGGATCAAGCGGCCGCTCGTGGTCTGCGCCGACGAGAGCGTGCATGACCGCAGCTCGCTCGCCCCCTTGCGCGAGCGCTACGACGCCGTGAACATCAAGCTCGACAAGACCGGCGGCCTCACCGAGGCGCTCGCCATGGCGGACGCGGCGCAGTCGCTCGGCTTCGAGATCATGATCGGCTGCATGGTCGCGACCTCGCTGTCGATGGCGCCCGCGATGCTGGTGACGCCGCAGGCCCGCTTCGTCGATCTCGACGGCCCGCTGCTGCTGGCGCGCGACCGCGATCACGGCCTGCGCTATGACGAGAGCCTGGTCTATCCGCCCGATTCCTCGCTGTGGGGATGAGCCTTGAGCCGGTGCCGCGCCGACCAGATCAGGACCGCGCCGGCCGCGGCCATCGCGGCCATGACGTAATACAGGCCCTCGCCGATGCGGGCGTAGATCGCACCTGACGCGATCGATGTCGCCGCGCCCAGCAGCCCGTTGCACGCGGCGTAGTAGCCCTGCCCCCGTGCGATCTGGTGGGACGGCACGCGCTGCACGAGCAGATTCATGGTGCCGACCATGGTCATGCCGAAGGAGAGGCCGTGGCCGAGCTGCACGATCGCGAGCCACGCCAGCGACGGCTCGTTGGCGGTGACGATCCAGCGCACCACGGCGCTCAGGCCCCCGATCGCCATCAGCGAGGATGGATGCAGCGAGAAGCGGGGCGACAGCGCGAACACGACGATCTCGGCGATCACACCCAACGTCCACAGCCCCGCGATCGTCAGCCCGCCGAGACCATGGAGCTGCCAGGTGATGGCCGAGAACGTGTAGAAGGCGATGTGGCTGCTCTGAATCAGCGCCGCCGAGGCGATCACGGCCCAGAAGGCGGCATCGTGCAGCAGTCTCTTGCCGGCATGCGTCTCCGTCGTCCTGCGCCTGACATCGTCGAGCGGCTGAAGCAGCAGGCTGGCTGCGACCGCAACGACGGCCCACGCGACGATGACCCAGATCAGGTCGCGCGCCGCGATGTGGTCTACGAGATAACCGCAGGCGAGCGAGCCGGCGGCGAACGCCGCCGAGCCCCACAGCCGCAAGGGTCCGTAATCGAGTCCGTAACGGGCGACACCGCGCAGCGCATAGGCATCGGTCAGCGGCATCGTCGGCGTCCACATCATGCAGGTCAGCGCGTAGATCAGGAACAGCGCCAGCGGCTGCTGCTGCAAGCCGAGGGCCGCAAATCCGATCGCGGTCGCCAGCACCGACACCATGATGCCGGCGCGAATGGCATGTCGCTTTTCGGCGAAGGCCGCGACCTGCGGCAGCGTGGTGAAGCGCGTGATCGCCGGCAGCGCGTTGATGAGGCCGATCCAGGCCGCGTCGATACCGATCGCCTTCAGCCAAACCGGGAAGAAGGGCATATGCGTGCCCAGGACCGCGAAGAAGGCCGAGTAGAACAGGGCCAGGCTCACGGCGAATCGCCGCTTCACGGCGGCTTGCGTGGGGATTTGTGATTCGCCTGCCATCAAACCAATTGCGATTCGGTCGATATCGTGGTGATCGTTACAGTAACGCGCAGTGATTTGCGCGACGAGAATGACATGGCCAACGAAGCATTCGCCCTCTCGCCTATATCAGCCCGTGCGGCCGAGCCGAACGAGCAGGATTACGACGCGATCCGCGAAGCCTTCATGGAGACCGCGCGCGGCCGCTGGTTCCTCGGCGAATATGCCAAGCGCAACCGCAATGCCGACACGAGCATGGTGCTCGATGCGGTCGCCAAGATCGAAGAAACCCTTGCGGCACAGCGGCAACCCGTCGTCGAGGACCGCCTGCCCGAGGCGCTGGTCGAGATCCGCCGCGCCATCCGCGAGGCCGAGACGATCGCGATCGCGGCGTTCGACCCCGCGGCGATGGAGGCGAGCCTCGCCCCGATCCCGCGCGGCGTGCGCATCATCAAGGAGATCTCCTGGCGCTGGCGCGAGATCGGCGCCGACGGGCGGATCTGCGACCTCATTGATTCGCAGCTCGCCTCGATCGAGGCCGCCTGCGGACAGGTTTCGACCATCGACCCCCGCACTGAGCTCAAGGCCGCATTCGATCTACTGAAGGATCGGGTCGAGCAGCTTGATGCCGACGGCGACGCAACGCCGCAGGCGTCGGCTATGCGCCCCTCGCCGGCTCCGGTGCGGGAAGCACCGCCGGTCGCAGAGGCTTCGCCCGTCGAGGCCGCGCCCGCCGCGATGGCGAGCGAAGCCCCCGTGGCTTTTACGGAGACGCCGCAGGACATCGCAGCGTCTACCGCGCCCGAAGCCGCCGCGCAGACGGCCGGCACCGCTGAAGCGTTCGCAATGGCCGAGCAGGCAATGGACGCTGCCGTCGCGCCGGAGATCGCAGCCGAAAGCCGGGTTGCGCTTGAAGATGCCGCGCCTGAAGACGCAGCTTTCGAAGAGCCGGCCACCGAGCCTGCCGCGTTCGCGGAAGTCACCGACGAGTTCTCGCTCGATGCCGCCGCGGCAGCCGAGGACGAAGCCGTGCTCGAGGCCATCGCGCTGGAGATGGCTGCGCCCGATCCGGAGTTCGACGAGATCATCGAGCCGGTCGAGATGGCAGCAGCCATTCCCGAGCCGGTGGCTGCGGAGGTCGCAGCGCCCGTCGCCGCCGCCGAGCTTCCGGAGCCGGTCGCGCCGGAGCCCGCCGCCGCGCCGATCGTGAAGGAGCACGCAGAGGAAGCGCCGATCGCGATGGAATCGCTGGCGCGCCTCACCAATGCCATCGCGGAAGCCGCCGCCGAAGTGATGGAGCAGCCGGCCCCGGCCATGGCGGCCACGGCATCCTTCGCGGCAGCGCCGACCGCGCCGCTGCCGATGCCCTCGCCCTTGTCGGCGTCCTTGCCCGAATCCTCGCTCGGCGCCAGCATCCTCGCCAGCGGCATCCTGCAAAAACCCCGCGCGCCCGCCAACGACCCGCTCGCGCCGATCCGCCGCATGACCCAGGCCGAAAAGATCGCGTTCTTCTCGTAAGGGCGCGTACACTCTTCCACATCGTCATTGCAAGCGCAGCGAAACAATCCAGAGTCCCTCCGCGGAAAGACACTGGATTGCTTCGCTGCGCTCGCAATGACGAAACAATCAACTCCGTCATCCTGAGGTGCGAGCCGTGGGGCGCACCGCGCCCCGCGGCGAGCCTCGAAGGATGCACGGCCGAGATGCAGCCGGGCCGTCGCCCTTCGAGGCTCGCCGAAGAGGCGAGCACCTCAGGGTGACGGTGATTAATGCGAGCGCGCTGCTTACTCCCGTCATTGCGAGCGCAGCGAAGCAATCCAGAATCTCTCCGCAGCAACAGTCAGGATTGCTTCGCTACGCTTGCAACGACGGAGGCTCCGTCATCCCCGCGCAACGGCGAAGCCGTTGTCGCTGGAGGTGCGAGCCGTGGGACGCAACGCGTCCCACGGGGAGCCTCGAAGCATGCACGGCCGAGACGCAGCCGGGCCGTCGCCCTTCGAGGCTCGCCGAAGAGGCGAGCACCTCAGGGTGACGGTGATTGATGCGAGCGCGCTGCTTACTCCCGTCATTGCGAGCGGAGCGAAGCAATCCAGAGTCTTTCCGCAGAGAAATTCTGGATTGCTTCGCTCCGCCAGCAATGACGGATTGACCGCCGCACCCGCGCGATCACCCGCAATTCCACACCGGGCCGATCGGCGTCCGCGTCCAGCACGGACCGAAGCTGCCGCCATTGTAGCGGCCGCCGCCGAAGCCGGGCCGGCCGAAATAGTGCCACTCACCATCCCAGCGATAATATTGGGGAACCGGATCGATGTACCAATGGCGCCGGTCGCTGCGCGCAAGGCGCCGCATCGCGTCCTTCTGTTTGTAGAGCGGAATGCTGTTGCTCAGCGGTTGACGGTAGCCCGGCAGGAAGCCGTAGCCGCGCCAGACCGGCGCGGGGCGTTTCTTGATGGACTCCGCCGGCGCCGTGGCCGGCAGCAGCGACAGGACGATAGCAATAGACAGACACACAAGGCGCGACATGAATCGACCATAGATAGTCGGTTGCGAGATGACCATTCAAATCCAAGTGCAGAACTGTTTGCAGCCACGCGCAGGATAGCGCAAACGGGGATCGCGTCATGCCTTGCGCCAAGAGCGGCGATCCGTCGATCGAACGCAAGGCGCCCCTAGCTGATCACGCCCTTGCGGATCAGGAAGCATCCATACCCCCTGCTGTCGCCGACCTGCACCACGCCAAAGCTCGCCGCCGCCGCGCGATAGAAATCCGGACGCGCGAGCTTGCCGGGGCTGACGGGGCGGCCGACGGCGCGCTCGATCTCCGCGAGCACCGCACGCTGCACGTCGGGCACGCGATCGGGATCGTCCACGGGCATCATCACGCGCACCGGATCGGGATCGAAATCGTCGAGCGGGTAGACCGACATGATGGCGCGGGCGGCCGTCTCCATGCGCACGCCCGGCAGCTGGATCAGGCGCTGCGAGGATGTCGTTTTGGCGATACGCGTTGCCGGATGATTGGCGTCGACGAAAACGAGGTCGTCGCCATGGCCCATCGAGGCCAGCAGCCAGAACAGATCGGGCGTCAGGATCGGATCGATCGATTTCAGCATGTGACGGCATTTCCCCTGAAGGCTCGTCTTTTCGTTCGCCGGCGAAACCGGCCATTCACCATAGCAGGTTCCAAACGTGATTCAGATCACGCAGCCCCCCATGGTGATTGCCATCACGGACCCCGGGCTCGAACGCGGCCAAGCTACCTCGCAACCAATCTCGTATCGAGATCAGTGCCAGAGGAGCACGCCATGTTCCGCCTAAAGCCTTTCCTGATGACTGCGGGCCTCATCGGAAGCCTGTTCGGCTTCGCCTGCGGGCCTGTTTCCGCGCAAGTCGCCCCGGTCGAGCCGGCCCCCACCGCACTGCAAGGGCCGGAGCAGCGGGTGGCGCTGGTGATCGGCAATTCGAACTACCGGAACGCGCCACAGCTCGCGAACCCCGACAACGACGCCGAGTCGATGGCGAAGTTCCTGAATTCGGCCGGGTTCGAGGTGGTCGCCGCGACCGACCTGACCCAGAACGACATGCTCCGCGTGGTGCAGGACTTTTCCGCCAAGGTGTCCGCGCGTGGTCCCAACACGGTGGCGATGGTCTATTACGCCGGTCACGGCGTGCAGCTCGCCGGCGAGAATTATCTCGTTCCCGTCGACGCCAAGGTCTCCAGCCCGACCGAGCTCGTCAACAATTCGGTGCGCCTGGTCGACGTGATGTCGACGCTGGAGACGATCCCGAGCCGCATGCGCATCGTCATCCTCGATGCCTGCCGCAACAACCCGTTCCCGAGCATCAACGACGCCGGCCGAGGCCTTGCCATCGTCGATGCGCCGAACGGCTCGATCGTCGGCTATTCGACCGCGCCGGGCGCCGAGGCACTCGACGGCACCGCCGGCCACAGCCCCTACACCCAGGCCTTCCTCAACGTCGCGCGCGAGCCCAACGTGCCGATCGAGCAGCTGTTCAAGCGCGTGCGTCTGGAAGTGAACCAGACCACCAGCGGCGCGCAGATCCCGTGGGAAAGTTCGTCGCTGACGTCAGACTTCACCTTCTTCGGCGACACCGCTGTCGCTGCCAACCGCGCGCCGGTGAATGCGCCCGTCGTGCAGATGGCCTCCAACCTGCCGAGCCGCTCGACGCGCCAGGCCTACGACTACGTCGTGTCAGAGGGACGGCCGGAGTACTATCAGGAGTTCATCCAGATGTATCCGCACGACCCGCTGTGCGATCACATCCGCTGGCTGCTCAACAACCTCCTGCTCACGCAGGCCTGGCACAAGGCCGTGCTCGCGAACTCGCCGCTCGGCTACCAGACCTTCTACGACAGCTACGGCACCAGCCCCTATGCCGTGTCCGCGCTGAAGCTCGCAGCCCAGCCGAAGCTGATCCCCTTGATGCAGGCGACGAAGTTCCTGGCGCCGCAGAACATTGCGCCGACCTTCAAGATCGGCAATCTCGGCCAGCCCAAATACATGCCGCTGCAGCAGGGCAATGGCGGTGGTCAGATGAATGGAAATCTGCCGGTCGTGCAGAAGCCCGTCGACGGCAACGTCATCGGCAAGCTCGGCAATGGCGGCCAGATCGTCAACCTGCCGGCGGGCAACAACCAGCCGAGCCAGCCGAACGGCACGCCGTCGCAGACCCCGGGCAAGATCGTCACCCTGCCTGCGCCGACCAACACCACCAACAACAATGGCGGCATCGGCAAGATCGTGACCCTGCCCCCGACCAACACCACGCAGAATGGCGGCAACAATGCCGGCACCGGCAACGGCACGACCAAAGGCTCTACCAACGGCACTCCTGGCAAGATCGTGAGCATGCCGGTGAATGTCGGCAAGGGCGGCACGAATGTCGACGTGAAGCCTGTCCAGACGCAGAACAACCCGATCCGCGTCAACAACGGCAACACCGGCGTCGTGAAGCTCAACAACAACCCGGTGAACAAGGTGCAGGTCCAGAACCAGCAGAACAACCGCCCGCAGCTCAACACGACCAACCGCACGGTCAGCAACGGCAGCAACAACTTCCGCCAGTCGATGAACCAGGCCCCGATGGGCGGCGGCAACAATCACCGCGGCTCCATGCACTGATCGCGCGGAGAAGGTGCACTCCCTCCCCCGCTTGCGGGCAGGGCTGTCCGGGGAATGATTCACTGTGTCGCGGAGCATGCCCGGTTTAACCGGCGTGAAGCAGGTACTTTCTGGTTGTCGAGACTCAGAAGGTGACCGGGCATGCGGTTTAGCGATAGCATTTTTGGAAGGCTCCTTGAACCGATCAATCGGCGGCAATTTCAGGCTGCTGTGGATCGTGTGGACGGGGATGCCTACGACAAGTCGTTCAAGAGCTGGGATCATTTGGTCGCGCTGATCTATGCGCAACTGAGCGGTCACGCCAGTTTGCGTGCCGTGGTGACGGGCTTCAACGCCAACCCTCAGCACCACT
>NZ_FOQJ01000022.1:0-31831 GCF_900113725.1 Bradyrhizobium sp. cf659
AGATGCCCGACATGAACGGGTTCGAGTTCGCCGAAGTGATCCGCTCCGACAACAATCTGGGCGCGATGCCGATCATCGGCCTGTCGGCGCTGGTGTCGCCGGCGGCGATCGAGCGCGGCCGTCAGGCCGGCTTCCACGACTATGTCGCCAAGTTCGACCGTCCCGGTCTGATCGCGGCGCTGAAGGAACAGACCGCGGGCGCCGCCGGCGCCTCCGAGCTGAGCCGGGCAGCGGCGTAACCAGCGGGATCAGGAGATACGCTTATGGCCAACAAGATGCAGACCACCGAAGGCGCCATGGTCGAATACGTCACCGCGATGATCGGCGGCCAGCTGTTCGGCCTGCCGATCTCCCGCGTCCAGGACGTGTTCATGCCCGAGCGCGTCACCCGCGTGCCGCTGTCCTCGCGCGAGATCGCCGGCGTCCTCAATTTGCGCGGCCGCATCGTCACCGTGGTCGACATGCGCGCCCGTCTCGGCCTGCCGCGGCCCGAGGACGGCAAGGTGCCGATGGCGGTCGGTGTCGACCTGCGCGGCGAATCCTATGGCCTCTTGATCGACCAGATCGGCGAGGTGCTGCGCCTGCCCGAGGACGGCAAGGAAGAGAACCCCGTCAACCTAGACCCCCGCATGGCCAAGCTCGCCGGCGGCGTCCACCGCCTCGACGGCCAGCTCATGGTCGTCCTCGACGTCGATCGCGTCCTCGAGCTCGCGCCCGAGATGATGGCAGCCTGATACGGCGGCATCGCCGCCGACGGACTTGCAATTGGAAGTGTCCCCGCAAAGGGGACAGGAAGCAGAGGTTCACATGCGAACTTGTCTCGTCGTTGATGATTCCAGCGTCATCCGCAAGGTTGCGCGCCGGATCCTGGAGGGCCTCGACTTCCAGATCCTCGAAGCCGAGGACGGTGAGAAGGCGCTGGAGGCCTGCAAGCGCGGCTTGCCCGACGCGGTGCTGCTCGACTGGAACATGCCCGTGATGGACGGCTACGAGTTTCTCGGCCATCTCCGGCGCATGCCCGGCGGCGACCAGCCCAAGGTGGTGTTCTGCACCACCGAGAACGACGTGGCGCACATCGCGCGCGCACTTCATGCCGGCGCCAACGAGTACATCATGAAGCCCTTCGACAAGGACATCGTGACGGCGAAGTTCCAGGAAGTCGGCCTGATCTGAGCGACCGTCCGGAGGCTGAACGGCTCCTTCGGCGTTTGTTTTCAACTGAACCGTTTCAGTCTGAGTTGGTGAGTAATGAGTGTTGCGTTCGCAGGTAATTCGACCACGGGCTCGTCGCGCGAAGCGGGGCCGCTGCGGGTGATGATCGTCGATGACTCCGTGGTCATCCGCGGTCTGATCTCGCGCTGGATCGGCGCCGAGCACGACATGGAGGTCGCAGCCTCGCTGCGTACCGGGCTCGAGGCGGTCAACCAGCTCGAACGCATCAATCCCGACGTTGCCGTGCTCGACATCGAAATGCCCGAGCTCGACGGCATCTCGGCGCTGCCGCAATTGCTGGCGAAGAAGCGCGATCTCGTCATCATCATGGCCTCGACGCTGACGCGCCGCAACGCGGAGATCAGCTTCAAGGCGCTGTCGCTCGGCGCGGCCGACTACATTCCGAAGCCGGAATCGACGCGCGAGGCGTCGGCCGCGGACACCTTCCATCACGACCTGATCCAGAAGATCCGTCACCTCGGCGCACGGCTGCGCCGGAGGCCCGCGGTTGCGAGCCCGCCGCTGGCGCCTGCGAGCCCAAGCTCGAGTGCAAGCCCCGCACCGGCTGTACGTGCACCGGCCGTCGCGCGGCCCGCCGCGCCCGCACCGGCCCTGCATGCGCCGTCGTCGGGGCCGCTGTCCACGCGCCCGTTCTCGACCCAGGCACCCAAGGTGCTGCTGATCGGCTCCTCGACCGGCGGACCGCAGGCGCTGATGGCCCTCGTCACCGAGTTCGGCCCGGTGATCGACCGCTTCCCGGTGCTGATCACCCAGCACATGCCGCCGACCTTCACCACCATTCTTGCCGAGCATCTGGCGCGTTCGAGCCGCCGGCCTGCAGCCGAGGCGGTCGACGGCGAGCCGGTGAAGCCGGGACGGATCTATCTCGCCCCCGGCGGCAAGCACATGCGCGTCGTGCGCAGCGGTGCGGACGTCGCGATCGCGCTCGACGACGGCCCCGCCGTCAATTTCTGCAAGCCGGCCGTCGATCCGCTCTTCACCTCCGCCATCGACATCTGGCACGGCGCCATTCTCTCCGTGATCCTGACGGGCATGGGCTCGGACGGCATGCGCGGCGGCAAGGACATCGTTGCCGCCGGCGGCAGCGTGATCGCACAGGACGAAGCCTCCAGCGTCGTCTGGGGCATGCCGGGCGCGGCCGCCCATGCCGGCATCTGCGCGGCGATCCTGCCGCTCAACCAGATCGGCGCCAAGGTCAACCGCCTGTTCGCGGGAGACCGCTCGTGACGCCGGTTGACTACGAGTATCTGCGCAAGTTCCTGAAAGAGCGCTCCGGCCTCGATCTCTCCGCCGACAAGCAGTATCTGGTCGAGAGCCGGCTGCTGCCGCTCGCCCGCAAGGCAAGCCTGCCCGGCATCCCCGATCTCGTGCTGAAGATCAGGAACGGTGACGGCCGGCTTGCGACCGACGTGGTCGAAGCGATGACCACCAACGAGACCTTCTTCTACCGCGACAAGATCCCGTTCGATCATCTGCGTGAGACCATCCTGCCGGGCCTGATCCAGGCGCGCGCCGCGCGCAAATCGCTGCGCATCTGGTCGGCGGCGTCGTCGACGGGGCAGGAGCCCTATTCGATCGCGATGTGCCTGAAGGAGATGGGTGCGGCCCTGGCCGGCTGGCGCATCGAGATCGTCGCCACCGACCTGTCGCAGGAGGTGCTGGAGAAATCCAGGGCCGGCGTCTACAGCCAGTTCGAGGTGCAGCGCGGCCTGCCGATCCAGCATCTGATGAAGTACTTCACGCAAGTCGGCGAGCTCTGGCAGCTCAATGCCGACATTCGCGCGATGGTGCAGTTCCGCCAGCTCAATCTGTTGCAGGACTTCTCCCATCTCGGCACGTTCGACGTGATCTTCTGCCGCAACGTGCTGATCTATTTCGACCAGGACACCAAGGCGGTGATCTTCGAGCGCATGGCGAAGGGGCTGGAAGCCGACGGCACGCTGCTGCTTGGTGCCGCCGAATCCGTCGTCGGCATCACCGACGCTTTCCGTCCCGTCACCGAGCGCCGCGGTCTCTATCAGCTCAACCCGGCGCGCTCCGGCCGCCCCATGGGCGGATTGATGCCGCAGCCGCTGAAGATTGCTGCGGCAAGGTGATCTTTCTTCCTTCTCCCCTTGTGGGAGAAGGTGGCGCGCGTAGCGCGCCGGATGAGGGGTTGCTTCCGCGAGCTCTCATGTGAGAAATTCGCTCGCGGAGAGAGATCCCTCACCCGTCTCGCCGCTATCGCGGCGAGCCACCCTCTCCCACAAGGGGAGAGGGGAAGTGACCGTCCCTCACAAGATCGCATGCGGCAGAAACCGCGAGCCGTTGCCGGTGATCGCACTCTCGTCTTCGCGGATCGACAGGCCGCAGGGTTCGTGGTTCACGAGCCAGCTTCCGATCACCGGATAGAAGCCCGAGAAGTTCGGTAGTGGCGAGAGCGCCTGCCGCACGAAGCCTTCTGCACCATAGGGACCTGCATGCTCGTCGAGCGGCATTCCGCCGGAGACCAGCGTGACGTTGGCGCCTTCGCGCGACAGCAGCGGCTTGCGCACATAGGAGCTGCCGAGCTCGGCTGCGCGCGCGTCGTCCTCGAAGAAGGCGGGCAGCAGATTGGGATGGTTCGGAAACATCTCCCAGAGCAGCGGCAGGATGCCCTTGTTGGAGAGCACTGCCTTCCATGGCGGCTCGATCCAGCGCGTCGGCGCGCCGTCAAGCTTTGCGCCGAAGACGTCGTGAAACATCCATTCCCACGGATAGAGCTTGAAGGCGAGTGCGATGTCGCTGTTATCGAGATCGACGAAGCCGCCGCCGTCGTCGCGCCAGCCGATCGCTTCAATGTCGAGCAGCGTGGTCGATAGCCCCGCCTGGCGCGCGGTGTCCTCGAGATAGGCCAGCGTGCCCGCGTCCTCCTCGTTGCCGGTGGTACCGGTGAGATGGACATGGCGGCCTGCGGCAATCTCCTTCCAGGCTTCGATCAGCCGCTCGTGGATGGAGTTGAACTGGTCTGCGCGCACCGGGATGATGCGGCGTTCGATCGCCTGCTCGAGCCAGGTCCATTGGAATACGGCGGCCTCGAAGATCGAGGTCGGCGTATCCGCGTTGTATTCGAGCAGCTTTGCCGGCCCCTTGCCGTCGAACTTCAGGTCGAGCCGGCCGTAGAGGCTGCGGTCGTCCCGCTCCCAGCTCTCGGCGATCAGGCTCCAGAATGCCTCCGGAATCTTGAGACGTCGCAGATGCCGCTCGTCGCCGATGACGCGGCCGGCCAGCTCCAGGCACATCGCGTCGATCTCGCCGGTCGGCGTCTCGATGCCGCGCTCGATCTCGTCGAGGGTGAAGGCGTAATAGGCGCGCTCGTCCCAATAGCGCTCGCCGCCGTTGGTGTGGAAGACGAAGCCGCATTGCGCCGCGGTCTCTCGCCAGTCGTCGCGCTCGAGGCAGGTGATGCGCCGCATGGATCAGCCCCCGCCCGAGAAGCCGTGGCCAAACGAGCCGAAGCCGCCGCGGCTCACGCTGCTGTGGCCGGAATCGGACGACGTTCCCGAGGAGGAATGGCTGGAGGAGTCGCTGCTGAAGAAACTCGATCGCGACGATGAGCCCGAGCCGCCGCTGCCGCCGGAGGAACTGCTTCTGCTGCTGCTGCACGTGGTGCTCGTCTGCGCCGCCGCTTCCGTTCCGGCAGGCGGCGGTTCGCAATTCTGCCGCGGCATCAGCGTGTAGGCGGTGGTGCCGACCGCGATCGTGCCCATCACGAGGAGGGCGACATGGCCGGAGCGCTTCACCGGCGCCCGCGATGTGGGCGGCACCGGCGCCGGCCGGCGCTTGCCGAACTGCTTGCTGGTGGGTTTGTCGGCCATGTCAGTAGATCATGCAGGCGGCGTTCAACAGGCCGGCCGCGAGCGAGGACAGCCCGAGCCAGATCGCCGGGGCAAGCTCGCCGGCGGCGATCCGCGCCGACAGGTTCGGCACCGGGACCTTCACGAGAAAGAACACGATGACCTGGACGATCAGGGCGATCACCGCCCAGATCAGGCAGTCCAGCACATTGGCCGAATGCGCGATGGCGCTGACCAGCGGTGCCACGAAGCCGAGCAGGCTGAGGCCGAGCGAGATCGCCGCGGCCGGCTCGTTGTCGCGGATGAGCTGGAACTCGTTGTACGGGGTGATGCGGGTGTAGACGAACAGATACGCCACGATCGCGATCAGCCCGGTGCAGAAATAGACCAGGAAGGCAGGCAGGCCGGCGAGTGATTGCAGGATCATCGTTCCCCCATCGTGCAGCGACCATTCGTCGGCGGGGAAAGGATAGCGGTTCAACGGCGGAAGGGCGATGAAGCCGCGTTCGCGTCCCCCAAAAAACAAAACCCCGCCATTTGCGGCGGGGTCCAGGCTGGGAGGAGCAAGCCCCGAAGGGCTCGCGACGTAAACGTAAGGATCAGGCGGGGATGCGCTCTTCGTGCTCGTGCGGCTCGCGCAGCACGTAGCCGCGCCCCCACACGGTCTCGATGAAATTGCGGCCTTCGGAGGCGTTGGCGAGCTTCTTGCGCAGCTTGCAGATGAAGACGTCGATGATCTTCAGCTCGGGCTCGTCCATGCCGCCATAGAGATGGTTGAGGAACATTTCCTTGGTGAGGGTCGTGCCCTTGCGCAAGCTGAGCAGCTCCAGCATCTGGTATTCCTTGCCGGTCAGATGCACGCGCTGGCCGCCGACTTCGACCGTCTTGGTGTCGAGGTTGACGACGAGGTCGCCGGTCTGGATGACCGATTGGGCATGGCCCTTGGAGCGGCGCACGATCGCGTGGATGCGGGCCACCAGCTCGTCCTTGTGGAAGGGCTTGGTCATGTAGTCGTCGGCGCCGACGCCGAGACCCTTGACCTTGTCCTCGATGCCGGCGAGGCCGGAGAGGATCAGAATCGGGGTCTTGATCTTGGAGACCCGGAGTTGCTTGAGCACGTCGTAGCCCGACATGTCAGGCAGGTTGAGGTCGAGAAGGATAATGTCGTAATCGTATAATTTACCGAGATCGACGCCTTCTTCCCCCAAATCGGTCGTGTAGACGTTGAAGCTCTCAGACTTCAGCATCAGCTCGATCGACTGCGCGACGGCGCTGTCATCTTCAATCAGCAAAACGCGCATGCCAGTTCCCCATAGTCGCCGCTCCTGGGCGTCAGGTCGGCCGCATTCGCGGCACTCAACAAAACGCCTTTGAACAACTGATTCGGATCCTGACAACAGATGGTTAACAAATCCTGATTCTGGAACGCAAGTCCCCCCGGTGCAATTTTTGTCGAATCGCCCTAAGGTCTTGCGGAAGAAGCAGCTTTCGTTATCCGGCTCCGTTCAAGTTCCACTTTAAGAGACGGGTCTAACCGACTCCCGCGACTCAGCCTTCTTCTGAAGGGGAGTCACGCTCAGTCACAAAGACAGTGACGCAATGATTAACGATGCGGGTAAACACGAAGTTAAGCGCCGTTCAGAAATATGGCGAAACTTAAGAGTTTCCCCGTGAAGGCCCGGGGTCACGAATATCCTCTTATGAAGGCGCGCGCCTGATGAAGGCCCTCCTATGAAGGCTTTGGCCGAACAGATCGGCGATATCGACGGCATCAATATCTATGGCCGTGTGGTCGGTGTGCGCGGCCTGATGGTCGAGGTGGCCGGCCCGATCCATGCGATGTCGGTCGGCGCGCGGCTCGTGATCGAGACCGGCGCCAACCGTTCCATCCCCTGCGAGGTGATCGGCTTCTCCGGCAACAATGCTGTCGTGATGCCGTTCGCCGGCCTCGATGGTGTGCGCCGCGGCTGCAAGGCGGTCATCGCCAATGCCGCCAATCAGGTGCGACCCTCGGCGGCCTGGCTCGGCCGTGTCGTCAACGCGCTGGGCGAGCCGATCGACGGCAAGGGGCCGTTGCCGCAGGGGTCCTCGCCGATGCCGTTCCGCAATACGCCGCCGCCGGCGCATTCGCGCAAGCGCGTCGGAGCGCCGCTCGATCTCGGCGTGCGCGCGATGAACACGTTTCTCACCTGCTGCCGCGGCCAGCGCATGGGCATCTTCGCAGGCTCCGGCGTCGGCAAATCGGTGCTGCTGTCGATGCTGGCGCGCAACGTGGACGCCGCCGTCAGCGTCATTGGGCTGATCGGCGAACGCGGCCGCGAGGTTCAGGAATTCTTGCAGGACGATCTCGGCGAGGAGGGCCTGGCGCGCTCCGTCGTCGTGGTCGCAACCTCGGACGAGCCGGCGCTGATGCGCCGCCAGGCCGCCTATCTGACACTTGCGGTCGCCGAATATTTTCGCGACGAGGATCAGGACGTGCTCTGCCTGATGGACTCGGTGACGCGCTTCGCCATGGCCCAGCGCGAGATCGGTCTGTCCGCCGGCGAGCCGCCGACCGCCAAGGGCTATACGCCGACCGTGTTCACCGAGCTACCGAAGCTGCTGGAGCGTGCCGGGCCGGGCCTGGGCGAGGGCGCGATCACCGCGATCTTCACGGTGCTGGTCGACGGCGACGACCACAACGAGCCGATCGCCGACGCCGTCCGCGGCATCCTCGACGGCCACATCGTGATGCAGCGCTCGATCGCCGAGCGCGGCCGCTACCCCGCCATCAACATCCTCAAATCCGTCTCCCGCACCATGCCGAAATCGGCCGATCCGCAGTTCTGGCCGACCATCCAGAAGGCGCGGGCGGTGATGGCGACCTATGCCGACATGGAGGAATTGATCCGGCTGGGCGCCTACCGGGCCGGCTCCAGCCCCGAGGTCGACGAGGCGATCCGCCTGCACGAGCCCCTGGAAGCCTTCCTGCGCCAGCGCAAGGACGAAAATGCCTCGCTGGCGGACGGCTACCGCCAGTTGGAGCAAATCCTCGGTAATTTGGAAACGGAACGCTAACTTTGTCAGGTCATCATCCGCTCTCACAGAGTAGCAGAGCCGGTCTTGGCCCCAATTGGGCCTGTGGGGAGACCGGTGTTGTCCCACGTGCAGCCAGGGGACTTCTGGGGAGTACGAGTCGATGAAGTCACGTGATACCCTCATCCGCCTGAAGAAGTTTCAGGTCGACGAGAAGCGCCGCCGGGTCACCCAGATCGAGACCATGATCGCCGACTTCCAGCGGATGTCGGTCGATCTCGAACGCGAGATCCAGACCGAGCAGGAGCGTGCCGGGATCAACGATCCCTCGCACTTCGCCTATCCGACCTATGCCAAGGCCGCGATCCAGCGCCGTGAGAACCTGACCCGCTCGGCCGACGAGCTCAAGGGCCAGCTCGACGAAGCCAAGGCCGCGCTGGCCGAGGCCTTCGAGGAGCTGAAGAAGGTCGAGCTCCTCGACGAGCGCGACCAGGCCCGCGAACGCGCCGAGGAAAACGCCCGCGAGCAGGCCGACCTCGACAGCATCGGCCTGATGCGGGCCCGCATCGGCGCCGTCGCCTGATGCGCTAGCAGCCAGACCGCGGAAAATTTGCAGAACCCGGACCCGCAAGGTCCGGGTTTTCGTATGTGCTGTCCACAGCGCGGCGCCACGCCCCTTGGTGGTCGGCTTTGCCACGCGCTATGGTAGTGCAGTGCCGGGGCCTGCGCGGAACGCGCCCGAGCCTACGCGTTGGGGGGGCTGAATGCTGACGCCAGCAGAGCTGGTCGGGCTGATTGAGGCGGTGGCGAAGGGCGATCAGGCCGCGTTCGAGCGCCTTTACGTCGCCACGCGCGCGAAACTCTATGGCGTCGTGCTCCGTATCTTGCGCCGGCAGGATATTGCAGAGGAAGTCATTCAGGAGGCCTACGTCAAGATCTGGAACAGCGCCGGCCAGTTCAATCCGGCCCTGTCGTCGCCGATCACGTGGATGGCGTCGATCGCGCGCAACCGTGCGATCGATATCGTGCGCAAGAAGTCGGAAGTCTCCATCGAGGAAGAGCCTCAGGCGATGGAGGTTGCAGCCGACAGTCCCGATCCGCTGGCGCGCCGGGAGATGACCGAGGAGCTGAAGCGGCTCCTGGAATGTATCGGCCGGCTCGAGCCGGACCGTCAGAGGCTCGTGCTTCTCGCCTATTACAACGGCTGGAGCCGCGAGCAATTGGCGGAGAAATTCGCCGCGCCCGTCAACACGGTGAAGACGTGGCTGCGGCGCAGCATGTTGGATATCCGCGAGTGCCTTGGACTATGAAGGCTTGGATTATGAGGGTTTATGCTGTGAGGGTGGTTCTGGACTGCAAGTGATGGCCTACACGGAGGACCATATCGCGCTCGCCGCGGAATATGCGCTCGGCACCCTCGATGCCGACGAGCGCGTGCAGGTCGAGACCATGATGGCGGTGGACAAGGAATTCGCCGACGTCGTTCAGTCCTGGGCCTACCGGCTCGGCGTCCTCAACCAGATGGTCGGCACGATCGAGCCGCGTCCGATCGTGTGGGAGAACATCAGGTCCGAGCTCGCGCGGACGGGCTTCGCGCAGGAGCCCCCCGCGCTGTCCGAAGCCTCGCCGCCGCCACCACCACCTGTACCGAAGACGTCCTCGTTCGAAGCCGTCACGCCGGAAACGTCATCGGACCGCACGGAGCAACCGGAGCCGCAGCTTTCCGAAGCCGCCGAGCCCGAAACCGCGCGACCGCCGTCCGATGCGCTTTCCGACGTCGCGCCGATCTTCATGCCGCAGGTCCATGCGCCCGATCCGGACGTCGCGCGCGCGCCGCCGGCGCCGGTCGTGGACAACACCAATGTGATCCGGCTCGAGGGCCGCGTGAAGCGCTGGCGCTCGATCGCATCCGCCGTCGGCGCGCTTGCGGCAGCGCTGCTGGTGACGCTGTCGCTTCAGATCTTCCTGCCCGATGCGCTGCCCGGCAGCTTGCGCCCTGCACCGCGCATCCAGACGGTCGAGGTGAAGACACCGGCGCCCCTCGCGGCGTCTTCGCAATATGTCGCGCTGTTGCAGGGCCCGGCCGGCGGCCCGGCCTTCATCCTCACCATCGACGGCGCGACGCGGAATTTCACCGTGCGCAAGGTCGGCGCGACGCCGGAGCCCGGCAAGAGCTTCGAGCTCTGGCTGATCTCCGACAAGCTGCCGCGCCCGCGCTCGCTCGGTGTGATCGGCGGCGGCGACTTCACCGCGCGTCCGCTGCTCGCCTCCTACGATGCCGACGTCGTCAACGGCGCGACTTACGCCGTCACCGTCGAGCAGGCCGGCGGCTCGCCCAGCGGCCAGCCGACCTCGGCGCCGGTATTTACCGGCAAGCTGATCGAGACCGTGCCGCCGTCCCAGCCGCAAGCGCCCGCGAAGAAGTAGATTTCCATCGTCGTCCTGGCGAAAGCCAGGACCCATTACCCCAAGAGCTTGTTGCAAGAGTGGGCTGTGGCCACACGGGCGAGCAACCAATCAATCCTGTGGTAATGGGTCCTGGATCGGCGCTCGCTCCGCTCGCTGGTCCAGGACGACATTTAAGGGCATTGGGCGCTTCACCATCGTCGCGGCAACGCCTGATCGACGTTTGTCGCCCCGGTCCGCCCCGTCGTCGCATTCCGACAATCCCGGCCAAATCCAGCCCCGATTTGAACCTCTCCGCAATTGGCGGCGTCAAATGCCCGGAATTTGCAGTCGGCGCCGCCGATCATGGTGCCGGAGAGGGGCGAGAAATCAAATGGATGCAGCGAAAACGCCGGGCATCTTCGTTCACCAATATGCGGGCCTGCCGCAAGGCGCGGCCTTCGAACATTGGCGCGATCGGGCCTTCGGGGCCTGCGGTCTCGACATCGGGCCGAGCCATGGCGACAGCATCGATTGCCGGCTCCAGATCAGCGTGGTCGACAACATCGCGCTGGCCATTCCCGAAGGCGCTTCCGCGCAATATTCACGTAACCAGAGCCACCTTGCCGACGGCAGCGACGATCTCGTCCTGATCGCGGCACATGCGGGCCTCGTCCGCGTCGGGCAGAACGGCCACACCGTCGAGCTCGCGCCGGCGCAGATGGTGCTCGTCGACATGGGCGTCACCGGCACCGTCGGCCACACCGACGAAAATCGCTTCACCACCATCCGCATGCCGCGCCGCGCGCTGCTCGACATCAATCCGCGCACCGAGGAGAAGCTGTCGCAAGTGCTCTGCGACGGTGCGGTCGCCGAAACCATCTTCCGCTACCATGCGCTCGCCGCCAATCACGGCCCGCATCTCGACGCCGTCGGCCAGCGCCTGACCGCGCAGCACATGGTCGATCTCGTCGGCCTCCTGCTCGGGACCGATGCCGAGCACGCAAGCCTCGCGCGCGGCCGCGGGCAGGCGGCGGCCCGTCTCGAGCTCATGCGCGCCGACGTGATGGCCGCACTTGGCCGCAACGATCTCTGCCTGTCGGAAGTCGCGACGCGCTCGGGCCTGAGCCCGCGCCAGGCGCAGCGCCTGTTCGAGCAGGCCGGCACCACCTTCACCGAATTCGTGCTGGAGCAGCGCCTGTTGCTGGCGCGCAAGCTGCTCGGCGATCCCCGCGCGAGGACGCGCAAGATCAGCGACATCGCGCATTCCTCGGGCTTCTCGGACCTGTCCTATTTCAACCGCGCCTTCCGCAAGCGCTTTGGTGCGACGCCGTCGGAACTGCGCGAGGCGTGAGCCGGGATTTTGTGCAGCGGCGCGCGCCGACACGGTTGGTCGGCAGGGGCTATTGAGCTATATCTGCCTGCGCGGGCAGACCGCAGGATTCCGTTGGAAAGCACAGTAGGCGGACATGGCGCGTATCGTCGTGCTCGGCGCCGGGTTTGCAGGCCTGTGGGCGGCCATCGGTGCTGCGCGCAAGCGCGACGAGATCGGCGCTGCCGGCCGCGACATCGAGATCCGCATCGTCGACCGCAATCCCTACCACAACATCCGGGTGCGCAACTACGAGCTCGACCTCAGCGAGGTCGCGCTTCCGCTCGGGCAATTGCTCGATCCGATCGGCGTCACTCACGGCCTCGGCGAGGTCGAAGCCATCGATCCGGCACGGCACGAGATCTCGCTGGTCACGAGCGACGGCGAGGAAACCTTGGGCTACGACCGGCTGGTGCTCGCGCTCGGCAGCGAGGTGATGCGTCCCGACATTCCGGGCCTTGCCGACCACGCCTTCGACGTCGACACCTACATTGCGGCCCTGCGCCTGGAGGATCATCTCGTCTCGCTCGGGCGCAGCGTGCCGTCGCCGGGGCGTTCGACGGTCGTGGTGGTCGGCGCCGGCTTTACCGGCATCGAGGTCGCGGCCGAGATGCCGGACCGGCTGGCGCGTGCCGGGATCACCGGCAGCCGCCGCATCATCCTGGTCGATCCCAATCCGACGGTCGGCGCCACCATCGGCGCGCATGCGCGTCCGGTCATCGAGACGGCGTTCTCGTCGCTCGACATCGAGACGCGCCTTGGCGCGCGTGTCGCATCGGTCGAGGCGGCCGGCGTGCATCTGAGCTCGGGCGAATTCATCGCGGCCCAGACGGTGATCTGGTGTGCCGGGCTACGCGCGAGCCGGCTGGCCGCGAGCTTTCCGGGCGGGCGCGATCGTCTTGGGCGCCTTCTGGTCGATCCGTTCATGCGAGTCGCTGATCTGCGTAGTGTGTTCGCGGCCGGCGACGTCGCCTCCAGCGTGGTCGACGGGCTGCATCCGACCGTGATGTCCTGCCAGTTCGCCCGCCCCATGGGCCGCTTCGCCGGCCACAATGTCGTGGCCGATCTCCTGCACCTGCCGATGCTGCCGCTGCGGATCGACTGGTACGTCACCGTCCTCGATCTCGGCAACTGGGGTGCGCTCTATACGGAGGGGTGGGACCGCGAGGTCCGCGCCGTCGGCGCGGCCGCGAAGGCGACGAAGCAGACCATCAACCGCAAGCGCATCTATCCGCCGCTCAGCGGGAGCAAGCAGGAGCTGTTCGCCGCTGCCGCGCCGACCGTGCAGGCGCCGCCGCCGACGTATGGGGTGGATAGGACGCGCTAGGAGTGCTCGTCTTCGATCGTTGTCTCGCGATCGCTCACGTCAATTTCGGTGTCATCGTCCGCCTTGTGCGCGATTGCGCACTGGGGCGGACGATCCAGTATTCCAGAGACAGCGAGGGATACGGAGGAGCCGCGGCGTACTGGATTCCCCGCCTTCGCGGGGAATGACGGCGGAGTTTGGAGGCGGCGGGCTCCCCTGCATCCGCAATCAAAACACCACCCCAGACATGAGAAAGCGCCCGTGGGGGGCGGGCGCTTTCTGTAGTCGACTTGGGGTTGGGGTCGTCTACATATCCACGTGGCGACTTTGGGGGGCTGGTAAAGAGCCGCGTGAATTCACAAAACTCGTCAATCTCCTTAGCGAACGAGGGACGCGTTCGAACTGGTGATAACGACCGGCTTGCCGGCCTTGATGACGCGAGCCGTCTGGGTCAGACCTTCATCCGAACCCGAGCGTGCGGTGATGCCGAAGCCTGCCACCGCGATCCCTGCGACGAGGGCAACGACCACGATCTTCAGATGGGTCGAGCGATCTGCGCTGTAGATCGAGTGGTTCATGGAAGCCTCCTGCCGCCATCTACCCGAAGTAGTCGCCAGCCCGTTCAGGCAGGTTCATGCTTCCGGTGCCCAACAACCTAGTATTGGGGGGATTCGTTCCCAAGGGGCGATCACAAGAGCGTGAAACGACGTGATAGATCGCGATCGAGGGCGATCTTCGATCGCTCAATTCTATAATTATTTCAAAGATGTAATGTGCTTGCTAGGCGTCTTGTCCGCATTTGGTCCACAAGGCGCCAAGAACCTAAAAACCATTTGCCTGTGGCCGAAAAACACACGGCTTCTTAAGGCAAATCAGATGCTTCCGACCGTTTTCAACCTCGCCCTGGGGTGGATTTCAGCCTGCGACAGCACGGTCGTCTGGGCACGGAACCGCTCGACGAGCGAGCGGACGAAGGGACGAATTGCCGCCGAGGTGACCAGCACCGGCGCCTCGCCTTCGCGCGCGGCGCGCTCGAACGCCTCGCGCACGGCGGTCATGAACTCCGACAGCTTCGAGGGCTGCATCGCGAGGCTCCGCTCCTCGCCCTGGCCGATGATGGATTCGGCGAAGGCCTGCTCCCAGCGCGCCGACAGCGCGATCAGCGGCAGATAGCCGTTGTAGGAGGTGTTCTGCGCGCAGATCTGCCGCGCCAGGCGGGCACGGACGTGCTCGACCATGGTGGCGGGATTGCGCGAGAAGGCGAGCGAGTCGGCGATGCCCTCGAGGATGGTGGAGAGATCGCGGATCGAGATGCGCTCGGCGAGCAGCAGCTGCAGCACGCGCTGGATGCCGGAGACCGTGACCTGTCCGGGGACGATGTCCTTGACCAGCTCGCTCTGCTCCTTCGGCAGCTCCTTGAGCAGCTTCTGCACCTCGCCATAGGAGAGCAGGTCCGACATGTTGGCCTTGAGCAGCTCGGTGAGGTGGGTCGAGAGCACGGTCGCGGCGTCGACCACGGTGTAGCCCTTGAGCGAAGCCTCTTCCTTGAGGCTGGCATCAACCCAGGTCGCGGGCAGGCCGAAGGTCGGCTCGGTGGTGTGGATGCCGGGCACCCGAACCTGGCTGCCGCCGGGGTCCATGACCATGAACTGGTTCGGCCAGATCTTGCCGGTGCCGGCGTCGACCTCCTTGATCTTGATGATGTAGGTGTTGGCTTCGAGCTGGACGTTGTCGAGGATGCGCACCGCCGGCATCACAAAGCCCATCTCGATCGCGAGCGAGCGGCGCAGCGCCTTGATCTGCTCGGTGAGGCGGTCGGTGCCATCGGGGCCGTTGACGAGCGGCAGCAGCGCATAGCCGAGCTCGATCTTGAGGTCGTCGATCTTCAGCGCCGCCGAGATCGGCTCTTCGGTCGCAGCCGCGCCCGGCGCACCGGGCGTACCGGCGGCGGGCGCGGCCTTGGCAGCTTCGTCAGCCTTGGCGGTTGCACGGTTGCGGTTGCGCGCGGTCCAGGCCAGCGCGCCGGCGCCGGCGCCGAGCGCGAGGAAGGGGATGGTCGGAATGCCCGGCAGCGCCGCCAGCACCAGCATCACGGCCGAGGACATCGCCAGCGCCTGCGGATAGCCGGAGAACTGCTTCATCAGCGCCTTGTCGGCGGCGCCGGAGACGCCGGCCTTGGAGACGAGCAGGCCGGCCGCGGTCGAGACGATCAGCGCCGGCACCTGGGTGACGAGGCCGTCACCGACGGTCAGCAGCGTGTAGCTGCGCCCGGCGTCGGCGAAGGACAGGCCCTGCTGCGCCACGCCGATGATCATGCCGCCGACGACGTTGATGAAGACGATCAGAAGGCCGGCGATGGCGTCGCCGCGAACGAATTTCGAGGCACCGTCCATGGCGCCGAAGAAGCCGCTCTCGTCCTCCAGCGCCTTGCGGCGCTCCTTGGCGACCTTCTCGTCGATCAGGCCGGCGGAGAGATCGGCGTCGATCGCCATCTGCTTGCCGGGCATGGCGTCGAGGTGGAAGCGCGCGGCGACTTCGGCGATGCGGCCCGAACCCTTGGTGATGACGACGAAGTTGACGATGATCAGGATGGCGAAGACGATGATGCCGATGACGAAATTTCCGCCCATCACGAAGCTGCCGAAGGCTTCGATGACGTGACCGGCGGCATCCGTGCCCTCGTGCCCGTGCGACAGGATCAGGCGGGTCGAGGCCATGTTAAGCGACAGCCGCAGCATGGTCGAGATCAGGAGGATGGTCGGGAAGGCGGAGAATTCCAGCGGCGCCTGGATGAACAGCGACGTCATCAGGATCAGGATCGAGAGCGTGATCGAGATCGCCAGGAACAGGTCCAGCACGATCGCGGGCAGCGGCAGGATCAGCACCACCAGGATGGTGAGGATGCCGAGCGCGAGCGCGATGTCGCCGCGCTTGAGGATGTTGACGATCTCGGCAAGGGTGGGGACGCCGGCGTTTGTGCCCCCTACGCCCTGTCCCGCGGTGACGTCGACCATGGTAGCTGCCTCCCCGCGCGACTGCCGGCCGCGCGCCCCAAACGTCTGCGCGGCGGCCGAAGGGCCGCCGTTCCGAAAGTGAGGCACCGCACTGGCGTCCACGGGGGACCTCCCGTTTTACGCGGCTGACGACACTCGACTTCACCCGGCAATTCTTGCCGGGTGTATGGTTAGCAAAGGGTTAACGAGGGGGGCGGCAGGAGGTCAGACCGGGGTATTTCGGCCTCCCGGGGTGTCATTCCGGGGCGCCCGCAGGGCGAACCCGGAATCCATCGTGCTGCAGGTGTCGTGGGGACATGGATTCCGGGCTCGCGCCAAGAGGCGCGCCCCGGAATGACGGCGTGGAAGCGGGCCCCCTACTTCGCCTTCTCGATCCTGGTCACCGTGTACCCGGCGGCCGCTTCCTCGGCTTCGAAGGTGACCTTGTCGCCGACCTTCACCTGCTTGAGCAAAGCGGGGTCCTTGACGCGGTAGACCATGGTCATGGGCTCGTCCATGCCGAGGCTCTTGGCCGGCCCGTGCTTGAGCGTGATCTTGCCGGCGCTCTCGTCGATCTTCTTGACCTCGCCGCTGATCGAGGCACTCTGCGCCGCGGCGGCACCGAAGGTCAGGCCCAGCGTCAGCGCGAGCGCTGTGGTGAAGCGGTTGATCGGTTTCATGGTTTTCTCCTTCGCTTCAATTCACGGTGACGTGGCCGACCATGCCGTAGTCGCGATGGCCGGGGATCAGGCAGGAAAATTCGAACGTGCCGGCCTTGCTGAACTTCCAGAGGATCTCGGCGGTCTTGCTTGGCGCGAGCCTGACACCGTTGGGATCGTCGTGCTCCATGTGCGGGTGCTTCTTCATCACCTCCGCATGCGCGAGATTCTCCTTGGGTGTGGCGAGCAGGAATTCATGGTCCTCCTTGCCGACATTGCGCAGCACGAAGCGAATCTGCTCGCCGCGTTTGACCTCGATCCGGGCGGGGGCGTAGTCCATCTCGTTCATCAAGATCTCGATGGTGCGCGCGGGCTTCTTGGGATCGCCGGGCTCGCCGGCCGAAAAGTGCCCGTGCTGGTCGTGGGCGAAAGCCGGCGCGGTCGACAGCGCGGCCAGCACGAAGCCGAGCTTGATAGTCTTCTTCATTGCAGTCTCCAGTTGGTGGTGGTTCATCGAAACGCTCACATCTTCATGTTCTTCATCGGCGCGGCGCCGGGTTTTTGCCGCGCCGGCTCCGCGGCCGGCGGGGTGACCTCGTAGGCGACCGTGCCTTGCGGGAATTTGTACGGGCCGGGATCGCGGTAATCGTCGCGCGCGAGGTCCTCGCGGATCTTCATCACCGTGAACATGCCGCCCATCTCGATCGGACCGAACTGGCCGGTGCCGGTCATCATCGGCAGCGTGTTGTCGGGCGCGGGCATCTCCATGTTGCCCATCGCCATGCCGGTCGAGCCCATCGCCATGCTGTCAGGCGCGAGCTTGCCGACGGCCTTGGCGAGATCCTTGCGCGAGACGCCGATCAGATTGCGCACCTCGTGCCCCATCGCGTTCATGGTGTGGTGCGACTTGTGGCAGTGGAACGCCCAGTCGCCGGGATTGTCGGCGAGCACGTCGAACACGCGCACTGCGCCGACCGGCACGTCGGTGGTCGTCTCCGGATATTGCGCGCTCTCCGGAATCCAGCCGCCGTCGGTGCAGGTCACCGCGAAGCTGTGGCCGTGCAGATGGATCGGATGGTTGGTCATGCTGAGATTGCCGATGCGCACGCGCACCTTGTCGCCGAGCCGCACCGGCAGTGGATCGATCCCCGGAAACACCCGCGAATTCCAGGTCCACATGTTGAAGTCGGTCATCTCGTTGACCTGCGGCAGGTAGCTGCCGGGATCGACGCGATAGGTGCTCATCACGAAGACGTAGTCGCGGTCGACGGGGCGGAAGTGCGGATCGCGCGGATGCACGACGACCATTCCCATCATGCCCATCGCCATCTGCACCATTTCGTCCGAGTGCGGGTGGTACATGAAGGTCCCGCTCTTCTTCATCTCGAACTCGTAGACGAAGGTCTTGCCCGGCTCGATGTGCGGCTGGTTCAATCCGCCGACGCCGTCCATGCCGCTCGGCACGATCATGCCGTGCCAGTGCACGGTGGTGTATTCGGGCAGTTTGTTGGTGACGAAGATGCGGACCTTGTCGCCCTCGACCGCCTCGATGGTGGGGCCCGGCGACTGGCCGTTATAGCCCCACAGATTCACCTTCATGCCTTCGGCGAACTCGCGCACCACGGGTTCGGCCACAAGGTGGAATTCCTTCCAGTCACCGTTCATGCGGAACGGCAGCGACCAGCCGTTCAGCGTGACCACGGGGCGATAGTCGGGGCCGCTGGTGGGGTGCAGCGGTGGCTGCATCACCACCTTGTCCATGTGAGGTGCTTCCGGAATCGACGCGGCCTGGACGCGGCCGCTGATGGCCGACGCGCCGGCAAGGGCGGCGCTGCCCAGAAATCCTCGGCGGGAAAACATGCTGGCCTCCATCTCAGTGATCGCCGTCGGCAGACGCTGCCGCGGCGATGGTGGTTGCATTGTCGCCGCCGGAGGCAGGCGAGCCGCCGCCATTGACGGCGGTCTGCAAGTCGGACTGCGCGAGGAAGAATCTTTGCCTGGCGTCGATGGCACCACGCAGCGACGCCAGGCGCTGGCGTGCCTCCGTCAGCAGCGCAAAGATGTCGACCTGCATGCTGGAGAAGCGAAGCTGCATCTCCTCGGTGATGATCTTTCGCAGGGGAACGATCTCGCGCTGGTAGTGGCTGGCGATGTCGTAAGTGGACCGGTAGGTGCGATAGGCATCGCGCGCCTCCGAGCGAACGTTCACGGCACGCTCGGTCAGGCGGTTGAAGGCGAGATTGTAGGTCTCCGCCGCCTGCCGCACGCGGACCTCGCCGCCGTCGAAGATCGGGATCTGGAATTGCACGTCGAAGCCGCGTTCGCGGAACGGCGGGCCTTCCGGATCCTGGGTGCGGCGGGAGATGCCGGCAAGATCGAGCAGCGTCACGAAGCGCGTCGCCTCGGTGAGATTCAGCGCTTTCGCCAGCGCCGTCAGCTCCAGCCGCGCGATCTGCAAGTCGATGCGATGGGCGACCGCGTCGGCTTCGATCGAGGGCAGGGCCTGCGGCCGGCGCGGCAATGGCGGCAACTGGTTGGGCAGACGGAAATCGAGGCCGTCGTCCCACAGCCCCATCAGGCGCGCGAGCCTTTCGCGCGTGCTCGTCGCGGCCTGCCGCGCGGTCGCGAGGTCGGCGGTGGTCTCGGCGTAGAACACCTGCTCGCGGGCCTGGTCGAGCTTGTTGATCGAGCCGGTTTCGCCGAGCTTGACGGCGAGCTGGGCCGTCGATTCCGCCGTCGCCTTCGCGTCCGTCAGCAGCACCACAAGCTCGTTGCAGGTGACTGCGCGGACATAGGCGCGGCGCACGTCGGCCGCGAGCCGCAACGTCGCCAGCGCCGCGCGCAATTGGGCCTGGCGGAAGCGGTCGCGCGCGATCTCGGAGCGGAACGGCAGGGTGGCCAGCGCGAGGATGTCGCCGACCACCTGGCGCTCGATTTCGTTCGCGCCATTGCCCGAGATCCGCGAGATCGAGAACACGGGATTGGGGGGCAGGCTCTGCTCGACCTGCTCGGTTTCGGCCAGCGCCAGCTCGTTATACGCCGCTTGCAGCCCCTTGTTGTTGAGCAGCGCGATCTGCACGGCGGTCTCGCTGGTCAGCGTGCGCGCCAGCAACCGGCGGACGGTCGCGTCGACGGCCTCCGCGCCTTCGGCGGATCGGACGAAGGCGACGTCCTTGTTGATGGTCTGGCTGGTGAGGTCCGAGACCGTCGTCATGCCGCCGTCCGGCGAGAACGCCATGCAGCCAGAAAGGCCGAACGCGGTGAGCATGAGCAGGCCCCGCGCAAGATGGTGTGCCATGGCGCGCTCCTACCGGTCTTGCTTCGGTTGCGGCGCGACGGCGTCGTTGCGGTCCCGCCATGGTGCCGGCGTCGCGGGCCGCAGGCTGGTATAGGGCGCGACGGTCGAGCGATAGCCGACGCGTGCCACCTTCGCCGAGGGATCAGCGGGGTCGGCGCTGGCGATCTGTGTCGTTGCCGGCATGCAGCCGGACAGCGCCAGTGCGGCGAAGGCCAGCAGCGGCCAATTGAATCGAAAGTGTCGTCCACCCACCGCAGATGCGGCGGCGGACTTCGCCCCGGAAAGCGTAGACATGATTTATTCCTGATCTGGAGACCACAAGTCCGCGCGCGCAAAAGCGCGCTCGGACCGACGTCGTCGCGTCAGATCAGGCGATGGGGGGACGGTAGTGCTGGGACGGCGCCGCGCTGTGCAGGCTGGCCACGATCTCGGCTGCGCAGGTGGACCTCGGCTGGACCGGCGTGGCGACGATCGGCAGATCGGCCGGCAGCGCGCTCACGCACATCATCGCGCAGCACGGGCCCACGGTTCCCTTGCCGTCATGATGATGCGAGGCGGGTGCGTCCTGTGCCGCGGTCTGCCGATGCGCATGCGCTCCGGCGTGGTCATGCGTAGCACCGCTATGCATGTGGCCGGCCTGCATCTGGTGATGCGCCGGCACGAGATCGGCGAGGAGTGCGTCGTCGAGGCATGGCGCGGGACCAGTGCCCCAGGCAAGGCTTGCCGCCGGCGCGAGCACGCAGAACAAATAGGCGAGGGCGATGATCCGCCCCACCCTGATCCGCATCGATCGCGTCAATCGCAACAGCATTCCGCCGATAGGCTCCTCGCGCGGCAATGTTGCACACGCTGATTGCAAACTAATGGCAAAATGCGCATTCGCCAAGCTCATTTTACCGCAGTGCACCGCGCATGCCCAATATCACGCCACGAAGCTTGACCCTGTTCCGATCCGCGGGCCATGGTCCGGCCCGTGCACGCGCCAACTCATCCAGGACAAACCTCGGACTCATTCAGCCCTGATTCCCGTCAGGCCTGGGTGCGGCTTGTCATTGCGCTCCTGATCGGCTCGATCGGAGGCGTCGGCATGTGGGCGATCGTGGTGATGATTCCCGCGGTCCAGGCCGAATTCGCCGCCACGCGCGGCGCGGTGTCGCTGGCTTTCACCCTCATGATGTTCGGCTTCGGGCTTGGCGGCGTGATCGCCGGCAAGATCACCGACCGATTCGGCATCGTGCCCGCGATGGCGATCAGCATCGCCTTTCTCGGCGTCGCCAACGTGCTCGCGGGCCTGTCTGGTCAGCTCTGGCAGTTCGTGGCGGCGTACTTCCTGATCGGGCTCGGCACCTCGGCGACCTTCGCACCGCTGATGGCGGAGGCCTCGCACTGGTTCGAGCGCTATCGTGGCCTCGCCGTGACCATCGTCGCGAGCGGCAACTACGTCGCCGGCACGATGTGGCCGCCGCTTGTGAATTGGGGGATGCAGACGATCGGCTGGCGCCATACCCATATCGGGATCGGCCTCGTCTGCGTCGGCCTGATGACCATCCTGGTGCTGGTCCTTCGCGCGAGGATGGGCGACGACAAGGTTCGCGACCACGCCAATGCGCCGCCGCCGCAGGTCGATCTCAAGCTCTCGACCAACACGCTGACGGTGCTGCTCTCGATCGCCAGCATCTCGTGCTGCGTCGCCATGGCGATGCCTCAGGTACATATCGTCGCCTATTGCGGCGATCTCGGCTATGGCGTGGCGAGGGGCGCCGAGATGCTGTCGTTGATGATGGCCTGCGGCATCGTCAGCCGGATCGGTTCGGGCTTTCTCGCCGACAAGATCGGCGGCATCCGCACGCTGCTGGTCGGGTCGCTGGCGCAGGGCTTTGCGCTGGTGTTCTACCTGTTCTTCGACAGCCTCGCCTCGCTCTATCTGATCTCCGCGATGTTCGGCCTGTTCCAGGGCGGCATCGTGCCGAGTTACGCCATCATGGTGCGCGAGGCGATGCCGGCAGGCGAGGCCGCGACCCGCGTCGGCATCGTGATCTTCGCCTCGGTGTTCGGCATGTCGTTCGGCGGCTGGGTGTCGGGCGTCATCTTCGATGCCACCGGCTCGTATGCCGCGGCATTCGCGAACGGCGTGGCCTGGAACGCGCTCAATATCGGCATCGTCGTGCTGCTGCTGATCCGCTCGCGGATGGGTTCGGTCAAGACCGGTTTTGCGACTTAAACTGCTTGTCCCGCCTTTAGGAGCGAGCAGCCGGTGATCTTGTAGCTGCCGTCCGCCTGTTGCTCGAGCGTGTACAGAGCTTCCCAGGCTTCGCCATTGGCATCGACGATGTGGACGCGCTGCGCGATCCAGTTACCCTCGCTCTTGCTCTCGCCAAATCCAAAACTCTTGTGACGATAGACAGGGGCGTAGCCGTTCTGCACCATGGACATGAAGATGTCGGGGGCCGGAAAGATCTCCTTGATTGCCGGTGCGGCATAGGAATAGGCGGCCGTGGCATCGTCGCGGACGAACGCCTGCTCCTGGGCGCGGATGATGCCTTGCGCGGCGGCGACGTCGTCGGCAAGCGCGCAGCGCGGGCTGAGACCAACCGTGAGAAGGAGAAGCAAGGCTGCGATGCGCATGACAGGCTCCGCGTTGATATCCCGGCGGCCTCGATCCTAGCACGATCTTGGAGAACGCGGGACGCGCTATCGCTTTCGCTTCGGCGCGGGCTTGGCGGCGGCGCGCGCCTTGGCCTTGGCGCCGGGCTGCACGCGCAGCCCGTCGACGAACACGTCGAGCATGCGCAGCACCGAGGATTGCCAGCCGGGCTGATCGTGCATGTAGCACATGCCGATCAGGGCCCTGAGCAGGTCTTCCGGGCTGACATCGGCACGCATCTCGCCGGCCGCGACGGCGCGGTCGAGCAGCGAGCCGATCGCCTTTGTCAGCCGGTCCATCGAGAAGGCCGCGAGTTCCGACGAGCTCTGGAACGTCAGCGCCAGCGCCGCCGACATGCCTTTTTTGGTGGCCACGAATTCGACGCCGGAACGTAGCCAGCGCCGCAGCGCGTCGACCGGGTCCTTCGCAATCTTCAATTGCTCGGCGAGCTCGCTGAGCTGCTCGACTTCGCGCCGGTACACCGCCTCGAACAAATCCTCGCGCGTCGGGAAATGCCGATAGAGCGTGCCGATGCCGACGCCGGCACGCTTCGCCACCGCCTCCAGGCTCGCTTCCGGACCTCCCGCGTTGAACACGGCCTTGGCCGCCTCGAGCACGCGCTCGCGGTTGCGCACGGCATCGGCGCGGGGCTTTCGGGTCTGGTCGGTGTGGTCGTCCATGCCGGCAATGTAGATCACGAATTGGTTAGATTGAACCCTTGCAGGGCTGCATCGCGTTGGTGTCGCATGGGCTTTTGACGAATTCCAAATATTTTTCGGCTCCCCTTGTTAAGCGGAGGGTGCCTCCGTATCTTCGCTGGGATGTTGGCCGGCTTCCGCCTGGCCAGCCCATGTCGACGGCGGCCACGGCGGTGGCGCGCTGCGCGATCACTCATGTCCATATCTGATCGGAGCCTTGTATGAACCACTCCATCAGCCTCACCGTGAACGGTGCGCGGCGCGACTTCGTCCTCGACGATCCGCGCGTCACGCTGCTCGATCTCCTGCGTGAGCGCCTCCATCTGACCGGAACCAAGAAGGGATGCGACCGCGGCCAGTGCGGCGCCTGCACCATTCTCGTCGACGGCAAGCGCATCAATTCCTGCCTCGCGCTCGCCATCAGCCATGACGGCGCCGACATCCTCACCATCGAAGGCGTCGCGCGCGGCGACCAGCTTCACCCGGTGCAGGCCGCCTTCATTGCCCATGACGGATTCCAGTGCGGCTTCTGCACGCCCGGCCAGATCATGAGCGCGATCGGCATGATGCGCGAGGCCCAGGCCGGCGATGATCCCGAACGCATCCGCGAATGCATGAGCGGCAATCTCTGCCGCTGCGGCGCCTATGCCGGCATCGTCGATGCCGTGCGCGAGGCGCAGGCCGGCATGGACGAATCCAATCAGAGGCGCTCCGCATGAAACCGTTCGATTATGTCAGGCCGGCCACGGTTGCCGAGGCCGTTGCCGCTGCCGCCCAGCCGGGCGCGACCTATCTCGCCGCCGGCACCAACCTGCTCGATCTGATGAAGGGCGGCGTCAGCCGTCCGGATCGCCTGGTCGATGTCACGCATCTCGAGGGGCTCGACGGCATCGAGCATCTCGCCGACGGGTCGTTGCGCATCGGCGCGCTGGTGAGCAACGCCGATCTCGCGCACGATGCCGACTTCGCAAGGTCCTGTCCGGCGGTCGCCGAAGCGCTGCTCTCCGGCGCATCCGCGCAACTGCGCAATGCCGCGACTGTCGGCGGCAATCTACTGCAACGGACGCGCTGTGCGTATTTCTATGACACCGCCAGCCGCTGCAACAAGCGCGAGGCGGGCACTGGCTGCGACGCCCGCGACGGCGAGAACCGCGCCCATGCCGTGCTCGGCTGGAGCGAGAACTGCATCGCCACGCATCCCTCGGACTTCTGCGTTCCCCTGGTCGCACTTGACGCCATCGTCGAGATCGAGGGCAGGAACGGCCGTCGCGAGATCGGGCTGGACGAACTGCATCGCCTGCCCGGCGATACGCCTCAGCGCGAGTCCGCGCTCGAAGCCGGCGACCTGATCACGGCGGTGCGTCTGCCGCCTGCGGCACGCGACTTTGCGGCGCATGCGCGCTACCTCAAGGTTCGCGAGCGTACCTCTTACGCGTTTGCCGTCGTCTCGGCCGCCGCTGCGTTGCAGATCGAGAACGGCAAGATCAAGGAGGCGCGGATCGCGCTCGGCGGCGTTGCCGCCAAGCCCTGGCGTGCTCGCGCCGCGGAAGATGTTCTCAAGGGCGTCACACCCACGGCCGACGCCTTCCAGGAAGCCGCCTGGCGCGCGCTCACCGACGCAAAACCGTCCGGCGACAACGCCTTCAAGATCGAGCTCGCCCGCCGCATCGTCGTGCGCGCGCTGACCCTCGCCGCCGCCGGTACGCCGGCGCGCCTGCCGGCGCTGCCGGCCTCTCCCTTTGCCTCGACCTCCGGAGCCATCCATGCCTGAGCTCAATCTCACCAGCGCTCCCGCCAATCTGCGCCACGGCTCGAACATCGGCCAGCCGCTGACCCGGCGCGACGGCATCCTCAAGGTCAAGGGTCAGGCGACCTATACCGCCGACAATCATCCGCCCGGCATGCTGTTTGCGGTGATGGCGGTCTCGAGCATCTCGCGCGGCCGCGTGGTCTCGCTCGATGTCACGGCTGCCAAGCGCCATCCCGGCGTCGTCGACGTGATGACATCAGATCACAAGCCGCCGCTTGCAGTCGACCCGGAGATCAAGACCAACCCGTTCGTGTTCCGGATGGAGGTGCTACAGAGCGACGAGGTCCGCTACGCCAACCAGCCGATCGCCGTCGTGATCGCTGAAACGCTGGAGGCCGCGACGGAAGGCGCGGTGCTGCTGGCGCCGCGCTATGAGACGCTGCCTGCGCTCGTCGGCCTCGATGCCGGCGAAAGTTTTGTGCCGCCGGTGGTCGGCGTCGGCAACCCGACAGAAAATCGCCACGGCGACGTCGAGGCGGGGCTTGCCGCGGCCGAGAAGCAGATCGACGCGACGTACGAGACGCCGCCGCAATATCACAATGCCATGGAGCCGCATGCGATCGTGGCCAGCTGGGACGGGGACAATCTGTCGGTCGACATGCCGACCCAGGGCCTGATGCTATCGCTCGGACGCATCGCCGAGCTGTTCGGCATTGCGCCTGACAAGATCCACATCCGCAGCCCGTTCCTCGGTGGCGGTTTCGGCTCCAAGGGGCTGATGTCCGGCCCGCCGACCCTCGGCATCATGGCCGCCAAGCTCGTCGGCCGGCCCGTGAAGCTCGTGCTGCGCCGCGAGCAGATGTATGGCCCGGTCGGTCATCGTGCGCCGACGCGTCAGCGGCTGCGCATCGGTGCCGACGGCGAGGGGCGCCTGACCGCGCTCGATCATCATGCGAGGACCGTGTCGAGCACGTTCGACGATTTCTACGAGCCGGCGGCCGATGCCTCGCACACGCTCTATGCGAGCCCTGCGATCCGCACCTCGCACGATGCCGTCCGCGTCAACACCGGCACGCCGCTGTTCATGCGCGCCCCCGGCGAGGCGACCGGCTCGATCGCGCTGGAAAGCGCGATCGACGAGATGGCCTGGGCCTGCGGCATCGATCCGCTCGCCTTCCGTCTGAGGAACTATGCCGAGGTCGAGCCGATCACCGGCAAGCCGTTCTCATCCAAGGCGCTGCGTGCCTGCTACGAGCAGGGCGCTGCGCGCTTCGGCTGGGCCAAGCGTTCGCTCCAGCCGCGGCAGATGCGCGACGATGCCGGTCTTCTGGTCGGCTGGGGCATGGGCACCGCGACCTTCCCGGCGCTGATGTTCCAGGCCGAAGCGCGCGCGGCGATCCGCCGCGATGGCACCGGTGCGATGGAGATCGGTGCGCACGACATGGGGCAGGGCGCCTGGACGGCACTCGCCCAGATCGCAGCCGACGGTCTCGGTCTCGATATCGACCGCGTCGAATTCAAGGCCGGCACGTCGGACCTGCCCGACGCCGGCATTGCCGGCGGCTCGGCGCACACGGCGACCGCGGGCACTGCGATCCACAGCGCCGGCGCGGCCGTGATTGCAAGGCTCGCCGATCTCGCCACCAATGACGAGCGCTCGCCGCTGTTCGGAGCAGGCAATGCCGGCGTGGTCGCGCGTGACGGAAAGCTGTTCCGGCGCGACGACGAGGGGCGCGGCGAGAGCTATGCCGAGATCCTCACGCGTGCCGGCGTCGCGGAGGTCGAGGCGCGCGGCACCGGCGCGCCGAACCCCGCGGCGATGGAGGAGTATGCGATGCACGCCCATGGCGCGGTGTTCGCGGAGGTGAAGGTCGATCCCGAGCTCGGCCAGGTCCGCGTCACGCGCATGGTCGGTGCCTTCGCGGCGGGGCGCATCGTCAATCCGCATCTGGTGAAGAGCCAGCTGTTCGGCGGCATGATCTGGGGCATGTCCTTCGCACTGCACGAGGAGGCCATCACCGACCGTCGCAGCGGGCGGATCATGAACGCCAATCTCGGCGAGTACCACATCCCCGTGAATGCCGACGTGCCGCCGCTCGACGTGATCACGGTCGAGGAGCACGACCCGCATGTGAATGCGCTCGGCATCAAGGGCGTCGGCGAGATCGGCATCACCGGCAGCGCCGGCGCGGTCGCCAACGCCGTCTGGCACGCGACCGGCGTGCGGGTGCGGCGCTTTCCGATCCGGATCGAGCAATTGCTGACGCAGTCTTGAGCGCTGCGGCGATGTCAAATGGGAGCCGCGCGGAGAAGGCCGCGCGGCCAGCGACCCGCGTCGCAGCGTCAGTTCAGCTTCCGCCGGAGAGCCTTGAGCGCCTCTCGCTGCGTCTCGATGTATTCGGCGATGGCCTTGCGCAGCTCGCGTGAATGGAGCTTGTCGGCGTCGCGCTGGACTTCGTCGAGCGCGGCTTCTGCATTGGCGAGCGTGATCTTCATCGGCGAGCCCTGTTACGATGCGGCCCCGGAGTGCCTAGGAGTCCGGGGCCATAACCTCAGCACCTTTGCGCCAGGCTGCTCGGCTACGGTTCGTAATATATAGCGGTTCGGCGCGCTGAAATTGAGATGGCTCAAGCTCCGTAAGATACCGGCCGTCCGTAAGATTCCGGGGGATTTTGATGCGCGTCAAAATGTCGGCGGGGTGCAGGCCGAGATCACTTCGCACGGCTTGCCGCCGACGCAGCGGAAGCGATGCGGGCGGCGGCTCTCGAAATAATAGGCATCGCCGGGATTGAGGATGCGGCGTTCGTCCTCGACGGTGACTTCGAGCTTGCCCGAGATCACGATGCCGCCCTCCTCGCCGTCATGGACGAGGTGAACGCGCCCGGTGTCGCTGCCGGGCTCGTAGCGCTCCTTCAAAATCTGGAGGCTGCGGCCGAACAGATTGTCGCCGACCTGCCGATACGAGATCGGCTTCTTGCCGACCTCGGTCAGCTCCTCGGCGCGATAGAAGATCTTGCGCCGGCTCTCCGGCTCCAGCGCGAAGAACTCGGCGAGCCCCATCGGGATGCCGTCGAGGATGCGCTTGAGCGCGCCGACCGACGGGTTCATCTGGTTGGATTCGATCAGCGAAATCGTCGAATTGGTGACGCCGGCGCGCTTGGCAAGCTCGCGCTGCGACAGCTTGTGGCGCGCCCGGATGAATCGCAGCCGTCCACCGATGTCGACGCTCATGCCCCTGGTCCCTGTTGCAGGTGTTGCGGATCGCGCAAATATGGACCAGTGGCCCCAGTGAAATCAATGGCTTGCAGGTCACCAGAAAAGGACTTGTTGCGCTTTGGAAGCCGTGCCTCTGCTATCTCGTCAGCAAAGGAGCGCGGCCGTGACCCTTCATCAGATTCCGAACACTATCAAGACCGACTCGTTCTGGATGCCGTTCACGGCCAACCGGCAGTTCAAGAAGGCGCCGCGCCTGTTCTCCTCGGCCGAGGGCATGCACTACACCACCGTCGACGGCCGCAAGGTAATCGACGGCTCCGCCGGCCTCTGGTGCGTCAATGCCGGCCACGGCCGCAAGCAGATCGCCGCCGCGGTCGAGCGGCAGCTCATGACGCTGGACTTCGCGCCGTCGTTCCAGATGGGCCATCCGCTGGCATTCGACTTCGCCGAGCGGCTCGCCGAGATCGCGCCGAAGGGCCTCGACCGGATATTCTTCACCAACTCCGGCTCCGAGTCGGTGGACACCGCGCTCAAGATCGCGCTCGCCTATCATCGCGCCAACGGCCAGGCGAGCCGCACCCGCCTGATCGGCCGCGAGCGCGGTTATCACGGCGTCGGCTTCGGCGGCACGTCGGTCGGCGGCATGGTCGCCAATCGCCGCGCCTTCGCGACCCTGCTGCCGGGCGTCGACCACATCCGCCACACCCATGATCTCGGCCGCAACGCCTTCGCCAAGGATCAGCCCGAGCACGGCGCCGAGCTCGCCGACGACCTCGAGCGCCTCGTGGCCTTGCACGGCGCCGAGACGATCGCCGCCGTCATCGTCGAGCCGGTGCCGGGCTCGACCGCGGTGCTGCCGCCGCCGAAGGGCTATCTCCAGCGCCTGCGCGAGATCTGCGACAAGCACGGCATTCTGCTGATCTTCGACGAGGTCATCACCGGCTTCGGTCGCCTCGGCACGCCGTTTGCCGCCAACTTCTTCGGCGTCACGCCGGACCTGATGACGACGGCCAAGGGCATCACCAACGGCACCATTCCCTGCGGCGCGGTGTTCGCGAGCCGCAAGGTTCACGACGGCCTGATGGTCGGCCCGGAGAACCAGATGGAGCTGTTCCACGGCTACACCTATTCGGCGCATCCGACGGCCTGCGCCGCCGGCATTGCGACCCTCGACATCTACAAGGACGAAGGCCTGCTCACGCGCGGTGCGTCGATCGCCGAATACTGGCGCGATGCGCTGCATTCGCTGAAGGGCCTGCCGAACGTCGTCGACATCCGCAATTGCGGCCTGATGGGCGCGGTCGAGCTGGCGCCGCGTGGCGGCGTGGTCGGCGCGCGCGGCTACGACGTGATGGTCGACTGCTTCAACACCGGCCTTTACCTGCGCATGAGCGGCGATAGCTTCGCGATGTCGCCCCCGCTCATCGTCGAGAAGAGCCACATCGACCAGATGGTCTCGATCCTCGGCGACGCCATCAAGAAGGTGGCCTGATAATTGCTCTCGCCGTTGCGAGTGGTTTCCTTGCAGCGGCGAGCGTGATGCCGCGGGAGTTTGACGAAGCGTGAAAGTTCTGATCCTCGGCAGCGGCGTCATCGGCGTCACCTCTGCCTATTACCTTGCGCGTGCAGGCCACGAGGTGACGGTCGTCGACCGTCAGCCGGAGCCGGCACTGGAGACATCCTTCGCCAATGCCGGCGAGGTGTCGCCCGGCTATTCCTCGCCCTGGGCCGGGCCCGGGGTGCCGGTGAAGGCGGTCAAGTGGCTCTTGATGAAGCACGGCCCGCTGGTGATCCGGCCGAAGCTCGATCCCGTGATGTGGGTCTGGCTGCTCAAGATGCTGCGCAACTGCACCAGCGAACGCTACGCGGTCAACAAGAGCCGGATGATCCCGATCGCGGAATACAGCCGCGATTGCCTGCGCGATCTGCGCCGCGACATCGGCATTCAATATGACGAGCGCTCGCAGGGCACGCTCCAGCTGTTCCGCTACCAGGCGCAGCTCGACGGCACCGGCGAAGACATCGCCGTGCTCAAGCAATACGGCGTCCCCTTTGAGGTGCTGGGCCGCGAGGGTTGCATCGCGGTCGAGCCGGCGCTCGCCGGTGTGAAGGAGAAGTTCGCCGGCGGACTTCGCCTGCCGCAGGACGAGACCGGCGACTGCCACATGTTCACGCAGGCGCTGGCCAAGCATGCCCAGGCGCTCGGCGTGCGCTTCATGTTCAACACCGGCATCGACCGCATCGTCACCGACGGCGCGCGCGTCAGCGGCGTCGCGACCAGCGCCGGCGGCATGTTGCAGGCGGACGCCTACGTCCTTGCGCTCGGAAGCTGGTCGTCGCGGCTCGCTGCGCCGCTCGGCATCTCGCTGCCGGTCTATCCGGTGAAGGGCTATTCGATCACGGTGCCGATCAAGGACGCCTCGGGCGCGCCGGAATCGACCGTGATGGACGAGAGCTACAAGGTCGCGATCACCCGCCTCGGCAATCGCATCCGTGTCGGCGGCACCGCCGAAATCTCGGGCTATTCGAGCAAGCTCTATGATGCGCGCCGCGCCACGCTGGACCATTCACTGACCGATCTGTTCCCGCGCGGCGGCGATCTCTCGAAAGCGACGTTCTGGAGCGGCTTGCGCCCGATGACGCCGGACGGCCCGCCCGTGATCGGCCCGACCCAATACGCCAACCTCCACCTCAACACCGGCCACGGCACGCTCGGCTGGACCATGTCCTGCGGTTCGGGACGGGTGCTCGCGGACATGCTGTCGGGCAAGAAGCCGGACATCGACGTCAGCGCGCTGACGGTGGACCGGTATAGTCATCGGTTTGGCTAAGACTTCATCCGCTCGTCATTGCGAGCGCAGCGAAGCAATCCAGTATCTTGCCGCGGCGACAGTCTGGATTGCTTCGCTGCGCTCGCAATGACGGTGGGGAGGCATAGCGCGTCCAACTCTATCACCGTCACCCTGAGGCGTGAGCTGCGCGGCGCAACGCGCCGTGCGGCGGCCCTCGAAGGGCGACGGCCCGGCTGCATCGGGGGCGTAGATCCTTCGAGGCTCCCGATGTGGCGCGTCGCGCCCCATGGCTCGCACCTCAGAGCCTGACTCAAAAAGCGTGGGCGTCTTCAGGGTCTGGCCAAGCGGCGAGTTAGGAGCCTCAGATGGGCGGCGAGCAACCAGGCTAGCTCGGTGGCGGCGGAGCCTTCGAAGTCTTTGGAGAGGCGACGACATCTGCCGAACCATGCAAAGGTACGCTCGACGACCCAGCGCCTGGGCAGGAGCTGGAAGCCTTTGACCCCGAGCGGTCGCTCGACGATCTCGATCGTCCATGGTCCGCAGTCGGAGAGTGCGTTGACGAGCTGTTTGCCGCGATAAATCCGATCGGCAAAGACATGCTCAAGCCTTGGGAAGCGGTCTCGCAAGAGCTCCAACAGAGGAACGGCACCATGGA